>DATKMW010000176.1:0-14582 GCA_035541675.1 Anaeromyxobacter sp. | reverse complement strand
CTCTTCCGGATCCTCGACGAGGCGGGTTACTCCGGCTGGATGGTGGTGGAGGCGGAGCAGGACCCGGCCAAGGCCAACCCGCTGGAGTACGCCATCAAGGCGCGCCGCTTCATCCGCGAGAAGGCCGGGCTGTGAGGCCGCGCGCCCGGGGCCCGGCCCGCGGGCCGGCCCCGGGCGGCAGGGCCGCGCTTCCTACTGGAAGATGAGGTAGCGGTTGTTGCTCCACTCCCCGACGACCAGCATGTCGCCGGTGAGCAGGACGCTGCCGGGCTTGGACATGGCCGTGGCCGAGGTGCCGGTGCCGCTCGAGGTGAAGTCCGGCTGCCCGAGCACCGCGTCGGCCGCCGCGCCGTTCGCGGTCGGGAAGGCGTTCCACACCAGCACGCGGTTGTTGTCGGCGTCGGCCACGGCGATCTGGGTGCCGCTGGACGAGACCGACACCGGCCAGTTGAGGGCGGTGGCGGTGGTGTCGGAGCCGGTGCCCGTGAAGTCCGCCTGGCCCAGCACCACGTCGGCGGCCTGGCCACTGGCGGTTGGGAAGGCGTTCCAGATGAGGATGCGGTTGTTGCGCGAGTCGGCCACCACCAGGCGGGTGCCGTCGCTCCAGACGCCCTCCGGGGAGTTCATCGTCGAGGCGGAGGCGGCCCCGCCGGCGTTCGTCTGGCAGTGGGTGAAGTCCGCCTGCCCCAGCACCAGGTCGGCGGCCTTGCCGTTCGTCGTCGGGATGGTGTCCCAGATCAGCACGCGGCTGTTGCCCTTGTCCGAGACGATGAGCTTCCCATGGGCGGTGAGGGCCCCCTCGGAGTCCTCCAGGGTGGCGGCGTCGCAGGCCGAGCTGCTGCTGCTCATGTCGGCCTGGCCGACCACCACGTCCGCGGCCATGCCGGTGGTGGAGGGCACCGTGTTCCAGACCAGGACCCGCGCGTTGTCGGCGTCCACCAGGACCAGCTTGCCGGCCGAGGAGGAGACTTCCTCCGGGGCGGAGAGGGCGGTGGCGGAGAGCCCCGATCCGTTGCTGGTCAGGTCGCTCTGGCCGAGCGCGAAGTCCGCCGAGGCGCCGTTGGTCGAGGGCACGCTCTTGAACCCCAGCACCCGGTTATTGCCGAAGTCGGGGAGGAAGAGCGCCTTGCCCACGACCGCGGGGCTGCCCCACGGCCTGCTGATGGTGTTCGCGGCCACCGAGCCGCCCTGGTTCTCGCTCCCCGAGACGAAGTCGGCCTGGCCGATCACCACCTGCGCCGCGGCACCGGTGGTGAGGGAGACGTGGGACTTGTGGGAGCTGGAGCCGCCGCAGGCGGCGAGGAGCGCCGCGGCGACCGCGGCGGTGGAGAGACGACGACCGCTGAAGATGATCATGCCTGCCTCCGCAAGGGCCGGGGAAGGGCCGGCCGTGGGCCCGACGTTCGTGGGATTGCAAGCTCCGGCGCGAGCCGATGTGGCGAGGACTATGGCACGCCCATTGGCCGTGGCGAGATCGGGGCGGCGAAGCCCCCGGGAGGGGTCAGCGGCCTATTTGCGGGGTGACCTCCCAGACTTCCCCGCGCCCGCCACCAGGACTCGCGGTCTTGCATCGATCCCTTCCAGCGCGGGGATGGCCCTCTCCGCGAGGTAGCTGGCGGATCGGGTCGGGGCGGAGGCGGCGCAGAAGCCGTCCCCTCCGACGAACCAGCGCTCCGATCGCGACCAGCACCAAGCCGGCCAGGAGCACCTCGCCGCAGCGATGGGTGTGCACGGCGGGCACCGGGGACCGGGCCCACGGCGTCCAAGGGCCCCAGCGGGCGTGCCCGGGACGCGAAGGGCGGCACGACAAAGCCGGGCCGCACCGCGGGTCGAGGCCACCGCCGAGGCGGACCTCCCCGCTGGAGGGAGCTCGACCCGGGGTGGCACGGTCGCTCGGGCGAGCGCCTCGCCCGGCGACGGTCCGCGCCCCCGCGGGCCCGTGCCGGTGAGCGAGCCGGCGGGAGCGCGACCGCGGCGCACGGCCCGCGATCGCGGCCGCAGGGCGCGCGTGCTAGGCTCCGCGGTCCCGTGAACGACGACCCGTCTCAGCTCCCCCCCCGCCTCTCGTCCTTCCGCCCCGTCCCCCGCACCGGGGTGATCTTCGCCACCACCGAGGCCACCCGGCTCGGCTTCACCACCACCGACCTCGACTGGTGCAACCTGGGCCAGGGCATGCCCGAGACCGGGCCGCTGCCCGGCGCTCCGCCGCGGGTGCAGCAGGTGGCCATCGACCTGGACGACCAGGAGTACGCGCCGGTGGCGGGGATCTGGGAGCTGCGCGAGGAGGTGGCCGCCCTCTACAACCGGCTCTACCGGCGCGGCCTGCCCTCGCAGTACACCGCCGAGAACGTCTCCATCTCCGGCGGCGGGCGCGGCTCGCTCACCCGGGCGGTGGCCGGGCTCGGCCACGTGAACCTGGGCCACTTCCTCCCCGACTACACCGCCTACGAGGAGCTGCTCGACCTCTTCCGCACCTTCACCCCCATCCCCATCCTCCTCGAGGGCGACCGCGGCTACGCCTTCACCGTCGAGGACCTCCGGCGCGAGGTGAACGGGCGGGGCCTGTCGGCCCTGCTCCTCTCCAACCCCTGCAACCCCACCGGCAAGCTGGTGCAGGGCGAGGAGCTGGCGCGCTGGGTGGAGCTGGCCCGGGAGCTCGACTGCACCCTGCTCCTCGACGAGTTCTACTCACACTACGTGTGGACCGGGGTCCCCGGCCGGCTCCCGGTGGAGAGCGCGGCCCGCTACGTGGAGGAGGTGGACCGGGACCCGGTCATCCTCTTCGACGGGTTCACCAAGAACTGGCGCTACCCCGGCTGGCGCATGACCTGGACGGTGGCTCCGCGGTCGGTCATCGAGGCGGTGGCCAGCGCGGGGTCCTTCCTGGACGGGGGCGGCTCCAAGCCCCTGCAGCGGGCCGCCATCCCCCTCCTGGCCGAGGGGCCGGTGCGGGACGAGACCTTGGCCATCCATCGCGCCTTCGGCGAGAAGCGCCGGCGCATGCTGGCCGGGCTCGAGGCCATCGGCGTCCGCTTCGACCGGGCGCCCGACGGGACCTTCTACTGCTGGGGCGACGTGGCCCACCTGCCGCCGCCGCTCGACGAGGGGATGGGCTTCTTCCGGGCGGCCCTGGAGAGGAAGGTGATCGTGGTGCCGGGCGAGTTCTTCGACGTGAACCCGGGCAAGCGACGCGCCCGGCGCGCCTCCCGCTTCCGCGCCCATGTCCGCTTCTCCTTCGGCCCGGCCATGGGGCAGGTGGAGAAGGCGCTGGAGAGGCTGGCGGCGCTGGTGGCCGAGCGGGCGCGCTAGGTTCGCCGCAGGACCCGTCGCCGGGCCCAGGCCGTCGACTCGGGCGCGTCGAGGGCGAAGCTCCTGGCCATCGTCCGCCGGTTCTCCGGTGGAAGCCGGCGGCGCGGTACTTTCCCGCCGGCTGGCCGCCCGGGCCGGGGTGCCGGTCCTGGGCCCGGGCCCGGCGCAGCGCCTGGCCGGTCGCCTGTCCGGGTCGAGCCTCATCCGTACCGTGGCCCGGCACGCCTTGACGGGGCATCACCGCACTGTGGAGAATCGGGCGAGCGAGGGGGACCGGCCCGACGGGCACCCGACCCGCGCCTGGACCCCATGGTGACCGACCAGGCTCAACCCGACGGCGCTGTGGTGCCCGCCCAGCGGGCCGCCCGCGAGGCGCGCCGGGGAATGGCCCGGCTGGCGCGGCCCGAGATCTGGATCCCGGCCGCCTATGTCGGGGTGGCCGGCGCCTGGATCGCGCTCTCCGATCAGCTGGCCGCCAGCCTGAGCGTGTCCCGCGAGCAGCTCGAGGCCTGGTCGATGGCCAAGGGCTTCGGCTTCGTCGCGGTCACCGGGCTGCTCCTCCACCTGGGGGTGCGCCAGGCGCTGGCGCGCGAGCGCCGGGCGGCCCGGAGGCTGGTCGAGGTCGAGGCCAGGCTCCAGCAGGCGCAGAGGCTGGAGAGCGTGGGGCGCCTGGCCGGTGGGGTGGCGCACGACTTCAACAACCTCCTCACCGTGGTCCTGGGCAGCACCGAGGTGCTCCGGGAGAGCCTCGACGCCGGGCGGGCGGCGCCGCGCGAGGAGGTGGAGGAGATCCGCGCGGCGGCGATGCGGGCCAGCGAGCTCACCCGCCAGCTGCTGGCGTTCGCGCGCAAGCAGGTGATCGAGCCGGTGCCGCTCGACCTCAACGAGGTGGTGCGGGGCGCCGAGCGGATGCTCCGGCGGGTGCTGGTCGAGGACGTGGCCCTGCGCGTGGACCTGCAGCCGGAGCTGTGGCGGACGCTGTGCGACCCCGGCCAGATGCAGCAGGTCCTCCTCAACCTGGCGGTGAACGCCCGGGACGCCATGCCCCGCGGCGGCACCCTCACCCTGCGGACGCGGAACGAGCCGGACGGCGCGCCGGGTCGAGCGGGAGAGGGCGAATGGGTCTCGCTGGCGGTGAGCGATGACGGCGCAGGCATGTCATCGGAGGTGAAGGAGCACCTCTTCGAGCCCTTCTTCACCACCAAGCCGCCCGGCGCCGGCACCGGCCTGGGCCTGGCCAGCGTCTACGGGATCGTTCGCCAGAGCGGGGGGGAGGTCCACGTCGAGAGCGAGCCCGGGCGTGGGTCGACCATCACCGTGTGCTTCCCCCGGCACCACGGGCCCGGCGCCCCGGCGCCGGCCACGGCCACCCCCTCCGCGGCCGGGGGGAGCGAGACCATCCTGGTGGTCGAGGACGACCGGCAGGTGCGCGAGGTCACCGTCCGCACCCTGCGGGGCGCCGGGTACCGCGTCCTGGTGGCGGGTGGCAGCGAGGAGGCGCTGGCGCTGGCGGCGCGCGACGGGGACCGGCCCCACCTGGTGGTGACCGACGTGGTCATGCCCGGGCAGGACGGCCACGCGCTGGCCAGCGTGCTCCGCCTCCGGCACGAGGGGCTGAGCGTGCTCTTCGTGTCCGGCTACACCCAGGACGTGCTCCACCATCGCGGCGTCCTGGACTCCGGCGTCCAGTTCCTGCCCAAGCCCTTCACGCCGGCCGCGCTCCTGGCCAGGATTCGGACCATCCTCGATCAGGCCGCCTCGTCGGACGAGGGGCGGGGCGGGCCGGGCGGGGCGCCGGCCTAAGGTGCCGCCCGCGACGTGCCCCCCTACCCGGCCAGCCTCCGGAACACCCGCCGCCCGTGCCCGGGCCGGCCCACGAAGGCGCCGTCCCGCACCACCGGCGATCCGCGGCACCACACCGACTGGACCCGTCCCTTCACCCGAAGCCCCTCGAAGGGGCAGAAGTCGGTGCTCATGTGCAGGGCGGCCGCGGTCATGACCCACTCCGGCGCCGGGTCGTAGACGACCACGTCGGCGTCGGCACCCGGGGCCAGCACGCCCTTCCTGGGCGAGAGCCCGAACAGCCGGGCGGGTTCCGAGGCGGTGAGCGCCACCAGCCGCTCCAGGCCGATGCGCCCCTTGGCCACGCCCTCGGTGTAGAGGACGGCCAGGCGGGCCTCGATGCCGGACAGTCCGCTCGGGACCCTGTCGAACCGCCCGGCGCCGATGCGGAGGTTGTCTGCGGGCGAGACGCCGGCGTCGTCGGAGGAGACCACCTCCAGCGTTCCCGAGGCCACCGCCCTCCACAAGGCGTCCACGTCGCCCTGCAGCCGGAGCGGGGGGCTGCAGATGTAGAGCTGTCCCCGGGGGCCGCGCAGGGCCTCCTCGGTGAGGGTCAGGTAATGGGTGCAGGTCTCGCCGTGGACCGGGAGGCCCTCCTCGCGCGCCTCCCGGATCAGGGCGGCGCCCTCGCCGGTGGAGACGTGGACCACGTAGAGCGGCGCCGGGACCTGCCGGACCAGGTCGATGAGCCGCCGGATGGCCACCACCTCCGCGGCGGGGGGGCGCGACCGGGCGTGGTAGATGGGCTCGAGGTGGCCGGCCGCGATCTCCCGCGCCTGGGCGTGCTCCACGATGGCGTCGTTCTCGGCGTGCACCATGAGCATGCCGCCGGTGCGGGCGGTGGCCTCGAGGAGCGCCAGGATGCCGGCGTCCTCCACCAGCCGGCCCGACTGGCGGTAGGTGGTGAAGCACTTGTAGGTGGGGAGGCCGGCCTCGACCAGGCGCGGCAGCTCGGCCAGCGTGGCCGGGCTGGCGTCGAGGACGATCCCGCTGGCGCTCCAGTCGATGCAGGACTGACGAGCGTCGGCCTCCTTGCGGGCCACGTTCTCCAGGATGGAGCCGCCCTTGGGCTGGGTGGTGAAGTCGATGACGGTGGTCACGCCGCCGTGCGCCGCGGCCACCGTGCCCTGCCCGTAGCCGTGGACGGTGACCGTGCCCATGAACGGGGAGTCGAAGTGGAGGTGCGGGTCGACCAGCCCGGGCAGCACCAGCTTCCCGCTGGCGTCGACCACCTCGTCGGGCTGCTCCCGGTCGAGGCGGCCAGGGAGGCCCAGCGCCGCCACCGTCTCGCCCTCGACCAGGAGATCCGCCGCCGAGGCCCCCTGCGTCCCCACCACCGTCCCCCCGCGGAACAGCGTCCTGCGACCCGTCATGGCTCCACCTCCCCATCCCCACGCCCCCACCGCTCCAGGAGGCGGGAAAGCCCCGGCGAGAAGACCGCCTCCAGGCGGTTCATGCGCTGCGGCGGCGGGCGGGCGTAGAGGCCGGCCCGGCCGGTGGAGAGACCCGCCTCGACCAGCGCCCGCAGGGCGCGGCAGCCGGCGTCCACGGGGTCGATCACGGCCAGCGGGACCGCCCCGGCCAGCTCGGCGCGGAAGGGCCCCAGGCCGGCGCAGCCCAGGACCAGGACGTCGGCGCCGCGGCGCGCCAGCCGGCCGGCCGCCGCGGTGAGCGCCTGCAGCGTCGCCGCCCGGTCGGCGCCGAGCTGCAAGACCCGCAGCTCGAGGCTCTCCGTCCCGGCGTACCGCTCCCCCAGGCCGTAGTCGCGGACCAGGGCGTCCATGAGCGGAACCGCCCGGGACATCCCGGCCAGGATGCCCAGCCGTCCGCCCAGGAGCAGCGCCTGGGAGAGGGCCGCCTCGGCGATCCCCACCACCGGGACCTCGGCCACCTCCTTCAGCGCCGGAAGGCCCGGGTCGCCGAAGCAGGCCAGCACCACGCCGTCCGCCGACCGGTGCTCCTCGAGCAGGGGCATGGTGGCCACCGCCGCCAGGGCGTAGTCGCGCCAGGACTCCAGCGACTCGGGCCCGCCCGGGGCGCACACCACGGTGCAGTTCCAGGGCGGGGTGAAGACCCGCTCGGCGATCTCCCGGATCTCCTCCGTCATGGCCGGGGAGGTGTTCGGGTTCACGACCAGCGCGCTCGGCATGGCGCCTCCTGCGGTGGAGGCCGACGGGCCCAGCTGCGGGCCGGCCCCCGGTTCACTGCGAGCGATTGCGCTGGAACTCCTCCAGCAGCTCCTCCACCGAGAGGACATCCCGGCGGATCCCGCGGTCCTCCAGGGCCTGGGCCAGCCGGGTGATCTGCGGGGGCTTGACGAAGGTCCGGGCCAGGACGTCCGGGCGGGAGAACACCTCCCGGGTGGAGGCATCGAGGAGCACCCGGCCCTGGCCCAGCACCACGCAGCGCCGGGCGTACTCGGCCACGATGGGCATCTCGTGGGTGATGATGGCCACGGTGTGGCCGCTGCGCTCCCACAGGTCGCGGAGGAAGTTCATCACCTCCACCGACTGCCTCCGGTCCTGGCCGGTGGTGGGCTCGTCGACGATGATCACCCGGGGGCGCATGGCCAGGATGGAGGCGATGGAGACCCGCTGCCGGAGCCCCTTGGTGAGGAAGAAGGGGTGCTCCCCGAACAGCTCCTCCCGCACGCCGCAGACCCGGGCCGCCTCGCGCACCCGCGCCTCGACCTCGTCGTGGTCGAGGCCGATGTTGCGGGGCCCGTAGGCGATCTCCTTGTGGACGGTGTTGTTGAACAGCTGGTGGTCCGGGTTCTGGAACACGTACCCGACCTTGGTCACGATCCGCTTGGTGACCCCCCGCTCCCGGGTGTCGAGGTCCTCGATCCGCACCGAGCCCCGGGTCGGGCGGAGGATGCCGTTCAGGCACTTGGAGAGCGTGGTCTTGCCGCTGCCGTTCTGGCCGATGAGGGCGATGAACTCGTTCTCCCCGATGCCGAGGGTCACCCCGTCGAGCGCCCGGGTGCCGTCGGGGTACTCGAAGACCAGGTCCTCCACCCGGATCAGCGTCTGGCCGCTCACGCCGCGCCCCCCCCGCCCTGGGGCGGCCCGAGGAGCTGCCTCAACGCCGCCACGTCCTCCTCGAACCGCGGGGAGAGCCTGCCGGTGAAGAGGCCCTCCCGCCGCAGCCGGTCGAGGAACGTGGTGGCCTGCGGCGGCTGGATGCCGTGCTGCACCAGCCAGTCGCAGTCCTGGAAGAACTCCTCCGGCGGGCCGGCGCGGGCCACCCGGCCGCCGTGGATCAGCACCATCAGGTCGGAGAGCGGCGCCACCTGCTCGACGTTGTGCTCGACCACCACCACCGTCACGTCCGCCTCTCGCTTCACGTCGGCCAGGATGGAGAAGATGGCATCCTTGCCCAGCGGGTCGAGCATGGAGGTGGGCTCGTCGAGGATGAGGATGCGGGGCTTCATGGCCAGCACGCTGGCGATGGCCACCCGCTGCTTCTGCCCGCCCGAGATCTCGTAAGGGGACTTGTCCCACAGCCCGCCGATCCCGGTGAGCTCGCTCACCCAGGCCAGCCGGCGGTCGATCTCGGCCAGGGAGAGGCCGATGTTCTCCAGCCCGAAGGCCAGCTCCTCCTCCACCGTCATCGAGGTGAACTGGGCCTCGGGGTCGGCGAACACGAAGCCGACCAGCTCCGCCAGGCGCTGGGCGGAGAGCTCGCGCACGTCCTGGCCCAGCACCTCCACCGTGCCCCGCCAGACCCCGTGGAAGCTGTGGGGGATGATCCCCTTGATGCAGGAGACCAGCGTGGTCTTCCCGTGCTCGTTGGGCCCCACCACGCTCACGAAGGCGTTCTGGGCGATGTCCAGGTCCACCCCCTCGATGGCGAAGGAGTCCCGGCCCGAGTACTTCCAGCCCAGCCCGCGGATGGTGACGGCGTTCAAGGCCTAGCTCCCTCCCAGCGCGTGGAGGAAGGCCTGGCGCAGGGGCGACTGCGCCACCGTGAGCTGGCCGAAGAAGACGCGGGCGGTGGCCACGCCCACCAGCAGCACGGTCATGCCCACCATCAGCACCGCATCCCGGGCCCGGAAGAGGTACTTGGTGTGGATGTAGTCGCTTCGCTTGCCGCCCTTCTCGATCTTGCCGCTGATGGTGTAGCCGCGGGCGAAGAGGGCGTTGGAGATCTCGTCGGTCCGCCGGATGGCGATGGTGAAGAGCGGGATCATGTACATGGCGTAGAGCTTGGCGCGATCCCGGAGCGAGAGGGAGGTCTCGTCGAGGCCGCGGGCACGCTCGGCCTCGCGGATGACCCGCATGTCCTCGAGGAACATGCCCGCCGCCCGCAGCGCCAGGCTGAGGAAGTAGGTGACGGCGAAGGGGATCCACATGGAGCGGATGGCCACCAGCGTCTCCCGCTCCCGGTTGGTGGAGAAGTACTGGATGGTGCCGAAGAGCATGGCCATGAGCCGCCAGTAGCTGGCGAAGGTCCAGTAGAGCGACTCGGCGTAGAAGGTGATCCCGGCGAAGCGGAAGGTGTGGAACGACGGGTCCCGGTTGGGGAAGCCGATCGAGACGGCGAACATGAAGATCGCCACCGTCACCGTCAGCGGCAGGTAGATGCGGAGGCCGGAGAGGTCGACCCGGGCCCACCGGAGGTAGAGCAGGATGAACACCACCAGGGCGGCGTTGACCTCCGGGACGTCGATGAAGAGCGACACCACCCCCAGGAAGCCGAGGGTGAACAGGCGGGTCAGGGGGTGGAGGGCGTAGAGGGGGGAGGTCAGCGGGACCACCCCGAGGAGCGTCCGCCGCATCCTCGGTGCCTGCGGGGTCGTGCGGTCCAACGATGCACCTCCGGCCGCCGGGCCGGGGGCCAGGGACGGATCGGGGAGCGGCCTCGCGGCCCCTCCCCGATCCCCGGCGCCCCGAGCGAGGGAGCCTACGCCCAGTAGCCCTTGCAGAAGGCCTTGGTCTTCACCACCAGCGGCGAGATGAACTTGAGCATCAGCACGCCCAGGATCCAGGAGGCCACGCTGTTGCCCAGGAACCAGCCGGCCCAGGCCACCAGGTGCGCGTCCGGGGTGATGAGGCCGAACCAGCGGAGCACCAGGGTGCCCCACAGCGCGCCGATGGCGTTGGCGCCGATGATCCCCACCAGCGTCCACCACAGCCAGTCCCGCCCCTGCTTCAGGCTGGGGTTCAGGGCCAGCTGGCGGAAGATCCAGCCGGCGGCGATGCCCTGGATGAAGTTCCCGGGGATGTAGGCCAGCGACACGGGCAGCGGGGCCGAGCCGCTCATGGCGTTGGAGATGAGCGGGAAGACGAAGGCGGCGATCCCGCCCCACATGCCGTACCAGACCGAGCCCACCGCCTGGATGGCCTGGCCCGGCCAGAAGGCCGAGACGAAGCCGATGGGGATGGCGAGGCTCCCGAAGGTGCCCACCACGATCCCGATCCCGGTGAACAGCGCCAGGGCCACGACGTGGGCGATCCCCGGCTTGCGCACCTCACCCTGCTCCAGGCTCCACACGTTCTCTTTGCTATCAGTCATGTTCCCTCCGGCGACACGGCTCTCCCCCGATGAGGCACCCTACCACACCCCACCACACGCCCGGGTGGGGCGAATAGAAACGATCCCACGATTGGCGCGTACCCCCTCATGCCGCAGCGCGGTGAGGGAGCCCCGGGAGGGCCGTGGCCCAGGCGCTTTCCCGGGAGTGCACCTAGCCCGTCTCGAGGGTGCCGGAGAGGATGCGACAGGATGGATCAGGATGCCGACCTTGCCACGGGTCTCCGCGCGCGCCCCCCGGCGCGCGGCGAGCCCCCTCGCCTCCCGGAGCTGCTCCGGCGCCTTCTGCCCTGGGCGCTGCTCGCGGCCACCGTCCTCCTCGCCGTCAGCTGACGGCGAGGAGCCCCGGGCGATCCGGGTCACCGGGGGACGCCCTCGAGCGGTGCCCGCTGCTCCGCCAGCCACGCCACCCACTCCTCCACCCCCTGGCCGGTCCGGGCCGACAGCTCGATGGCGCGCGGGCTGGGCATGACCCGGGCCAGCGCGTCGTGGAGCTTGGCCAGGTCCACGTCGAGGTGGGGGACCAGGTCGACCTTGGAGATGACCACCAGGTCGGCGGCCCGGAACATCACCGGGTACTTGAGCGGCTTGTCCTCGCCCTCGGTCACCGAGAGCACCACCACGCTGGCGGCCTGCCCCAGGTCGTAGATGGCCGGGCAGACCAGGTTGCCCACGTTCTCGATGAAGAAGACCTCGGTCTGGCGCCAGGGGAAGTCGTGGAGCGAGCGGTGGACCAGCTCGGCGTCGAGGTGGCAGGCCTGGCCGGTGGTGATGGCGCGCGAGCGGATGCCGGCCGCCTCCAGGCGCCGGGCGTCGTTGTCGGTGGCCAGGTCGGCCGAGACCGCCCCCAGGCGCCAGCGCCGGGAGGCCGCGGCGCGGGCAGTGGCCTCGAGGAGGCCGGTCTTGCCCGAGCCGGGGCTGCCCATGACGTTCACCGCCAAGACCCCGGCCTCGACGAAGTGCTCCCGGTTGTGCCGGGCGGCGCGGTCGTTTCCCGCCAGGATCTTCTCGTGCAGCTCCACCGGGACCAGCTCGGGGTCACCGCAGCCACAGGTCGAGCACATCAGGGCACCTCCATCTCGATCGAGTCCAGGCTGAGGGCGTCGGCGCCCTCGGAGAGCTCGGCCGGCAGCGCGCAGCTCGGGCAGCGCAGCACCGCGCCGCTGGCGATGGGCAGCTTGCAGCGCGGGCAGCTCCACAGCGCCGCCACCCGGGTCACCGAGAGCGGGACGCCGGCGCAGACGGTCCCCTCCCGGAAGAGCTCGTAGGCGCTGCGCAGCAGCTCCGGGTCCACGCCCGAGAGCTCGCCCACCCGCAAGGACAGGGAGTGGACCTTGAGGGCCTGGCGCCTGCGCGCCTCCTCCTCCACCCGCGAGACCAGCGCCTGGACCAGCGAGTATTCGTGCATCTCAGCAGATCCTGGGCAAGAGCTCACCCTCGGGCTCCGCCAGCATGCGCTTCCCGAAGCCGGTGTCGAGGATCACCGTCCCCGGCCGCTCGGCCACGGCCCGGGCCACCACCGCCGCCCGCGCCCCCAGAGGGTGGGCGCGCAGCGCCGCCAGGACCCGCTCGGCCGCGCCGGGGCGCACGCCCAGGACGGCCTTGCCCTCGTTGGCCACGAGGAGCGGGTCGATGCCGATCAGGTCGGCGGCGGCGCGCACCTCGTCGCGCACCGGCAGCGCCGGCTCGTCCACCACGATGCCCACCCTGGCCTTGGCGGCCATCTCGTGCAGCACGCCGGCCAGGCCCCCGCGGGTGGGGTCCTTCATGGCCACCACGCCCTCGCCACCGGCCCGGAGCGCCGCCCGCACCAGGCCGTTGAGCGGCGCCACGTCGCTGCGGAGGTCGCCGGAGAGGCGCAGGTCGTGGCGGTGGGCCATCACCGCCATGCCGTGGTCGCCGATGGTGCCGGTGACGATGATCAGGTCCCCGGGCGCGAGGCCGGCGTCGGTGACCACCCGGTCGGTGAGCCCCACCCCGGCGGTGTTGAGGAGGATCCCGTCCACCTGCCCCTTGCCCATCACCTTGGTGTCGCCGGTGACGATGGGCGCGCCGGCCTCCCGGGCGGTGTCGCGGATCGAGGCCACCACCCGCTCCAGCTCCTCGCGGGGGTAGCCCTCCTCCAGGATCACCGCGCAGGTGAGGCCCAGGGGCTCGGTGGCGCCCATCATGGCCAGGTCGTTCACCGTGCCGGACACCGAGAGCCGCCCGATGTCGCCGCCGGGGAAGAAGGGTGGCTGCACCACGTGCGAGTCGGTGGTGAGGACCAGCCAGCGGTCGCCCACCCGCAGCGCGGCGCCGTCGTCCAGGGCGGCGAGCCCGACGCCGTCGACCGGCGTGGCCAGGGTGAGGAACACCTCCTCCACCAGCTGGCGCATGGCCCGCCCGCCGGAGCCGTGCTTGAGGCCGATGCGCTGAACCGGCTTGGCCACGGTCTACCCCACCCCCCGCAGGTCGGGCAGGCCGCCGTAGGTGTGCCAGATCCGGCACTGGCCCTCGGAGGAGACCATGCAGGCGCCCACCGGCGACTCAGGCCGGCAGGCCCTGCCGAAGAGCGCGCAGTCGCTGGGGGAGGCGAGGCCGAGCATGATCGACCCGCAGATGCACCCCAGCGCCTCCGCCTCGGCGCCCTGGTCGCGGACCGCGGCGACGTCGATGCGGAAGCGCCGGCGGGCGTCGAGGCGGGCGAAGGCAGGGGTGAGCTCGAGGTTGCCGTCGGGGACGTCGGCGATGCCGCGCCAGCGGCCGGTGCGCTGCCGGAACACCTGCCACAGGGCGCGCTGGGCCGGCAGGTTCCCCTCCCGCGTCACGCAGCGCGGGTAGACGTTCCGCACCTCGGGTCTCCTGTCGCGGATGAGCTCGGTGACCGCCACCAGCGCGGCCAGGATGTCGAGCGGCTCGAACCCGGCCACCACCACCGGCGCGCCGGTGCGGCGGGCGAAGGGCTCGAAGACGGCCCAGCCGGTGATGGTGGCGGCGTGGCCGGCGGCCAGGTAGCCCTCGATGCGCGTCTGGGGCGAGGCGGCCACCAGCTCCATGGCCGCGGGCACGTACTTGTGCACCGAGAGGATGGAGAAGCCCTGGGGCGGCCCCTCCAGCGCCGCGGCGGCGGTGGCCACCGCGGTGGTCTCGAAGCCGGAGGCCAGGAAGGCCACCTCCTCGCCGGGGTGGGCCCTGGCCAGCTCCACCGCCTGGTCCACCGAGTAGACGACGTCCACCCGGGCCCCCTCGGCATGGGCGTCGGCCAGCGACTGCGAGGTGCCGGGGAGGCGGAGCATGTCCCCGTAGGTGCACACCCGCACGCCCTGTCGGGCCAGGGCCACGGCCTCGTCCACCTCGGCGCCGTCGGTGACGCACACCGGGCACCCCGGGCCCATGATCAGCCGCAGCCCCTGGGGCAGCACCGCGCGCAGGCCGAAGCGGGCGATGGCCTGCTCGTGGCTGCCGCAGACGTGCATCACCGAGACCTCGCGGCCGATGGCCTCGACGTTGCGCCGGAGGGCCTCGGTGAGGGCCCGGGCCCGCTCCGGGTCCCGGAACTTGAGCTCCTGGGAGGAGTCGGCGGCGGGCACGGTCAGCCCCCGGCGCTTCCCGGGCCGGGCTTCCCGGCCGCCAGCTCGCCGCGCACGTCGGCGGCCATGAGGTCCTCGGCGCCGGCGGCCTCGCGGAGGATCTGGTCGAAGAGAGCCAGGGTCTCTCCCACCTCCTCGGGCGGGATGCGGCGGATGGCGTAGCCGACGTGGTTCAGCACGTAGTCGCCCACCTGGACCGGCTGGTCGACGATGTCGAGCCGCAGCTCCCGCTGCACGCCGAAGAAGTCCACCGTGGCCTTGAGGCCGTCGATGGCGATCACCTTGCCGGGCACGCCCAGGCACATGGGAACCTGTCCTCCTTCA
>DATKMW010000175.1:0-9951 GCA_035541675.1 Anaeromyxobacter sp. | reverse complement strand
CAGAGCGCTCCAAGACTCCTCCACCCCGATGCCCACGGGAGTGACCAGCCCCAGCCCGGTGACCACCACGCGACGCCTGCTCATCACCGCTCACCTCGCTCCGGAGACCACATTCACGCAAAGCGAAACACCCGGACGCCGCAACCGCCGCGGCTCATCCGCGCAGGATCCACGCCCGAGCCCGCGAGCCACGAGGCCGGGCCCTGGCCCCTTGCTCATCCACGGGCTCGGGGTGCACCCCGAGACGCCACCCTACTTCTTGTGCGTGGTGATGTAGTTCACCGCGTCCTGGACGGTCTTGATGTTCTCCGCCTCCTCGTCCGGGATCTCAACCTCGAACTCCTCCTCCATGGCCATCACCAGCTCGACGATGTCGAGCGAGTCGGCGCCCAGGTCCTCGATGAAGCTCGAGGTGGGCTTGATCTCCTCCTCGCCCACGCCCAGCTGGTCCGCGATGATGTTCTTCACCTTCTGCTCGATCGTTGCCGACATGCATCCTCCTCCGTGGTGGTTCGGCCGCAGGAGCGCTGCGGCTACATGTACATCCCCCCGTTGACCCGCAGGACCTCGCCGGTCACGTACGACGCTTGCTCGCTCGCCAGGAAGGCCACCGCATCGGCCACGTCCTGGGCCGTGCCCATCCGCGCGAGCGGAATCAGCTCCAAGAGCTTGCCCCGGGCGGCCTCCGGCAGCGCCTGGGTCATGTCGGTGTCCACGTAGCCCGGGGCCACCGCGTTCACCCGCACGTGGCGGGAGGCCAGCTCCCGGGCCACCGCCTTGGTCAGACCGATGAGGCCGGCCTTGGTGGCCGCGTAGGCCGCCTGGCCGGCGTTCCCCATCTCCCCCACCACCGAGGTGAGGTTCACGATGGCGCCGCCGCGCTGCTTCATCATGGGGCGCGCCACCGCCCGGACCAGGTTGAAGGCGCCGGTCAAGTTCACCTGCAGCTGCCGGTTCCACTCCTCGTCCTTGATCCGCATGACCAGCTGGTCCAGGGCCACCCCGGCGTTGTTCACCAGCACGTGCAGCCCGCCCCATTCGGCCACGATGGACTCCACGGCCGCGGCGCAGGCAGCCGGGTCGGCCACGTCGAAGCGGAAGAGCTGGGCCCGCGGAGCCCCCGCCTCCTCCACCATCCGCAGCGCCTCGGCCGCCGCCGCCTCGTTGCCGGCGTAGTTCAGGGCCACGGTGGCTCCGCCCCGGGCCAGCGTCGTCGCCACCGCCCGGCCGATGCCGCGCGACGCTCCCGTGACCAGCGCCACCTTGCCCTTGAAGTCGAACACGAGCTCCCTCCGCTCAGCTTCGCACCGCCGCCAGCGCCTTCTCCAGCGAGGCCGCGTCCTCCACGTTCCACACCTCGACGCTCTTGTCGATGCGGCGCACCAGCCCGGAGAGGACGTTCCTGGGGCCCACCTCGATCATCCGGGTCACGCCCTGGCGGACCAGCTCCTCGACGCACTCGATCCAGCGCACCGGCGCGGTCACCTGGTCGAGCAGCAGCGGCACGATCCGGCCGGGGTCGACGTTGGGTCGGGCCTCGACGTTGGTGACCACCGGGCAGGCCGGGGGCCTCCAGGGGATGGCCCGGAGCACCGGCTCGAGCCGTCCCCGGACCGGCGCCATGAGGGCCGAGTGGAAGGGGGCGGACACCGGCAGGGGCAGCACGCGCTTGGCACCGGCCGCCTTGAGCCGCGCCCCGGCAGCCTCGACCGCCCCGGCCGCCCCGGCGATGACCGTCTGCGCCGGCTCGTTGAAGTTGGCGGGCGAGACCGCCTGCCCCGTCTCCGCCTCCACCGCCGCGCAGATCTCCTTCACCTGCGCCGGGGCCAGGCCCAGCACCGCGCTCATGGCTCCCTGCCCGGCCGGCACCGCCTCCTGCATGAACGTGCCCCGGGCGCGCACCGCCCGGGCGGCGTCGGCGGCGCTGCAGGCGCCGCAGGCCACCAGGGCCGAGTACTCGCCCAGCGAGTGGCCCGCCACCAGCGCCGGCCGCACGCCCTCCTTGGCCAGCACCGCCGCGGCCGCGGCCGAGACGGTCAGGATACAGGGCTGGGTGTTGGCGGTGAGCTTCTGCTGCTCCTCCGGCCCCTCGAAGCAGAGGCGGGAGAGCGGCTCCCCCAGGGCAGCGTCCACCGCCTCGAAGACGTCGCGGGCCTCGGGGAAGCGGTCGAACAGCTCCTTCCCCATGCCCACCGACTGCGAGCCCTGGCCGGGGAAGATGAACGCGAGCCTGCCCATTCGGTCGCCTCCTCCTTCCCTCACCACCGGATCACCCCGGCGCCCCAGGCCATCCCACCGCCGATGGCCATCACCAGGATGACGTCGCCCGGCTTGAACCAGCCGGCCCGGCGGGCCTCGTCGAAGGTGGTGGGGAGGCTGGCCGACGAGGTGTTGCCGTACCTCTCCAGGTTCATCCAGCAGCGCTCGGGGGGGATGCCCAGGCGGCTCAGGGTGGCGTCCAGGATCCGCTTGTTGGCCTGGTGGGCGATCACCCAGGTGACGTCGCCGGGGCCGAGCTTCTCCTCGGCCAGCACCTCGCGGCTCGTCTCCTCCAGGGCGCGCACGGCCACCTTGAACACCTCTCGGCCGTTCATCTTGACGTAGTGGCTCCGCTCCCGGAGGACCTTTTCGGAAATGGGGTTGCGGGAGCCTCCGCCGGGCTGCAGCAGGATGGGGACCAGGGAGCCGTCGGCGTGGAGCCGGATGGTGCTCACCCCGCGCTGCGCCTCGTGACCGGGGCGGAGCACCATGGCCCCGGCGCCGTCGCCGAAGAGGATGCAGGTGTTGCGATCGGTCCAGTCGGTGACCCGGGTCAAGGTCTCGGCCCCGACCACCAGCGCGTTCTTCACCGCGCCGCTGGCCACGTACCGGTCGGCGATGGAGAGCCCGTAGAGCGAGCCGGCGCAGGCGGCCGAGACGTCGAAGGCGAAGGCCCGCTTGTTCCCCAGCAGGCCCTGCAGGACCACCGCGGCCGAGGGCCAGGGGTAGTCCGGCGTCACCGTCCCCACCACGATGAGCTCGAGGTCCTCGGGGCGGAGGTCGGCGTCGAGGAGCGCCCGGCGCGCCGCCTCCAGGGCGAGGTCG
This sequence comes from Anaeromyxobacter sp., assembly GCA_035541675.1. GTDB lineage: Bacteria > Myxococcota > Myxococcia > Myxococcales > Anaeromyxobacteraceae > Anaeromyxobacter. Next base: position 6,867 of record DATKMW010000175.1, on the reverse strand, counting down.
CTGGTGGCCTGCTCCGGTGCGGCCACGTGGCGCTCGCGGATCCCGGTGCGCTCCACGATCCACTGGTCGGTGGTCTCGACCATCTTCTCCAGGTCGGCGTTGGTGAGCACCTTCTCGGGCGCGTAGGAGCCGGTGCCGACGATGATCGATCGCATTCCTCTTCCTTGGTCTCAGGCGTCGGCCTGGGCGGCGCTGCGCCGGGCGGACCTCTCCGCCAGGGTCCCGTCGGCCTCCACCAGCAGCGCGCCCGAGGGGGCGACCGCGGCGGCGATCTCGTCGGTGAAGTGGGTTCCGGCGGCGGCGTGGGCTCGCCGGATGGCGTTCTCGATGGCCAGCGCGTCGGATCGCCCGTGGCCGATGAAGCCGACCCCGGAGACGCCCACCAGCGGCGCCCCGCCCACCTCCCGCCAGTCGATGCGGCGCCTCATGGAGTGCAGCGCCGGGCCGGCCAGGAGCGCGCCCAGCCGGGCCAGCGGCGAGCTCCGGAACGCACCCTTGAGAAAGTCGGTCACCACCCGTGCCGTGCCCTCCATGGTCTTGAGGGCCACGTTGCCGGTGAAGCCGTCGGTGACGATCACGTCGTACTCGCCGGTGAGGAGGTCGCGCCCCTCGCAGTAGCCGACGAAGTGGAGGCTGGAGCGTCGGAGGGCGGCCGCGGCGGTCCGGGTCAGCTCGGTCCCCTTGGACTCCTCCTCGCCGTTGGCCAGGATGGCCACCCGCGGCCGCGGGACGCCGATGACCCGGCGGGCGTACACCTCGCCCATGAGCGCGAACTGCACCAGGTGGATGGCCTTGCAGTCCACCACCGCGCCCATGTCCAGGAGGATGGGCGCGCCCCGGGGGGCCGGCAGCGCCGAAATGATGGCCGGCCGCTCCACGCCCGCCGGCCGGCCCAGCACGAAGATGGCGCCGGCCATGACCGCGCCGGAGTTTCCGGCCGAGACCATGGCCGAGGCCTGGCCCGCCTTCACCAGCTGGAAGCAGACGCGGATGGAGTTGTCGCGCTTGCGGCGCATGGCCTGGCCGGGGTGATCGTGCATCTCGACCACCTCGGAGGCCTGCTGCACGGAGATGGGGAGCCCGGACCGCGGGCGATGCCGGGCCAGCTCGCGCCGGACGAGCGCCTCGGGGCCGACCAGCACCACCGGCGTCCCCTTACGCGCTGCGTTAACCGCTCCCTGCACGATCGCGCTGGGGGCGTTGTCGCCCCCCATGGCGTCGACGGCCACGGGCGCGATCGTCTCGATCATCAGGCGGCGCTAGCTGGCCTCAGTGACCTGCTCGCCCTTGTAGGTCCCGCACGAGGGGCAGGCGCGGTGCGACAGCACCGGCTCCTTGCACTTCGGGCACTTGACCACGTTGACCGGCCGCAGCTTGTAGTTCGCTGCCCGGCGCCGGTCGCGGCGCATGCTGCTGGTCCTCTTCTTCGGTACGCCCACGGCGTGCTCCTTCCGCTCGAGCGGGACGGCCGCCCACTCTACTGCAGCTTGATGTTCTTCAGCCCGGCCCACCGCGGGTCGGGGACGCGGCGATCGCAGCCGCACTCGCGCTCGTTGAGGTTCGCGCCACAGGATGGGCAGAGCCCCTTGCAGCCCTCGCCGCACAGCGGATAGGCCGGCAGGGCCAGGACGAGCTGCTCGCGGACCAGCGGGTCGAGGTCGATCACCTTCCCGGCGAAGACCTCTTCCTCTGCCTGGCCGGGCTCGAAGCTCCCCACCCCCTGGCCGGGGTGGTCCTCGCGCTGGCCGCGCTCGGGCTCCCGGTACTCGTCCTCCGGGACCAGGGTGAGCGCGAAGTCCACCGGGAGGTCGACGGCTACGGGCGTGAGGCAGCGGCGGCAGGGCACGGTGAGCGTCGCGCTGCCGTGCGCGTCCAGGATGACGCGGCGCTCGACCTTCTCCAGCCTGGCGTCGAGGTGGAGGGGCCCCGTGGCGCGATACCCCGCCTGGTCGCCGGCCACCATCTGGTCGGCGACCTCGGGGGGGACGTCCCACGAGCGGCGCAGCCCCGCCTCTTTAATTTCGTCAATATTGACGCGCATTTAAACGGCGTACCTGGTCGCAAAAAGGGCCTCATTATAGGGGCCGACCCCCCGAAGTCAAGGCGCGTCGGGCCACCGGCCAGACCCGACCGGCACGCGGCGCACTGGCCGCCGCGGGAAGGCCGAGAGGCGGGTGCTGGAGATTACGGCTTCACGAGCCCGCGGGCGACAGCGAGGAGCGCCGCCTCGGCCTTTGTCGAGACGTCCATCTTCTCGTAGATGCGCTTCACGTAGGTCTGGACCGTGCCCTCGGCGATGCCCAGCGCCTGGGCCACGTCGGCGTAGGTGTGCCCGTGGACCAGGAGTTGCAGCACCTCCAGCTCCCGCTTGGAGAGCGCCGGCCCGTCCTTGGCGCGCTGGTCGGGCGGGTCGCCGCGAAGCTCCGCCAAGAGGACCTTGGCGGCGCGCGGGCTGATGGGCGCCGCCTCGCCGGAGATCACGTCGTCCACCGCCTTGGTGAGGTCGGCGGCGTGGAACGGCTTGAGGATGTAGCCGGAGGCGCCGGCCCGCATCGCTGCCAGGACGCGAGCTGGGATGTCCACTGCGGTCAGGGCGATGCAGGCGGTCTTGGGGAGCTCCTGCCGGATGGTGGCGATGACGTCCTCGCCGCTCATCTTGGGCAGGCCGAGGTCGACGAGGGCGATGTCCGGCCGTTCCTGGCGCGCCAGCGCGACCCCGTCCTCGCCCGTGCCCGCGGTCCCACACACCTCTACGCCGTGCGAGGTGAGGACCTGGGCGATGAGCTTGGAGACCGCCTCGTCATCCTCTACGGCGATAGCCCGGATAGCCATTCGTCCCTCGGTGGCGGCGCGGAAGAACCGCCCGGAACGACTCATTCGTAGCAGCCCGCGCCGTCCAGGGTCAAGAAACGGGTCCCACGGCGGCGGGACACCTCCCACCTCCCAAAGAGCGGCTCCCACATTCGCCACGCCACCGGCCGTGAATCGGCAAGCGGGCCGACCGGCCATGAGGGGGCCCGCCCCGGCCAGCGCACCCCCCGCCCGGTCGACGTCGCACCCGGGCGGTCCCAACCTTCTTGCCTTCCGCGGGTGTGTGCACTACATACCGCCCCCGCGAGCGCGATTAGCTCAGCTGGATAGAGCGTCGGCCTCCGGAGCCGAAGGCCACAGGTTCGAATCCTGTATCGCGCGCCATTCGAACGGCCGGGAATCGCTCGCTTCCAGCGGGAGGTTTCCGGCCGTCCCATCTTCGGCCGCCTCCCCGTGCAGCAAGGGTGCAGCAAAGGGCCCGGACTCGGCGCCTACCGCGGTACGCGCCGGGGCCTCGACCGGGGCAGCCTGAGGCAGCCCGAAGGCGGGCCGGTCCACGGCGCAAGCACCCATGGGCTAGGTGCCCGTACACCTCCGTCGTGATCTTGGGGTCGGTGTGGCGAAGGATGCGCTGCACTGTCAATGACACTCCGATCTGATCCACCCCGGGGGCGTGCATGCTGATCCACCCCGGCCCGTTCACCCCGCGGCCCGTGCCTCGTTGCCGGCCTTCTTGTCGGCCGTGCGCTGGCGAGTGGCCCGGGTCCTGTAGCTCTCGCCGGTGATCACGAACTGGTGGGCATCGTGGCGAGGCGGTCGAGGGCGGCGCTGGCGAGGAGAGGCTCGCCGAAGAGTTCGGGCCACTCGGGGAGGCTCGATTCGAGGTCACGATCATGGACCCCTTCTCATACCGCTCGGCCACGATCTCGTAGAGGTCCTCCGGCGCGGGCGGGCGGAGGGGCTTGAGGCCGAAGTCGTCCAGGATGACGAGGTGCGCCTGGCGAAGCCGGCGAGCCGCCGTTCGTAGGTGCCATCGGCCCTACCGGCCGCGAGTTGGGCCAGGGCCCGTGCGGCCGGCATGAGGAGCACGTCGTAGCCGCGCCGGCAGGCCTCGTGGCCGAGCGCCTGGGCCAGGTGGCTCTTGCCGACGCCGGCCGGCCCGACGAAGAAGACGTTCTCGTGGCTCTCGATGAAGCGGGGGCGGCTTCGCCCGGCAGGGGCTCACGGTCGAGGCCACGGTGGAGGATGCGCTGCACCGTCTTGGCCGCGATGACGTCGCAGGCGACGGCGCGCCGGCAGGCACCCTCCAGCCGCGCCTCACCGAAGGTCTCCGCCAGCCGCAACGTGGCCTGCGCCCCGCGGAGCCGGTCGAGCACCTCGTCGCCGAGGAGCCGCGTGATGAAGTCGGCGGTCGCCGGACCGATCAGGGCCGCGCGCTCGCGGCAACAGGTCGGCGTCAGCATGAGGTAGCGCAGCTTCTTCGGCGGCAGGTGCACCGGGTTGGTCACCCTCTGGCCGGGTCGGTGCGCGCGCCCGTGCGTGGCGACGAGCTGGTGCTCGCGGAAGATCTGCACCACGCACGAGGTGGCTCGCACCCAGAGCCGCCGCTGCGGTGCGTTGCCCTCTGCCTCACCCAAGTGCCCGGCGACGGGAGCCCGCGGGAAGCGCAGCGTCAGCAACACGATAGTGGGGGGCGGCACGCGCGAGACGTGCTCCAGTTGTTCGCATTCCGTGATCCCTGGGCTCGTCCCCCGGGTGTCGTTGCTGCAGTTGATTGGCTCCGCGTGCCGTAACGTGAAGGCCTCAGCGGACCCCATCAGCACCTACCGATCACGCTGGCTTCGCCGGCATTTCGTTCCCTCGGCCGGCCGAATCGCGATCGGTCGTTCAGCAAGGGATGGAGGCCATGAACAAGCGCGCTGGCATCTTGGTGGTGGTGTTTGGGGCAGCACTTCAGCTCGGCTGCGGAGGCGGAGGAGGAGGTGGGGGCAGCGGTAGCGCCGACACATGCGAAGGCGCACAGGCCGCGGTAGAGAAGTGCATGACCGCCTTCGGAGAGACCAGCAGTTACGTGATCAACTGTGGCTATGGCTCTTATGTCGGCCCGGCGGACAACATCGCCTTCGCCTGTAGCATGAGTGGTTGTGATCAGGCCACTAGCTGCCTGGTCGGCACGGCTTGCGGCTCCAATCTCGACGGCTACCTGCTCGCGTTTTGCAGTTGCGTCAACTGCTAGAGCCTCTCCTTGTGGCGGCGGTAGGCGCTTCCGAGGCAGACGTGGGTATGGCCGTTCACGATGCCCGCCCGGCGGAGCGCCGGCCGGAGGACCTTCTCGGGCTTCCAGAGGGGTGAGCGCACGCTCCCATGCTCACCCGAGAACAGCCACGCTCTCGGCGAGGCGGCGAGCGCGTACTCGAGAAACGGGACGAGCTCCTCCGGGATGCGCACCACGCGCTGTCGGGCGCTCTTAGGGAACGGCCGCCCGTAGCTCCGCCGGACCGCCAGGAGGCGCCGCGGGAGGTCCACGTCGGTCTTCTGGAGGCCGCAGAGCTCGCCCTTGTCTCCCACTCCTGAACCGTCCTCGGGCTGACGTTCAGGATCCGAGCGAACGCCGCCTGGGAGACGCGCAACCGGGCCCGCACGGCGATCACGTCCTACGCTCCCATCGGGGGCGGCGGCTTCAGCTCGACGTCGCGCACGGTCAGCTTCCGCGTCCCGCGGTGATACGCGATCGCGTCCTCCAGCCCGGCCGCGATCTTCGCGAACGCCGAGCTCGCGCCCTTCCGCTTCGTGGCACTCCCTCCTTGAGCCGCTTCACCAGCGCGGCGACCGCCTTGCGCTCCGCCGGCGACAGATCCGACTTCTCGCGCTTCCCGAAGATGGCCACGAGTTGCGTGACGCCTCGCCGGGGGAGATCGAGGTAGTACACCCGGACGCCTCCTCGCTTACCGCGTCCGACGGAACGGTGCCCTACCCGGATCTTCCGGGGGCCACCCGTGCCCTGTACGAGGTCGCCGGCCTGGGCGTCGGCCATGATGCCCTGCTCGAGCGCCACCATGTCGTCGTGCGCCAGCTCTCCCGCCCGCTCGAGCCGATGCCGATCTGCGCTGAAGCCGCGGACTCGACGATTCTTGACCACTTGACGACACTGATTCTGATCCTCCTCTCCGGGTCAGTTGCTTCGCTGGGCTTGGTGCACGGCATGCGGGGTGATGCGCGACGGGTCGAGCCGGCGCCCCGCCGAGCCCGACTACCCGGGGTCCGCGTCCACCCGCTTCCAAGGTGGGCGCGCCCTGCATGCTGGCACCGCGTCCGACCGGGTAACCGTGGAGGCGCCCTCGACAAAGAGGCATTCGCTCTCCCGGGGCGTCGCGCCAGGGGCCGCTGGTGCGCTCCATGCTTCGCTTGGGCTCGATCACGCCGGCCATGCGCGCGGCGAGGATCTCCGGGGAGATGACCTCATGCTCGACTGGTCCGCCGCACTCGCAACCGGTGATGTGCAGATCGACAAGCAGCACCAGGAGATCTTCCGCCAGGTCCGCACGCTTCACGCGGCATTGCTGGGAGGCGACCGCCAGGGGACCGCCAGCCTGGTAGAGTTTCTCGGCGCCTACGTCGGCAACCACTTCTCCGCCGAGGAGCGGGCCATGAAGGCCTCCGCCTATCCGGGACTGGCCGGGCACAAGTCCGCCCACACCAGGTTCGTTCGCGAGTACCTGGCGCTGGGCAGGGAGTTCGAGCTCCAGGGGCCGTCCCCGGCTGTGGCGACGGGGCTGGAGAGCTGGCTGGTCGTGTGGCTCAACAACCACATCCTCAAGGCGGACGTCGAGCTCGCCAGGCACTTGCTGCGCAGCAGCTTCGTGATGGACGAGGCGGGGTAGAGCCCTTTCCGGCGGCGTAACCCGCGTCCGGCGCTGCCCCTCCCCCGCGCGCCCGCCCCCCGGCAGCCGGTGCAGCTTCCACCGGTCGCGGGCATGCTCAACACGGATGATGGGCGCTTGGCCAACTGGCCATCTTGGGCTTCAACCTGAACAAGCTGGTCCGCGTCTTGGCGAT
>DATKMW010000174.1:0-23366 GCA_035541675.1 Anaeromyxobacter sp. | reverse complement strand
GTGGAGGCGGTGGAGAAGGAGAGCTCCATGGCCGCCTCGGCGCTCAAGCAGGCGGCGCTCCTGGGCATGGGGGAAGGGGAGGTGGCGGTCCAGCTGCCGCCCGGCATGTACGCCGCCACGCTGGAGAAGCGGCGCGCCGAGGTCGAGGCCGCCTTCGGCCGCTTCTTCGGCCGGGCCACCAGGCTGGCGCTGACCGTGGGCGCCGCGGCGCCGCCCGCCGCCGGTGCGCCGCCCGCGGCCCCGGGGCCGTCGCTGGCCGCCGCCGAGGCCGCCGAGCGCACGGCGCGCTCGGCGCGGGTGCGGGAGGCAGCGCTCTCGCACCCCAACGTCCAGGAGGCGGTCCGGGTCCTGGACGGGAAGATCGAGAAGATCGAGGAGCTCTGAACGTGGACATCCAGTACCTGATGCGCCAGGCCAAGAAGCTGGAGAAGGCCATGGCCGACGCCAAGGAGAAGCTGGGCGAGCTGCAGGTGGAGGCGGAGAGCGGCGGGGGCCTGGTCAAGGTCCGCATGAACGGGCGGTGCGAGGTGACCCGCCTCTCCATCGATCGGACGGCGCTGGGAACCGAGGGCGCCGCGCCCGATCTGGCCCTGGTGGAGGACCTGGTGACCGCCGCGGTGAACGCCGCCGCCGAGAAGGCGCGCGCCGCCGCCGACGAGGCCATGCAGAAGGCCACCGGCGGCATCAAGATCCCCGGTATCGCGGGATAGCCCGTGCGCGCGCCGCCCGCCCCCCAGGCGAACGCCCGAGGACCCCGACGGGTCCGCGGGTCCCCCTTCGCGTGAGCCCTCATGTCCGTCGCCGACCCCATCGCACGCCTGGTGAAGGAGCTGGCCAAGCTCCCCGGCATCGGCGAGAAGACCGCCCAGCGCCTCGCCTTCCACATCCTCAAGGCCGGGCCGGCCTACGCCGGCGATCTCTCCGCGGCCATCTCCGGCGTGGTCCGGGACGTGCGGCTCTGCTCGGGCTGCCAGACGCTCACCGACCAGGACCTCTGCCCCATCTGCCGGGACCCCCAGCGCGACGGGCGCCTGGTGTGCGTGGTGGAGACGGTCCCCGACCTCTTGGCCGTGGAGCGAACCCACGAGTTCCGGGGGCGCTATCACGTGCTGCACGGGGCGCTTTCGCCGCTCGACGGGGTAGGCCCCTCCGAGCTCAAGATCCGGGAGCTCCTCCTCCGCCTGGAGCGGGAGCCGGCCGAGGAGGTGGTGGTCGCCACCAACCCCGACGTGGAGGGCGAGGCCACCGCCCTCTACCTCTCCAAGCTGCTCAAGCCCCTCGGCCTCAAGGTGACGCGCATCGCCCAAGGAGTTCCCATGGGCGGGGATCTCGAATACGCTGACCAGGTGACCTTGGCGCGCGCGCTGGCGGGTCGCCGGGAGCTCTGACGGCGGTCCTCCGGCGCGGAGCGTCAACGGGCCGGCGGGATTGAAAGCGGCGTGTTTCCCTGGTATTCGGCCAGGGACGCGCGTCGCGAGCGGTGCGGGGAGAGCCAGCGCCCATGAATTCCGGCTTGGTGATGTACGAGGAGGAGTTCCGGCTCATCGCCGGGATCTGCGACCGGCTCACCCGCGACGCCAACGCCAAGGTCGTGTTCCTGGTGGACAAGAACGGCCAGCTCATCGCCTCCAGCGGGCAGGCCCAGAACCTGGACACCACCTCGCTCGCCTCGCTGACCGCCGGCAACGTCGCCGCCATGGGGGGGCTGGCCAAGCTCATCGGCGAGAAGGAGTTCCCCAACCAGTTTCACGAGGGCGAGCGCGAGTCCCTCCACATGAGCATCGTGGGGGGCAGGGTCGTCCTGGTCGTGATCTTCGACGCCAAGAGCTCGCTGGGGCTGGTGCGCCTGCGGGTGAAGAAGGCCGGTGAGGAGCTCGCCAAGGTGTTCGACGCGCTCGCCAAGAAGCAGGCGGCGCCGGGCGCGGCCAGCCCCTTCGCCGAGATCACCGACGACGACATCGACAACCTGTTCAGCGAGTGAACCGATCCGATGAGCTTCATCAACTACAGCTCGCGCGAGATCAACTGTAAGATCGTGTACTACGGCCCCGGTCTGTGCGGGAAGACCACCAACCTTCAGTACGTGTACGCCAAGACCAACCCCGAGGCGAAGGGCAAGATGATCTCCCTCGCCACCGAGACCGAGCGCACCCTCTTCTTCGACTTCCTGCCCCTGTCGCTGGGCGAGATCCGCGGCTTCAAGACCCGCTTCCACCTCTACACGGTTCCCGGGCAGGTCTTCTACGACGCCAGCCGCAAGCTCATCCTCAAGGGCGTGGACGGGGTGGTGTTCGTGGCCGACTCGCAGATCGAGCGGATGGAGGCGAACCTCGAGTCGGTGGAGAACCTGCGGGTGAACCTGGCCGAGCAGGGGTACGACCTCAACAAGATCCCCTACGTGGTCCAGCTCAACAAGCGGGACCTGCCCAACATCGCCACCGTCGACGAGCTCCACCGGCTGCTCAATCCGCGATCGGTGCCCGAGTTCCAGGCGGTGGCGCCCACCGGGGTGGGAGTGTTCGACACGCTCAAGGCGGTGGCCAAGCTGGTGCTGACGGAGCTCAAGAAGGGTGGGTAGCGGTAGGCGGCGAGCGCACGGGCCCCTGAGAGACGGGTTCCGCCGGGGGGGTATGTTATAAGGAAACGTCCTTGTCCGTGGATTGACCCGGGTTTTTCCCACCGTAAGCGAGGCTCCAACGTGGTCCGCTACCTCTGGATGGCCGCTCTTGGCTGGGTGGTGATGGCGGGAGTCGTTCGCGCGGAAGGGGGCGCGCCGGACCCGGGCCCCGGCGCCGCGGAACCCCCGGCCGGCGCGGCCCAGGCGCCGGCCGCCGACCAGAAGCCCGACATCCAGGTCCAGGCGCTGGAGGAGAGGGTCTCCGACCTCAAGGAGAAGATCTTCCGCACCAAGGCCCGCCTGCTGAGCCTGCAGGAGATGGTCATCGGCGGCGACGTCAGCACCGGCGCCAAGGCCATCCTGGTGCACCGCAACGAGATGGGCTCGTCCTTCTACCTCGAGTCGGTGGCCTACGCGCTGGACGGGGCGCCCGTCTACTCCAAGGCCGACGTCGACGGCGACCTGGAGAAGCGCGAGGAGTTCGAGGTCTTCGACGGACGGGTGACCCCGGGGAACCACCAGGTGGCGGTGCGGCTCGTCTACCGCGGCCACGGCTACGGGATCTTCAGCTACCTGGAGGGCTACAAGTTCACGGTGAGCAACTCGGTGGTCTTCACCGCCGAGCCAGGCAAGGCCACCACCATCAAGGTGGTCGGCTACGAGAAGGGCGGCATCACCGCCGAGCTGAAGGACCGGCCGGCCGTGCGCTTCGACGTCGGCGTCCAGCGGGAGGATGGCCGCCCCGAGCCGGCGCCCGCCGCCAAGGGCGCGCCCGGTGCCAAGGAAGGTGCCCCGAAGTGAGCCGACCAGGCGCACGCGCCGCGGCGGTCGCGCTCGCGGTCGCCGCGCTCTCCCCGGGCCTTGCACGGCCCGATCCGCTGGCCGACGCCGAGCACGGTGCCTCCAGCGTGGAGGAGCTGCTCGGCTCGGTCGAGGAGGCGCTGGGCCGGCCGGAGGCTACCCCCCACGACCTCGCCGCCCAGAAGTTCTCCAGCGGCGAGACCCAGTACCTGCTGGGCGACTGGCCCCACGCCGCCCTGCTCATGGGCGAGGCGCTCGACGACCCCTCCTTCCGCGAGGGGCCTCAGGGCGCCACCGCCACCTTCTACCTGGGCGACGCGCTCCGCCAGGCCGGCTCGTGCGGCGCGGCCCGCCCCTACCTCGACGGCTACCTGAAGGGCGGCGAGCTGGCCCATCGGGGCGAGGCCCTGGCCGCGGCCCTCGAGTGCGCCGTGCGCGACGAGCACCTGGAGCAGGTGGGGCCGCTCCTGGCCGAGGCCGACCGGTACCACCAGGGGCAGGTCCCTCCCGAGGTCCGCTACCTGGCGGCCAAGGCCACCCTGCTCCGCACCGACCTTCCCCCGGACGAGCGCTCCCGGCAGGCCGACGCTGCCTTCGCGGCGGTGGGCGCCCCCTACGCCCACCAGGCGGCCTACTTCCAGGCGGTGCTGCGCCTGGAGCGCAAGGACCTCCCCGGCGCCGAGGAGCGGTTCGCGGCCTGCGCGGCCCTGCCCGCCGGCGACGCCCGGCAGCGCGAGGTCCAGGAGCTGTGCACGCTGGGCGTGGGGCGGGTGAAGGCCGAGCAGGGCGACGTGGCCGGCGCCATCTCCGCCTACGAGAAGGTGCCCATCGACTCGCCCTCGTTCGACGAGGCGCTCTACGAGACCGCGGCCCTGCACGGTCGCGCCGGACAGTTCGACCCGGCGCTGCGCACGGTGGAGACCCTGGAGCAGATCGAGCCGGACTCGCCCCTGGCCGGACGCTCCCGGCTCCTGCAGGGGCAGCTCCTGCTGCAGCAGGGGCAGTACGACCCCGCCACCCGCACCTACGAGAAGCTGATCGGCGACTACGCCCCGGTCCGCGACGGCCTCGACGGCGTGCTGGCGCTGCACGCCGATCCCGCCCGCTTCTTCGCCGAGCTGCTGGCCCGCCACGGGCGGTCCTTCGAGGTGGCCTCGGCCGTCCCCGCCCCGGCCATGCGGGAGGCCTTGGCCAAGCCGGAGGTGGCCCGGGCCATGGGGCTGGTGCAGGCGCTGGAGGAGGAGGACCGCGACGCCACCGAGGGGCGGGACATCGCCGACCGCATCGGGGCGGCGCTCGACCGCGGCGGGGGCATCGACGCCTTCCCGCGCCTGCGCGAGGGGTACGGCGGCGTGCAGGCGGTGGAGAACGCCGCCGCCGTGCTGCAGGGGCTGGCCGCCAGCGCCGCGGTGGAGGCGGCCGGGCCGGCCCTGGACCCGGACGGCCAGGCCGAGCTGGCCCGGGTCCACGGCGAGCGGCTGGTGCTGGAGGGCCAGCTCGACAGCCTGCCGCGCACCGCCGAGGCGGTCCGCTCCCGCCTCGACCGCACCCGCGCCCGGATGGACGCCCTCGACCGGGAGGCCTTCCAGCTCGGCTACGTGGTGGAGTCCGCGCGCGCCGCCATCGCCGGCACCGAGGCCTGGCTGCTGGCCCAGCGGGGCACGACCCAGGCCGACCGGGCCCAGCGCGACGAGGTCGAGACCGAGCTGCGAAAGCACCGCGAGGTGGTGGCCGGGTACGAGCAGGACCTGCGCCGGCTCCGCCAGGACATCGCCAAGGCCCGCGACGCCGCCGGCGGCACCGAGGCCCTCTCCGAGGAGGGGCGGCTGCGGGGCGAGTACCTCTCCCTCCTGGCCCAGGAGCGGAAGGTCCTCGACGGCGCCCGGGGGAGGCTCTCCGGCCAGGCCCAGGCCCGCTTCGAGCGGGCCGCCGCCCTCTCCGACCGCATCTCCCGGGTGACCGATCGGGCCCGGGAGCTCTCGGAGCGGATCGCCGGCGAGGCAAGCCGCGGCGCCGACGGGCTGCGGGCCCGGCTGGCCGCCGAGCGGGCCGCGCTCGACGCCGAGACCGCGGCGCTCTCCTCGGCGCAGGTCGAGTCCCGCGGCGCGGTCGGCCAGGTGGTGTACCGCTCCTTCGGCGAGGTGCGCCGGGAGCTCTACGAGATGGTGCTCCGGGCGGACGTGGGGCTGAACGACGTGGCCTGGACGCGCAAGCGCGACCGGGTGGAGCAGATCCAGAAGCTCAGCAAGCAGCAGACCGAGGAGCTCAAGGCGCTCGACCAGCGCTACGGGCCCGCCCTCAAGGAGGAGGAGTGATGGTCCGGGCGAGCCTGGCCGCCCTCCTCGCCCTCCCGGCCGTCGCCCTGGCGGCGGAGCCCACCCTGGCCCCGCACGCCAGGTCGGGGTTCACCTCCTGCCTGGTCCGCGGACAGCGGGCCGCTCCCGCGCGCGCGGCCGCCCCCGCCGCGGCCGCCGCCCCGGCGCCGGCCGACGTCGACGCCGAGCGGGCGGAGCTCCTCCAGGCCATCCAGGCCTTCGAGGCGCAGGGGAAGGACTACCGCGCCGAGCTGCAGCGCCAGATCACCGAGACCTACCAGGCCCGCCGCAGCGCGGTCTCGCAGCACTTCGAGCGCTCGCTCGACGAGGTGGAGACGCTGGAGAAGGGGGAGCGCGAGGGGGCCATGGCCCGCTTCGAGGCCTTCCTGAAGCGCTACCCCTCCGACCCCACCTACACCCCCGAGACCATGTTCCGCCTGGCCGAGCTCTACTCCGAGCAGGCCGACGACGAGTTCCAGGCCGAGGTCGAGGCCCATGCCCAGGACGCGCGCCGGGCCCTGGCCGAGGGACGCGAGCCGCCGCCCGAGCCGGTGAAGAGCTACGCCCGCTCCATCGCGCTCTACCAGCGGATCCTCACCGGCTTCCCCCGCTACCCGTTCCTGCACGGGGTCTACTACCTGCTGGCCTACGCCCTGGGGGAGATGAACCAGGGCGACGAGGCCCAGGCGGTCTACCAGAAGCTCATCGCCCTCTACCCGCAGAGCCCCTATGTCCCCGAGGCCTGGGTGCGCATGGGCGACTGGCACTTCGACGCGGTGGAGCCGGACTCGCTCCAGCTCGCGGCCGAGGCCTACCGGCACCTCGACGCCTGGCCGGACCACCCCCTCTACCCCCGCGCCCTCTACAAGCTGGGCTGGACCTATTACCGGATGGACGACTTCCCCCGGGCGGTGGACTCGTTCACCCGGCTGCTCGACCACTACGTGGCCGAGGCGCAGAAGACCGGCGAGAAGCCGGGCGGAGAGGTCTGGCCCGAGGCGGTGCAGTACACGGCCATCAGCTTCACCGACGAGAAGTGGGGCGGGGTGGAGCGCGCCCGCGCCTGGTTCCAGTCCCTGGGCGGCCGCCCCTACGAGGGCGAGATCTACGCCCGGATGGGCGACGTGTACTTCGACGAGACCAAGTACGCCCAGGCGGTGCAGGCCTACAAGGCGGTGCTGCAGAAGGACCCGCTCTCCCCCGACGCCCCCAAGGTCCAGGCCAAGATCGTGCTCTGCTGGTCGCGCGATCGCCAGTTCGACAAGGAGGCGGCCGAGCGCGAGGCCCTGGTGGCCACCTACGACCAGGGCACGCCCTGGTACGAGAAGAACCACGGCGACCCGCAGCTGGTGACGGCGGTCCGCGACCTCTCGGAGCGGAGCCTGCTCAGGACCGCCAGCTTCCACCACGCCCAGGCCCAGCAGTACAAGGCCGAGGGGCGGCTGGAGGCGGCGGTGGCCGAGTACCGCGTGGCGGCCAAGGCCTACGGCGACTACGTGGGCCGGTTCCCCCACTCCAAGCAGGCCCACGAGCTCAAGTACCAGTGGGCGGACTGCCTCTACAACGCGCTCGACTTCGAGCGCGCCGCCCAGGTCTACGCCGACGTGCGCGACGACCCCTCCAGCGACGCCCACCTGGCCGACGCCGCCCTCTCCGCCATCATCAGCTGGGAGGGGGAGGTGACGCGCCAGGAGCGGGCCGGCCAGCTCCAGGAGCGCAGGGTGCTGCGCTCCGCCGATCGCAAGCCGGACGAGGTGGTGACGGCCGAGCCCCTGCCGCCCTTGCTGCAGAACCTGGTCCGCGACTCGGACGCCTTCCTCGACGACGTGCCCGAGCACGAGCGGGCCCCGGCCATCGCCTACAAGGCCGGCGAGCTGTTCTACGAGTACGGCGACTACGACGAGGCCCGCTGCCGGTTCCAGGAGGTGGTGGGGCGCTGGCCGTCCTCGACCGTGGCCCAGTACGCCGCCAACCTGATCATCGAGAGCCGGCTGACCGAGAGGAACTGGGCGGCGGTGGAGGACTCGGCGGCCCAGCTGCAGGCTGCGGCGGTGGGCAGGAACCCCGCCCTGAACGCCAGCCTGCAGAAGTTCAAGCTGGGCGGCCGCTTCAACCGGGCCATGCAGCTCATGGAGGCCAAGCAGTACGAGCCCGCCGCCGACCTCTTCCTCAAGCTGGTGGCCGAGGACCCCAAGCACGAGTTCGCCGACAAGGCCCTCTACAACGCCGCCAGCTGCTACGAGGGGGCGCGCCGCTTCGAGAGCGCGCTCCGGCTCTACGAGCGGATCTCCGCCGAGTACCCGAAGTCGGCCCTGGCCGACGAGGCGCTCTTCCGCGTCGGGTTCAACGCCGAGAACACCTACGACTTCGAGAAGGCCGTCGACCGCTACCTGCTGCTGGTGGACCGCTACCCCAAGTCCGCCCACCGCAAGGACGCGCTCTACAACGCCGCCCGCTCGCTGGAGAACCTCCAGAAGTACGACCAGGCGGCCGGGGCCTACGTCCGCTACGCCAAGGCCTACCCGGAGGCGGAGGACGCCGCCCGCACCCAGTTCCACGCGGCCCTGATCTACGAGAAGACCTCCGACTGGAAGCGCGAGATCCAGGCGCTGCAGGAGTTCGTGCGCCGCTTCTCCAGGACCAAGGAGCACGACCTGGTGGTCCAGGCCCACCTCAAGATCGGGCTGGCCTTCAAGGAGCTGCACCAGGACGCCGAGGCCCGGACGGCCTACGGCACGGCGGTGCGCGAGTTCGCGGCCCGCGGGCTCAAGCCCGAGACCAACGTGCGGGCGGCGGCGGCCGCGGCCGAGGCCCGCTTCCGCCTGGCCGAGTACGACTTCGAGCGCTACGACCGGATCACCCTGCCGGCCACCAGCAACACCAAGAAGCTCAAGGTGGCCCTGGACGCCAAGCTGGCCGAGGCCAAGCGGGTCTCGCCGCAGTACGACGAGGTGATGCGCTACAAGCGGCCGGACTGGATCCTGGCCGCCTTCTACCGCAAGGCCTACATGCTGGAGCGCCTGGCCCAGACGCTCTACGACGCGCCCATCCCCCCGGACGTGAAGAAGAACGAGGAGTTCATGGCCGCCTACCAGGACGCGCTGGCGCAGTTCGCGGCGCCCTACGAGGAGCAGGCGGTCAAGGTCTACGTCGACGCCCTGGACGCGGCCCGCCGCCTCCACGTGAAGAACGAGTGGACCAAGAAGGTGAACGAGTCGCTGGCCCGCTACCGCCCCAACGAGTACCCGGTCCTCAAGGACGCGCGGTCCGAGCTCCTCACCGAGGACGCCTCCCCGGCCGCCTTCGCCGACACCCCCGACGGCCCCACCCGCCGCCCCCTGCCCGGCCCGGCCCAGCCCGAGCCGGCCGCGACCCCACCCTCCGCAGGCGCGGCGGGGGAAGGGACCGCCTCGGGGGCCAGCCCATGAACGCCAGGGGAGCGAAGCTGCGCCGCCTCATCCCGCTGGCCGCCGCCCTGGGGGCCGCCGCCTCCGGCTGCGCCACCAGCCGTCCGGCCCCCGCCGGGCCGCCCACCGTGACCGTGGTCCAGCAGGCCGACGCGCCCCTCGGGCCGGAGACGGCCCTGGGGGCCGGGGCCGCGGCCCAGGCCGCCTACGCCGGCGCCTGGCAGGCCGTGGCCCGCGGCGACGCGGCCCGCGAGGCCGGCGACCTGGACGGCGCCCGCGCGGAGTGGACCGCCGCGGCCGACGGCCTGGTGGCCGCCGAGCGCGCCGGGGCCGCCGCCTACCGCCTCCCCCTCCGCCTGCGGGCCGCGGCGCTCCTGGCCCGGGCCGGCGCCGACGAGCGGGCCGCCGAGGTCGCCACCGGCGCGGCCCGGGACCCCGCCGCCGACGAGAGGTCCCGCGCCCTGGCCTGGCACCTGGCGGCCCACGAGCGCGAGGAGCAGGGGGCGGCCGAGGCCCTGGCGGGGAAGCTCCCCGCCGCCAAGGTCCTCTTTGCCGACCAGCGCGGGCCGGAGCCGCTCTCGCCCCAGCCGCCGCCGGGCGCCTGGGGGAGCCTGGTGGAGGCCGTCGACGCCTACCTGGCGGTGGCCCAGGCCGAGCCGCCCGCGCCGGCCCCGGGGAGCTCGCCGGGCGAGCCGCTGCCCTCGGCGGCGCGGCTCCAGCTCTCGGCCGCCAAGGTGACCTTCGCCTTCGACGACGTGGCCGGGGCCAGGCACCGGCTGGACGCCCTCCTCGACCGCTGGCCCATCGAGGCCGACGTCCTCTCCGAGGCCGTCCCCCTCTACCTGCAGACCTTCCTGGTCCAGGGCGACCGCGCCGGCCACCAGGCCGCCGCCCAGCGCCTGGCGCAGCTCCTCGACGGGCGCGCCGAGAAGGCCGACCCGAAGGAGAAGGAGGGGCTGGCCCGCGCCCAGGAGGAGCTCCGCAAGGCCGTCTCCGGCGCCGCCTTCTCCAGCGCCCAGAAGCTGCTCGACGCCGGCAAGCCCACCGAGGCGGCCCAGGCCTTCGAGGCCCTGGCCGCCGACGGCACCTCGCCGGACGCCGCCAAGGCCCTGCACAACGCGGCCATCGCCTGGGACCGGGCCGGCGACCCGGCCCGCGCCGCGGCCGTCCGCGAGCGGATCGTGAGGGAGCGGCCCGAGGCCCGGGTGGCGGCCAGCGACGCGCTGTGGCTGGCCGACTACCGCTCGAGGAAGGGCGACCACCCCGCCGCGGCCAAGCTCTACGGCGACTTCCTGGAGCGCTGGCCCGAGCACGCCAACCGCTGCATCGCCCTGCAGAACGTGGCCTCGGAGCTCGACGCGGCGCGGCTGCGCGCCGACGCCGCCGAGCGGTACCTGGCCTTCGGGAAGGACCCCGCCTGCGCGCGGGCCGACCCGGCCCTGGCGGTCTCGGCCCTGCGCCGCGCCAAGGTCCTGTTCGAGCAGTCCGGCAAGCCCGCCCGGGCCAGCGAGGCGGCCGCCGCGGCCGAGGCCGCGCGCCGGTCGGCCAAGGACAAGGAGAAGTGAGCGTGCCAGCCGCCCGGCCAGAGCGCGTCTACGCCACGGTGGCCTTCCTGGCCCTGGCCGGGCTGGCCTCCGCCTGCGCCGGCGCGCAGAAGAGCGCGCCGGTCGCCCCGCCCGGCGGGGCGGCCCCGGGTTCCAGCGAGGCCCCGAGCGCGCCTCCCCCGCCCCGCACCGGGCTCCCCGGCGACGCCCCGGCGGCGCTCCAGACCGGCGCCGCGGACTCGTTCCAGGAGGGGGTGCGGCTGGAGGGGACCGGCGACCTGGCCGGCGCGGCGGCGGCCTTCGAGCGGGCCTTCCAGGCCGACCCCGGGGCCGCCTTCGCCGGCGTGAACGCGGGCGCCCTGCGGGAGCGGCTGGGCGACGAGGGCGCGGCCCGCGCGCTCTACGGGCGCGTCCTCGACCGGAACCCGACCTTCTTCCCCGCCGCCCAGGACCTGGTCCGGCTCGACGCCCGGCTCGGCAAGGCGGCCGACGCCGAGGCCGAGATGCGGGCACGGCTGGAGAAGGCGCCCGACGCCGTGGCCCTCCGCAACGGCCTGGCCGAGGCGCTCCTGGCCCAGGGGAGGCTGGACGCGGCCGAGGAGGCAGCCCGCCGCGCCCTCAAGGTCGACGAGAAGAACGTCCCGGCTATGGTCAACCTGGCCACCGTGTACGCGCGCAAGAGGCGGTTCGAGCTCTCCAAGATGGTGCTCGACAACGCCCGGCAGATCGACGGGAGCGATCCGGCGGTGTGGAACCGGCTCGGCTTCGTGGAGCTCTCGCTGGGCGACCGGAACCAGGCGCTCGAGTCCTTCCGGACCGCGGCCGCGCTCCGCCCCGACTACCCCGAGGCGCACGCCAACTACGGCGCCATGCTGGCCGACTCCGAGGACTTCGCGGCCGCGGCCACCGAGCTGGAGCTGGCGGTGCGCTACGCCCCGCACAACGCCGCCGCCTGGCTCGACCTGGGCAACGCCTACCGGGGGGAGAAGGAGTTCGACAAGGCCGAGGACGCCTACCGGCGGGCGCTCAGGCTCGACCCCGGGCTGGTCGACTGCCACTTCAACCTGGGGATCCTCTACCTCGACGGCGACAAGCCCGGCCTGCCCACGCTCCAGCGCCTGGAGCAGGCGGTGGCCTTCTTCGACGACTTCGAGAAGGCCGGGGGGAAGGACGACAAGCTGGCCGGCTACCGGAAGGACGCCGCCCGCGCCATCGAGCGCGAGAGGAAGCGGCTGGAGCGCGAGGACAAGGACCGCCTGCGGCGCGAGGCCGAGGCCAAGAGGAAGGCCGCCGAGCCGGCCGCGGGGCCCCAGGCCGGCGAGGGCGTCGCCCCGCCCCCGGTGACGCCGGCTGCCTCCCCGGCCCCGGCCAAACCGGCGGCGACGCCGGCGCCGGCCCGGAAGAAGGCGAAATCGGCCTCGAAGAAGCCTGCCCCGGCGCCGGACGAGTCGGGCGGCGCGGCCGGGGCCGCGGGTGCGGAAAGGGGCGACAGATGAGCGCCGGTCGATTGCTTGTGGCCCTCTCCGCGGCCGTGCTAACCATCGGGCTGGCCGCGCCGGCCCTGGCCAAGGATGCGCCGCTGCCCAAGAAAGGCCAGGGATCGCCGGCGCAAGCGCAGCAGCAGAAGGCACAGAAGCCGCCGCAGGCGCAGCAGGCGGGAGAGAGGAAGCCGGCCGCGAGGAAGGTGGTCCGGCTCGAGGAGATGCGGGTCGAGGGCCGGGTCCAGAAGCCCCAGGCACTGTTCGTCATGCCCCGGGCCAGCGTGGACTCCGGCGAGCAGGACCGCACCGAGTCGTTCCTGCCGGAGGCGAAGGACGCGGTGAAGAGGGACCCCTTCTAGCGGGGCCCGGAGGCAGGCGAGCGCGATGGCGGCACAGCAGGCAAAGGTCCTCCGCGTCGGCGTCGTCCGCAGCGGCAAGATCGTGGAGGAGCGGATCCTCCCGCTCCGCCAGAGCATCACCATCGGCACCTCCTCGAGGAACACCTTTGTGGTCCAGGGATCGACCCTGCCCGCCTCGGTGCCGGTCTTCGCCTGGCAGGGCGAGCGGTGCCTGCTGGCCTTCGCGCCCGGGGTGCAGGGGCGGATCCAGGGGCCCCAGGGCGAGGCCGACCTCCCCGCGCTGGTGGCCCAGGGCCTGGCCGCCAAGCAGGGCGCGAGCTACGTCGTCCCCATCCGCGAGGACCAGCGCGGCAAGCTGGTGCTCGAGGACGTGACCCTGCTCTGGCAGTTCGTGGCGCCGACCCCGGAGGCCCCCCGGCCCACCCTGACCAAGGTGAACCGGGGCAACCACTTCTCCAGCATGGATCGGCTGTTCGTGACCGTGCTCCTCGTCTCCCTGGCGATCCACTCCGGGTTCTACGTGGCCATGGCGGCCACCAGCCTGCCGGAGAAGGAGCTGACCCTGGAGGAGATCCCGGACCGCTACGCCCGCGTCCTCATCCCCGAGCGGAGGCCGGAGCCGCCGCCGCCGGCGGCGGTGGAGCGGCCGACCGAGGCGGTGGCCGAGACCAAGCCCGAGGAGAAGAAGCCGGAGGCCGCCGAGAAGAAGGGCGAGCCGGGGCCGGAGAGCAAGGCGGCTCACGCCGCGGCGGTGGCCAAGGCGGTCCAGTCCAAGGGCATCCTCAAGGTGCTGGGCGCGCTCGGGCCGGGCACCGGCCACGGCGCCGTGGCCGACGTGTTCGGCACCGGCGGCGGGGTGAGCGACGTGGCCACGGCGCTGGCCGGGGCGGGCGGGGTGGCGGTGGCCACCGATCCCTCCGCCGGCGTGGGCGGGCGCAAGGGCGGCGGGCAGGGCGGGTCGGCCAGCATCGGCAGCCTGGCCACCTCCGGCGGCGGCGGCGGCCAGGTCGGCTACGGGGCCAAGGCCGAGGTCAAGGTCACCGGCTCGGTGGCGGCGGAGGCGGCGGAGATCGACTCCTCCGACGTGGACCAGGGCAAGCTGGGCGCCTTCGTGCGCGCCCGCATGGGGCTCCTCAAGGCCTGCTACGAGAACGCGCTCAAGCGCAACCCCGGCCTCAAGGGGCGCATGCGCATCCGCTTCACCATCCTGGAGACCGGGGGCATCTCCGAGCTGTCGGTGGTGGAGAACGGCCTGGGATCGCAGGACGTGGCCACCTGCGTGGCCAGCACCATGCGCGCCTGGCGGCTGCCCTTCCGCCCCTCGGGCCCGGTCTCGGTAGACTACCCGCTGGTGTTCTCGCCCGGAGGTTGACCATGCGGGCCTTCCGGCTCCGAGAGCTCCGGGAGCTGCTCCAGGGCCAGCCCTTCGCGGCCTGGTGGACCGACCTGGTCGAGGCCCTGGCGGCCGAGCGCGAGGCCCGCGCCCGGGCCGAGGAGCTGGCGGCCGGCCAGCGGCTGGCCGAGCTCGAGGCCGAGGCCGCGCAAAGGCTGGCCATCGACACCTTCTCCGAGGCGGGCGAGGCCGACGAGCAGGCCGCGCGGCTGGCGGCCGAGGCCCAGTCCCACGAGGTGCGGGCGCTGGAGCTGGTGGCGCGCTTCGAGGAGCAGCGCTTCCGCACCTCCGACGTCTGGTACCGCCTGGGCGGCGCCGAGCGGGCGGTGGAGCTGCGCCGCGAGGAGATCTCCGAGCTGGCCCCTCGCCCCCAGGGCGACAAGGCCCGGGCGCAGGCCGAGGCGGCGCTGCGGCTCGCCGAGCGCCAGCTCCAGGGGCTCCAGGGCGAGTACGCCGAGGAGGACCGAAAGCGCAGCCAGCTCTGGGACGGGGTGGAGACGGCCTGGAACCTGAGCTTCGAGCGCTCGCTCCTGGCGGCCGAGCACGGCACCCGCTCGCGCCGCATCACGGGCCGGGCCGAGCAGCTCTTCCGCGACGCCGAGGAGAGGCGGGAGCGCTCCCGGAGCCTCCGCGAGGAGGCCGAGCGGGTGGCGCCGGCCCTGGCCGAGCAGATCCGCCGCCGGACCGGTCTCCTCCAGGCCGCCGCCGAGCGCTTCGGCTGCCTGGCCGGCGAGGCCTTCCTCTACTTCCGGCACCCCGACGACCAGCGGGCCGCCTGGGCGGTGGCGCTGCGCGAGGAGGCCACCGGCTTCAACGTGCCGGTGCGGCCGCTCGAGGTCTACCTGGTCCACCGCGCCCACGGGGTGGCCCTGCTCAGGCCGGCGCGCGAGGGGCTCCCGAACCCCCTGGAGCGGGGCCGCCGCCGCCTCGCTGCCGGCCCGCGCCGCGGCGCCCTGCGCGACCGGACCGCGGCGGAGGCCGAGGAGCCATGAGCGCGCCGGCGGGTTCGCTGCGGCGCTCCCCGGCCCCGGACCCGCTCCCCGGGGAGAGGGCGCGGGCCCTGGGCGAGACCCGCTCCGCCGCGGTGCGGGCCGGCACCGCCTGGCGGGCGATGGCGCCCACCGCCTCCGGGATGCGGCCCCGCCTTCCCTTCGTGGCCATCAACGTGGCGCGCATCCTCGCCACTCGGCTTCGCGAGACCAGCCAGCCTCTCGCGATCAGGCTGTAGGGAGAATCCATGCAAGGCCTTCTCCTCGCGCTCGCCCTGGGGGCGGGTGCGCTCTCCAACTTCCCGCGCGAGGCGGGCGGCAAGGTCCAGTACCCGGCGGTGCTGGTCCCGGTGGGCGGCGCCCCGACCGTGGTGGTGGCGGCCGCCGATCTCCTCACCGCCTTCCGGGCCGACGGCGGCACGCCCTCCGGGTTTCCGGTTCGGCTCTCCGCCTCGCCGGACGAGGTGGCGAGCGGGGCCCCGGCCGCCGCCGACATGGACGGCGACGGCAAGCCGGAGATCGCCGCCGTCACCAGCGCCGGCCGCGTCTTCCTGTGGAGCGGCGGGGGCGTGGCCGCCGGCTTCCCGGTGAGGCTGGGCGCCCGGGTCCGGGCCGGCCCCTCCTTCGCCGACGTCGACGGCGACGGCCGGCCAGAGCTCCTGGTCGGCGACGACCGGGGGCGCCTCCACGCCCTGAAGCGGAGCGGGGTCGAGGCCCGGGGGTTCCCCCTCCAGCTCGGCGCCCCGGTGAGCAGCCCCGCCACCAGCGCAGTCCTGCCCGGCGGGCGGGTGGTGGCGGTGGGCTGCGAGGACGGCAAGGTCCACGTCATCGACCTCAAGACCCTGCGCGAGCGCCCGGGCTTCCCGCTCGTCACCCACTACGCGGTGAGCGGGGCCCCGGTCTTCGCCGATCTCGACGACCAGGGCGCCCTGGACCTGCTGGTGGCCAGCCAGGACTTCAACCTCTACGCGGTCAACGCCCAGGGCGAGGCGCTGCCCGGCTTCCCGGTGGCCGCCGGGTACCGCCTCTACGAGGGCCCGGCCGTGGCCGATCTGCTCGGCGACGGGCGGCTGGACGTGGTCTTCGCCTCCGCCGACGGCATGGTCCACGCCGTGAGCCGGGCCGGTGCGCCGCTGCCCGGCTGGCCGGTCCGGGTCGGCTCCCGGGTCATGGGCGGGCCAGCGGTGGGTGACCTGGCCCGCGACGGCGGGCTGGAGGTGGTGGTGGTGTCGACCGACGGCGCCGTCCACGCCCTGGGGCGGGACGGCAAGGAGCTGGTCGGCTTCCCGGCCGAGCTGGGCGGGGACGCGGGCGAGGTGACGGCCAGCCCGCTGGTGGCCGACCTGGCCGGCGACGGGACGCCGTCCGTCTTCGTGGGGCTCCCCGGCGGCGACGTGCACGCGGTGCGGGCGGAGCGGGTGGGGGGCGCGGCGGCCGCCATCCCCTGGCCCGGCCCCGGCCACGACGCGGCCCGCTCCGGGCGCTTCGGGCCCTACCCGCCGACCTACAAGGACCTCCGCCTCGACCCGGCGGCGCCCGGGGTGGGCGACGCGCTCCGGGCTGGCTGGCGGGGCGTCTGGCTCGACGCACCGCCCGGCGAGGCGGCGCCCGCCCCGCGCATCACCTGGTACCGCAACGGCAGCCCGGTCCACGACCTGGACGGGAAGCGCGAGCTCCCGCCCGGCTCCGCCCGCCGCGGCGAGCGGTGGCGGTTCTCGCTTTCCGCCCCGGCCGGCGGGGGCCGGGCCGAGGGCCCGCCGGTGGCCGGTCCCGAGGTCCTGATCCGCGACAGCGCGCCGGGCGCCCCCGAGGTGGGCATCGAGCCGGCCCGGCCGCTGCGCCTGGTCCCTTCGCGGGCGGTGATCCTCAAGCCCGCCGTCGACCCCGACGGCGACACCGTCACCTACCGCTTCGAGTGGCTGGTGGACGGCGTGCCCATCGGTGTCACGGGCGAGAACCTCCCCGGGGAGAGGCTGCGCAAGGGGGCGCTCGTGGGCGTGCGGGTGGTGGCCAGCGACGGGGAGCTGGAGGGGCCGGCGGCGCTGGCGCTGGCCCGGGTGGCCGACACGCCCCCGGGGCCGGTGGAGGTCGCCATCGAGGGCGAGGCCCACCGGCGGACCGAGCCCATCCGCGTGAAGATCGTGAAGCCGGCCACCGACGTGGACGAGGACCCGGTCTCCTACGAGTACCGCTGGTGGGTGAACGGCGTCCCGCTCAACCTGCCGCTCTCGACCGCCGAGCTGCCCACCGGCCTGTTCGCCAAGCACCAGAAGGTGCGGGTGGAGGTGAACGCCACCGACGGTGAGCTGCCCGGGCCGGCCGCCGCCGCCGAGGTGACGGTGCTGAACTCGCCGCCCACCGCGCCCACGGTGGTGATCCTCCCGGCCACCCCGCGCAAGGGCCAGGCGCTGCGGGCGGTGATCACCGCCGGCGCCTTCGACGCCGACCAGGATCCGCTCACCTACCGCTTCACCTGGAAGAAGAACGGCCAGCCCTTCTCCGGCCTGGCGGCCGAGGGGCGCGAGGTGCCGGGTGCGGCCGTGGCCCGGGACGACCGCTTCGAGGTCCAGGTGGTGGCCAACGACGGCGAGGTGGACGGCCCTCCGGCCACCGCCGCGGTCAAGGTGGTGAACACCCCGCCCACCCCGCCCCGGATCGCCATCGAGCCGCGCCACCCGCGCGGCGGCCAGCCGCTCACCCTGCAGCTGCTGGAGCCGGCCCGCGACGCCGACGGCGACCCGGTGACCCTGGACATCGCCTGGACCCGCGACGGCAAGCCCACCGGGAAGGGGGAGACCACCCTGCCGGCCACCGACTTCCGCAAGCACGAGCGGGTGCGGGTCACGGTGACGCCGCGCGATCCGTTCGGGGCCGGCCCGGCCGTCGCCGACGAGGTGGTGGTCGAGGACGCGCCCCCGGGCCCACCGGTCATCGCCTTCGCCACCGACAAGCCCACCGTGGGCGCGCCCCTCGAGGTCAAGGTGGTGACGCCCGCCCCCGACGCCGACGGCGATCCCATCACCTACCGGTACCGCTGGCTCAAGGACGGCGCGCCGGTGGCGGTGCCGGACGGCACCGAGGCCTCCCGCCAGCCTCCCTACTGGACCTCCTCGGCCCGGGTGCCGGTGGCCGAGCTGGCCAAGGGCCAACGCTGGGAGGTCGAGGCGCAGGCCCACGACGGCGAGGAGTACGGGCCGTCGGTGCGCTCCCTGGTGACCATCGTCAATACCCCTCCGCCCGCGCCCACGGTGAAGCTCGTGCCGGTGCGGCCCCGCCGGATGGACGGCCTGGCCGTGGCCGGCCAGCAGCCGCCCGACGCCGACGGCGACCTCGTCACCTACCGGTACACCTGGACGCGCAACGGGCAGAAGGTCGACGTCCCGCCCGAGCAGGCCTTCATCGCCCGGGGCGCCCCCCGGAAGGGCGAGAGGTGGGCCGTGGAGGTGGTGGCGAGCGACGGCGAGGCAGAGAGCCCGCCGGCGCGGGCCGAGGCGGTGATCGCCGACACGCCCCCCGGGCCGACCGCGGTGGCGCTGTGCGACGGGCCGGTCCCGGCCGGCACGGTCCCGGAGGCCAAGATCCTCAGGCCCTCGGTCGACCCCGACGGCGACACCGTCGTGTATCACTACGAGTGGACGCTGAACGGGGCGCCGGTGGCGGCCGCCCGCGGGCTGACCCGCTTCACCGCCCAGCCCCTGCGCAAGCACGACCTCCTCCGGGTGGCGGTGACGCCCTTCGACGGCGAGCTTCCCGGGCCGGTGGCCAGCGCCGAGTGCCGGGTGGTGAACACGCCGCCCGGGCCGCCGCTGGTGGCCCTGGAGCCGGCCGCCCCCACCGCCGGGACCGGGGTGCGGGCGATGGTGAAGAAGCCCTCGGCCGACCACGACGGCGACTCCGTCAGCTACCGGTACGCGTGGAGCCGCGACGGCCTGCCCGCGCCCTTCACCACCGCCACCATCTACCCGGGCACCCTGCGGCACGGCGAGACCTGGCGGGTGGAGGTGACGCCCTTCGACGGCGAGGAGACCGGCGAGGCGGTGGCCGCCCAGGTGGTGGTGGAGAACACGCCGCCGCCGGCGCCCTTGGTGCTGCTCGTGCCGGAGGTGGCCGGGGTGGGGCAGGAGCTCACCTGCCAGGTGAAGGCCCCGGCCCGGGATGCGGACGACGAGCCCCTGACCCTCCACTACCGGTGGTACCGGGGCGACCAGCTCGTCCCGGTGGCCGAGGACGGCCCGACCCTGCCCGCCGGCATCGTCCGGCGCGGCGAGCGCTGGCGGTGCGAGGCCTGGGCCAACGACGGCTTCGCCGACGGCCCCCGCGCCAGCGCCGAGCTCACCATCCGCAACACCCCCCCGACCGCGCCCCAGGTCGTGGTCGAGCCGGAGCGCCCCCATCGCCGCGACGCGCTCGCCTGCCGCATCTCCTTGCCCTCGGTGGATCGGGATGGTGATCCCGTCACCTACACCTACGCCTGGTGGCGGAACGGAAAGCCCATGGCGCCGGGCCCGGACCCCTCCGCGGTGGACCCGAGCCGGATCGCCAAGAACGAGCGCTGGCGGTGCTCGGCCACGCCCAGCGACGGCACCGTCTCGGGACCGCCCGGCGCCGCCGAGCGGACCGTGCTCAACACGCCGCCTGGGCCGGCCCGCGTGCGGCTCGCACCCGCCACGCCCCGTCCGGGCCAGCCGCTGCGCTGCGAGCTGGTGGCCAAGAGCGAGGACGAGGACGGCGACCCGGTACGCTACCGCTTCATCTGGGTTCGCAACGGCGAGGTGCAGTCCTTCGCCGGCAGCTCGCAAGAGGTCCCCGGCCGCCTCGTTCGGGCGGGAGATCGCTGGCGCTGCCGGGTCGTGCCCACCGATGGGACCGACGAAGGCCCCGAGACGTCGAGCGAGGAGGTCTCACTGCCCCAGGTGGCCGAGCCACCCCTCTCCTCTTCCCCGTGAGGTCGATGTGTGGCACGGGGGCCTGGCCGTAGCCAGATTTGCAGGCGGCCATGTCGACGCCGCGTTGACTGGCTGCCCGAAAACCCTTAGGCTCTAGGGGTTTCTGACATCGAACTGCGGTCGGGAGAAGCCTCGTGATGCCTCGACAGGTCGCGATCGCGCTGCTGCTCGTGCCCTTGGCCGCCTGGACGGGCTCAGCGGCGGCGGCCGATGCCCCCAGGGCCGCGTCGGCGCCGGCGGCCCAGCCGAGGCCGCTCCCCACGGCGGGCATGACGCCGGACGCGGCCGCGCAGATCCCGGACGCCAAGAAGCAGGAGATGGCCGAGGAGAGCCTCAAGGCCATCCGCAAGACGGTGGACCGCGTGGCCGGGCGGGCCGAGGAGGCGCGCCTGGAGAAGGACGTGAGCCGGCTCAACTGCCTGAACGCCCAGCTGACCCAGATGAAGGGGCTGCAGAAGGTGGCCACCCAGGCCCGCGAGGCGCTGGTGGACGCCGTCGGGAAGAGGGACCCGGCCACCGCCAACACCCAGTTCGCCCGCGTGGTCATCGCCAGCGACAAGGTGCTCCGCATGGGGGGCGAGGCCGACGTCTGCCTGGGTCAGCTCGCCTACCTGGTGGACGGGCGGACCAGCGTCCAGATGGAGCAGCCGGAGGGGCTGCCCAGCCAGGACGTCACCATTCGAGAACCCCCTCCGCCGGCGGCGGTGACGCCGCCCGTGGTGCGGCCGCCACCGGCGAGCAAGCACTACTAGCAGCTCCCTGGGAGCGGCCTGGCGGCCGGCGCGGGGAACGCCGGTGCGCGACGGACCGGCGCCACGGGGCAGGAAGAACGGAGGGAGATGGTGAAGGGGGTCAGGACGGGGAGCCTCAGCCTGGTCGGCCTGGCGCTCCTGGGCTTCGCGGCGGCAGCGGCGGCGAGCCCGGGGAACGGGATCCGCCTCGGCGGCAGCTCCGGCCGCCTTCACCCCTACCTGGAGCTGGAGAGCCGCTGGGACAGCAACGTCGCCTTCTCCGACCAGGGCCAGGCCACCTCCGGCTTCATCCTGCACGTCCGGCCCGGATTGATCCTGGAGGCGCCCGGGGACCCGGCAGCGCTCGACCTGCGCGCCGATCTCGACTGGGCGCAGTACCTGGGCAAGAACTCCGATCTCTCCCGGCTCTACGGCGAGGCGCAGCTGGGGGTGGGGGTGAACCGAAAGGGTACGGTGGGGCTGGAGCTCACCGACGCCTTCCGCCGCACCAGCAGCACCTCGGTGCTGAACGTCGGTGGCGCGCTGGTTTCCAACACCAACCAGCTGGATCTGGCCATCCCCTACCGCCCGGGCGGCGGCGCCTTCATCACCACCCTCACCGGTGGCTGGGCGCTCGAGACCTACGAGCCCTTCGCCAGCGGCCGGCTCTGCCCCGCCAACACCCCCTCCTGCGACCCGTCACTGGTGTCGAAGCTGGACTACAGCGACCTCTCGGCCGGGCTCGACCTCCGCTGGAAGTTCCTGCCGCGCACCGCCGCCATCCTCCAGGGCGAGTACTGGACCCGCATCCCAGGGTCCAGCCTGGGGGCCAAGGCCTCGGGCCTGCGCGCCTGGACCGGGCTGGCCGGCCTGTTCACCGCCCACCTGGCCGGCACGCTCAAGGGAGGCTACGGCGCGGCCTACAACGCCCCCGGGTCGATCTCCAGCTGGCTCGCCAACCTCGAGACCGAGTGGCTTCCCTTCGAGACCGCCGGCCTGAAGCTGGGCTACATCCACGACGTGGGCGTGGACCCCGGGCCGGCCGGCGGGTACACCAGCCACCGTGTCTACGCCGACGGGCACATGCTGTTCTCCGGGCGATACACCGCCGCGCTGGACGGCTCCTTCGAGTACCGCGCCTACCCCCGGTCCCCGGTCCAGGCCGCCGACCTCTTCACCCTCGGGCCGTCGGTGGAGGCGGAGGTGGCGCGCTGGCTGCGGGTCGGGGCCGGGTACGCCTACACCAAGCGGACCTCGGAGCTGGCCTCGGGCACCGCGGCCCTGCCCGGCTACCGGTTCGACAAGAGCGAGGTCTACCTGCGCGTCCGGGGGACGTACTGAGCGCGGGAGCGCCGCCGCCGATTGGTTGACGGGGCGGGCCCGCTCGGCTACGACGAAACCACCTCCCGACGAGGCCGATGAAGCCCCGCTACCATCCCCACCGACTCGCCGCCGTCCTGCTGCTCGCGGCCTGCGCACACGGCGGCGAGGAGCTGCCCGCCGCCACGCCCGCCCCGGTGGTCCCCGGGGACCAGCCAGTCGCCTCCACCCTCGGCCCCGGCGACGTGGTCGAGGTCCGGGTCTTCCAGGAGCCGGAGCTCTCCGGCGTCTTCCAGGTCGGGAACGAGGGCGACATCGTCTTCCCCCTGTGCAAGCGGGTGGTGGTGGGCGGGCTCACCGCCAACGGCGCCGCCGACACCATCCGGGCCTGCCTGGCCGAGCGCTACATGCGCGACCCCCAGGTCTCGGTGCTGGTGAAGGAGTACAACTCCAAGAAGGTCTTCGTCTTCGGCGAGGTCCAGAAGCCGGGCACCTTCCCCTACCAGGACGGCATGTCGGTGGTGCAGGCGGTGACGCTGGCCGGCGGCTTCACCAAGACCGCGGCCCAGAACGCCACCTCGGTGACCCGGCGCGTGGGCGGGACCGAGACCAAGGTCAAGGTGGCCGTGCAGGACATCGCCCTGGGCAAGGCGCCCAACTTCACGCTGGAGCCCGGGGACATCGTCTACGTGCCGGAGAGCTTGTTCTAGCCAAGGCGCGGACGCATGCCCCGCCGCCTGGCCGCCTCCCTCCCCCTCCTCGAGGACCGCATCGTCCGCTGCCGCCTGTGCCCGCGCCTGGTGGCCTGGCGGGAGGAGGTGGCGCGGGTAAAGCGCCGCGCCTACCGGCACCAGGCCTACTGGGGCAGGCCGGTGGCCGGCTTCGGCGACCCGGCGGCCCGGGTCGTGCTGGTGGGGCTCGCCCCCGGCGCCCACGGATCCAACCGCACCGGGCGCATGTTCACCGGCGACCGCTCCGGCGACTTCCTCTACGCCGCCCTCCACCGCGCCGGCCTGGCCAGCTCCCCCGCCTCGCGGGAGCGGGGCGACGGCCTGTCGCTCCGCGGGGCCTTCCTCACCTCCGCCTGCCGCTGTGCTCCCCCCGCCAACCGGGTCCTCCCCGAGGAGCTCGCCCGCTGCGCCCCGTTCCTCGACGCCGAGCTCGCCCTGCTCCGCCGGGCGCGGGTCCTGGTGGCCCTGGGCGCGGTCGGCTGGGGGGCCATCCTCTCGCACCTGGAGCGGGCCGGGGTCCGGGTCCCGCGCCCACGTCCGCGCTTCGGCCACGGGGCGGAGTGGGCGGCACCGGGCGGGCCGGCGCTCCTCGGCGCCTACCACCCCTCGCAGCAGAACACCCAGACCGGCCGCCTCACCCCGGCCATGATGGACGCGGTGCTCCGGCGGGCGCTCGAGCTGGCCGGCTGACCCCGGGCGGGCCCGGCTCGCCCCGCCCAGGCGATGCTAGCC
>DATKMW010000173.1:0-12195 GCA_035541675.1 Anaeromyxobacter sp. | reverse complement strand
GCACACCCGCCGGTCGCAGGTCCGGCACAGCTCCGGGTCGACGAAGACCACGTGGTCGGCGTAGCCGGCCGGGGCCTGCACCTTGCCGCCCATGAGCAGCGCGTCCTGGTGCGAGACCAGCACCTGGCCGTCGTGCTCGATGGGCGGCCAGCCGGCCCGGTCCATGAGCGCGTCGTGGAGCGGCGTCCCCCGGGCCTGGCACTCGGCGCGGATCCGGGAGAGCTCCGCGGCCGGGATGCGGCCGGCGTAGAAGGCCTCCACCGTCCCCACCTGGTCGGCAGGGTGGGGCGCCTCCTCGCCCAGGGAGAGCCGCCCGCCGGAGAGGCCGGAGAGGGCCATGCCCATGAGGCCGGGGACCACGCCGCGCCGGAAGCCGTCGCGGGCCTTCTCCGCCACCCGCCCCTCCTCCTCCACCCAGCTCGACCGCCGCCGGGCCACGTAGGCGCGCTGCAGGTTCTCGCGGGTGAACGGCTCCCTGGCCTCGAGCAGCTCGATCACGCCCTCGGCCAGCTGGGCGCCGGTGGCGAAGGCCTCGTCCACGCCCGAGGAGGTGAGGACGTTGGTCGACCCGGAGCCCTCGCCGACGCGGGCGAAGCCGTCGCCGCAGAGCAGGGGCTCCCCACGCCGGCCGGACTCGAGCAGCGACTTCGCCCCCCAGGAGCGGAGCCTGGCGCCGCGGAGGTGGCGCCAGAGCGCCGGGTGCTGGAGGTAGTGCTGGAGGTAGCGGTAGCCGGTCCGGGTGGGCGACTCGAACCAGCTGGGGACGAAGATGCCCGCCGAGGCCACGTGCTCGGGGTGGACGTAGAGGAAGCCGAAGATCTCCGGCTCGGGGAAGCCGACGGTGTGGAGCACCGTGCCGGCCCGGAGGGCGGTGTCCGGGGGCAGGTCCAGCACCACCTTCATGCCCACCGCCCACTCGCGCCGCGCGTGGCCGGCCGGCATGCCCATCGCCTCGTCGAGCTGGCGCCCCACCGCGCCCACCGGGCCGTCGCCCACCACGGTGAGCGCCGCCTGCACGTCCATCCCCGGCAGGTAGCTCTGCTCGGGGCGGCCGTGGCGGTCGACGCCCTGATCGAGCAGGCGCACCCCGCGCACCGCCTTGCCGTCGAGCAGCGCCTCGGCCACCGGGGTCCCCGGCCAGACCTGCACCATCCCGGTGGCCATCACCTGGCCGGCCACCCACTGCAGGAGCTGCCCCAGCGAGAAGACGAAGCCGTCGGACTTGTGCAGGAAGGACGGGGTCCAGGGCAGCTCGAAGCAGTGGTCCTCCACCCGGTGGAAGGCGCGCAGGGTCCGGTCGGCGGCCCGCAGGGTCACCGAGCGGCGGCTGGCGCCGATGGGGTCGAGCAGGTAGAGGACCTTCTCCTCCACGACCTTCGTGGCCATGGGGATCTGGGAGGGGTCGAGGTCGGGGAAGGCGGCGCGCAGGGCCCGCCCCCGGGTCACTACCCCGGACACGCCGAAGCCGACGTCGTCGGCCCGCTCGTAGCAGACCACCTGCAGCGGCAGGCCGGGCGAGGCGGTGCTCTCCAGCGGCGGCAGGGCCGGGTCGGCCAGCCGGCGCGCGAGCCGGGTGAGGAAGCCGGCCGTGGCCGGGCCGAAGCCGACGCAGGCCACGTCTACGGCCAGGGTCTGGCGGGGCGTGGTGCTTTCGCCGTCGGTCAATGGTCCTCCGGGTGGGGCGTCAGGCCGGGTAGTCCAGCGCCTCGGGGATCATCACCCGGGCCACCGCCTCGGCGGCGCGGTCCTTGGCCAGCATCCCGCCGGTGAGGCAGCCGTCGAGCTTGACCCGCAGCTTGCGGAAGTCGGTGATCCCCTTGCAGGTGGCGCAGGGCCCCTCCTTGTCGACGTGGGCGTCGAACTGGTCCATGGCGCAGCCGGCCAGCCCGGGGACGATCCCCTCCAGGGCCTCGGCGTCGTCGGCGCTCCAGCAGGCGCGCTGGCCCTGCTCGTCCCAGGCCGGGTGCCGGTTGTAGCCGTGCACCAACTCGGCGCAGATGCGCCCCACCTCGCCGCCTGCCCGCATGGCCTGCACGTGGCAGAGGTCGGCGAAGAACCTGGCCGTGGCCGGCAGCGCCTCGCCCAGCACCTCGCCGCCGCCCTCGGCCAGCGCCACGGCGTCCAGCACCTGGGCCCGGGCGGCCAGAAGCCAGGCCAGGGCGTCGGCCAGCTTGAAGGTCACCCCCTGGCGCGGCGACTGGATGAGCTTCAGCCCGTCGGCGTCGGTGGAGCTCTCCAGGTGCCGGAAGGTCCACAGCCACAGCTCCAGGGCCGAGGCCAGGGCGCAGGCGCCGGTGCCGGGGTGGACGGCGGCCACGTGGCGCAGCTCCCGCGCCCAGTTCTTGAGCTGGGCCAGCCACAGGGGGCTGGCCATGGTGATGGACATCTGCCGGCGCTGCACCGCCTCCGGCCCCTCGTAGGTGGCCTCCAGCTGCGCGTCCATCCACTTCTGGCCCAGGAAGCCGGGGCAGTCCTCGGTGATGCCGTAGCCGCCCATGAGCGAGACCGCCTCGCGCATCACCGTGGCGCCGTGGCCGGTGTTCCACAGCTTGGTGGCCGGGCAGAGCACGTTGGCCTGGGCGTCGAGCAGGGCGAAGCGGACCATCTCGTCGGCCTGGAGGGCGGCCAGGCGCGCCTCGTCGCGGTCGCCCGGGGAGCGGCCCTCGAGCTCCAGGAGCTCGAGCGCGCCCTTCTCCAGCGCCTTCATCCACCGCAGGGTGGCCCGGGCCCCGGAGATGCCCTGGGCCTCCAGGACTGCGTCCTTCCTCCGCTCCAGCGGGTCGAGCTCGTCGAAGAGCCGGGCGGTGGCGAAGCCCAGCGAGGCGGCCGCCTCGCCGGTGGCCCACACCTCCACCAGCCGGTGCAGCGCGTCCTCCCGCTGCTGGATCCCCATCTCGTAGCGGACCGAGCCGGGCGCGGCCTGCTCCGCGCCGCGGAAGCGGCCGCGCTGGTAGCGGACGACCGGCTCGATGGCGCTGAGGAGCTTGGCGGCGGTCATGACCCCCACCGTGACCCGGGTCCTGCGGAAGACCGCCTCGATGACGGTGGAGTGGTCGAAGGTCGGGACGATGACCCCGTCCTTCACGGTGTAGCCGCCCACGATGCGCGAGGCCGGGACGGCGAGGCGGAAGATGGGGTCGCTGGTGGAGGAGAGCTGGTGGACCAGCTTCTTGGTGGGCGTGCCGCGGTCGAAGGTCCCGGGGTCGCCCTCCTCCAGGACGATCATGCAGCTCCCCTTGATGCGCGGGTCGGCGGAGTCGACCGCGGCGGTCACGAAGTTGGCGAAGCCCATGTTGGTGATGAAGCGGCCGCGCTTCTCCACCAGCAGGAGCGGCTCCTGCCCCTCCTTCCACTCCTGGACCCGCACCTTGCCCGAGAGCATGCCGGTGTCCACCCCCACGTACGGGATGGGCTCGGTCAGGGCGAAGGCGGCGCGCCAGGGCTTGCGGTCCTCCCCGGGCTTGGCCGGGGCGGCCAGGCTCATGTAGTGCCGGGCCTGCTCCGGCGTCCCCCGCTCGTGGATGGGCGAGAGCCCGAGGAAGCCGGCCAGCGCTCCGGTGGCGGCGCCGGCGTCCACCCAGGCCAGCTCGAAGGCGGTGAGGGCCAGCGCCAGGTTCTTGGGGCCGGCGATGAAGCCGCCCTCCTCCGGATCCATGAAGGTGGCGGTGATCCCCGAGGCGTCGTAGGCGGCCAGCAGCTCGTTCTTGCGCGGGGTCCACTCGTGGTCGTTGCGCCCGCCCGCGGCCACCAGGCGGGCCACCGGTCCCCGGGCCACGGCGCGGGTCGACTGCACCAGCATCTGCAGGTCGTACCGGTCCGCGAAGCGCCACATGATCTGGCGCACGTCGTCGCCCGGGAGCGTGCGCAGGGTGTCGGGCTTCTCGCTGGTCGCGACGGTGGACATGGACGTCTTCCCTCGTGATGCGAGCGCGCCGCGGGGCGCACTCGGGTTCGATCCCGGGTGTCGTGCCTGGAGTCGGGAGAGGCTAGCAGACCCGCCGGGGTGAACGGAACTGATCAGCGGTGCGCGGGCCGGGCGCTCGACGCGGCGCGGCGGAGCGCCGGCTCCGCGCGGGCGCGGTCAGGGGAGGGCGAACTCGGCCACCACCGGCGCGTGGTCGCTGGTGCCGAAGTCCGGCAGCACCGCGCAGCGGCGCACCCGTGCCGCCAGCCCCTCGCTGGCCAGCACGTAGTCGATGCGCCAGCCGATGTTGCGCTGGCGCAGGTTCCGCCAGGGTGCCCACCAGGTGAAGAGCCCCTCGTTGCCGGGATCGACCGCCCGGCCCAGGTCGACGAGGCCGCGGGAGAGGATCCGCTCGAGGAGCGATCGCTCCTCGGGGAGCTGCCCCACCGCCCCGGCCTTGCGCTCCTTGGGGTGCACGTCGATGTCGGCCCGGGCCACGTTGAGGTCGCCGCACACCAGCAGGGCCCGGCCGGCGGCTCGCGCCGCCTCCGCCCAGGCGTCGAGCGCCTCGAGGAAGCGGAACTTGGCCTCGAGGTCCTTGCCGCCGTTGGGGACGTAGACCGAGGCGATGGCGAGGTCGCCCACCTCCGCCACGGCGATGCGCGTCTCGACGTCGAAGCCGGGGTGGGAGAAGCGCACGCCGCCCGGGGCGGCCTCCTCCCGGACGTGCAGGCCGACGCCCGAGTATGCGGTCTCGCCGTGCCAGAGGCAGCGGTAGCCGGGCAGGGTACCGAGCGAGGCGGGCACCTTGGCCGCCGGCGCCTTGATCTCCTGGAGGCAGAGGACGTCGGGTCTCTCGCGCCCCAGGAGCTCCGACACCTGCGCCTCCCGGGCGCGGATCCCGTTCACGTTCCAGGTGGCGACCTTCACGCCCACCTCCCCGACCGGTCCGGGGCCTGGCCCCGTTTCCGGCTGGGGCGGGAAGGTAATAGAATCCGATGACACCGGTGCCTCCTGGGAGGCATCCCGACCCAGCCGGGAGCGCGAACAGGGCATGGACACGAGCGTCCTGGAGCTGACGTTGCCCCCCGACTGGAGCGCGGTCCGGGCGGCATGGGACCCCTGCCGCGGCATGATGGAGCGCTCCGGCCTGGACGAGGACGAGTCCTACGCGCTGGCCATGGTGGCGCAGGAGCTCCTCGAGAACGCGGTGAAGTACGGGGCCGTCGAGGGCGAGACCATCGGCCTCTCCCTCCGCGTGGGACAGGAGGACGTCACGGTCGAGGTGCGGAGCCGCGTGGGGGTGGACGACGCTCACCTGCGCTCCTTCGACCGCACCGTCCAGTGGATCCGCGGGCACCAGGATCCGTTCGAGGCCTACGTGGAGCGGCTCAAGCAGACCGCCGTCCGGCCGTACGCTCCGGGTGGGAGCGGGCTGGGGCTCGCCCGCATCGCATATGAAGGGCGGTGCGCGCTCGACTTCTACGTGGACGCCGGGAGCATCCTGGCCGTGTCCGCCGTCTACCGGCGAGGAGGCACCGACGGATGAGCGAGCCGGTCAAGGGGCAGTGGGCCGAGGGCGAGCTGAGCCTGGAGGCGAGGCAGCTCACGGGCGAGGTGCGGGTGACCTGGCGGGGCCGGAGCTCGGACCGCGAGCCGGGGCGGTTCCTCTTGCCGGTGCTCTCGCAGCTGGTGGAGAGCTGCCGGCGATCGTCCTGCCGCCTCTGCCTGGACTTCGCGCCGCTCGAGTACATGAACTCCTCCACCTTCACGCCGGTGGTGAAGGCCATCGACGAGGCCCGAAGGGCCGGTGTGCCGATCGCGCTGGAGTACAGCCAGGCCAAGAAGTGGCAGGCCCTTTCCTTCAGCGCGCTGCGCACCTTCGAGACCGCCGATGGAAGCGTCACCGTCCTCGGTCGCTGAGCGCGCCACGCCGGGGGAAGGCGAGCGCGGGGCCCTGGCGGGGGTGCTGGAGGTGGCCGGACAGCGCCTCTCCGCCACCCTCACCCCGGCCAGCCGGCTGGCGCTGGCGGTGCGGATCGAGGGGGAGCTGCCGGACGGGGCGCTGGTGGAGGCCCTGGAGGTGGTCACCGAGCGCGGGCCGCTGCGGCTCGGCGCCGCCCGGTTCGCGGCCGGCCCGGAGCCGGGCCGGGGCAAGCTCCACTTCCGCGAGCACCTCTACGACTGCGAGGCGCTCTGCGGCGAGCAGCGCCTGGTCGACCTCCGCGCCGTCTTCGAGAACCTGCCCGCGGTGCTGGCCCAGAAGGCCCACGTGCGCCCCGAGTTCCGGGCCCACGTGGCCGACCTGGCCTACGACCTCTCGGTCCACCGCCGCTTCTTCGACGAGCAGGACCATCTGCTCGCCGCCGAGCCGGCCGACGCGGCCGCGGCGGCGGTCGAGGCGCTGCTCCGCACCGAGGGGCGCAAGTTCCTCTCCTACCTCGACGCCCAGGTGGACGCGCTGCGCGAGCTGGTGAAGGGCTACACGCCCGAGGAGCACGAGCGCCACGGGTTCTACCTGCGGCGCCAGCTCTGGCCCTACCTGCTCGCCTCCGAGTTCCTGCGGCGGAGCAACCTCAAGCCCTCCGGCTACCCCGGCGACGCCGAGCAGATGCTGATGATCTACGAGAACGCCTTCGTGGGGCCGAGCACCTTCGCCCAGCTCATGCACAAGCACCCGCTGGAGACCGCCGCCGCCCGGGCGGTCCGGGCCCGGCGGCGGTTCGTGCCGCGGGAGCTCGGCGCGGTGCGGGACCGCCTGGCCCGGGCCGGCCGGAGGCTGCGGGTCATGTCCCTGGCCTGCGGGCCGGCCAGCGAGCTCCGGGAGATGGCCGAGCCGCCCGGCGCCGCCGAGGCGCTGGAGTTCCTGCTCCTCGACCAGGATCCCGGGGCGCTGGAGCTGGCCCGCCGCACGGTGCGGGGCATCGAGGCGGAGGGCCGGGGGACCCTGGCGGTGCAGTACCTCCAGGACTCGGTCCGCACCATGATCCGGGCCCGCGACCTGCCCGCGCGCCTGGGCGAGTGCGCCTTCGTCTACTCCATGGGGCTGTTCGACTACCTGACCGCCCCGGTGGCCCGGGCGGTGATGGCCCGGGCCTTCGAGCTGGTGGCCGCGGGTGGGACGCTGCTGGTCGGCAACTTCCACGCGGCCAGCCCCAGCCGCGTCCACATGGACTACTGGGGGGACTGGCCGCTGGTCTACCGCACCGAGGAGGCCTTCCTGGCGCTCTCCGACGGGCTCCCCTTCGCCGCGCGCGCGCTGGCCTGGGACGAGACCCGCTGCCAGATGTTCCTGCGCCTGGACAAGCGGGCCTGAGGGCCATGGCCTCCCGCGCCGACCAGAGCCCGGAGGGCGCGCTGAGCAAGGCCCGGCATTTCGGCCGGTACCACGACGCCCTGCTCCACCGCTGGTGCGGGACGGCGGCGATGCTCGGCGCGGTGCTGGTGCCGCTCTTCCTCCTGCTCGACTGGATCACCCTGCCGGCGGCCATCTTCGAGCGCTTCGTCCGCTACCGCGCGCTGGTGACCGGGGTGCTGGCCCTGCAGCTGGCGGTGATCCGGCTCACCCGCCCCACCCGCCTCTCCTTCCTCCACGGCTACCTCTTCACCCTGCTGGTGGGCGGGTGCATCTCCTGGATGACGGTGGAGCTGGGCGGGTTCGACTCCGCCTACTACGCCGGCGTGAACCTGGTCATCGCCACCAACCTGGTCCTGCCCTGGAGCCCCCAGCACGCCACCGTCAACTCGCTCACCACGGTGCTGGTCTACGTGGTGCTGAACGCGGCCTTCGGCGGGCCGTTCCACGCGGCGGCCCTCATGAACAACCTCTTCTTCGTGGGCACCACCGGGTTCATCTCGGTGGTCACCGCCAAGGCCAAGTACGCCCTCATCCAGGACGAGTACGCCGCCCGCACGGGCCTGCTCGAGGCCAACGCCAAGCTGGAGCGCTCGCGCACCGAGCTCAGGGCCGCCCGGGACGCGCTCTGGGGCGAGATGGAGGTGGCCCAGCGGATCCAGACCGCGCTCCTGCCCGAGGACCGGCGGGCCGGGGCCTTCCAGGTGGCGGCGCGCATGATCCCCGCCGCCGAGGTGGGCGGCGACTACTACGACATCGTGGACGCCGGGGAGGGCCGGCAGTGGCTGGCCATCGGCGACGTCTCCGGGCACGGGGTCGAGTCGGGCCTGGTGATGATGATGACCCAGACGAGCATCCTCTCCCTGGTGCGGGAGAACCCCTCGCTCACGCCGGCCCAGGTGTTCCGGGAGGTGAACGGGGTGCTCTGGCAGAACATCTCGCGGATGCGGGGCAGCCGCTACATGACCCTGAACGTGGTGCGGCTGGAGGGGGCGGGCTTCACCCTGGCCGGCAAGCACCAGGACGTGCTGGTGTGGCGGCGCGGGCGCGGGGTGGAGGTGGTGGTCAACGAGGGGTGCTGGATCGGGCTGGTGCAGGACGCCGGGCCCCACGTCCGGGACCTGTTCGTCCCCATGGGCCCGGGAGACCTGGCGCTCTTCTTCACCGACGGAGCCACCGAGGCGCAGAACCCCCGCGGCGAGATGTACGGCGAGGAGCGGCTGGTGGCGGCCCTGAACCGGGTGGCGGGGATGGCGCTGGAGGACGCGCTGGCCGAGCTCCTGGCGGACATCGCCGCCTTCCGCGCCCAGGAGCAGGACGACGACGTCACCCTGCTCCTGGTCCGGTGCGCGGGCAGCGCCTCGGCGGCGCGCCTCTCGGCGGCGCTGGAGGAGCCGGCGCCGGCGTAGGCGCGGGCCCCCGCTCACACCTCGGAGAAGTGGACCGCGGTCCCGGCATCGCCCTGGACCGGCAGGGCCCGGCGGAGCGCGTCGAAGGAGACCGCCTGCCAGCGCTGGCGCGGGTCGTAGACCACGTTCAGGCCCACGCCGGCGGCGTGGGCATCGCGGACCAGGCGGACCAGGGCGGCCAAGGTGGAGGAGTCGAAGTAGGCAAGCCGCTCGAAGTGGAGGGCCAGCACCCGGCGCTCGAGGCGGGCCGCGCGCAGGAGCTCCTCGAGGAACGCCGGCAGGACGTCGCCGCGGGAGACGCTGCGGCCGGAGAGCTGGACGTGGAGCATCCCGTCGGTCCGGTCCAGCTCCGCCACCAGCTGTCCCAGCTCGCGACGACCGTCCAAGGCGCCCTCGACCCCCTCCAAACGACCATGATCCCCCTCGCCGGGGGGCGGGGGAAGCGGTGAACCCGAACGGGGCCTGAGGCGGGGGATGCGCCGTCCGGCGATCAGTACCGTCCGGCGAGCCGGGTGAAGAACCTGTGCACGGCGTGAGCCGAGAAGCCCTGCGAGAGGTACATCACCGCGCAGTGGCCGGTGAGCACCTCCAGGCCGGCGCGCCGCGCCGCCTCCAGGGCCTCGGGCGTGTCGCACCCCGCGTGGATCCAGACCCGCCGCAGGCCGGCCGCCGCCGCCCGCTCCACCCACCCCGCCGTCTCCTCCGGCGGCACCTCCAGGACCACGCCGTCCACCTTCTCGGGCAGTGAAGCGAGGTCGGCGAAGGTCCGGTCGCCCTCGACCTCGGCCACCGAGGCGTCCACCGGGTACACCGCCTTGCCGCGCTTCCTGGCCTCTCCGTAGCTCAGCCTCGGGAACCGCCGCCGGGCCGAGTGCCCCACGAAGGCGAAGGAACGCTGCGTCCAGAACTGCTCCTGTGCAGAGGGCACGGAGGCCTCCTTGGCCGCGCACCGCGGGCGGGCCACCTTCTACCCCTCCGGCGTCCCCCGGGGAAGCGGCGTTGCGTCGCCCCGGCGCGGCTGGTTCAATGCAGGGATGCAGGACTTCGGCGAGCTGGCCGCCCGGGTCCGCGAGGCGGAGATCGGCCGCTCCGCCTGGCTGGGGACGCCCTTCGGGCGCCGGAGGATGCTCTACGCCGACCTCACCGCCTCGGGGCGGGCGCTGGCCTTCGTCGAGGAGCGCGTGGCCGCGCTCCTGCCGCTCTACGCCAACGTCCACAGCGCCCGCTCCACCGCCGGGCGGGCCATGACCGAGGCGCGAGAGGAGGCGCGGCGGGAGGTGGCCGGCGGGGTGGGGGCCGGGCCCGACGACGTGGTCCTCTTCGTGGGCAGCGGCGCCACCGCGGCGGTGAACAAGCTGGTGGGGCTTCTGGGCTTGCGGGTGCCCGAGCCCCTGGAGCGCCAGTACCGGCTCTCCGCAGCGATCCCGCCCGAGGAGCGGCCGGTGGTGCTGGCCGGCCCCTACGAGCACCACTCCAACGAGCTGCCCTGGCTGGAGTCGGTGGCCGAGCTGGTGGAGGTCGGGCTGCGCGAGGACGGGACGCTGGACCTCGACGACCTCGGAAGGAAGGCGCGGGCCTACCGCCACCGCCCGCTGCGGCTCGGCGCCGTCTCGGCCGCCTCCAACGTGACCGGCATCCTCACCGACGTCCCGGCGGTGTGCCGGGCCCTGCACCGCGAGGGCGCGCTGGCCTGCATCGACTACGCGGCCGCAGGTCCCTACGTGCCCATCGACATGCACCCCGCCGACCCGGACGAGCGGATCGACGCGGTGTTCCTCTCCACCCACAAGTTCATGGGCGGCCCGGGCGCCTCGGGGGTGCTGGTGGCCAGCCGCGAGCTCTTCCGGTCGCGGGTACCCGAGCGGCCCGGCGGCGGGACGGTCGACTACGTGGGCCCGGGGCTCCCTTCGGAGGGCTGCCCGGCCTGCGGTCCGGGCGCGGGGCGGCTGCGTGTCGACTACGCCGCTGGCCTGGCCGAGCGGGAGGAGGGGGGCACGCCCGACATCTTGGGCGACGTCCGCGCCGGCCTCGCCTTCCGGCTGCGCACCCTCCTCGACCCGCGCCGGATCCTGGCGCACGAGCTGGTCCTCGCCCGCTCGGCCGTCGCCCGCCTGGCCGCCCGCCCGCGCATCCGGCTGCTCGGCCCGCTCGACGGCCCCCGCCTCCCCATCCTCTCCTTCAACGTGGAGGGGCTCCACCACGAGCTGGTGGCCGCGCTCCTCGACGACCTCTTCGGCGTCCAGGCGCGGGCCGGATGCTCCTGCGCCGGGCCCTACGGCCACCGGCTGCTGGGCATCGACGCGGCGCGCTCCGCCCGCTACCGGCGGCTCATCCACCGGGGCGTGCTGGGCGCCAAGCCGGGATGGGTCCGGATCTCCATCCCCTACTACGCCTCGGCAGCCGACGTGGACTATCTCCTCGCCGCGGTGGAGGCGGTCGCCGACCACGGCGACGCCTTCGTCCCCCTCTACCGGCTCTCGTGGCGGGACGGGACCTGGCAGCCCAGGGACGGCGGCCCGCGGACCGGCGCCCCGTTCCACCTGGCGGAGGCGTTCGACGGGCCGGGGAGCGCCGGCTCGACCTCCCCGGAGGCCCCGCCCGACGAGGCCACGCTGGCCCGCGACCGCGCGCGGTTCCGGGAGGAGGCCGCCGCGCGGGCCGGGGAGCTGCGGGCGCGGTGGCGGGAGGCGCCCCCCGCCTGGAACCGCCCGACGGGAGACGCCGAGGTCGACGCGCTCGCCTGGTTCCGCTACGTCGAGGCGGAGGGCCTCACCCCGGGCTGAAGCGACGTGGCGGGAATCCTGGGCGCGAGCCGGGTAACCTGGGCGTTTCCCCAGGGTCTGTGGGAGAGGAGAAGAGAAGGAGGACGTGATGCGTTCCCTTGCGCGAAGGCTCTCTGTCGCGGTCGCGGCGGTGGCGGCCACGGCGCTCGCCGCGCCGGTCCGCGCCGAGGCGCCGGGCCCACCCGGCGCGCCGCCGGCGGAGCCCCCCGCCGCCCAGCCGGCGCCGCCGGCCGAGGCGTCGCCCCCGGCCGCGGTGCAGGAGAGCGAGAGCCCGCCCGGCCAGTGGGTCTACACCTCGCAGTACGGCTGGGTCTGGATGCCGTACGGCGACCCGTACACCTTCGTCCCTTCCGACGGGTCGGGGGATCCGTACGAGTACGTCTACGCTCCGGCCTTCGGCTGGGAGTGGGTGGTGGCGCCCTGGATCTGGGGCTGGGGCCCGTGGCCGTTCTTCGGTGACGTGGGACCGATCTACTTCGGGTGGTACGGGCACGGCTGGTGGCGGCACCCCGAGCACTTCCACTTCCACGATCCCGGTGGCTGGCGCGGGGGGCGCTTCGGCGGGCGCGGCTGGACGGCGCCCGGACGCGGGTTCCGGACCGGCCCCGTGACCCGCAGCTTCGCCGGCGCGCCGGGCCGCCCGGGCTTCGCCCGGCCGGGCGCCGCTCACCCGGGGCTGGCGCGGGGCGGGTTCTCGCGCGGCGTCCCCGTGGGCGGCTTCCACGGCGGCGGCTTCCACGGCGG
>DATKMW010000172.1:0-2492 GCA_035541675.1 Anaeromyxobacter sp. | reverse complement strand
GATTCGCTTCCACCTAGGGAGGTTTCCATGAGAAGGGAAGGCGGCCTCGCAGTCATCGCTCTGTGCGCAGCCCTGGCGTCCACGGCGTGCGGCGGCGGCTCGAGCGCTCCGGCGAAGACCGTGGGCAACGTCACCATCACGGGCACCCTCGCGGGCGGCTCGGTCCAGTCGGCGCTCGTTCCGGCTGCTCGGCCGCGGGTGATCTCGGTCGCCAACGACCAGCTCTACTGCGTCACCTTCTCCAGCCCTCCCGCATCGGGGACGGCGACCGCCGACTCCTCGGGAAACGTGAGCCTCACCCTGGCGGCCCTGGACGTTCCCTTCGGCTGCTTCATCCTCGACTCCGGCGGCAGCGGCGTCGCGACCCTCTTCTTCAGCTCCTCGTCCGCGAGCGGGGAGACGGTCACGCTCAGCGGGGACGCCGACCTCGGGACCATCACCGTGGACCCCCTCACCGGGCTGGCCTCGGCCACGCTGCCGCAGAGTGGAGCCCTCGCGACCACGCCGAGCAGCGCCGCCTGCCCAGTGGGCACCTGGAGCGTCACCATCGGTCAGTACACCTGCGACAGCAGCTGCACGAACGGTTGCGAGGTCGGGTCGACACAGACCGGGACGAGCACCGTCTGGATCGCGCAGTCTGGCCCGGGGCAGTACACGGCGAGCTTCACGCACATCGGGTGCAATTCCGGCAGCCACTCCGACGTCCCGGGGACCTTCGCCAGCGGGACCTTCGTGCTGGGACCCTTCGCGGAGCAGGAGGTGGACCAGGACGTGACTTGCACTCACTCCGTCACGGCCTCGGTGACCACCAACAGCACCTGCACCAGCACCACCACCGCGACCTCCACCTGGACGAACTGCGGCACCTGCGGGAGCGGTGACAACGTCTGCTCGGGATGCGGCACCCAGACCTGCACCGGATCGATAGAGTCGATGACGAGGCAGTAGAGTCGCCGCGCTCTGCGTCGCGAGGCGGCGCTGGGGGAGCCAGCGCCGCCGTGCGGCCACCGGAGGTCCGTCGGCTGTGCGCCCCCTGTACGTTGGCTCGGGGCCCCCGGCCGCGCTGAGGACTGCGGGAAAGGTCGGGCCGTCGCCTGGTTGCCGGCTCCGCCGAAGGACGGGCCTCCGGCTCGCACCGAGGAAGCAACCGGCGGGCCCGCGCAGCTCGCCTCGACCTACACCCCGCCGGTGAGCGAGGCCGGGATCCCGGGAGCGGGCTCCGGCCTCGGCGCCGGTGGGGGTGGCGAGCCGGGCGCACCGGGGAGGGCACGAGCCCACCAGCGCAGCGCCAGCGCCAGCGTGACCACCTGGGCGGCGGCGATCAGGACCACGCAGGCCGGCCACCCGCCCACCGCCCAGGCGCTGGCCGGCAACACCCCGCCGACGGCGCCGCCCAGGTAGTAGCTGGCGATGTACAGCCCGGAGGCGGCCCCGCGGTGCTCCGGGTCGACCGCGCCCGGCAGGTAGCTCGTGGCCGCGGCCTGGTTCACGAACGAGGCGCTACAGGAGAGCGCCAGCCCGAGCACGATGCTCCAGAGGGCGGGGACGAGGGTGAGGGCGCTGCCCACCAGGCCCACCGCCAGCGAGAGCCCCAGGATCCGGCGCGGCCCCAGGCGTGCGATCCAGGCGCCGACCGGGGGCGTGACCGCCGCGCCCACCAGGTACACCCCGAAGATCGCGCTCAGGCCGGACGATCCCAGGCCAAACCTCGGGCCGGCCAGGTGGTAGGTGACGTAGGTGAAGGTG
Organism: Anaeromyxobacter sp.; assembly: GCA_035541675.1. Lineage (GTDB taxonomy): Bacteria > Myxococcota > Myxococcia > Myxococcales > Anaeromyxobacteraceae > Anaeromyxobacter. The sequence continues at coordinate 746 of DATKMW010000172.1, read as the reverse complement.
GCGACCTGGGTGAACAGGACCGCGAAGCCCACGCCCAGCGTGGCCACCACCGGCCCGCTGCGGAGCAGGGCCGCGCCGGAGCGCCAGGCCGAGGGCGGTTCGCCGCCGCGCGGGCCCGCCGCGGGCGGGAGGAGGCGCCAGGTGGCGACCGCGCCCGCGGCGGTGAGGATCCCCAGGGCGATGAAGGCCGCCCGCCAGCCGGCGAGATCGGCGGCGACGCCCGCCACCGCCCGACCGACGAATCCGCCCAGCACGTTCCCGGTGACCAGGGCCGCGGTGGCCCGCCCCAGCGACGAAGGCGGCCAGACGCTGGCCGCGTAGGCCACCCCCACGGCGTACACCCCGGGCACGGCCAAGCCCTGGGCGAAGCGCCAGGCGACCAGCACCGGCAGGGAGGTGGCGGTGGCGGCGAGGAGCGTCGGGACCACCATGGCCGCGAGCGCCGCGCCGATCACCCGGTGGAGCGGGAAGCGTACCGCCCAGGCGCCCACCAGCGGCGCGAACAGCGCCACGGCCAGGTTCGGTGCGCTGACGGTGAGGCCGGTGGCGGCCTTCGACGCCCGGAAGGTCGCCGAGAGCAAGGGGAGCAGCGGCTGGGCGGTGTAGACGTTGAGGAAGGCGCAGAACCCCGCCAGGCCGAGGGCCACCAGCGCGCCCGGACCGGGCTCGCGCGCCGCATCGGAGAAGGGCGCGGCAGGGGGCGCGGCGGGGGTGGTCATCCCTTGCATCTGCTCCATCTTGGCGTG
>DATKMW010000171.1:0-3536 GCA_035541675.1 Anaeromyxobacter sp. | reverse complement strand
GCGAGGTCGGCGCGCCCATCCCCCACGTCATCACCACCAGCTACCTGACCCATGGCCCCACCGCCGAGCTCCTCGAGCGCCGGGAACGCTACGGCTACCAGGGCCCGCTCCTCCTCTCGCCCGGCCGCGCCGTGGGGCTGCGGCTCGTTCCCACCGAGCGCGATCTCCGCTTCCTCTGGGAGGAGACCGCGCAGCAGGTGCTCGACGAGCAGCAGCAGAAGGTGCGCGAGAGCCTGCGGGCCGCCCTCATCGGCTGGACCCGGGCCACCGGCGAGGCCACCGACTACACCGACAACCTCCCGCTCCAGTGCCTGCACCCGGTGGGCCACTGGTACGAGCTCCCCAACCTCTTCCGGAACGGGGTGCTGGCCCGGCTCCTGGCCGAGCGGCCCCAGCTCCGCGTGCTCATGCTGCACAACGTCGACGCGGTGGGGGCCGACGTCGACCCGGCCGTGCTCGGGCACCACCTCGCCTCCGGCGCCTGCCTGACCTTCGAGGTGATCCGGAAGCGGATCGAGGACCACGGCGGGGGGCTCGCCCGGGTGAACGGCCGGCCCCGCCTGGTCGAGGGGCTGGCCATGCCCCACGAGGAGGACGAGTTCCGACTCTCCTTCTACAACGCCGCCACCTGCTGGATCGACCTGGACCGGCTCCTCCACGTCTTCGGCCTCTCGCGCCAGGACATCGCCGCCGGCGACTCTCCCCGGGTCCAGGCCGCCGTCCGCGCCATCGGCGCCCGCATGCCCACCTACGTGACCTTGAAGGAGGTAAAGAAGCGCTGGGGCCAGGGACAGGAGGACGTCTTTCCCGTCACCCAGTTCGAGAAGCTCTGGGGGGACATGACCCTGCTGCCCGAGGTCGAGACCCGTTATCTGGTCGTACCTCGCCAGCGGGGGCAGCAGCTCAAGGACCAGGCCCAGCTCGACGGCTGGCTCCGGGACGGTTCGGCCGAGTGGGTCGACCGGCTGTGCGCCTGGACCTGAGTAACACCCATGCCCCGCCTGAACCTCTGGTCGCGCCTCTTCCTGGTGGAGTCGGCGCGTGCGCTCTCACGGCACAAGACCCGGTCGGTCCTCACCACCGTGGGCATCACCATCGGGGTGGCGGCGGTCATCTTCGCCGTCGCCGTCGGCGACGCCGGCACCACCCGGGCCAAGGAGGACCTGGCCCAGCTCGGCGACGCCCTGGTGTGGGTGGAGGCCGGGTCGCGAAACGTGAACGGCGTCCGCATGGGCTCCCACGTGGCCATCACCCTCACCCCGGACGACGCCGAGGCCATCCGCCGCGAGGTCCCGCTCGTCAAGATGGTCGCCGAGAACCTCGACGGGAGCGTGCAGGCCGTGGCCGCGGACACGAACTGGGGGACCCGCTACCGCGGGGTGGGCGCGGACTACTCCGCCATCCGCAGCTGGAAGGTGGCCGAGGGGAGCTTCTTTGACGAGGCCCAGCTCCGGGCCACCGAGAGCGTGGCCGTCCTCGGGCTGTCACTCCGCCGCCAGCTGTTCGGCGACGGCCCGGCCCTGGACCACATCGTCCGGCTGAACGGCTTTCCCTTCCGGGTCGTCGGCGTCCTCGCCCCCAAGGGGCAATCCACCAACGGCCGCGATCAGGACGACGTGGTCGTCCTCCCCTGGACCGCGGCCCAGCAGAAGCTCCGCGGCGGCAGGTCCACCTGGCTCGACGACATCATGTGCTCGGCCGTCTCCATGGAGGCCGTGAACCCCGCCATCGATCGCATCACCGCCCTGCTCAGGCAGCGCCATGGGATCCTCCCCGGGACCGACGACGACTTCAACATCCGGCGGCCGGACGAGGTCATGAAGGCGCAAATCGACGCCAGCACCACGCTCGAGAGGCTCCTAGTGATCCTGGCCTCGATCTCCCTGCTCGTGGGTGGCGTGGGAGTGATGAACGTAATGCTCGCCACCGTGGCGCAGCGCACCACCGAGATCGGCGTGCGCATCGCGGTGGGCGCTCCGGCCCTCGCCGTCCAGCTGCAGTTCCTGGGTGAGGCGGTGCTGCTCGCCCTGGTTGGCGGGGGGCTGGGGGTCCTGGCCGCCGTCGGCGCCGCCCCGGTGGCCGCACGCCTCCTCGGCTGGCCCATCTCCGTCTCCCTGGGCGCGACGGCGCTGGCCGTAGCCTGCTCCGGGGCGGTGGGCGTCGCCTCCGGCTACTACCCGGCCTGGCGTGCGTCCCGTCTCGACCCCATCGCCGCCCTGCGGGGCGATTAGCCTAGCCTGCGCCTGGAGGATAGGTCGACCGTGACCACCGACAACGAGCGCCCTCCGGCCATGCGTCCGCGGCGGGCCCTGGTAGCGCTCTTCGACGCGATCTACACCGCCCCCGACGCCGATCCCGTCATCAGGTTCCAGACCCGCTTCGGGATCGCGGTGAGCCTTCTGGGCATCCTGGTGGCGCTGCCTGGCCTCGCCGTGTCGCTCGTCACCGGCGACTCGTTCGACGCCATCTTGAACGGGGCCTGGATCGTCGCCTTCGGGCTGCAGCTCGGCTCCATCCAGCTGGGCGCGCCCATGGCCATCGTGAAGTGGACCATGATGGCCACCGGGGGATGCCTCTTCCTGGCGTTCACGGTCATCACCCGCGACCTCGAGCCGCAGCAGCTCTTCTGGCTGGCGCTCCTCCCGCTCGCCGCCCAGGCGTTCGCCGGGGCACGCGCCAGCGACGCCGCGTCGGCAGGTTCCGTCTGGGCGCCCGTCGGGGTGTGGGTCCTGGTCCTGGCCGCGGGCGTCCTGGTCATCGTCGCGCACCAGCTGGGGCTCACCTTCGATCGGCCGGGCCGCGTCCTGCCGAGATGGGCGCTGGCGGTCGACTTCGTCATGTTCACCTCGGCGGCGTACGGGCTCGTGCACGTCTACGAGCTCTCCGTCCGGGAGGCGCAGGCCGAGCTGGCCCAGCTCCGCCAGGTCCTCTCCGTGTGCGCTTGGTGCCGGAAGGTCCGCGACAAGGGGGAGTGGATCCCGTTCGAGCGCTACCTGGACGAGCACAGGCGGGACGACCTCACCCACGGCATCTGCCCGAGCTGCCTCGAGCGCCAGTTCGGGAAGAGGTGATGCGTCCTCCCAGGGCGCGGAGGCGGTGGCGGGATCCCCGCGAGCTCTGATGGGCCAGAGCCGTGGCGAGCCGTGACTTCATGCGCCGTGTGCGGTCCGCTCGCTGGACCTTGCGGCCAACGCGCCTGAAGGCGGGCGACCGCGAGCCCGTGTCGCAATATTGCTAAATTATTGCAGATAGTTGCTGCGCAGGCATTTGTGGTCGGCGACCCCGCGCGAGCACCTGCTTGACAGCGATAGTCGTACGATATATCTAACAACTGTATCGTTAGACTGTAATGGAACGGTCGACGTACGAACGGGAGATCCACCTTGCACACGCATTTCATGTACCGGCGGCACCTCGCCGACTTCAGCTCTCCCCCCGACGACGAGGGCGGCCTCGACCGCCGCTGCATGGCCCGAGGGCTCGGCGAACGGGGAGGCCATGGCTTCCGCCACTTCGGCTCCGGCGGAGGCTCCGGC
>DATKMW010000170.1:0-7690 GCA_035541675.1 Anaeromyxobacter sp. | reverse complement strand
AGGCGGAGATCTTGGTGTAGAGCTCGTCGGCGTCGATCGGCAGGCGCGTCATCTTCGCGTCGGCCAGCTTCTTCACGTGGGCGCGGGTGAACTTGCGGTTCTTCTTGATGATGATCTCGCCCGACTTGCTCTTGATGTCGCGGGCGGCGCGCTGGTTGAGCAGCAGGTTGGCGTCGATCGACTTCTCGAACTCGGTGCCCGACAGCAGGTACACCGTCTCGGTGGCGTAGAAGTAGTTGAGGATCTCTTCGGTGCTGCCCTTGAAGTCGATCGGGTTCTTCTTCGCGGTGTCGCCGACGGCGCCCAGGGCCCGAATCAGCACGGTGGCGGGCAGCTTGCGGCGGCGATCGATGCGCACGTAGAGCAGGTCTTTGTGGTCGAACTCGAAGTCGATCCACGAGCCGCGGTACGGAATGATGCGGGCGTTGTACAGAAGCTTGCCCGACGAGTGGCTCTTGCCCTTGTCGTGATCGAAGAAGGCGCCCGGGCTGCGGTGCAGCTGGCTGACGACGACGCGCTCGGTGCCGTTGATGATGAAGGTGCCCCACTGGGTCATCAGGGGAATTTCACCGAAGTAGACCTCCTGCTCCTTCACGTCGCGAATCGACTGCGCGCCGGTCTCTTCGTCTTTGTCCCACACCACCAGGCGCACCACGACGGTGATGCGCGCCGAATAGTTCATGCCGCGCTGGTGGCACTCGTCGACGTCGTACTTGGGCTTCTCGAGGTGGTAGCTGACGAACTCGAGGGAGCTCGTCTCGTTGAAGTCCTTGATGGGGAAGACGGACTTGAACACCCCCTGCAGGCCGGAGTCCTCCCGCTTGTCGGGCGGGACGTCGGCCTGGAGGAACTTGTCGTAGCTGTGCTTCTGGATGGCGATGAGGTTGGGAATCTCGGCGATCTTGTTGATCTTCCCGAAGTTTCGCCGGATGCGGAAGTTGCTCTGGATCGTCGTCGCCATCGAATTCGGACCTCTCTCCCCGAGACCTGACGGCAGAAACGCGTCTAGCCGACCTCGCGGCCGGCTCCTAAAGCCTCGTTCGGCCTATTGGCCTGTCGTGCACGGAATCGATGTAGGGATGCGAACTTGTAACCGCTTCGCCCTCGCCCGTCAAAGAAACCCGACTGCTTGGCCCGCGGCGGGGCGCGAGGCAGAACGCCCCGCCGCGGATCGCCACTCGAGGTCCCCCTACTTGAGCTGAACCTTGGCGCCGGCGGCCTCGAGCTTCTTCTTGAGCTCCTCGGCCTCCGCCTTGGCGACGCCGACCTTGACCTCCTTGGGAGCACCCTCGACCAGGTCCTTCGCCTCCTTGAGGCCGAGGCCCGTGATCGCGCGGACCTCCTTGATGACGTTGATCTTGTTGGCGCCGGCCTCGGCCAGCACCACCGTGAACTCCGTCTGCTCGACGGCGGCGGCCGCGGGCGCGGCCCCGCCGGCGGCGCCCGCCATCATCACCGGCGCGGCGGCGGCCGACACGCCCCACTTCGTCTCCAGCTGCTTCACGAGCTCCGCGGCCTCCATCACGGTGAGGCCGGAGAGCTGCTCCACGATCGCGTTCAGATCAGCCATGACGTCGTCTTCCTCTTTCCCTTCGGGCGCCGCTTCCGGGCGCCCGCAGCGTCTTTGGCCGCCGCGCTCCGCGCGCCGGCCGGTTCACGTACCGTTCTACGAGCCAGCCTTCTCCAGCTGCTCCCTCCGCGCGCCCAGCACGCGGGCCAGCTGCTGGCCCGGGGTGCCGATCATGCGGACGAGCTTGGTCGCGGGCTGCGCGATCATCGCGGCGATGAGGCCGCGCAGCTCCTGGATGCCGGGCAACTTGGCCAGGGACTGCACGCCCTTGGCGTCGATGACCTTGCCCTCCACCACCGCGGCGCGGATGGCGAAGTTCTCGCGGTCCTTCATGAAGTCCGCGAGGAGCTTCGCCGGGGCCACCACGTCGTCGTAGGACATGACGATCGCGGTCGGGCCCACGAACTTCTCCGCCACCGGCTCCACCGGCGTACCCTTGGCGGCACGCGCGGCGAGGGTGTTCTTCACCACCCGGTAGTCGACCTTGGCCTCGCGCAGCTTCCTGCGCAGCTCGGTCACCACGGCCACGGTGAGGCCCTTGGGCTCCGCCACGATGGCCGCCTTGGCCTTGGCCATCTTCTCGTGGAGCTCACCGATGACCTGCTCCTTCTCCGTCCGGTTCAAGCTTGTTCACCACCTTTCCTGCCGCCGGCGCCTTCGCCGGTCGGCTTTCTTGGTTCGGGCTTCGGACCGGACGTCCGGTACGAGACCCCCTGGCCAAGCGGGGGACGCTGCACTCCGTCGCAGTTCCCGTCTCGGCGGGTCGGAGCAGCTGCCTCCGCTTGGCCACCCTCCCCTACGACCTCTCGCACTCGGGGGGAGCGGGCCCGCTGTCTTGGACCAGAAACCCCGGCGGCGCTCGCCGCCGGGAGATCGTGAAACCGCCTCCTTCTATTCGTGGTGGGTAGCGAGCTCGGCCAGGTCGAGCTTGATGCCCGGCCCCATGGTCGTGCTCACCGTCACGTTCTTCAGGTACACGCCCTTGGCGGTCTGCGGCTTCGCCTTGAAGATGACCTCCATGATGGCGTTGAAGTTGGCCTTCAGCTTGTCCGCCTCGAAGGAGGCCTTGCCGAAGGGCACGTGGACGATGCCAGCCTTCTCCACCCGGAACTCCACCTTGCCGGCCTTCTGCTCCTTGATGGCCCTCTGCAGGTCCATGGTGACCGTGCCGATCTTGGGGTTGGGCATGAGGCCCCGGGGGCCCAGCACCTTGCCCAGGCGGCCCACCACGCCCATCATGTCGGGGGTGGCGATCACCTTGTCGAACTCCATGAAGCCACCCTGGATCTTCTCGGCCAGGTCCTCGGCGCCGACGATGTCCGCGCCGGCCTCCTGGGCCTCGCGGGCCTTGTCGCCCTTGGCGAAGACCGCCAGCTTCACCGTCTTGCCCATGCCGTGGGGCAGGACCACCGCTCCGCGCACCACCTGATCGGCGTGCTTGGGATCGACGCCGAGGTTGATGGCCGCGTCGACCGACTCGTCGAACTTCTTGGTGGCGGTCTGCTTCACCAGGCCCATGGCCTCGTCCACCTTGTACCGCTTGTTCCGGTCGACCTTCGCCAGCGCCGCCTTGTACTTCTTCGCAACGTGAGCCATTTCCGTCCCCCTCGCGGCTAGCCGACGATGTCGATGCCCATGGACCGGGCGGTCCCCTCGACGGTCCGCATCGCGGCCTCGAGGCTCCCGGCGGTCATGTCCGGCATCTTGGTCTTGGCGATCTGCTCCACCTGCTTCCTCGTCACCTTGCCCACCTTCTCCTTGCCGGGCTGGTGCGAGCCGGAGCCCTTCTTCTTCTCCGTGTGGAGCCCGGCCGCCTTCTTGAGGAGGATGGCCGCGGGCGGGGTCTTGAGCTGGAAGGAGAACGACCGGTCGGCGTAGACGGTGATGATGACCGGGATGATCAACGCCTCCTTGGCCTGCGCCTGGGTGGCGGCGTTGAACTGCTTGCAGAACTCCATGATGTTCACGCCGTGCTGGCCGAGCGCCGGGCCGACCGGAGGGGCCGGATTGGCCTTGCCCGCCGGGAGCTGCAGCTTGATCTGTCCTGTGACCTTCTTTGCCATGTGCTTCCTTCCGGGCCCCTTGCCGCGGCCCTGCGTGGTCTAGCGGGCCACGAGCCCTTCCACGCCCTGGTTCACCGCTACGTCTTCTCCACCTGCATGAAGTCGAGCTCCACCGGGGTGGCGCGCCCGAAGATGGACACCAACACCCGCAGCTTGCCCTTCTCCGGCTTCACCTCTTCCACCGTGCCGTTGAAGTTGGCGAAGGGGCCGTCGATGACCCGCACCTGGTCGCCGTCCTCGAACTGCACCTTGGGCTTGGGCTTGAGCGAGCCCTCGGAGATCTGGGTGGTGAGGCGCTGCACCTCGACCTCGGAGACGGCCGGCACCTGGTCGGGGGTCTTGGCGTTCCCCACGAAGCCGGTGACCTTGGGCGTCCCCTTCACCAGGTGCCAGGTCTCCAGGTTCATCTCCATCTGCACCAGGATGTAGCCGGGGAAGAACTTGCGCTTGGAGGTCTTCTTCTCCCCCTTCACCATCTCCTGCACGACCTCCATCGGGATGAGGACCTCGCCGAAGCGCTCCTCGAGCCCTTGCTGGCGAACGCGCTCCTCCAGGGACTTCTTCACCTTGTTCTCGAAGCCCGAGTAGGTGTGCACCACGTACCACTTCTTCGCCATGGGCCTCTCCGTGTTCGCGCCGCCTGCTCTCCGGCCGCCACCGGGACCGTGCTCCCGCCCCGCCGCAGCCGCCCCGCCCGCCCCGGACGCCCCTCAGTAGACCTTCGCGCTCAGCCAGCTCCAGGCGAGGTCGAACACGCCCAAGATGATGGCCGCCACGAAGGACGCCACGATGACCGCGATGGTCGCGGCGCGCGTCTCGCGCAGGCTCGGCCAGGTGACCCGCCGCAGCTCCAAGGCGATCTCCAGCGAGACCCGCTGGGTCTTGGGGATGCGCCAGACCACCACCGCGGCCACCACCGCGAGGGCGAAGCCGACCACGGTGGAGAGCGTCCAGTCGCCCAGCAGGGCGGCGTCGTTCACGCCTGCGGCGGCGAAGGAGATCTCCAGCACCTTCTCGAGGAACATCCCCAGGGCCAGCGCCGCCAGGACGTAGAAGATGGCGACGATCCGCCTGGGCTGCTCCACGCCGCCGACGTTTTCCATGGCCACGACCGCTTCCTCTCGGGTGGGGCGGGCCGCCGTCCTGGCGGCCCCACCCCGTCTCGTCTGGCAGGCCAGGAGGGATTTGAACCCCCAACCCGCGGTTTTGGAGACCGCTGCTCTACCGTTCGAGCTACTGGCCTATCCGCCTGCCACCCACGCCCTCACTTCGCCTCACGGTGCTCCTGGTGCTTGCGGCAGCGCGGGCAGTACTTGGACCGCGTGAGCTTGTCCTGGGTCTTCTTCTTGTTCTTGGTCGTGGTGTAGTTGCGCTCTTTGCAGGTCTTGCACTCGAGCGTGATGATGGTCCGGTTGCCCGCCATGGCTGCCCTTCCTCACTCGATCCGTCCGACTGCCCGACCGCACCCACCGGTGCGGCACGACGCCTTTTCGCTGAGCCCTGGTCCAGGATTGAACTGGAGACCTCGTCCTTACCAAGGACGCGCTCTACCGACTGAGCTACCAGGGCATTTCCTGTTCGTCCTACCTCACTGAGCGGGAAACGGGATTCGAACCCGCGACATTCAGCTTGGAAGGCTGACGCTCTACCAACTGAGCTATTCCCGCGAAGCCTCCAAAACCCGATTCCTGCTCGCCGTGTCGTGTCGCTCCTCAACTGCTGGTGGAGGGGGGTGGATTCGAACCACCGAAGGCGTAAGCCGGCAGATTTACAGTCTGCTCCCTTTGGCCGCTCGGGAACCCCTCCGCGTTCTCTCCTCTCACTCGCAGCCTGCGTTCCCACGGCAGCGCCTAGCTGGCGGTGGGACTCGAACCCGCGACCTGCTGCTTACAAGGCAGCTGCTCTACCTGCTGAGCTACGCCAGCAAAATCTCGACAGAAAGACGACGACCTGCCGGGTCCGGGCAGGCTGGTGCCGCCCTCGGTGGAGCGGCGTCTTTAAAACGAGTTACGGGGTCTTGTCAACCACGGAGTCCCTCGACCGGGTCGACCCCTGATCAAACCCTGCTGGGCTGCCCCTCTGGCGTGCGGCTTCGTAGAGCGATATGGCCGCCGCCGCCGAGACGGACAGGCTCTCGAGATCACCCGACATGGGGATCCGCGCCTCCAGGTCGCAGCTCCGGCGAACGAGCGGCCGGAGCCCCTCCCCCTCGCTGCCGAGCACGAGCGCGGTCGGCCCGCGCAGGTCCAGGCTTCCGAGCGGCCGCCGCGCGTCCTGGACCAGCGCCACCGACCAGATGCCCGCCTCCTTGAGCGCGCCCAGCGTCTGGGCCAGGTTGACCACCCGCGCCACCCTGCACCGCTCCACCGCGCCCGCCGACGCCTTGGCCACCGCCGGCGTGACCCCCACGGCCCGATCCCGCGGGATGACCACCCCCTGGGCTCCCAGCGCCAGCGCCGAGCGGATGACCGCCCCCAGGTTGTGCGGGTCCTCCACGCCGTCCAGGACCACCAGCAGCGGCGCGGCCGGCCCGGCGGCGCAAGCCAACAGCTCCCCCAGCGGCGCGTAGCGGTAGTCGGCCACCACCGCCACCACGCCCTGGTGGCGATCCGTGCCCGCCAGCCGATCCAGCCTGGCTCGCGGAGCCGCCCGCACCTTGGCACCGCGCGAGCGCGCCGCCCGGGCGAGCTCGCCCAGGGTCCCTCCCCGGACGCCGCCCTCGGCCACCCACACCTCGGCCGGCCCCTCGCCCTCGGCGGCCAGGAGCTCGCGTACCGGGTTCACCCCGTAGACCACGCGCATGCGCCCAGGGACCTGGCCGCGGGCGGCACCGGACCCGCCCGGCCGGCCCACCTCACTTGACGTGAACCGCGACCGCGACGTCGCGGGCCTGCTTCACGCACCACTGCTCGGAGCAGATGAAGAACTCCACCCTGGCCCGGGCCTCCTGCGGGCCGGTCCCGGTGGCGGTGAACGGGACCTCGAACCGCTGCACGATCCCGGCCGGATCCTGGGCGTCCTTGTGCCCGAGCAGATCGCGGGAGAGCTTCAGCCCGGGGGTGGCCGAGAGGGCGATCTTGAGGGGCGCCTCGGCGTTCACGTGGGTGCCCTGGAGCGGGAGGATGGCCACCACCAGCTTCCCTTCCCCGCCCTGCTCCACCTCCACCGTGGTGCCGGCGGTCTCGATGCGGTAGCTCCGCGCGGCGTCCTGGCCCGCGTCGGCCCCGCCGGCGGCGGACGGCGCCAGGGCGAGGAGCAGCGTGAGCAGGGCGGCGCGCATGGCGGCCTCTATACCAAGGACGGCCCCGGCGAGCCACGCATTCACGCCTCGGGCCCGCGGGCCGGCGCGCCCTCGCGCGATCGGCTCGCCCGGCGCGCCGGCCGGGGCCGGGCCAGGGCCACCGCGCGCTCCACGATCCGCCCTGCGGCGTCGACGCCGCAGGTTGCCTCCGCCTCCCGGATCGAGGGCGAGCTGTTCACCTCGAACACCCGGGGCCCGCCCTTCACGTCGAGCATGTCCACCGCGCAGACCTCGAGCTGCAGCACCCGCGCTGCCTCCACGGCCGGCCGGGCGTACTCCGGCGCCAGCTCCACCGGCTCGAACTGCGCCCCGCTTCGCAGGTTGGGGGCGAACCGGCCCGGCGGGGCGCTGCGGCGCATGACCGCGATCACCTCGCCCCCCACCACGAGTACCCGCAGGTCCCGGCCCCGGGCGCCGCGCAGGTACTGCTGCACCACGATGTTCTGGCCGAGCCCGAGGATGGCCTCGAGCGCCGCCTCCAGCGACTGGAGGCTCTCGCAGATCATGACGCCGCTCCGCTCGCTCACCGAGAGGAGCTTCACCAGGACCGGCACGCCCCCCACCAGCTTGACCATCTCCTTGATGCCGCCGGGCTCGCTGGCCATCACGGTGCGGGGAACGGCCACGCCCGCCGCAGACAGCATCTGCAGCACTCGCATCTTGTTCCGGCTGGCGGCGATGCCGTAGGCGCCGTTCATCACCGGGACGCCCATCAGCTCGAGCTGGTTCACGACCGCCAGCCCGTACTGGTGGACC
>DATKMW010000169.1:0-43150 GCA_035541675.1 Anaeromyxobacter sp. | reverse complement strand
TGGCGGAGCGCTTCGGCCGCGTGGAGGCCGACCTCCCCGGCCACGTCCTCCAGGAGGGACCTGCCCGCGCGGCCGCCCAGGAACCCGGTCGTCGACCCCCGGCCGCCCGGGAGGGCGCTGCCCCACTCCCGGGCGCTGCTCTCGCCGGAGACCGACCGCAGCGACGTCCACGCGGCGCCGGCCGCCCGGACCCGGGGCCGGTGGTCCTCGGCGTGCGCGGTCCGGCGCTCCTCGCGGCCGGCCACCTGCCCGGCGCCCAGCCTCACCCGCGGGCGGATCGACGAGGGGACCCGGCCGGCCCGCACCGCAGCGGGGCGAGACCTAGCGTCGGCCGCCCGCCCCGCGCACCAGCGCCAGCACCGCCGGGCCGAACTCCGCGAGCCGGCGCGGGCCCACCCCCTTCACCTCCGCCAGCTCGTCGAGGTCGCGCGGCGCCATCCGGGCCATCTCCACCAGGGTCTTGTCGGGGAAGACGATGTAGGCGGGCAGGCCGCGGGCCCGCGCCTCCCGCCCGCGCCAGGCGCGCAGCCGCTCGAGGAGCGCGCCGTCCGGCCTGGCCCCGCCCTCCGCCGCGCGGCTCCCAGGGGCGCGCGGCGCCCGCCGGCGGCCGCAACGGACCGCGGGCGCGTCGGCCAGCACGTCCGCGCCGCTGCAGCGGTCGCAGGCCTCCCCACAGGGATCGATCACCTCGCCGAAGTGGGCCACCAGCCGCCGGTGGCGGCAGCCCTCGCCCTCCGCCAGCCGGAAGACCTCGCGCACCTGGGCCCGCTGCCACTCGGCCACCTCCGGCTCGGCCTCCTCCAGCATGCGATCCCAGGAGAGGACGTCGGCCCAGGAGTAGAGCAGCACGCAGTCGCTGGGCTGCCCGTCGCGGCCGGCCCGGCCGATCTCCTGGTAGTAGGCCTCGACCGAGCGCGGCAGGTCGCGGTGGATGACGAAGCGGATGTCGGCCTTGTCGATGCCCATCCCGAAGGCCACCGTGGCCGCCACCACCTCGACCTCGCCGGACTGGAAGCCGTCCTGTACCCGGGCGCGAACCTCGGGCGAGAGCCCGGCGTGGTAGGCCTCGGCCCGCACCCCATGGGCCCGGAGGAGCTCGGCCGTCTCCTCCACCGACCGGCGCGAGAGCGCGTAGACGATGCCGCTCTGCCCGCGCCGCGCCGACACCAGCCGGGCCAGCCCGTCCCGGGTCTTGAGACCGTCGCCCTTCTTCTTCGCGTGCAGCCGGAGGTTGCGGCGCAGGAACGAGCCCCGCACCAGCAGCGGATCGGCCATGCCCAGCTGCGCGGCGATGTCGCGGGTGACCTCGCGGGTGGCGGTGGCGGTGAGCGCCAGCACCGGGGCCCGGAAGCGCGCCTTGAGGCCGGACAGGTTGCGGTAGGCGGGGCGGAAGTCGTGGCCCCAGTGGCTGATGCAGTGGGCCTCGTCCACGGCGATGAGCGAGAGCCCCACCCCGTCCAGCGCGCCCCCCACCGACCCCTCCAGCCCCTCGGGCGCCGCGTAGACGAGCTCCAGCTCGCCGCTCCTCAGCGCCCGGACCCGCTCCCGCCGCTCCTCGGGCGAGAGGCTGGAGTTGAGGAAGGCGGCCTGGAGGCCGACCCGGGCCATGGCGTCGACCTGGTCCTTCATGAGCGCGATGAGCGGGGACACGACCAGGGTGGTGCCGGGGAGGAGCCGGGCCGGGATCTGGTAGGTGAGCGACTTCCCCGCCCCGGTGGGCATGACCCCGATGCAGTCGCGCCCCGCCAGCACCGCCTGGACGATCTCCTCCTGCCCGGGGCGGAAGGAGGGGTGGCCGAACACCTCGCGCAGCACCCGGCGCGCCGCCTCCGGCCCCGGCGGGCGGGAGAGCGCCTCGGCCAGCTGGCGCAGCCGGCCGATGAGCTCGGCCCCGAAGAGCAGCGGCGCCTCGCGCCAGCGGGCCCGCAGTCGGTGGAGTCGGCGGGAGCAGTCGGCGCGCACCACCGGATCCGCCGGCGGCCCGCCCTCCAGGGCCCGGGCCAGCGCCACCACCTCGGCGTCGAGCGCCCGGCGCGCGGCGTCGAGGTCGGCCTGGCCGATCACGCTCCTGCCCGCTCGCCCCGACCCTGCGGGAGGGTCACCTCGTCACCTTGGCGTCCTGGACCACCACCGGGTAGGGCGCGCCCATCCCGATGTCCTGGTCGACCGCCACCTTGCCCTGCACGACCACCACCTCGCCCAGCTTGGCGCCGTCCTGGCTGGTGACGGTGACGTCGTTGTCCTTTCCGGCGGTGCCGGTGCCGTCGCGCAGGTGGATCCAGTTGCGGCCCATGATGCCGGGGTTGTACTTCACCACCTTGCCGCGGATGGTCACCGTCTTGTCCTTCAGCGCCGCGCGCTGGGCGAAGACCTCGGCGATGGTGCGGGCGTCGGGGCCGGTCGCCTTGGGCACCTTCACGTCGCCCACGTCGGCGCCGCCCGACATGGCGGCGCCGTGCGGCGGCGGCTGGGGCACGGCGGCGGGCGCCTGGCCGGCGCCGGGGGCGGCCCCGCCCTGCATCGGATCGAGCGACGGGTGGCCGGGCGGCAGCTCGTTCCCCGCACCGGGCGGGAGCGGCCTGGGGCGGCCCGCCTGCGGGGCGGCGGCCTGCGCACCCGAGGCCGGCGCGACCGGCGCGGCCACCACCACCTCCTCCTTCCTGCTGCAGCGAGCGAGGGTCAGGGCGGCGAGCGCGAGGAGGGCGAGGCGGGACATGGGCGAGCGAACCTCCGAGGGGCTTCGGGCGGCGAATGATAATCCCACTCTCGCCCGATTTCGATGGCTGGTGATCGGATCTGGCCTTGGGGCGCGCAGGCACCCGGCCCTCAGCCGCGCAGCCGATACCCGGAGCGGAGCAGCCGGTAGGCGCCCCCCACGGCCACCGCCGCCAGGCAGACGAGCAGCAGGACGCCCACCCAGGGCGAGGCGTCGGACATCCCCAGCAGGCCGAACCGCACCCCGTCGACCACGTAGAAGATCGGGTTGGCCAGGGTGAAGCGGCGCAGGGCCCAGGGGAGCATGGCCGCGGAGTAGAAGACGCCGCCCAGGAAGGTGAGCGGGGTGATGACGAAGGTCGGGAAGAAGTTCACCTGCTCGAAGGTGGCGGCCCAGATCGCGGTCATGAACCCCAGCGCGGCGAAGGTCACGGCCGCCAGCAGCAGCAGCAGCAGTGCCAGCGCCGGGTGGGCCAGGGAGAAGCCCCCGAAGAGGCCGGCCACCGCCCAGGTGACCACCCCCACCATCATGCCCCGCAGCACCGCCGCCCCCAGGAAGCCCGCCAGGACCTCGCCGTGGGTGAGGGGCGAGACCAGAAGGTCCACCATGGTCCCCTGGAGCTTCATGACGAACAGGGACGAGGCCGAGTTGAGGTAGGCGTTGGTGACCACCCCCAGGGTGACCAGTCCCGGCACGATGAAGCGGACGTAGGGCACGCCCTCGACCTCCCGGAGCCGCCCGCCCAAGGAGTAGCCGAACACCACGAAGTAGAGGGTGGTGGTGACCAGCGGCGAGAGGAGGGTCTGGCCGGGGACCCGCAGGAAGCGGCGCACCTCCTTGGTGAACAGCGTACGGAGCCCGAGGGAGATCACCGCGTCCCCCCGGCCGCCTCGCGCTCCTCGCCGGCGGCGAGGAGGCGGACGAAGACATCCTCCAGGGTGGTGTGCCGGGTCTCCAGGTCGCGCACCGAGACGCCGGCCGCCGCCACCGCCGACAGGAAGGGCCCGAAGGCCTCGCCGGCCGGGATCTCCACCGTGACCACGTCCCCGCCCTCCTCCAGGCGCGCGCCCAGCGCCACCAGCGAAGCGGGGACGGCGCTGAGCCGCCGGTCGGGCACCAGCCGCAGCGTCTTGGCGCCGTGGCGCCGGAGCAGGGACGCCTTGTCCTCGACCAAGAGCAGGCGGCCGCCGTCGATGACCCCGATGCGGTCGGCCAGCTCCTCGGCCTCCTCCAGGTAGTGGGTGGTGAGCACCACGGTGGTGCCGCGGTCGCGGAGGCTCCCCACGTACTGCCACAGGGTGTGACGGAGCTCCACGTCCACGCCGGCGGTGGGCTCGTCGAGGAACAGCACCCTCGGCTCGTGCACCAGCGCCTTGGCGATGAGCAGCCGCCGCTTCATGCCCCCGGAGAGCGCCCGGGTGTTGGCCTGGCGCTTCCCCAGGAGCTCCAGCGCCCCCAGGATCTCCAGCAGGCGCGCCTCCGTGAGGCGCACCCCGAAGTAGCCCGCCTGGAAGCGCAGCGCCTCCTCCACGGTGAAGAAGGGGTCGAAGTTGAGCTCCTGGGGCACGAGCCCCACTGCACGGCGGGTGAAGGCGTAGTCCCGCACCACGTCGCGCCCAAGCACCCGGGCCTCGCCCCTGGTGGCGCGCACCAGCCCCGCCACCACCGAGATGAGCGTGGTCTTGCCGGCGCCGTTGGGGCCGAGCAGGCCGAAGATCTCCCCCGGCCGGATGTCGAGGTCCACGCCGGCCAGGGCGGTGACCTCGCCGTAGCGCTTCTCCAGTCCGCGGAGTCTGACCACTGGTTCCATGGGGGTCCGAATGTAGCGTTTCTACCGACCGGGCGCCCTGCTTCCCCCGGCGGGGATGCCGTTGTTTGTACAGGTTCTGCAGGGTCGCTGAAACCCAGAGTCCGCGCCACGCACCCGCTTTCGAGCAAATCTCTTGATCGCCATCGTGGAATGCCGCCTCGGGGGGGGGCCGCCCGCCGCCCCGGCCCCGCGTCCGGCCGAGAAGCGCAACGGCGCCCGCGCTCCGAAGGCCCTGGCCGACAAGGCCTTCCCCCTGGACGGCGAGGCGCGGCCAGGGATTTCTGGCCGCCTCCGAGGAGGTGCCGCGTCTCAGAGCGAGGCCAGGTAGTCCTTGGCCTCCTCGACGGTGTCGAAGAGGGTGAAGTCGCGCCGGGCCAGGACCTTCAAGGTGAGGAAGACCAGCTTCTGCGGCGGGGAGAGGCCAGTCACGCAGGCGGCCCGCACGTAGGGGCGGTTCCCCTCGGCCAGCTTGCGCAGGGCCCCCATGACACGCATCTCGATGTGGGCGTCCTTGGCCTGGGTGATGGTGAGGACCGAGCCCATGGGCTCGGCCCGGATCTCGGCCGCCGCCTTGTCGGCCAGCGCCTCGACCCCGTCCGACCCTATGCCCTCGGCGTCGATGACGTAGATCCGCTTGCCCTTGTGGGTGATGAAGCCGGTGGCCACGCGCGCCTCCCCCGTCAGTCCGGGTCCGGCAGGTCGCCGGCCCCGAGCAGCGCCGAGAGGCCGGGGCCCGAGCGGCCCGCGCCCAGCGCCCGCATTGCCTCGAGGTGGTGGAGGAGCAGCTCGCGGCTGTCGCCCACCGCCAGGTTCTGCATCTCCAGTGCGCCGATCCGGTCCTCGGGGGTGAAGGCCGGCTCGGCCACCCGCTCCATGGACAGCTTCTCCGGCGCGTAGCTCATGTACTGGGCCCGGGTGGCGAGGAAGCTCCAGTCGTCCCCCCGGCGAAGCTCCAGGGTGACCGAGCCGGTCGCCGCCGTGGCCACCCAGCGGGTGAGGGCGTCGCGGAGCATCAGGGCCTCGGCGTCGTACCACTTCCCCTCGTAGAGCAGGCGTCCCAGCCGTCGCCCCAGGGTGCAGTAGAGGTCGAGGGTGTTCTCGCTGTGGATGGCGGAGAGGAGCCGCTCGTAGCACAGGTGCAAGAGGGCCATGCCCGGGGCCTCGTAGATGCCGCGGCTCTTGGCGTCGATGACCCGGTTCTCGATCTGGTCGCTCATGCCCAGGCCGTGCCGGCCGCCGATGCGGTTTGCCTCGAGGAGCAGCTCCACCGGCGAGGCGTAGCGGCGGCCGGAGAGCTCCACCGGCTGCCCCTGCTCGAAGGCGACCGTGACCTCCTCGGACGCCACCTCCACCTGGGGTCGCCAGTGGGCCACCCCCATGATCGGGTCGACGATGCGCATGCTGCTGTCGAGCCGCTCCAGGTCCTTGGCCTCGTGGGTGGCGCCCAGCGCGTTGGAGTCGGTGGAGTAGGCCTTCTCCGTCCCCATCTTGTAGGGGAGCTTGCGACGCAGGAGGTACTCGCTCATCTCCTTGCGGCCGCCGAAGGCGTTCACGAAGGCCTGGTCCAGCCAGGGCTTGTAGATGCGCAGCTGCGGGTCGACCAGGATGCCGTAGCGGTAGAACCGCTGGATGTCGTTCCCCTTGTGCGTGGAGCCGTCGCCGAAGACGTGGACCCCGTCCTGGCGCATGGCCCGCACGATGGCGGTGGTGGTCACCGCCCGGCCCAGCGGCGTGGTGTTGTAGTACTTCTTGCCGCCGGTGGAGAGGTGGAAGGCGTTGCACTGGATGGCGGCGATCCCCTCGCGCACCAGCGCCTCGCGGCAGTCGACCAGCTTGGCCGACACCGCGCCGTGCTGGAGGGCGACCGGCGGGATGTCGGCGGGGTTCTTCTCGTCGGGCTGGGCCAGGTCGGCGGTGTAGCAGTGGACCGGGATGCCCTGCTCGGTCATCCAGGCCACCGCGCAGCGTGTGTCCAGGCCGCCGCTGAAGGCGATGCCGACCGGGGTGCCCTTGGGGGGAAGCGACCTGTAGATGCGGCTCATGCGTCGGCACGTATCAGAAATGTCCGCGTGATTCCACTGCCGTCGCCCGCCGCCGGGCCGCGTCCCGGGGCGCGCGGAATCGCCCGTTGACGCCCGTCCGGGCCTTGGCCTAGCTTACCGACCGGTAGGTAGATCCCCCCCCCCGGCAGCGAGGCTCTCCATGCCCCCGGCCAGGAACGGTCCCGTCCGCGAGCGGCTCCTGCACGCCGCCATGGAGCTGTTCGCCACCCGAGGCTATGCCGCCACCTCCATTCGCGAGATCGTGGAGGCCGCCGGGGTCACCAAGCCCGCCCTCTACTACCACTTCCACAGCAAGGAGGGGCTGTACCTGGCCCTGGTGGAGGAGCTCCGTGGGGCGGTGGAGAGCACTTTGGACAAGAGCGTGGCCGCCCCGGGGACGGCCCGCGAGCGCCTGGAGCGGCTCTTCGGCGCCATGTTCGGGCTCTTCGAGGCCCACCAGTCCTCGGCCCGCTTCGTGAACGCCGCCTACTGGGGGCCGGGGCAAGGTGCCCCGGCCGTCGACTTCGAGGCCATCCATCGCCGGTTCTTCTCCACGGTCGAGCGGGTGGTGGCCCAGGGCATCGCCGCAGGGGAGCTCCGCCGCGCCCGCGTGCCCGACGTCGCCCACGCCCTCCTGGCCGTGATCTCCTACTCCATGGATCTGGCCCTGGCCTACCCGGCGCTCAGCCCGGGAAGGGCCGGCGTGCTCCGCATCCTCGACCTCGTCTTCGCCGGGCTCGCCCCGCACAAGCCCGGCCGCCGGAGGACCTCGCCATGACCCGCCCGCTCGCCGTCCCGCTCTCCCTCGCGCTCCTCGCGGCCTGCTCCCGCCCCGCTGAGAAGCCGCCCGCCCCGGGCGCCCGGCCGGCGGTGACGGTGGAGACGGCCAGGGTGGGCACCGCCGACCTGGAGGAGTCGGTCGAGGTGGTGGGGGGGCTCTCCGCCCTGCGCACGGCCGAGGTGAAGACCGAGTACAGCGGGGTCGTCACCGAGGTGAAGGTGACGCAGTGGGTGAAGGTGACCCGGGGCACGCCGCTCGCCCGCCTCGACGCGCGCGAGGCCGTCGCGGGCGCGGGGTCGGCGCGGGCCGCCGGCCTCCAGGCGGAGGTGGCCGCCCAGCGCGCCGGCCGCGAGCTGGAGCGTACCCGCAAGCTCAAGGAGGCCGGGCTGGCCACCCAGCAGGCGCTCGACGAGGCCGCGACCGCCGAGGAGGCCGCCCGCGCCGGGGTGGCGGCGGCCCGGGCCCAGCAAGCCATGGCCGAGACCCGGCTGCAGAAGGCGGTGCTGCGCGCCCCCATCGATGGCGTGGTGGCGGAGCGCAACGTCGACGTGGGCGACTACGTGGAGAACATGGGGAGCCCGGTCCCCATGTTCCGCATCGTCGACGCGCGGGTGCTGGAGCTCGTGGCCAGCGTACCCTCGGCGCGGACGGCCGCGCTCCAGGTGGGGCAGCCGCTGGTCTTCACCAGCGACGCCCTGCCCGGAAGGGAGTTCAGAGGCAAGGTCTCCTTCATCAACCCGACCGCCGACGAGGCCAGCCGGACCGTGAAGGTGAAGGCCGAGGTACCCAACCAGGCTGCCGAGCTCAGGCCCGGTCTATTCGTCAAGGGGCGGATCGTCATCGGCCACCGCGCCGGCGTCCTGGCCGTCCCCCGGGCGGCCCTGGTCTCCTGGGACCCCACCGGCAGGACCGCGACCGTCTTCGTGGTGGAGGGCGGCACCGCCCACCGCCGCAGCATCCAGACCGGCGTGGTCGCGGGCGACAGCATCGAGGTGGCCGGCGGGCTGCAGGGCGGGCAGGAGGTGGTGACCCGGGGCGCCTTCAACCTGCGCGACGGCGATGCCATCCGCGCCGCCCAGGGGGTGTGAGCCATGCTCCTCTCCGACGTCTCCATCAAGCGGCCGGTCTTCGCCACCGTCCTGATGATCGCCCTGGTCACGCTGGGGATCTTCTCCTACCGGCGCCTGGCCATCGACATGTTCCCGGACATCGAGTTCCCGGCGCTGTCGATCGTGACCCTCTTCCCCGGGGCCTCACCCGAGACCGTGGAGCGGGAGGTCACCAAGAAGCTGGAGCAGGCGGTGAACCCCATCGCCGGGGTGAAGCACGTCTACTCGTCGTCGCGCGAGGGCGTGTCCTCGCTCATCGTCGAGTTCGAGCTGGAGGTCCGGGTGAACGACGTGGCCCAGGACGCCCGCTCCAAGATCGCCGCCATCCGCAACCAGCTCCCGCAGGGGCTCGAGGAGCCCATCATCCAGAAGTTCGACATCGCGGGGATGGCCATCGTCTCCCTGGCAGTCCGCTCCTCCGAGCTCACCCCCCGCGAGCTGTCCACCCTGGTCGATCGGCGGGTGCGGCGCCGGCTGGAGAACCTCCCCGGCGTGGGCAAGGTGGATCTGGTGGGCGACACCAAGCGCGAGGTCTCGGTCGACCTCGACCCGGCCCGCCTCGACGCGCTGGGGCTGGGGGTGGACGAGGTGGTGGCCGGGCTCTCGGGCGAGAACGTCAACACGCCGCTGGGACGGATCGACCGTGGTGGCCAGGAGGTGCCGCTCCGCATCGCTGGCAAGCCGCGCGAGGTCTCGGGCTTTCGCTCCATGGTGGTGGCCCAGCGGGGTGGCGTGCCCGTCCTGCTCGGCCAGGTGGCCGAGGTGCGGGACGGCGTGGAGGAGCAGCGCAAGCTGGCCCTGGTGAGCGACGTGCCAGCGGTGGTCATCGACGTCTACAAGCAGTCGAAGGCCAACACCGTGGGGGTGGTGGAGGCCGTCAACCGGGAGATCGGCCGGCTCCGCGGCGAGCTCCCGCCCTCGGTGGAGATCCAGATGGTGCGGGACGGATCGGTGGTGATCAAGGACTCGGTCCACGACGTCACCTCCACGCTGCTGGAGGGCGGCGTGCTCACCGTGCTGATCGTCTTCCTCTTCCTCAATTCCTGGCGGTCCACGGTCATCACCGGGCTCACCCTGCCCATCTCCGTCATCTCCTCCTTCATCGTCATGTACTTCCTGGGCATGACCCTCAACGTCATGACGCTGATGGCCCTTTCGCTGGCCATCGGGCTGCTCATCGACGACGCCATCGTGGTGCGCGAGAACATCGTCCGCCACCTGGAGGACGGCCAGGACCACGTCACCGCTGCGCGGAAGGGCACCTCGGAGATCGGCCTGGCGGTGCTGGCCACCAGCCTCTCCATCATCGCCGTGTTCGTGCCGGTGGCCTTCATGAAGGGCGTCATCGGCCGCTTCTTCTTCCAGTTCGGCATCACCGTGGCCTTCGCGGTGGCCGTCTCGCTGTTCGTCTCCTTCACCCTCGACCCCATGCTCTCCTCGCGCTGGGTCGACCCGGACGTGGAGCGCACCGGCCGGCGCCACCTGCTGGCCCGGGCCCTCGACCACTTCAACGGCTGGTTCGACCGGACCGCCGACCGCTACCAGGGGCTGGTGGGCTTTGCTCTCGACCACCGCAAGACCGTGGTGCTGGCCGCCACCCTGGCCTTCGGGGGCGGGATCGTGGCCTTCGCCGTGCTCCCCAAGGAGTTCATGGCCAACGACGACCAGGGCGAGTTCCAGGTCAAGTTCACCACCGCGCCGGACGCCTCCTTCGAGGAGACGCGGGGTCGGGTCGAGGCCGTGCTCCGGGTGCTCAAGAAGGTGCCCGAGATCCGCTACACCTACGCCTCCATCGGCGCCGGCGACACGGGCACGGTCCGGGACGCCCGGGTCTACGTCAAGCTGGTGGAGCGGCGCCTGCGCCGGAAGCACGCCAGCGTGCTGGCGGCCGAGGCCCGGCAGCTGGTGGGCGGCGTCGCCGGCATCATCCCCTCGGTGGAGATGCAGGCCGACGAGTTCGCCGAGAAGCCCATCCAGGTGTTCATCCGCGGCGAGCAGATCCCGCTCCTCAAGAAGTACGGCGCCCAGCTCAAGGACGCGGTCTACAGGATCCCCGGGGTGGTCGACCTGGAGCTGACCCTGGAGCTCGACCTGCCCGAGTACCAGCTGGTGGTGGACCGGGAGCGCGCCGCCGACCTGGGACTCTCCACCCCGGCCATCGCCCGCACGGTGAGCGCGCTGGTGGGGGGCCAGGCCGTCTCCACCTACGAGGACGAGGAGGGCGAGGCGGTGGACGTGCGGGTGCGGCTGCCCCTCTCCATGCGCCGCGACGTGTCCCAGATCGGCGACCTGCACCTGGCGGTGCCGGGCCGGCGCGGCGCGCCGGCCCTGGTCCCGCTCTCCGATCTGGTCCGGGCCGAGCGGACCACCACCCCGGCGGAGATCTCGCGGCAGGACCTCTCCCGGCAGGTGATCCTCAGCGCCAACCTGGACGGCATCCCGCTGGGCACGGCCCAGGAGCGGATCGAGGAGGCGGTGAAGGGCATCGACCTGGCGCCCGGGTACCGGGTCGTCTTCGGCGGCGACGTCGAGGCCATGGAGGAGAGCTTCGGCTACATGTTCGAATCGCTCTTCCTGGCGGTGATCTTCGTCTACCTCATCCTGGCGGCCCAGTTCGAGTCGTTCATCGACCCGCTCTCCATCATGCTCTCCCTGCCGCTGGCCATCGTGGGCATGGCCGGGATGCTCCTGGCCACCGGCGACACCCTCAGCATCATGTCGTTCATCGGCCTGATCCTGCTCATGGGCCTGGTCACCAAGAACGCCATCCTGCTGGTCGACTACACCAAGGTGCTCCGCCGCCAGGGCATGGACCGACGCACTGCGCTCGTCACCGCCGGGCGGACGCGCCTGCGGCCCATCATGATGACCACCCTGGCCATGATCTTCGGGATGCTGCCGCTGGCGCTGGGCGTCGGCCAGGGGGCCGAGCTGCGCGCGCCCATGGGGCGGGCGGTGATCGGGGGCCTCATCACCTCCACCGTGCTCACCCTGGTGGTGGTGCCGGTGGTCTACTCCCTCTTCGACGACTTCGCCGGCTGGCTGCATCGGCGCTGGGCCGGGGCCAATGCCCTGGAGCAGGACGCGCACGTCCGCACCGCCTCGCGGATCGCCGTGGGCATCCTGCTCCTCGCCTCCCTGGCCTTCCCGGCCCGGGCCACCGAGCCGTCCGCCCCCGCGCCGGAGGCGGTGCGGATCCTCTCGCTGGAGGATGCCGTCCGGATCGCCTCGGACAAGAACCGCGACGTGCAGAAGGCCCGTGCCTACCAGGAGTGGGTGCTGGGGAAGTACGTGGAGAGCCGGGCCGCCGCCCTCCCCTCCCTGCTGGCGCAGGCCAGCCTCGCCACGGCGCGGGACGACGCCACCCGCCAGGCCATGCGCGGACTCCAGCCGGCGACGCAGACCGTGGAGGACGTGGGCCTGACGCTGTCCCAGGCGATCTACACCTGGGGCAAGGTGGGGGCCGCCCTCCGCGCCGCTCGCTCGGGTATCGCCTCGGCCGACGACCAACTGGAGCACTTCCGGCAGGCCGCCGTCCGCACCGTCACCGAGGCGTTCTACGACGTGCTCCTCTCTCGCCGGCTCCTGGAGATCGCCAGGGAGAGCCTGGCCCAGCGGGAGCGGCAGCTCGCCGACGCCCGGCACCGCCACCAGCTGGGCACGGCGACCGACTACGACCTCTTGGCCGCCCAGGTGGCCCTGGACAACCAGAAGCCCGAGGTGATCCGGACCGAGGGACTGGTGTCGCTGGCCCTGGACCGGCTCCGCCTGGTCCTCGCCGAGGAGGGGACAGGCATCGACGTCGCCGGCAGCCTGGAGGCGGAGCCCGCCGAGGTGCCGGCGCTGGAGGACGCAGTCGGGACCGCGCTGGAGCACCGCCCCGACCTCAAGGCCCTGACCGGGACCGTGGAGGTGCGCCGGGACCTGGTCGAGGTCTATGACGCCGATGACAAGCCCCGCCTCGATCTCCGCGCAGGGATCGGACACCGCTGGCTGAGCGTGGGCCCGGTACCGCAGGGCTTCTTCACCTCGCCGGGCGACACGCCCAGCTCCCTGTCGGGCAACGGAACCACCTGGTCGGCCGGACTGGTGCTCACCTTCCCCTTCTTCGACGGCCTGGCCACCCGCGGCCGGGTACGTCAGGCCGAGAGCGACCTGGCCCAGGCCCGGATCGACCTGGCCCAGGCCCGGGACGGCGTCCGGGCCGAGGTCCACGGCGCCCTGGAGGCGCTCCGCGTCTCCTCCGAGACGGCGCGGGCCCTGGCGAGCACGGTGGGCCAGGCCCGGCGGCTCCTGGAGATGTCGGAGAAGGGGCAGGAGCTCGGGGTGAAGACCCGCCTGGAGGTGGAGGACGCGCTCCTCAACGTCCGCCAGGCCGAGGCCAATTTGGCCAGCGCCCAGCGCAACTGCCGGGTGGCCCGGGCCAACCTCAGGTTCGCGCAGGGCGAGCTGTAGCCAGGGCTACCGGAGCCTCCTCTCCACCGCCTCCACCAGCGTGCGAAGGCAGCGGACGCGCGCCCAGGCCTTGTCGTCCGCCTCCACGATGGTCCAGGGCGCGTAGGTGGTGGAGGTCTGGGTGATCATGTCGTGGACGGCGAGGCGGTAGGCGTCCCACTTCTCGCGGTTCCGCCAGTCCTCCTCGGTGATCTTGTAGCGCTTGGCCGGATCCTTCTCCCGCGCCTTGAAGCGCTCCAGCTGCGTCTCCGGGGAGACGTGCAGCCAGTACTTCACCAGCACCGCGCCGGCGTTGGTGAGCGAGCGCTCGAACTCGTTGATCTCGTGGTAGGCGCGGCGCCACTCCGGCTCGGAGCAGAACCCCTCCACGCGCTCGACCAGCACCCGGCCGTACCAGGTCCGGTCGAACACGGCCACGTGCCCGGCCTTGGGGATCCGCTTCCAGAAGCGCCACAGGTAGTGGTGGGTGGCCTCGTCTCCCTTGGGCGCGGCGATGGGGTGGACGGTGTAGCCGCGCGGGTCGAGGGCCCCGACCAGCCTGCGGATGGCGCCGCCCTTGCCGGCCGCGTCCCAGCCCTCGAGGGCCACGACCACCGGCACCCGGGCGGTGTAGCAGGCGAACTCCAGCTCGCGCAGCCGTCCCTGGCAGCGCGACAGCTCCTTCTCGTACCGGGCCGGGGTGATCCGCAGGGCGAGGTCGACGCTGTCGAGGACGGTTCGGTCCGCGCGGTGGATCTTGCGGGCCGGTCGCCCCGCGGCGGGCGAGGGCGTGGGCACGGCCTTGCGGGCCCGCTTGTCCGAGAGCGCCTTCTCCAGCGCCGCCACCAGGGTCTCCAGCACCTGCACCCGGCGCCAGCGCTTGTCGGTGGAGGGCACCACGGTCCAGGGGCCCCAGGGGGTGCTGGTGCGCTCCAGCATCTCGTCGGCGGCGGTCCGGTACCGGTCGTACCTCCGGTGGGCCTTCCAGTCCTGGCGGGTGACCCGCCAGGACTCGTACTTGCTCTTCTCGATCCTCCGGAAGCGACGCTCCTGCTCGGCGGCGGAGATGTGCAGGAAGAACTTCACCACCAGCGCGCCGTCGTCGGTGAGCATCCGCTCGAACTGGTTGATCTCCTCGTAGGCGCTTTCCCAGACCCGGCGCGGCACCTCGCGCTCCACCCGCTCCGCCAGGACCCGCCGGTACCAGGAGCGGTCGAAGACGGCGATGGCGCCGCGCTCGGGGAGCCGCGTCCAGAAGCGCCAGAGGAAGGGGCGCAGCCGCTCCTCCTCGGTCGGGGCCCGGGTGAGGTGGACGTCGTAGCCGCGGGGATCGATGCGGCCCACCAGCTTCTCGATGGAGTCCCCCTTGCCCGCGGCGTCCCAGCCCTCGAAGACCACCAGCACCGGGACCTTCTCCTCGAACACCGCCCGCTGCAGGAGGGAGAGCCGGTCCCGGAGCTCCCGGTACCGGCTCTCGTAGCCGCGGCGGTCCAGCTTCCGGCCGAGGTCGACGGTGTCGAGCATGGGTGCGTTTCCCCTTCGGGAGGGATGATACGCCTCCCCCGGGGGTGGGATGCGTCGCAGCCGGCCCGGAGGCCGGCCGCGACGTCCGCCCTCGAGGCGGATGCCTACTTCCGGGCCAGCAGGTCGCGGATCTCCACCAGGAGCTTCTCCTCCGCGGACTGCGCCGGTGGCGTGGGAGCAACCTCCTTCTTCTTCAGGAGCTTGTTCATGGGCACGACGATGAAGAAGTACACGCCTACGGCCACCAGCAGGAAGTTGACAACGGCGTTGAGGAACTTCCCGACGGTGATCGGCCCGAGCACGATGCCCGAGAAGTCGGGCCTGCCGAAGACCGCGCCGACGAGGGGCGTGATCACGTCGGTGACGAGCGAGCCGACGATGGCGCTGAAGGCGGCGCCCATGATGATGCCGACCGCCAGGTCGATCACGTTCCCGCGAGAGATGAACTCCTTGAAGCCCTTGAGCATGGCACCCTTCCCTGGAGTGAACTGGCGCACCGTGACGGTGCATCTCGCTTATCCCTCGATGGACGCCGATCGGAGTCACGGAAACGCCGGGGAACCCGTCAGGGTCGACGCCTTCGATGGGGGAGCGCGCCACCCGGGCGCAATGGTCGCGAGGTGGCGAGCCTCACCCGAGGCGCGTCCGGAAGCGGAGGGCCGCGGCCAGGAACACCGCCCCGCCGATCCCCGCCAGCGCGAGCAGCGGCGTGGCCAGGTCGCCGAACCCGGCGCCCCGGAGCAGGCAGCTGCGCATCACCTCCGCGTAGTGGCGGACCGGGTTGATCCAGGTGACGGCCTGGAGCCACTCGGGCATCGACCGGACCGGCGTCATCACGCCGGAGAGGAGCACCGCCGGCATGATGAACAGGAAGCCGGCCAGGAACGACTGCTGCTGGGTGCGGGAGATGGTCGAGACGAGGAGTCCCACCCCCAGGGTGGTGAGCAAGTAGAGCAGGGTCCCCACCACCAGGACCGGCAGCGGCCCGCGGATGGGCACGCCGAAGACCCAGGTCCCGGCCGTCACCAGGAGCATCACGTCCACGAAGCCGATCACCACGTAGGGCGCGATCTTGCCGAAGAGCAGCACCGTCGGGCGGATGGGCGTCACCATCACCTGCTCCAGCGTGCCCATCTCCCGCTCGCGAGCCAGGCCCATGGCCGTGACCACCGTGGTGACCACCAGCAGGAGCAGCGCCGCGATCCCCGGGATCATGTAGGGCGGCG
The DNA here is from genome assembly GCA_035541675.1 of Anaeromyxobacter sp. GTDB lineage: Bacteria > Myxococcota > Myxococcia > Myxococcales > Anaeromyxobacteraceae > Anaeromyxobacter. The sequence goes on along the minus strand of DATKMW010000169.1, from coordinate 27,508 downwards.
ACTTGACCTCCGGGTTGTAGGAGATGCGGGGCACGAGCTCGAGCTGGGCCGGGGGCTCGCGCCCGGCAGCGCCCAGGCGGTCCCGCGCCATCTGCTCCGCTACCTGGCCGAAGTACTGCGAGGCGGCGGCGCCCGCCACCGTGGACTGGTTGGGGTTGGTGCCGTCGATGACCACCTGCACCTCGGCCGTGCGGCCGGCGGCCAGGTCGGCGGCGAGCCGCCGGGGCAGGATCACCGCGGCCGCCGCCGCCCCGGTGTCCAGGTCACGGTCCACCTCGGCCGGACCCGTCGCGGAGAGCACCCCCTGCAGCGTGCCGTCGGCCAGGAGCCGCCGCGCCTGCAGCCGGGAGACGTCGGTCCCGTCCCGGTCCAGCACCAGGGTGGGCACGTGGTCGGTGGTGAAGTCGACGGCGAACCCGAAGATGAGCGTCTGGAGGAGCGGCGCCACCACCAGCATGAACATCATGCGCGGGTCCCGGGCCGTCTGCCGGACCTCCTTGCGGAAGACAGCCGCGAGCTGTACCCGGGCCTTGGGCCTGCCCAGCGCGCTCACGCCAGCCTCCGCTGGAAGCGGGCGGTGGAGACGAAGAGCACCAGCACCGCGAAGAGGATCACCGCCAGGAGGTCCGGCCACAGCACCGAGAGGCCATTCCCCTTGAGGAGGATGCCGCGCAGCGCGTGGACCAGGTAGCGGGCCGGGATGACCCGCGAGAGGAGCTGGAGGGGCCAGGGCATGTTCTCGATGGGCACCACCATCCCGGAGAGGAGCAGCGAGGGCAGGAGCGAGGACAGCGTCCCGGCCTGGGTGGCCACCAGCTGGTTCCGGGTCACCACCGAGATGAGCAGCCCCTGACCCAGCATGCCCACCAGGAAGAAGAAGCCCACCAGGAGGAAGAGGCTCAGGCTCCCCCGCACCGGCACGTCGAACACGGCCGCGCCGAAGGCCACCACCAGGAGGAGCTCCAGCATCCCGATCACCAGGTAGGGGGCGAGCTTGCCCAGGACGATCTCCAGCCGGCTCACCGGCGAGGCGAAGAGCTGCTCCATCGAGCCCCGCTCCCACTCCCCGGCCACGGTCAGGGCGGTGAGCAGCACGGCGGTGAGCGCCAGGATGTAGGCGGCCAGCCCGGGCACCAGGAAGAGCGCCGAGCGGCCGGCCGGGTTGTAGCGGGTCCAGATCTTCACCTGGAGCGGAGGGTCCGCCCGCGCCGGCTCGAGGCCGGCCAGCCGCTGCGTCTCGGCCCGCACCAGCGCCTCGGCCTTGGCCAGCACCTGGTTCACCACCATCACGTCGGACCCGTCCGCCAGCAGCTGCAGCTCCACCCGCTCGCGGCGGGCCACCTTCTGGCCGTAGTCGCGGGGGACGACCAGCACCGCCACCGCCCCGCCCCGCCGGAAGAGCCGGTCGGCCTCTGCCGGGTCCGCAGGGCCGACCGAGACCAGCTCGCCCGCGCCGGTGACGGTGCGGACCAGGGCCCGCGAGGCCTCGCTCCGGTCGAGGTCGGCGATCGCCAGGGGCAGGTGGTCGACGTCGAAGGAGACCCCGTAGCCGAACAGGAACAGCATCACCACCGGCATGACCAGCGCCAGGTAGAGGGTGCGCGGGTCGCGCAGGACGTGGAGCGTCTCCTTGGCGGCCATGGCGCCGACCCGGATCAGCGAGCGGCGCAGGCGGCCGGCGTCGAGGGCCTCAGCCACGGCCGCCCCCCACCACCGCCAGGAACACGTCCTCCAGGGTGGGCTCGGCCCGCTCCACGCTGACCTCCGCCGCCCCGGCCGCGGCCAGGAGCCGGGCCGCCTCCGGGGGCGGGAGGCTCCCCGGCTCGACCCGGAGGTGCAGGCCGGCGCCGAAGGGGACCACGTCCCGGACGCCGGGGCGGTCCTTGAGCGAGGCGGCCGCCGTGCGCAGCTCTCGCCCGCGGACCACCAGCACCTCGTCCGGCACCCAAGTTGCCTTGAGGCTCGCCGGCGTGTCCAGCGCCACCAGCCGCCCGTCCACCATCAGGCCGATCCGGCCGCAGTACTCGGCCTCGTCGAGGTAGTGGGTGGTGACGAAGACGGTGGTGCCGCCGCGGGCCAGGTCGCGGATGATCCGCCAGAAGGTGCGCCGGGCCAGCGGGTCGACGCCGGCGGTGGGCTCGTCCAGGAACACCACCTCGGGCCGGTGGAGGATGGCGCAGGCCAGCGCCAGCCGCTGGCGTAGCCCGCCGGGCAGGTCCCCGGTGACGGCGTCGGAGAGGCCCCGCAGGTCGGCCAGGGCCAGCACCTCGTCGGCCCGGGCCCGCAGGGCCGCGCCGGAAAGGCCATAGGCGCCGCCGAAGAAGGCCACGTTCTCCCGGACCGGCAGGTCGAGGTAGAGCGAGAACTTCTGCGACATGTAGCCGATGGCGGCCTTCACCGCCCCCGGGTCCTTCCACAGGTCGTGCCCGGCCACCCGGCCGGTCCCGCCGCTGGGTCGCAGCAGCCCGGTGAGCATGCGGATGGTGGTGGACTTGCCGGCGCCGTTGGCGCCCAGGTAGCCGAAGATCTCGCCGCGGGGGACCTCGAAGCTCACCCGGTCGACGGCGGTGAAGTCGCCGAAGCGGCGGGTGAGCTCGCGGGCCTCGATGGCCGGCCCGCCGGGAGCGGTCTCTCCGGCGCCGCTCACGCCGCCTCCCGGATGCGGGAGAGGAACAGGTCCTCGAAGTCGGGGCTGGCCGGCCCCAGGGACGCGCCCAGGGCCGCCACCGCCCGCGACAGCTCCGCGCCGCCGCCCCGCGCCACCACCACCCGCAGGCGGGCGCCGGCCGGCGAGGCGGCCCGCACCGCCGGGTGCCGGGAGAGGAGCTCGTCGAGCGCGTCCCGGTCGCCGCCCCGGACCTCGTACACCTCGTCCTCGAACCGGGCGATGAGCCCGCCCGGCTCGCCCTCGAGGAGCACCTTCCCGTGGTGGACCAGCGCCACCCGGCTGCACCGCTCGGCCTCGTCCATGTACGGGGTGGAGACGATCACCGTCATGCCGCCGTGCACGAACTCGTGGAGCAGCTCCCACAGCTCGCGGCGCGAGACCGGGTCCACGCCGTTGGTGGGCTCGTCGAGGAGCAGCACCTCCGGCTCGTGGAGCAGGGCGCAGGCCAGCGCCAGCTTCTTGTACATGCCGCCGGAGAGGGCCTCGGCGCGGCGGTCGACGAAGCGGGCCAGCCGGGTGAGGGAGAGGAGCCGCTCGGCGCGCGCGCGGAACACCGCCCGCGGCAGGACGAAGAGGCGGGAGAAGAAGCGCAGGTTCTCGCCCACCGAGAGGTCGCGGTACAGGCTGTACTGCTGGGGCATGAGCCCGACCCGCTCGCGGACCCCGCCGCCCAGCGGGTCCTCGCCCAGCACCCGCACCAGGCCGGCGTGGGGCGCCATGAGCCCGGCCACCAGCCGGATGGCGGTGGTCTTCCCTGCGCCATCCGGGCCCACCAGCCCCATGAGCTCGCCCCGCCGGGCCTCGAACGAAAGGCCGTCGAGCGCGGTCACCGCCCCGAAGCGGCGGACCAGGGCTTGGGCGGACACGGTGACGGTGCCGTCGGCCACGCCTACTTCTCCGTCCCGGTGAGGCTCACCTGCACCGGCATCCCGGCGCGCAGCTTGCCCTCCCGGTTCACCACCGTCACCTCCACCGGGTAGACCAGGCGGTCGCGGTCGGTGCGGGTCTGGATGTTGCGCGGGGTGAACTCCGCCTCCAGCGACACGGTCCGGACCTTGCCCTCGAAGACCAGGCCGGGAAAGGCGTCGGCCACCACCTGGGCGGGCGCCCCGGGCCGGACCGCCCCCACCTCGGCGTTGGGGAGGTAGAAGGTGGCCTTCACCTCCGAGAGGTCCACCAGCCGCACCAGCACCGCGCCCGGCGCGGTGAGCTCGCCCACCTCGTGCGGCAGCGTCTGCACCTCGGCGTCCCGTGGCGCCCGGATCACGCACTCGGCCGCGAGCAGCTGGGCCCGGGCCAGCTGCGCCTCGGCGGCGTGGATCTGGGCCAGCGCTGCCTGGGCCTGCGCGGTGCTGGCGTGGATGCCGACCGCCGCCACCTGGGCCTGCTCGGCGCTGGCGGCCGCCTGGGCCCGGGCGGCCCGCACCTGCTGGTCGAGCTCCGAGGCGCTGGCCTGGGTCTGGTCGATGCTCGAGGCGGCCACGTCGGCGGTGAGCTGGGAGAGGCGCCGGGCCTGTCGATCGGCGGCCTCCGCCTGGGCCCGGAGCGCCTCCGCCTGCGCCCGGGACGCCTCCTCGGCGGCGCCCGCCGCCAGCCGGTTCCGCTCCGAGGCCCTGACCTGCGCCCCCGCGGCCTGGGCCTGGGCCTGGGCCTGGGCCAGGCGCGCCTGCGCCTCGGCCACCGCCGCCTCCGGATCGGCACAGTCCAGCCGCACGAGCAGATCGCCCTTCTTCACCGCCTGCCCCTCCCGCACCGGCTGCTCGACGATGCGTGCCCCCACCCGGGAGGAGAGCTCCACCACCGTCCCTTCGATCTCGCCCGATCCGCCCGAGGGCGCGGCCAGGGCCCGCGCCTGGGTCCAGAGCCGGAAGGCGATGAGCCCACCGAGCGCCACCACCAGGACGATGAGGACCACGATGACCCTGCGCATCCGCTCCTCCCCTCGGCCAGCCTCATCCTCGGAACGAGCCCGGCCCCGACCCTGGCCCGGACGCCGCCTCTCCTCGCAAGCGGCGTGCCGCCGCCGTCCTCCCCGGAACCCCCGGCGCACGCGAGCCGGGGGCTCCAGGCGCGTACGGAAATCCGACACCCGCTCAGGAACTCCGAACAGAGCGCCGTGGCCCGGCCTCGAAAAGCCCGGGCCGGGCCGGGCCGGGGGCTCGCTCACCGGGGAGCGTACCGCGGCACCGTCCTTGCTCTTGTCCCCCCAGGCGCCGCCGCGTGCGCCCGGAGGCCTCCTGGCCGTGACCCTCATCGCCCTCGCCCCGCTGCTCGCCACCCTGGCCGGGGCCGACGCCCCGGCCGGCCTGCCGGCCCTCACCCTCGACGCAGCCCTCGACGAGCTCGAACGCCAGAGCCTCACCCTGGCCCAGGCTCGCAGCCGCGCCGACGCGGCCCAGGCGGTGGTGCGCGAGGCGCTGGCCCCGCTCCTCCCCACCGCCGGCGCCGGGGTGAGCTGGGTGCGCAACAGCGACGCGGCCGAGCTCTCCTTGCCGCCGCCGCTCGGGCCCCGGACGGTGGTGATCCAGCCGCTCCACTCGGCCACGGTGAGCGCATCCTTGCGCCTCCCGCTGCTCTCGCCCAGCGCCTGGTACGACCTGTCCCTGGCCCGGGACGCGGCCCGCGCCGCCGACCTCTCCGCCGCCGCCACCCGCCTGTCCCTGCGCACCAGCCTGGCCCAGGCCGCCCACCTCGCCGTCGCCGGCGAGGAGGAGGTGGCGGCGGCCGAGCGCGCGGTGGAGAACGCCGAGGAGCTGGTGCACAGCGCCGAGCGGCGCGTCCGGGCCGGCACCGCGGCTCCGCTGGAGATCACCCGGGCCCAGGCCGAGCTGGTGCGGCGCCAGAGCGATCTGGCCGGCACCCGGGCCGCCCTGGACCGGGAGCGGCTGGCGGTGGGCGTGCTCCTCGGCCGCGAGCAGCCGGTGCGGGTGGAGGTCCCGGAGGTCGAGGCGGCGCCCCTGCCCGGCCTCGGCGCCGACGGCGACGCGCTGGTGGCGGAGGCGCTGGACCGCCGCCCCGAGGTCGCGGCCCAGGCCGCCGAGGAGCGCGCGGCCGAGGCCGGGATCCGCTCCGCCTGGGCCCGGCTGGCTCCCGAGCTCTCGGCCTCGGCCTCGATCTTCGAGGCCGACGTCCCCTACCTCACCGGCAAGAAGGACGGCTGGCGGGCCTCGCTCGACCTCACCTGGCAGCTCTACGACGGCGGCCTCCGCTACGGGAAGGTGCGCGAGGCCGAGGCGCAGGCGGCCGGCGCCCGGGCCGGGCTGGCCGCCCAGCGCCTCTCGGTGCGCCGCGAGGTCCAGGACGCCCGCCGCGACCTGGAGGTGGCGGTCGAGCAGCTCCGCCTGGCCCACGCGCAGCTGGGGCTGGCCGGCGACAGCGCCGCCTCCATCCGGCGCAGCTTCGACGCCGGGGTGGCCTCGAGCCTGGACGTGATCGACGCCAACGACCGGCTGTACCTGGCCGACAGCGGCCTGGCCGCCGCCCGCGCCCGGCTGGGCCTGGCCCGGCTGGCCCTGCAGCTCGCGCTGGGCCGGGAGGGGTAGCCATGCTGCTTTCCCGGCGCCCGCGACGTATCCTGGCCCCAGGCGGACCCATGCCCAGCGTCCAGAAGGCCATCGAGCGCGAGGAGCTGTCGCGGGTCTTCGGCTACATGGTGGCCCTGCGGGTGGTGGTGGTGCCGGTGGTGGTGCTGGTCATGGGCTGGCTCCTGTGGGTCGAGCCGGCCTTGTGGCGCCGGGTGGTGCTGGGGGTGGCGATGGTGACCCTCCCCACCTTCTTCCTGGTCGAGCTGGTCCGCTACCGCCGGGGAGGGCTCTCCCGCAGCGCCATCCCGGTGAACCTCCTGCTGGCCTGCGTCGGCCAGCTGGCCGTCAGCTTCGTGAGCGGCGGGGTGCAGAGCCCGTTCTTGCTGGTGGCCATCCCGCTGGGGATCCTCACCGCGGTGCTGATCAAGCCGCCGCTCCAGCTCCTCGTGCCGCTGCTCCAGCTGGCCACCACCTGGGCCATGGCCTACCTGGGGGTGAGCGGGCGCATCCCGGACTTCAACCTCAGCGCCTTCGGCGGCGGCTCGCGGCTGGGCGCGGGCGCGACGCACGTCTGGGCCACGGCGGTGATGCTCACCGTGGTCCTGGTGATGTCCCAGATCCTCGGGCGCGCCTTGCGCAAGACCTTCGAGAGCATCCTCCGCCGCAAGCTGGCCGCCCAGCAGGAGTCGCTCCGGGAGCACCGGGAGCGGGCCGAGGAGCTGACCGCCCTCTCGGCGGAGATCGCCCACGAGCTCAAGAACCCGCTGGCCAGCGTCAAGGGGCTCTCCGGCCTCCTCTCCCAGCACCTCCCCGACGGCAAGGGCGCCGAGCGGCTGGCGGTGCTCCGGCGCGAGGTCGAGCGGATGCAGTCCATCCTCGACGAGTTCCTCAACTTCTCCCGTCCGCTGGTGCCGCTGGCCCTCGGGGAGTGCGACGTCTCCGCCCTGTGCCAGGAGGTGGCGGCGCTGCACGAGGGGATGGCGCGCGAGCGCACCGTGACGCTCCTGCTCGAGGGGGCGGCGGTCATGGCGCGCTGCGACCCACGAAAGGTGAAGCAGGTGCTCATCAACCTGGTGCAGAACGCCCTCGACGCCAGCCCGCCCGGGGGAGAGGTGCGCATCGCCGCCGAGCGGAGCGAGGCCGGGGGGGCCCTGGTCCGGGTGCTGGACCGCGGCCGCGGGGTGGACCCGGGGCTGGGCGAGTCGGTCTTCCTGCCGGGGATCACCACCAAGGCCAACGGCTCGGGGCTGGGGCTGACCATCGCCCGCTCCCTGGCCCGCCAGCACGGCGGGGACCTCCTGCTGCGCAGCCGCACCGGCGGCGGCACCGAGGCCCTGCTGGTGCTCCCGGCGGTGCCGGCCGAGGCCGACCCGGGGAGGGCGGCGTGAACGGCCGGTCGCCCCCGCGGGGCGGCGAGCCGGAGGCTCCGGCGCGGGTGCTGGTGGTCGACGACGACCCCGGCGTCCGCTACACCCTGCGCGAGATCCTGACCAGCGAGGGGCTGCAGGTGGAGGAGGCCGCCGACGGCCAGGAGGCGCTGGAGAGGTACGACGCCGCCCCCGCCCCCCTGGTGCTCACCGACCTGCGCATGCCCCGGCTCGACGGCATGGAGCTCCTGCGCGAGCTGATGCGCCGGACCCCCACGCCGAGGGTGGTGCTCATCACCGCCCACGGGTCGGAGCGCCAGGCGGTGGAGGCCACCAAGGCCGGCGCCTACGACTACTTCAAGAAGCCCTTCGAGACCGAGGAGCTGCTGGCCGTGGTGCGCCGCTCCATGGAGGCGGTGCGCCTCGCCCACGAGAACGAGAAGCTCCAGGGCGAGCTGGCGCTGGCGCGCTCGATGGTGTTCGCCTCCGAGGCCATGCGGCGCCTGGGGGTCCTGGTGGGCCGGGTCGCCCCCCGCGACGTCACCGTGCTCATCACCGGCGAGAGCGGCACCGGCAAGGAGCGGGTGGCCGAGGCCATCGTGCGCGCCTCCCGCCGGGCCGATCGCCCCTTCGTCCGCTTCAACTGCGCCGCGCTGGCCCCGGACCTGGCCGAGGCGGAGCTGTTCGGGCACTCCCGGGGCGCCTTCACCGGCGCGATCCGGGCCCGGCCCGGGCTCTTCGGGGAGGCCGACGGCGGCACCATCCTCCTCGACGAGGTCGCCGAGCTGGCCCCCGGCGCGCAGGCCAAGCTCCTGCGGGTCCTCCACGAGGGCGAGCTGCGACCGCTGGGCGAGGAGCGGGCCCGCAACGTGGACGTGCGGGTTTTGGCCGCCACCCATCGCGATCTGGAGGAGCGGGTCCGGGAGGGCGCCTTCCGGGAGGACCTCTTCTACCGGCTCAACGTGGTCCACCTGGCCATCCCCCCGCTCCGCAGCCGGCCGGAGGACATCCCGGTGCTGGGCCGCTTCTTCCTGCAGCGCTTCGCCGAGCGCTTCGGGGTCTCGCCGATGCACGTGCCGGAGAGCCTGTTCGAGCGGCTCGCCGCCCACCACTGGCCCGGCAACGTGCGCGAGCTGGAGAACGCGCTGGAGGGGCTGGTGGCCCTCTCCCCACCCGAGGGGCTCGACCTGAGCCTCCTCCCCGGCGCCGCCCGGACCGCCGCGCCCGCCGGCGCGCCCGGCCCCGACCAGCCCGCCGGCGCCCCGCTCCCGCTCAAGCAGCGGGTCGAGGCCTACGAGCGCGGCCTGATCGTGGAGGCGCTGGAGATGGCGCGCGGCAATCGCAGCGAGGCGGCCCGGCGCCTGGGGATGTCCCGGGTCACGCTCCACGACAAGCTGAAGAAGTACGGCCTGGGCCCGGCCGGGGCGGCCGAGGACGAGGCCGAGGGCGGCTCGCCGGCGTGAGCCGCTCGAGGCCGGGCTCCTGCTCGCACCGGTCCCTTCTGCGACGCGCGCCAGCCGTCGGCCGCGCTCAGGCCGGCCCGAGCAGCTCCTGGTGGGCCGTGTCCTGCTCCGCCAGCTGCCGGAAGAACTCCCGCAGGGCGGGGTTGCCCTCCCGGGCGATGAGCTCGGCGTGGGCCCGGGAGAGGCTCTTCTCCAGCTCCGCGGCCTTGGCCAGCGCCGCCTGCAGGGTCCGGGCGAAGGTGCCCGCCTGCGCGGCGCGCACCGCCGCGTCGGCCTCGGCCAGGACGGCATCGAGCCCGGCGTGGTCGACCGAGAGGCGGCCCAGGATCCGCGGGTCGGTCCGGTAGCGGGACCCCAGGAGCCGGACGCGGCTGGCGTGCTGGAGCTCCTCCTGCTCCAGGCGGGTGAAGAGCTCGCGGGCGTCGGGATCGCCGGCGAAGCGCTGGGCCAGCAGGCCGTAGAGGGCAGCCGAGAGCTGCTCGATCCGCTCGGCCTTCTGGAAGATCTCGTAGGAGGTGGCCAGGGGCGGCTTAGGTATCCCAGAGCCCGTCCCTGCGCAAGCCAGCAGAGGGTCAAGCGTTCGCTTGCACCGGTCAGATCCCGGGGATGCGCACCCGGAAGGTGGTCCCCCGCTCGACCGCGCTCTCGACCTCGACGTCCCCGCCGTGGGCTCTGGCGATGCGCCGGGCCAGGGCCAGCCCCAGCCCGACCCCGCCGGTCCCCCTGGTGCGGCTCCGGTCGGTGCGGAAGAACGGGGTGAACAGGCGGGGGAGGTCCTCGGGGGCGATGCCGATCCCCCTGTCGCGCACCTCCAGCACCGCGGCTCCCGCCTGGCCGCGGGCGAGGAGCGCCACCGGCGCGTCCGGCGCCGAGTACTTGGCGGCGTTGTCGAGCAGGTTCTCGAGGAGCCGGAGGAGCAGGGCCGCATCGCCGGAGACGCCGGGGAGCGGGCCGCCGCGCTCCAGCTCGAGCGTCCGGCCCGGCCAGCGCTCGGCGAAGCGGCGCGCCGCGTCCGAGAGGACCGCGGCCAGGTCGACCGGCTCGCGCCGCACCTGGGCGCTTCCGCTCGCCGCCAGGTCGAGGCGGGCCGTGGAGAGCACGTCCTCCACCAGCCGGTCGAGCGCGTCCAGGTCGGCACCGATCTCCCCCAGGAACCGACGCGCCCGCTCCTGGTCTCCCTCGGCGGCCAGCTCCAGGGCCACCCGCATGCGGGCCAGCGGCGTGCGCACCTCGTGCGAGACGTTGGCCAGCAGCTCCTTCTCTCCCCGCACCAGCGCCTCCAGCCGCTCGGCCATGTCGTCGAAGGCGCGGGCCAGCTCCCCCACCTCGCCGCGCGCGCGCACCCGAGCCCGGGTGGAGAGGTCGCCCGCCCCCAGCGCCCCCGCGGCGCGGGTGAGCTGCTCGACCGGGGCGGCGATGGAGCGGGCCAGCGGGACCGAGGCCAGGGCGATCACGCACAGCACCGCCGCCAGCACCAGCGGCGCGCGGCCGGAGAAGGGGGGATGCCCGGCGAAGACGAAGACCACCTGTCCGCCGTCCGGCAGCGGCAGGGCCCGGCCGGCGCCGCGCCGGACCGGGAGCCCGCGCGGCTCGGTGGCGCCGGGGGAGAGGATGGGGGGCAAGGGCGGGGCGGCGCTCGAGGCGATGGGCTCCCCGCCCTCCTTGCCGTACACGGTGGCCTCGACCCCGAAGGCCTCCCGGACGCGCGCCAGCTCGCGCTGCAGCAGCGCCGGGTCGCGCTCCATGCCGGCCACGTGGGCGGTCACGTAGCGCGTGACCCGGCCCACCTCGCGCCAGTGGTCCTCCTGGAAGGCGCCGGCCACCACCCCCACCGCCAAGGACACCAGGGCGATGAGGAGGAGCCCGTGCAGGAAGACGCGCCAGAACAGGCTCCGCCGGTGGCGCCGGGGAAGTCCGGGCCCGGTCGGAGCGGCCACCGTCACTCGCGCTCCCCGGCCAGCACGTAGCCGGAGCCCCGGACCGTCTTGATGAGCCGGGGGCGGCGCGGGTCGTCGCCCAGCTTCTGGCGCAGCCGGGACACGTGCACGTCGATGGACCGGTCGAAGGCCTCCTCGGCGCTGCCGCGCGCCAGCTCCATCAGCTGCTCGCGGGAGAGGATGCGCCCGGCTCGCCGGGCCAGCGCCTCGAGCAGCGCGAACTCGTAGCCGGTGAGGTGCACCGCGCGACCGTCCAGGGTGACGGTCCGCGCCGCCGGGTCGATGAAGAGCCCCGCCACCCGCACCGCCCCCCGGGCCGGGCCGGCCCTCCCCTTGGCGCGCCGGGTCACCGCCCGGATCCGGGCCAGGAGCTCGCGGGGCGAGTAGGGCTTGGCCAGGTAGTCGTCGGCCCCCAGCTCCAGCCCCATCACCCGGTCCGCCTCCTCGCCCCGGGCGGTGAGGACGATGACCGGCAGGTCGGAGCGGCCGCGGAGCTCGCGGCAGACCTCCAGCCCGTCCTTCTCCGGAAGCATCAGGTCGAGGAGCACCACGTCGTAGCGACCCCCCAGCGCCTCGGCCAGCCCCCGCCGTCCGTCGCCCACCACCACCACCGCCACGCCGTGGCCCTCCAGGTACTCACGGGTGAGCGCGGCCAGCCGGGCGTCGTCCTCGACCAGCAGGGCGAGGAGCGGGGTGGCCGGGGAATCGCTCACGCCCTGCATCATAGCCGCGGTCGCGCCCGGCCGTCGTTCAGGGGTGATGGCGGTGGAAGCGCTCCGCCTTCTGGGCCAGCTTCTCCCGCTGCTCGGGCGTGAGGATGCCGTGCAGCTCCACGCCGGCGTCGACCAGCTCGTGAGCGTAGGCCCGCAGGGCCTCGGCGCGCTCGTCCACCAGCGCGTGCAAGCGGGCGGCGTCCGGGGTGGGGCTGTTCCACTGGGCCAGCACCTCGGCGTGGACCGGCGCGCCCCCGGCGTGGAGCTTGAGGCCATCGGCGAGCAGCCGGTCCTTCAGGGCGTGGACCTGGGCGCGCTGGGCGTCGGTGGCCTTCAGGTCGTCGAGCAGCCCGTCCACGTGCGAGGTGACGAAGGCCGCCAGCTCGGCGGGGTCCCGGGGGTGGTGGTGGGCGCAGCCTCCCAGGGCGGCGAGCGCGGCCAGACCGCCCGCGGCGGCCAGGTTGGCGAAGGTCCGGTTCATGCGTGTGCCTCGGCCCGGCCGCGCCTTCCGCCCGGGAGCGGGCCGCCCGGCATGGGCGGCCTCGGGAGAGAAGGTGCTCCTCGCCGGCAGCGCGGGCTTGTCCGAGAGGTGAAGAAACGTTAACTGTGCCTTCCGCCCGCCCCGCCCATGAGCCTCGTCTTCGCCAGCCAGCTCGCGCTCGCCCACGGCCCCCGGGTCCTGCTCGACCGGGCCGGCTTCTCGGTGGGGCCGCACGACCGGGTGGGGCTGGTGGGGGCCAACGGCACGGGCAAGTCGACCCTGCTCCGCATCCTGGCCGGCCAGCTCTCCCCCGACGCGGGCGAGCTCACCTTCCGGCGCGGGGCACGGGTGGGCTACCTCCCCCAGGACGCGGCCGAGCTGCCCGACCTGCCGCTCGGCGAGGCGGTGCTGGCCGCCGTGCCGGGGCGGGCGGCGCTGGAGGGGGAACTCCTCGCCACCGAGGCGGCGCTCTCCGCCGCCGGCGCCGAGGCGGAGCAGATCGAGCTCGCCCAGGCGCTGGCCGAGCTGCACGAGGAGCTGGAGCATTTCGAGGAGCACTACGGCCGGCGGCGGGCCGAGCGGATCCTTCTCGGCCTGGGCTTCGCCCCGGAGCGCCTGGCCGAGCCGGTGGCGGCTCTCTCCGGCGGCTGGCGCATGCGGGCGGCGCTGGCCGGGCTCCTGCTCACCGATCCCGATCTCCTGCTCCTCGACGAGCCCACCAACCACCTCGACGTCCCCACCCTCACCTGGTTCGACGCCTTCCTGCGCGGGACCCACAAGGCCCTGGTCCTCGTCTCCCACGACCGCGAGTTCCTGAACCGCCAGATCGACCGCGTCCTGGCCCTCGAGCCGGAAGGGCTGCGCGCCTACGCCGGCGACTACGACGACTACCGGCGCCAGCGGGCCGAGGAGGAGCTGCGGCTGCTGGCCCAGGCCGAGCGGCAGGAGGCCAAGCGAGCCCAGCTGGAGCGGTTCATCGAGCGGTTCGGCGCCAAGAACACCAAGGCCCGCCAGGCGCGGAGCAAGGAGAAGCAGCTCGAGCGGATGGAGGAGGTGCAGGTGCTGGAGCACCGCGACACCCTCCGCTTCCAGTTCGCCGAGGCGCCCCGCTCCGGCCGCGAGGCGCTGCGCCTGGAGGGGGTGTGCAAGTCCTTCGGCCCGCGGGTCGTCTACCGGGGGCTGGACGCCCGGGTGCAGCGCGGCGAGCGGGTCGGCGTCATCGGACCCAACGGCGCCGGCAAGACCACCCTGCTCCGGCTGGTGGCCGGCGACCTGGCCGTCGACGCCGGCCGGGTGGCGCTGGGCCACGGCGTGGTCCTCGGCTACTACGCGCAGGACGCCCTCCGCTCCGGGGGCGCCACCGGCCCCGGCGCGCTCGACCCCGACCGGACCATCAAGGAGACCCTCTGGGACCTGGTCCCGGACCGGGGCGAGGCCTTCGTGCGCGGCGTGGCCGGCTCGTTTCTCTTCTCCGGCGACGACGTGGAGAAGCGGGTCGGCGTCCTCTCCGGCGGCGAGCGGGCGCGGGTGGCGCTGGCCCGGCTGCTCCTCGTCCCCGCCAACCTCCTGGTCATGGACGAACCCACCAACCACCTGGACCTCGACTCCAGCGAGGCGCTCATCGAGGCGCTCCAGGCCTACCGGGGCACGCTGCTCTTCGTCTCCCACGACCGGAGCTTCCTCAACGGGCTGGCCACGGTGATCTGGGAGGTGAAGGACGGGGGCGTCCTGCCCTGCCCCGGGAACCTCGACGACTGGCTGTACCACCAGCGGCAGCTGGAGGAGGCCGGGCAGGGCGAGGGCGAGCCGGGCACGCAGGGCGCGGGCGCCCCCGAGGCGCCGCGCCCGGCCGACCGGCGGCGGCTCGAGGCCGAGGCCCGCAACGCCCGCTCCCGCCGCGAGCGCCCCCTCCGCGAGGAGATCGCCGGGCTGGAGGCGCGCATCGGCGAGCTGGAGGCGGAGGAGCGGGAGAGCACCGCGTCGCTGGCCGACCCCGCGCTCTACCAGGACTTCGCCCGGGCCCGGCCGCTCATCGAGCGGCAGGCCGCGGCGCGCGCCGAGCTGGAGCGACGCTACGCCGAGTGGGAGGCGGCCCAGCGGCGGCTGGAGGCGATGCGGGAAGGCCAGGGCTAGAGCGCGGGTCAGCGCAGCTCGACCGAAAGCTCCACCAGCTGGTCCTCGCGGCAGAGGGTGGACCGCCGGCGCGGCCGGCGCCCATCCTTGCGGACCTCGACCTGGACGGTCTCCCCGGGAGTGCACCTCACCGAGGCGATGAGGGGCGTCTGGCCCAGGTCCCGGCCGTTCACCAGGACCCTGGCGCCGCGGGGGGTGCTCTCCACCGACACGCCGAAGCCGGGAAACCAGCGGACCCGCTCCCCGGAGGCGTCCGGTGCAGCCTCGGCCGGGGCCATGGGGGTGGCCCGGCGCCAGCCTTCCTCGGCCTCGGCCAGCCGCTCCTCGGCCCTGTGCGAGGCCCGGATCTCCTCCTCGCTCGGGGGTCGTTCGACCGGCACCGACGCCTGGCCACCCCTGCCCCGCCCGAGCCGATCGATGAGCCACGGCGCGGCCAGGCTCAGCGCCAGGACCGGCACGAGGAGCAACGCGGCTCGCACCACCACCCGCCGCGCCGGCGCCTGGAGGGGATCCCCCACGCCGGCCACCCTAGCAGGCGCCGGCGCGCGGGGGAAAGGGACCTGAGGCCGCGGTGCGGCTACTTCGCCGCCCTGAGCGCGGCTTCGTAGTCCGGCTCCTGCGCGATCTCCGGGACCAGCTGGCGGTAGACCACCTTGTCTGACTCGTCGATCACCACCACCGCGCGGGCCGTGACCCCGGCCAGCGGGCCGTCCTGGAGGAGCACGCCGTAGTCCTTGGCGAAGTTCTTGTCGCGCATGAGCGACAGCGGAACCACGTTCTGGAGCCCCTCGGTGGTGCAGAAGCGCTTGGAGGCGAAGGGCAGGTCGGCGGAGACCACCAGCACCACGGCGTTCGGCACGGACCCCGCCTCCTTGTTGAACCTGCGGGTGGAGGTGGCGCACACCTGGGTGTCCAGGCTGGGCACGATGTTCAGGATCTTCTTCTTGCCCTTGAAGTCCTCCAAGGACACGTCCTTGAGGTCGGCGTTGGTCAGCTTGAAGGAAGGCGCCTTCGCCCCCACCGCGGGCAGATCGCCATTGGTGTGGATGGGAGTACCCCGCAGCGTCACCTGGGCCATGTCGTCTCCTGGTCTGGGGCCCTTGGTGGCGCCCCTTGTGGACTGTTTTTTTCGGGCCCAGATCTAACCGGTTCCCGGCCAGCGTCACGTTCGTTTACTGCCCCTGGTGGGGCGTCAGGACCCTGCGATGCCGCGGAGCAGCGGGGACGGGGTACCCGGGGCGGCGATCCAGAGCTGGTGGGCAGCGCGGGTGACCGCCACGTGGAGCCGGCGGCGGGCGTCGTCGCCCTCCGGGTAGGCGCGGGCCGAGGCGTCCGGGACCACCACGTAGTCGAACTCCAGCCCCTTGACGCTGGCCAGGTCGGTCACGTCCACCCCCGGGCGGAACGTGAACTCACCGTCGAGGACCAGCCGCGCCTCGGCGAGGTCGGCCAGGAGCCGGTGGAAGCCGCTGGCCACCTCGGGTGCGTGACAGACCACCGCCGCCGAGGCCTGGGGCTCGCGCTCCATGAGGTCGCGGAGCGCCTCCGCCAGGAAGAGCTGGGCGTGTGCCTCGGTGGGGAAGTCGAAGCGCGAGACCGGCACACCGTCCCGCCCGACCCGAGGCGGCTCGGGCGGCGCGATGGGGCCGAGGATGGCATGGGCCAACTCGGCGATGGGGCGCGGGCACCGGTAGGTGGTGGGCAGGCGCACGGTCTCGGCGCCAGGCACCCCCAGCGCCGCCAGCGCCTCTTCCCACCCCGCGTAGGAGGAGAAGGTCTGCTGGGCCTCGTCGCCAGCCAGGGTGACGCTGGTCCCGGCCAGGTGCCTGCCCAGCACGAACAGCTCGAACAGCGATACGTCCTCGGCCTCGTCCACCACCAGGTGCGCCAGCCGCTTGCCGCCCACGCCGCCGCGGAGCGCCGAGAGGAAGAGCAGGATGGGCAGATCCTCCGGATCCAGGGTCCCGGCCACCGCCTCGGGCGTGTCCTCCTCCATGGGCTTGCCGTCGAGCGTCTCGCGCCGGTCGGGGTCGATGCCGGCCACCAGCTCCTGGGGATGCGAAAGCTGCATGCGCGTGTGGCGGACGACCTCCTCCACGGCGGTGACGGGGAGGTCGCCGCCGGCGGCGTGGACCACCGCCTCCAGGAAGGCACGGTCGAGCAGCAGGTCGCCCAGGTCCCGCCGGGCTCGCGAAAGGGCGGGCCGCTCGTGGAGCTGCGGCCGGCGGCGCAGGACGTGGAACAGGGCCGGGTGGCGCTTGAGCCGGGCCACCAGCGCGGGCGTGTCCGGGTAGAGGCGCGGCGGGGGCGCGCCGAAGGCGGCCTGGAAGGCGCCGCGGGACCAGGAGTCGAGCGTGCGCACCGGGGCCTTCCCCAGCCCCAGCGGCTCGAGCAGCCGCCCGGCCAGCTTGGCCAGGCCGGGCTCGGGGACCACCACCGCCAGCCGCGCCGGCGGGAAGCGGCGCGGGTCGTCGAAGGCGATCCGTGCCAGCCGGTGCAGGGCCACCGTGGTCTTGCCGCTGCCGGCGCTGCCCAGCACGAGCAGCGGCCGGGCCGGCGGCGAGGACACCGCCTCGAACTGGTCCGGGTCGAGGAGCGCGGTCACCTCCGGCGCCGCCGCCCGCCCGCGGGCGCCGGCCCCCGTCCCCAGCGCGCCGGCCCGGGCCGCGCTCCCCGCACCGCCGCCCAGCGCCGAGGCCTCCGCCGCGGCGCTCCGCCAGGTCCCGTCCGGCAGCCGAGCCACCGAGCGCCGCCCGTCGCTCACCCGCACCAGCGCCCCGCGCTCCACCACCACCACCCGGCGCGCCACCACCACCCCGCGCGCCACCCTCCCCGGGAACGACTCCTCGAACTCCTCGCCCTCCCGGTAGCGATAGTAGATCCCGGCCACCGGCGCCCAGCGCCAGTCGACCACCCGCACGCCGGCCTCTCGGTCCACGAAGGTGTGCCGGCCCAGGCAGTAGTCGCGCTCCTCGCCGCCCTCCCGGACCCGCAGGTGCGCGAAGTAGGGCACGGCCGGGTCGGGCAGCGCGTCGGGCCGGGCCCGCTCCATCACCGCGCGCACCAGCCCCATCTCCTGGAACACGGTGGGCAGGTCCTTGGAGGGAGACTCGAGCGCCTCGTCGCGGAGCTCCCGCAGGCGGTCGGCAAGGTCGCCCTCCCCGCGCAGACCGGACCGCCGCTCGGCCAGCGATCGCAGCACTGCCTGGAGGAGCGCCTCCTCCTCCTCGACCAGCCGCCGCTCGTCCGGGGCGAGCGCGGCCAGGGCGGTGGCGGCGACGGCCTCTGTCCGGGTACGGGGCAAGTGGATCTTCCTGGGTACTCTTCCCCCGGGCGCGCCGGGCGCAGGGTCGGACATGCTAACCCGGAGCCGGCGGCCCTGCCGCAGCAAACATGGCCCGCGGCGCGCCGACCGCGACCTGTGTAGGATAGGGGCCGGCGCCTGGTGGTCGCGGCGCCGGCCCTCCCGGAGGAGGCCGGGGCGCATGGAACGAGCCGTCGACACCTGCCGGCCCCCGTCAGGCCCTCGGGCCACGGCGCTCGCCGACCCGCAGGGGCGCCTGGTCCGCTACCTGCGCGTCTCGCTCACCGACCGCTGCAACTTCCGCTGCACCTACTGCTCACCCTCGGAGCTCGAGCCCTCCGACGGGCTCCTCACCCGCGCCGAGCTGCGCCGACTGTTCCAGGTCTTCGCCGCGCTCGGGGTGCGGCGCATCCGCCTCACCGGGGGCGAGCCCACCCTCCGCAAGGACGTGGTGGAGATCGCCGCCGACGCGGCCTCCACCCCCGGCGTGGAGGAGGTGGCGCTCACCACCAACGGCCACCGGCTGGCGGAGCTGGTCGAGCCGCTGCGCGGGGCGGGCCTCTCCGCCCTCAACGTCTCCCTGGACACGCTCCGGCCCGACCGGCTGGCCGGCGTCTCCGGGCGCGGCGCCCGCCTCGACCAGATCCTGGCCGGCATCGACGCCGCCGCCTTCCGATTCCGCTCGCTCAAGGTGAACGCGGTGGTGGTGCGCGGCCTCAACGAGGACGAGCTGGGCGCGCTGGTGATGCACGCCTGGGACCGGGGCGCCCTCCCCCGCTTCATCGAGCAGATGCCGTTCGCCGGCGGCGCCCCGGTGCCGCTCTCGGAGGTGCGCCGGCTCCTGCGCGAGCAGGGGTTCGACCTCGAGCCCGACGGCTGGCGCGGCTGGGGCCCGGCCCGCCACATGCGGGCCCGCTCGGGCGGGCGCGAGGGGCTCATCGGCTTCATCGGCGCCATGACCGAGAACTTCTGCGACGAGTGCAACCGCGCCCGGGTAGCAGCCGACGGCGGCTTCCAGGCCTGCCTGGGCGGCGAGGGCCGGGCCGACCTGCGCGCCCTGCTCCGCGGCGGCGCATCCGACGCGGCGCTGGAGGAGGCCATCCGCGGCGCTCTCTCCCGGAAGGCCCCGCGCCACCGGATGGAACAGGCGGGCGACGGGCTGGTGCTCCTGCCCATGCGCGGGATCGGGGGATAGGGCACTCGGGCGACGCCTCGCGCTGGGCCGCCGCGTTCGCCCGTGGGCCCGTCCGGCCAGCGCGCGGAGCGCGACCTGCCCGGAACGCCGCTGCGACGCGCCTCCCGGCGGGTTCCGCCGCGGGCCAGCGCCTGGTCAGACCTCGTCTCCGTCCCTTGGACCGGCCGCGGCGAAGGAAGCCAGCTCCTGCTCGGCCTCGTACCCGAGCTCCGGGAACCGCCCGGTAGCCGTCTCGAGGGGATCCGCGGCTGGCGTCGCCGCCGGTGTGGGGACCCGGGGGCGGTCAGGCCAAGCCCGCCGCGCTCCCCTGCGGCGCCTGCCGCGGACGCTCCAGAGAGGCCCGATCCCACGACCCCAGGCGCGCCCCGGCCTCGTAGGCTCCCTGGCTGAAGGCGAGCAGCCGCGCGCCCGGGTCGCGGGCCGCGCCGACCTCGGCGTAGGGGAGCACGAGCTCGCCCAGCCGCGGGTCGTAGCGCGCACCGGCGCAGGTCGCTCCCTCTTCCCGGAAGCCGGGCGGCTCGGGGGCGGCGTAGGCGTAGAAGATCGGCTCCTCCACCGAGGCGCCGCGGGGCAGGACTCCGCCGGGCCAGAAGCCGACGGAGATCACCTCGTGCGAGTAGGCCTCGCGAGTGACCGGATCCGCCCCCGGCCGCTCCGGCGCGCGCCGTCCCGAGAAGCGGGTCGTGGCCAGGTCGAAGCTGCCCCAGAAGAAGTGGACGGGGCTCTGCTTGCCCACGAACGAGGAGCCGAAGCGGCGGAACACCGCGTCGCACCGGCGCAGCACCTCCCAGAATCGATGGGCCGCTGCCGGATCGTACTCATGGTGGACGACATCCCGGTCGAAGGGGATGGGGTCGGGGACCTCCACCGGCGTGGACCACAAGCGAGGGTGGAGGTCGAGCCGGGCCAGCAGCTCGAGGTACTCGCGGAAGGAGTCGCGGATCGGCCGGGCCGCCAGCGGCAGCGTCCCGGCGCGGCCGTCGCTGACCCGGACCTCGAGTCGGTGAGCGGTCAGGTCGAGCTCGAGCTCGAAGGAGCGGCCTGCCTCGAGCGCCGGCGGGCTGGAGAGCCCGCGGGCCGAGACCCGCAGGGCGGTGTGCCACCAGTGGTTCTGCGCCGGGCAGCCGGCGAGCAGGGTCTTGCCGACGATCTGCGTCCACATGTGCAGCGTGTCGCGCGTGGACCGCCACCCGGCGAGCGGGAGGTCGGGCCAGGGGTCGAGGCGTGTTGCCATGATCAGGCGAGATAGCTGCGCCGGGGCCAGCGCGCCGCCCCGCGACTGGGGAAACGGCGCAGGCGCAGGGCGGGCCGGCAGAAGGCCGTCCGGGCGGGCGAGGGGCCCGTCGCACCCGAGCTACCGGGCCGCCGCCTCGAGCGCCCGCAGCAGCCGCGCCGCGTCGGCGAGGTCGGGCACCACCGTGGCCGCCCCCGCCTCCCGCAGCCGCCCGGTCGCCCGCGGATCGACGCCCACGAAGCCGAGGCCGGCCGCGCCGGCGGCGCGCAGATCCCAGGGTCCGTCGCCGACGTAGACCGCCGGCTCCTCCGGGCCGGCGCGGCGACGGGCCTCGCGCAGGATGGCGACCCGGGAGGGGTGGAACCCGCACCCCACCAGCACCCGGCTGCCGAGCGAGACGCCCGCCGCGGAGAGCTTGGCCCGCGCCGAGCCCTCGTACGCGCCGGTCGCCACCGCGGCGTGGTGGCCCGCCGCCTCGATCCAGGCGAACGCCTGCCTCGCCCCCGCCACCGGGGCCACCGCCAGCCGCCCGAGCTCCCGCCCGATCTCCTCCACCAGGCGCCGCTCGAACTCGCCCAGGCGGGCGGTCGGGAGCCCCAGGCGCCGCGCCGCCTCCTCGGCCACGCCGCGATCGGTCTGCTCGGCGTAGGCGGCCCAGTCGGCGGTGGGCAGCGCGGCGCCGAAGACCGCCTCGAAGGTGCGCTCGTAGACCCCGCCCTCCAGGGCGCTGGTGTCGGCCAGGGTGCCGTCGACGTCGAAGAGGACCAGCATGGCGAGCCGGCGCTGACGGGCCGGGAGGCTATCATCACCCCCCTGCAGGCGCGGGAGATCCTGGCGAGGAGCGTGCTCACCCGGAGCCGCATCCCCGGCGCGGGCCACTGCGTGAACCCCTACCTGGGCTGTGCCCACGACCGCTCCTGCTGCTACGCCGCCCCCAGGAAGCGCTTCACCGGCACGAGGAGCCCCGGGGCGAGTTCCTCGACGCCCAGGTGAACGCGGCGTACCTGCCCCGCCGCCAGCGGCGGGCACGCCCGGGGCGGGTGATGCTCGGCTCCGTGACCGACCCCCTACCGGCCGGCGGAGCGGGCGCACCGCCTGACCCGCGGCTGCCTGGAGGCGCTGCGGGGCTTCCGCTTCCCGGTCACGCTGATCATCCGCTCGCCGCCGGTGCTCCGGGACCTCGACCTTCTCCGGGACCTCCGCGGCGCGAGCGCGGGGAGCTCCCCCACCGACGACGACGCCGTGCGGCGGCTCTTCGGGCCGCGCGTCCCACCCATCGCCGCCGGCCCGGTGCTCGTCGACCGCCTCAACCCTGCCGAGCGCGCGGGCGCTCTGCCGCCGGCACGGCGTGCTCGACCGCCTGCAGGACGGCTGGTTCGAGGCGACCGCGGCCGCGCTCTCGCGGGGGTTCGGGCGCGCGGGGTGGCGGTGCGGGTCCTCTTCCCGGTGCGCTAGGCGCTCGTCCCGAAGATCTCGGCGAAGAAGTCCCTCATCGCCTGCCAGGAGCGGCGGTCGGACTCGGGGTTGTAGGCGTTGCCGGTGGAGGGATCGTTGCCGGCCATGGGCTGGGTGAAGGAGTGGACCGTGCCGGAGTAGAGGACCACCTCCCAGTCGACCTTGGCCGCCTTCATCTCGTCCTCGAAGGCGAGCACCGTGGCGCGGTTCACCGCCGGATCGTCGGCGCCGTGGAGCACCAGCACCTTGCCGTGGATGTTCCGCGCGTCCTCGGGCCTGGGGGTGGAGAGGCTCCCGTGGAAGGTCACGGTGCCGAGCAGGTCGGCGCCGGAGCGGGCCAGCTCCAGGGCCGCACCGCCCCCGAAGCAGTAGCCGATGGCGGCCACCTTGTCGGAGAGGACGTTGGGCTGCTGCCGCAACGCGGCCAGCGCCGCCTGGGTCCGGGCGCGCAGGAGCGGGATGTCGCTGCGGTACTTGCCGGCCTCCGCAGCCGCCTCCTTGGGGTTCGTGGGCCGGATGCCCTTGCCGTAGATGTCGCCGGCGAAGGCCACGAACCCGAGCGCGGCCAGCTGCTCCGCCCGCATGCGCTCGTAGGCGGTGAGCCCCATCCACTGGTGGAAGATGACCACGCCCGGCTTCTTGGCCGGGCCGGCGGTGTCGTAGGCGAGGTAGCCCTCGAGGACCGTTCCGCCCTGCTTGTACTCGATGGTCCGGGTGACCAGCTCGGCGTTGGCCGCGGGGGCGGCGAGCGCGAGGGCGATGGCGGCGGCGAGGCGGGCGCTGGGCATGGGCCCGGTATTAGCCGCGGCGCGGGCCGAACGCACGGTCGAAGCGCCGGGCCCGCGCGGGTTCCACCCGCCGGGCGCCTACCCGCCGGAGAACAGGCGGGCGAAGCCCGGGTACGGCGCCAGCGGGACCAGCTCGAAGTCGATGAGGCCCCGCTGGACGAGGGGGAGCCGGGCGAGCACCGCCCGCGCCGCGGGGAGGTCGGGCACCTCCAGGAAGAGCACGGCCTCCTCCCGGTCGGCGCGGAAGTGGAGCTCGCGGAGCTCCCCGGCCTGGTAGAGCTCCCAGGCGCGCGCGGCCTCCTCCCGGAGGACGGGCGGGGTGAAGGCCTCCTCCTTGACGCCGGGGACGGCCTTCTCGATGGCGATGACTCTCATGGATCCGCAGCGTACGGCCCCGGGAGCTCGCCCGAGGCGAGGATTCGCCCGCCCCGCCCTGCCTGGGCCAGGGCCAGGACGCGGAAGGCGCCGGGGCCGGGCGGCGCCGGGAGGGCGATCTCGCCGCGGAAGCTCCCGTCGCCTGCCCCCATCTCTGCCAGGGACCGGACCACTCCCTCGTGCCGCAGCGTCCGGCCCGCGTTCTCTCCCCCGCGGACCGCGCTCTGCACGCCGTCCTCGAGCAGCGCCACCAGGACCGAGGCCCGCCCGCCCGCCCACGCGCCCTCCACCGCCAGGCCCGCGGGAGTCCGGCGGAGGGTGAGCGACCCCATCTGCCTCCGCGCCGCACGGAGCACTGCCGCCCGGAGGGCAGGGCCGTCGCTCCCCACCACCTGCGCCTCGCCGTTGACGACTGCCTGGGGGGTGTATGCCGAGTCGACGCCCAGGGTGCGCTCGTAGGCCAGCTGCCGCCGGGTCATCTCCCTGGACGAGAAGGGGTCGCGCCAGGCCGGGCCGTCCCAGTAGTCGACATGCTCGGAGAGCGCCACGACGCGCACGTCCCCGACGCCCTCGCGCGACAGCGAGGCCAGGAGGGCGTCGGCGGGCGGACAGGAGGAGCACCCTTCCGACGTGAAGAGCTCCACCACCACCGGCCCGGCGGGAGTGCCCGGCCGCGCGGGTGCAGACAACGCGATCGCGGCGAGCAGGGCGAGCGGCCTCATGCCCGGTATTCGCCCGGGCGCGCGGCCGGTCACGCGCCCGGACGGGGGTATCCGCCCCGCGCCGCCGGTGGCGGGTGTCGCGTCACCGTCGCCGCGGGATGCGGGCGCAGCGCATCCGGGCGCCGTGCGGTCGAGATCCTGCTGCGTCCGCGAGCGGGCCGGAAGGCTGCCGTGCCCTCTCCTCACGGCCGGACCACCTCACGCGCCCTGGAGCCCACCGACCGGACGCGCCCGCCCCGTTCAGGCGCCCAGCGCGGCCGTCCAGTCGTGGCGGCGCAGCCGGCT
The DNA here is from genome assembly GCA_035541675.1 of Anaeromyxobacter sp. Lineage (GTDB taxonomy): Bacteria > Myxococcota > Myxococcia > Myxococcales > Anaeromyxobacteraceae > Anaeromyxobacter. The sequence continues at coordinate 3,864 of DATKMW010000169.1, read as the reverse complement.
GGTCAGGTGAGCGTTGAGCCGCGCCTGGGCCCGGAAGAGCACCACCACCACCGGTGACGCCACCACCGATATCGCGGTCCAGGCGCCGAGGACCCAGGCGATGGTCGCGAGCGAGGGCATGGCGCGGGCCGATCGCAAGATCCGATCCGCGGGCGCGCCGCCCGGCCCGTGCGGCCTGCGCCGCGGGGATCCGGGCCTCTGGCGCCGCCAGATATCGCTCCCCCGGTGCGCGAGGGGCCGGCGGCGGCGCAGGTCCTTCGCCGATCGGGGCTCGGCACGCATGTCCTGCGCGCTGGGGACACGCCTTCACCGGGAGCGGGGGGGCGGCGCTGCACAGGGTGATGGCGCCCTATCACAATCGGTGACGCTCCGCCGAGGCGACGGACGCCCGCCTGGTCGCTCCGCGCCGGGGAAGACCCGGTCCACTACGGCAACAGCACCGTCTCGCCACCCGAGAGGTAGCGGTCGACAGCCTGCGCCGCCTGGCGGCCCTCGCGGATGGCCCATACCACCAGCGACTGGCCGCGGGACATGTCGCCGGCGGCGAAGACGCCCGGCACGCTGGTCATCTTGCTGGCGTCGGTCCAGACGTTGCCGCGGTCGTCCAGCTTCACCCCCAACTGCTGGAGCATGGGCCTCTCCGGCCCCACGAAGCCCAGGGCCAGCAGCACCAGGTCGGCCGGCAGGACCCGCTCGGTGCCGGGGACCTCGCGCGGCCCGAAGCGGCCGTCGGGGCCCTTCACCCAGTCCACCTGGACGAGGTGCAGCTCCTTCACCCGGCCCCGCTCGTCGGCGACGAAGCGCTTGGTCAGGACCTGGAACTGCCGCGGATCCTCGCCCCACAGCGCCCGGGCTTCCTCCTGGCCGTAGTCGACCTTGAGGATCTTGGGCCACTGCGGCCAGGGGTTGTCGGCGGCGCGCTGGTCCGGCGGCCGGGCCATGATCTCCAGCTGCACCACCCGCTGGGCGCCGTGGCGGATGGCGGTGCCGACGCAGTCGGTGCCGGTGTCGCCGCCGCCGATCACCACCACCTTGCGGTCCTTGGCCGAGAGGTACTTGCCGTCCTGGTGCCGGGAGTCGAGCAGCGACTTGGTGTTGGCCCTGAGGAACTCCATGGCCAGGTGGATGCCCTGCAGGTTCCGGCCCTCCACCGGCAGGTCGCGGGCCTGGGTGGCGCCGCCGCACAGCACCACCGCCTCGTACTCCTTGACCAGCCGCCCGGCCGGCACGTGCTTGCCGATCTCGGTCTCGGTGAGGAAGCGGACCCCCTCGTCGGCGATCTGCTGGATCCGCCGCTCCACCAGGGTCTTGTCCAGCTTCATGTTGGGGATGCCGTACATGAGCAGGCCGCCGGCCCGGTCGTCCCGCTCGAAGACGGTGACGGTGTGCCCTGCCTTGTTGAGCTGCTGGGCGCAGGCCAGCCCGGCCGGGCCCGACCCCACCACCGCCACTCGCTTGCCGGTTCGGACCGGGGGCGACTGCGGCCTCACCCAGCCCTCGCGGAAGGCCCGGTCGACGATCTCGCACTCGATGGTCTTGATGGTGACCGCCGGCTCGCTGATGCCCAGGGTGCAGCTCCCCTCGCAGGGCGCCGGGCAGACGCGCCCGGTGAACTCGGGGAAGTTGTTGGTCTTGGCCAGGCGGATGTACGCCTCCTGCCACTGGCCCCGGTAGACCAGGTCGTTCCACTCCGGGATGAGGTTGTTCACCGGGCAGCCGCTGGCCATGCCGGCGATGATCTTGCCCGTGTGGCAGAAGGGGATCCCGCAGTCCATGCAGCGGGCACCCTGCTGGCGCAGGGTGTCCTCGCCGTAGGGCGGGTGGTCCTCCTTCCAGTCCTTGATGCGCTCCAGCGGCGGCCGCTGGTGCGTGGGCTCGCGCGGGTACTCCAGGAATCCGCTCGGCTTTCCCATTTCTCGCCGTTCCCCCTCTAGTTCCCGCCGACCCGCGCCAGGTCGCGCGCGTTCTCCTCGAAGGCCGCGAGCTCCGCCTGCTCCTGCGAGAGCCCCTTCTCGCGCATCCGGGCCTGGGCCTCGACCACGCGACGGTAGTCGTTGGGCATCACCCGGACGAAGCGGGGCACGACCTCCTGCCAGCCCTCGAGGATGCGGCGGGCGTGGGCGCTCTCGGTCAGCGCCGCGTGGCGCTCCACCAGCCCCTTCACCGCCGCGATCTCGGCCGGATCCTCGAGCTTGGAGAGGCTCACCATCTCCTTGTTGCAGCGGGAGGCGAACTTGCCGTCCTGATCGAGCACGTAGGCCACGCCTCCGGACATGCCGGCGGCGAAGTTGCGCCCGGTGGGCCCCAGAACCACCACCCTCCCGCCGGTCATGTACTCGCAACCGTGGTCGCCCACCCCCTCGACCACGGCGTTGACGCCGGAGTTGCGGACGCAGAACCGCTCGCCGGCCAGGCCGTGGATGTAGGCCTCGCCCGAGGTGGCGCCGTAGAAGGCCACGTTGCCGATGATGATGTTCTCCTCGGGCACGAAGGCGGCCTCGCGGGGGGGCAGCACCACGATCCGCCCACCCGAGACGCCCTTGCCGCAGTAGTCGTTGGCGTCTCCCTCCAGCACCAGGGTCATGCCCCGGGGGATGAAGGCGCCGAAGGACTGGCCCGCCGACCCCTTGAAGTGGAAGTGGACGGTGTCGTCGGGGAGGCCGCCGGCCCCGTGCTTGCGGGTGATCTCCGAACCGGTCTGGGTGCCCACCACCCGGTTGGTGTTGCGGATGGGCAAGGTCACGCGAACGGGCTTCCTCTCCTCGATGGCCGGCCGCGCCAGATCCAGGAGGGTGGTCGAGTCCAGGGTCTTGTCCAGCCCGTGGTCCTGCGGGATTTGGCAGGTGTGCCCGTAGCTGCGAGGCACGGTGGGCTTGTAGAGGATGCGGGCGAAGTCCAGGTTGTGCGCCTTCCAGTGATCGACCGCGCGGCGCATCTCGATGCGCTCGGAGCGCCCCACCATCTCGTCGATGGTGCGGAACCCCAGCTCGGCCATGTGCTCGCGCACCTCCTGGGCGATGAAGCGCATGAAGTTGACCACGTGGGCCGGATCGCCGGTGAACCTGGCGCGCAGCCGGGGGTCCTGGGTGGCCACGCCCACCGGGCAGGTGTTGAGGTGGCAGGCCCGCATCATGATGCAGCCCATCACCACCAGCGGCGCGGTGGCGAAGCCGAACTCCTCGGCTCCCAGCAGCGCCCCGATGACCACGTCGCGTCCGGTCTTGAGCTGCCCGTCCACCTCCACCACGATGCGCGAGCGGAGGTCGTTGAGCAGCAGCACCTGGTGCGTCTCGGCCAGCCCCAGCTCCCAGGGGATGCCGGCGTGCTTGATGGAGGTGAGCGGCGAGGCGCCGGTGCCCCCGTCGTGGCCGGAGATGAGCACCACGTCGGCGTGGGCCTTGGCCACGCCCGCGGCGATGGTGCCCACCCCCACCTCGGCCACCAGCTTCACCGAGATGCGCGCCTGCCGGTTGGCGTTCTTGAGGTCGTGGATGAGCTGGGCCAGGTCCTCGATGGAGTAGATGTCGTGGTGCGGCGGGGGCGAGATGAGCCCCACCCCCGGGGTGGAGTGCCGGGTCTTGGCGATCCAGGGGTAGACCTTGGCGCCGGGGAGCTGGCCGCCCTCGCCCGGCTTGGCGCCCTGGGCCATCTTGATCTGCAGCTCGCGGGCGTTGACCAGGTACTCGCTCGTGACCCCGAACCGCCCGGAGGCGACCTGCTTGATCGCCGAGTTCTTCGAGTCGCCGTTGGGCAGCGGCCGGTAGCGGGCCGGGTCCTCCCCGCCCTCGCCGGTGTTGCTCTTGCCCCCGATCCGGTTCATCGCGATCGCCAGGTTCTCGTGCGCCTCCTGGCTGATCGAGCCGT
>DATKMW010000168.1:0-3591 GCA_035541675.1 Anaeromyxobacter sp. | reverse complement strand
CCAGAGCCGGGCGCCTGCGAGGCCCGGTCACACCGTCGGCAGGCAGCTCCGGCATCCGACAAGGGAGATCGACATGAAGAAGGCGTACAAGGGCTTCACCCTCATCGAGCTCATGATCGTCGTGGCCATCATCGGCATCCTCGCCGCCATCGCCATCCCGAACTTCATGCGCTACCAGCTCCGCTCCAAGGCGAGCGAGCGCAAGATCAACCTCGAGGCCATCTTCAAGGCCGAGGAGTCGCTGCGCCAGGGCGAGCGCCGGGTCGTGGCCGCCAACCCCACCACCGGCCAGTACTGGGACTTCGGCGCGGCCGTCCCCCTCGGCACGGGCGCCGGCAACGTCACCACGAGCAAGATCGTCTGGACGCAGGCAGACCTCGCCATCGCCCAGACCATCGATTGGATCGTCCAGGGCTCGACCTACGCCCAGTACACCACCGCAGTGGCCGGCGGCACCGCGCCCTTCGGCACCGCCTTCTCCGCCTGCGCCGTGACCGACATCGACGGCGACGGCGTCCTCGCCGGCGACGCGCTCTACCAGCCCCTGCTGAAGTCCGATGGCACCGTCTCGCAGGCTCCGCCCGATGCCACCTGCGCCAAGGCCCCCGACATCACCCAGCACGCCCTCCCCTTCGTCCAGGGCACGGACGGAATGGGCCAGGTCATCCAGCTCTCCGCCGACTCGATCTTCTAGGCGGAACCTCGCGAGCCCAGCCGAGCTGGGCTAGACTCCAGGGCGGCGTCGGCCTTCCGGCCGGCGCCGCTCTCTTTGGCATGCGCCGCCCGCACCGGTCCACCCTCCTCCCGCTCCTGCTGGGCGCCGCCCTGCTCGTGCCGCTGGTCGCGGTCGCGTCGCGGGTGGCGAGCCTCATGGGGGCCGACCGGCCCTACGAGGTCCGCTACATCCCGCAGGGGAAGGCCCTCTCGCTCCTCCCGCCCGGCCCCAAGCTCTCCATCGCCAACGCCTACTGGCTGGCCGCGGTGCAGTACATCGGGGGCCAGCAGCTCGCCCAGGGCAACTACGAGCAGGTCTACCCGCTCATCGACCTGGTGACCGACCTCGATCCCCGCCACGGCTACGCCTTCCAGTCGGCGGGCATCGTCCTCTCCACGGCCGATCGCCTGGACGAGTCGGACCGCATCCTGGTGAAGGGGATCGAGCACGGCCCCGACTGGTGGAGCTACCCCTTCTACCTGGCGTTCAACGCCTACTTCTACCGGGGGGACTACGCCGAGGGCGCCCGCTGGGCCAGCATCGCCGCCAAGACCCCCGGAGCCTCCCCCAACGTCGCCCAGCTGGCCCTGGCCCTCGAGGTGAAGAAGGGCGATCCCGAGGCGGGCCTGGTGCTCCTCGGGGAGCTCCTCCGCACCGCCCAGGACGACAAGCTCAGGGAACAGCTCGAGGAGCAGTACCGGCTGGCCCGCCTGCAGCTCGACTTCACCCGCCTCGACGCGGCGGTGGCGCGCTACGCCGAGGTCAAGGGCCGCGCCCCGGAGCGGCTGGAGCAGCTGGTGGAGGCCGGCCTCCTCCCGGCCATCCCCCAGGAGCCCTTCGGCGGCCGCTACGAGCTGCGCGCCGACGGCAAGGTCCACTCCACCGGGCGCGACTTCCGCTTCCACCCCGCCGAAGGGGCCCACACCCGCTGGATGGGGCCGCTGCGCCCTCCGGCGCCGTCCCCCCAGGAGCAACGGCCATGAGCGCGATCCTCGCCCTCGCCTTCGTGACCCTGCGCGAGGCCCTCCGCCAGAAGCTGGCGGTGAACCTCCTGCTCTTCGCCGTGCTGGTGATGATCGGCTCGGTGGTCGTCTCCGAGCTGACCTTCGGCGACCAGTACCGGATCATCTCCGACCTGGCCCTCACCTCGGCGCAGGTCTTCGGCACCCTCATCGCCGTGTTCCTGGGCGGGGCGCTGGTGGCGGGAGACGTCCAGCGGCGGGTCCTCTACCCCATCCTGGCCAAGCCGGTCAGCCGCTGGCAGTACCTGCTGGGCCGCTACGCGGGGCTCGTGGCCACCCTCTGGCTCAACCTGGCGGTGATGGCCCTCACCACCCTGGTGGTGCTCGCCTTCTACAGCGGCGAGGTCACCAGAGGCGTGGCCGGCCCGGTTCCCCTGGGGCTCGTCCTGGCCGCGTTCGGCGGGCTGGCGGCCCAGCTGGCCGTGGCGGCGGCCATCGCCCTCCTCTTCTCGTCGATCACCAACGCCACCCTGGCCGCCATCTTCACCCTGGCCGTGGTGGTATCGGGGCAGTTCGTCCGGGAGATGCTGGTGTTCTGGCGGGGGCTTGCCCCGCTGCGGGCGGTCGGCCTCCTCCTCCCCAACCTGGCCGCGCTCGATCTCAAGGTGGCCCTCGTCTACAGGGACCCCATCCCCGGCGGCCTGCTCGGCATGGCGCTGCTCCAGGCGGCGCTCTACGTGGCCATCTCGCTGGCGCTCGCCTCGGCGATCTTCTCGCGGCGCGATCTCAAGTAGCCGGGGCTCGTCTCACTCCCCGATCCCGAACTTCGCCAGCCGGTAGCGCAGCGAGCGGAAGGTGAGGCTGAGCAGCCTGGCGGCCTCGGTCTTCACGCCGCCGGTGCGGGCCAGCGCCTGCTCCAGGATGCGTCGCTCGATGGCGTCGAGGTGGGCCTGCAGGTCGAGCCCCCCGGGGGGCAGGCCCTGGGCGGGAGCGAGCTCGCCGGGCGCCTCCCCGCCCCGCACCGCAGGCGGGAGCACCTCGGGGCCGATCACCGGCCCGCTCGCCAGCGTGGCCGCCCGCTCCAGGATGTTGGCCAGCTCGCGGAGGTTCCCCGGGAAGGCGTAGGCCTCGAGGAGCCGCATGGCCTCGGGGGAGACCTCGCACACCGCCCACCCCTGCTCGGCGGCGATGCGGGCCAGGAAGTAGGCGCAGAACTCGGGCAGGTCCTCGGGTCGGTCCCGGAGGGCGGGCAGCCGGAGCTGGATCACGTTGAGCCGGTAGAAGAGGTCCTCGCGGAAGCGGCCGGCCTTGACCTCCTCGGACAGGTCGCGGTTGGTGGCGGCCACGATCCGCGCCGAGATCCCGATGTCGGCCGTGCCGCCCACCCTCCGGATGCGGCGCTCCTGCAGCGCCCGGAGCAGCTTCACCTGGACCGGCGCCGGCAGCTCCCCGATCTCGTCGAGGAACATGGTGCCGCTCCCGGCCACCTCGAAGAGCCCGGCCCGCCGCTCGCCCGCGCCGGTGAAGGCACCCTTCTCGTGGCCGAAGAACTCGCTCTCGATGAGCCCCTCGGGGATGGCCCCGCAGTTGACGGCCACGAAGGGCTGGTCGCGCCGGTCGCCGGCGGCGTGGATGGCCCGGGCCACCACCTCCTTGCCGGTCCCGCTCTCCCCGGTGAGGAGCACGGTGGAGCGGGTGGGGCCGACCTTGGCCACCACCTGGCGGACCTGCTCGATGGCGGGGGAGTGGCCCAGGATGGGCTCCGGCTCGGCTCCGCGGTCGCCCACCCGGTGGCGCAGCACCCGGTTCTCGGCCAGGAGCCGCCGGTGCTCGAGCGCCTTGTCCACCACCAGCTGCAGCTCCTCGAGCTTGAAGGGCTTGAGCACGTAGTCGTAGGCGCCGAGCTTCATGGCC
>DATKMW010000167.1:0-2927 GCA_035541675.1 Anaeromyxobacter sp. | reverse complement strand
GCCCGCAACAGCATCGGCCTGGTGCTGGTGGCAGGGATGACCATGGGCACGGCCTTCACCCTGTTCTTCGTGCCCGCCATCTACCTGCTCATCGCCAAGGACCACCGGGCCGTGAAGGCGGCGCGGGCCAACGGCGATCTGGCCGAGGGGATGGACGAGCCGCTGGCCGGCGAGGCGAGCTGACGGCCCGCCCGGCCGCCGGCCGTGGTCGGAGGGGGTCCTCCTGACCGCGGGCTGGCGCGCCGGAGCGCGCGCGGTCGCGGCTCTCCACCAGCCTCGAGTCCTCCGCCACCGGCGCCCGGGAGGGCAGCATCCCCCGTGCATCGGGGCTGCTGCGCCTGAGCCAGACGGCGGTCTGCGCACGCATCGAGGCGATGGAGAAGGCGCTGGGTCGATCCTCTTCGAGCGGACCCCTCGCGGCAGGGGCCTGACGGCGCCGTCGGATCGCTCATGACATGGCCGGCAGGAGCGGGGCGGTGGCGCGCGCGGCCAGGTGGAGGCCGAGCCCGAACACGCCGTGGGTGATCAGACTCTTGACGCTGTTGAGGACGGGGAAGGGGGTCCTCGAGGAGGCGATCCCTGCTCCCAGCGCCGGCTGCAGGATGAGCAGCGGCGCAGCGACCGTCACCAGCCCGATGAGGGGAGCGGGCGGCAGCGTGGGCGACCGCGCCCACCGCACGCCAAAGACGGCCAGCAGGAGCGCGGCGAAGCTGGCGCCGATCGAGCAGTGCGCGCACCAGCCGATGAGCAGCTCGCCCCGGACCGGGGCCGCCCGGGCGATGCTCTCGCGAAACCGCCGCCCGCGCCGGAGGAGTCCGATCCAGCGGCCGAGGAAGGCGAGGTCGAGCGAGGGCACGCCGAGCCGTCTCAGAGCCGCCGCCCCGAGATCCATGGTGAAGGTGGCGGCGTCGCCGATGAGCACGCTCCGGACGATGAACTCGATTGCCAGGTTCACGGTTTCTACCCCGGGGACGGGACGGCTGCGTCGAAGAGGGGGAAGATTCCGTGCCGGACCGCCAGAATCCACTCGTTCCTTCGGAGGCCTGCCCTGGGGATCGCCGAGGCGCCGGGTGGGGTGCGCCTTCGGGCCCGGTGCTCTCCACCGGAGAGGTGGCCGGTCGCGCCGCCTGGGATGGGTCGGGCCATCCTGGAACGCCGCGGGGCACCTGGTGCGCCAGGATGGAGCTGGCCTGTTCGCTGCCGGGAGCTTTCGACCGCGCCGGTCCTGAACGCAACGTCGAAGGCCTGGCTCCCCATCCCTTCGGCCGCCTCTCCGAGGCTCGGGCGCAAGCGACACCCAAGAGTCAGACGAGCCTGCCCCACCCGGGCGCGAAACCGCCGACCCGGGCCGACTCAATGAAGGCTGTCCGGCGGGCGGGGCGTCGCCCGCTCCTCCCATCTGCACCGGACCAGACCGAGGACGTCGCATCCTCGCCCGACTCGGAGAACCGCCATGACCGATCCCTGGACTCCCCGCCAGCGCCTTCGCATCACGCTGGGCACGCTCCTCCTCGTCTCCGCTGCCGCCTGCGGCGGTCCGGAGGGCACAGCCGACCCGGTCGCCCCGGCGACGGCGGACGCCGCCCAGGGGGACGAGTTCACCGGAGGCCTCACGGTCTCTGCCACCACGGTGGCCTTGGGCTCGACCATCAGCGTCACCGAGACAGCCACGAACCTTGCCGCCTCGCAGGTCGGGCCCATCATCGTGGGCATCCGCCGGCTGGGCTTCGACGTGGTGGAGGTCCAGAAGCCGCGCACCGGAATCTGCCGCATCGCCGGCTCGGCGACCTGCAACTTCCTCGAGCTCGCGCCCTTCGAGACCCAGTCGTACACGCTGGTGCTTCGCCCCCTGGCCACGGGCACCTACCCGATCCAGGGGTGGACCACCTCCTCCTACGTTCCCGGAGGGTTCTCTGGAAGCGTGAGCGTCACGGTCCGGTGACCCGGCTCCACCCCGATCGGCTCGATGAGCGCCGGCGGGGACCTGACCGAGGGATGGGCGAGCCGCGGGAGGCAAACGGACGAACATCCCCACCACGCCGCGGGCCGGGTTCCCGCCCCGGCCCGCGGGATGGGCTTGCGGTCAAGGCCTCACGAACCGCAGCGCGAAGCGGTCGCTGGTCCCGCGCCGCTCCCCGGCCGCGCGCGGGGAGGTGCTCCAGTCGCGGGCGTCGTCGGGGTTGCGGAGGAAGCTGCCCTCGGCGGCCAGGCGGAACCCGGTTGCCAACACCTCGCGCTTCACCAGCTCCTCGTCGATGCGGTGCAGGGTGGGCGAGTCCTCGACGCCGCTCCCGGGCCGCGCGCTGTGGTCCACGATCACGAAGGCACCACCGGGCCGCAGGGCCGCCCGCACGGCCCGGTCCATCCGCTCCCGGTCCACCTTCATGGCCACCAGGTCGTGGTAGGAGGCGTAGATCACCACCAGGTCGAGGTTCCGCGCCTGGGGTGGCAAGGGGTCCTCGAACTCGCGCTCCACCCGGACCACCCCGGCGAGGGCGGGGCGGGCCAGCCGGGCCGACCAGGCCTCGCCGGCGAGCTTCACCAGCAGGGCGTTGTTCTGGCTGAACACCACGCCGCCGGGTGCCACCGCGCGCGCCAGGAGCTCGGTGGTGTAGCCGCCGCCCGCAGCCAGGTCGGCGACCCTCATCCCGGGTCGCGCGCCGGCGAAGGCGAGCGTCTCGACCGGATGGCGGCCGCCATCGATGGCCCGGTCGGCATCCAGCCGGTCCGGCGCGGCCACCAGGCCGGCGTAGTCGGGCGGGGCGCCGGGGTGGGCGGTGGCGCAGGCGGCGAGCGCGAGCAGGGAGAGCAGGGGGCGGGGGCTTGTCGAGGGCATGCGGCTGCGGGAGGGGCTGGCGGCGATGATGGCGCGGCCGGGCAGGTCGCGCCGGGCGTGTTTGGGGCAGCCCCGCCCAAGGCCCACGCCG
>DATKMW010000166.1:0-15658 GCA_035541675.1 Anaeromyxobacter sp. | reverse complement strand
GCCCGACCACGGCGGCAGGGTCTGCCTGGTGATGGGGGCCGGGAACATCAACTCCATCCCCCCCACCGACGTGGCCTCCAAGCTCTTCACCGAGGGCAAGGTCTGCCTCCTGAAGATGAGCCCCGTGAACGCCTACCTCGGCCCCATCCTCGAGGAGGCGTTCGCCGAGGCCGTGGCTCGCGGGGTCCTGGCCCTGGTCCAGGGTGGCGCCGAGGAGGGCGCCTACCTGGCCCACCACCCGTCGGTGGACGAGGTGCACATCACCGGCTCCGACCGCACCCACGACGCCATCGTCTGGGGATCCCCGGGGCCGGAGCGGGCCGAGCGGCTGGCGCGCAACCGGCCGCTCCTCGCCAAGGAGATCACCAGCGAGCTGGGCAATGTCTCGCCGGTGCTTGTTGTACCCGGCCCCTGGGACCCGGCCACCCTCGGCGCGCAGGCGGAGAGCGTGGCCGGGGCGGTGACCCACAACGCCTCCTTCAACTGCAACGCGGCCAAGCTCCTGGTCCTGCCCCGCGGCTGGTCGAGCCGCGAGGCGTTCCTCTCCGGGCTGGAGCGCGCCCTGGGAAGGGCCCCGGCCCGGGTGCCATGGTATCCGGGGGCGCGCGAGCGCTACCGTGCCTTCACCGAGGGCCGGGCGAATGTGCGCCGGGTGGGCGGCGGCGAGGAGGTCCTGCCCTGGACCCTGGTCACCGGCCTCGACGCCTCCGCGCCCGACCCGGCCTTCTCCACCGAGCCCTTCTGCGCCATCCTCTCCGAGACCTCGGTGGGGTCGGAGGACCCCCTGGAGTACCTGGAGCGCGCGGTCGAGTTCGTGAACGAGCGCGTGTGGGGCACGCTGGCCGCGCACCTGGTGGTCCACCCCCGGACCCTGGCCGACCCCCGGCTCGGGCGCGCGGTCGAGGAGGCCATCCGCCGGCTCCGCTACGGCACGGTGGCGGTGAACGTCTGGGCCGGATACGGCTTCGGCTTCGGGACCACCCCCTGGGGCGCCTTCCCCGGCAGCCCGCTCTCCGCCATCCAGAGCGGGCGCGGATTCGTCCACAACACGCTCATGCTCGAGGGGGTGGAGAAGACCGTGGTCCGGCACCCGGCCCGCACCTTCCCCAAGCCGCCCTACTTCCCCAGCCACCGCACCGCGCACCGGCTGGGCCGCCGGCTGGTCGACCTCGAGGCGCGCGGCTGGGTGGCCATGCCCGGGGTGGTGGCGGCCGGGGTGCGAGGCTAGCGGACCTCGGAGCCGGGAGGGCGCCCCGGGCCCACGCCGGCGGGGGATGTGGCCGCTGCCGGGGCCCCTGCCACCGCTTCATGCGACTCGCCCCCGCACCGGGAGTCTGGTGTGCTGGGCCTCGATCCCCGATACGGGAGCACGCGTTGAAGACCTACCTCCTCTCCTGGCTGTCCCGCGAGCACGGCGCCGACGACGCGGCGACGTTCGAGCAGGCGCACCCGGGGCCGTGGCTGGTCTGGGAGGCTGGGCCCTGGCTCCCGCCGCCCAACGATCGCACCACCGTGATGGCACCCCTGCGGCGGGGCCGCCCCTCCTCGGGCGATCCGCTGGTCCTGGAGGTAGCGCCCCGGCTCGGCCGGGCGCGCTTCGAGGGCGTGCGCCTGGGGCGCGGCCCGGAGAACGACCTGGTGGTGGACGACGGCACCCTGTCCCGCGCCCACCTCCTCTTCCGGCAGCAGAACGGCGGCTGGATGCTCGAGGACCTGCGCTCCTCGAACGGCACCCGGGTCGACGGGGAGCCGCTCGACGCCCGGCCCGCGCCGCTCGAGCCGGGCGCCCGCATCGAGGCCGGCTCGGTCCACCTCACCTTCTACGACGCCCGCGGGCTGCACCTCCGGCTGAAGCGCGGCGTGGTCTAGCGCCTCCCTCACCACACCTCGCACCGGTCCGCCGCCGGCCGCGCCATGGGGGTCCCCTCCGCGCAGCGGAAGGCGTGGGCGAAGTCGGGGAGGTCGGAGAGCGGGCCGTTGACCCGGCGGCGCGGCCCTCTCCCCTGCCCTCCGGGCAGGACCGAGTCGCCCTCGCCGGGAGAGGTGCACAGCGACTGGGCGTAGCCGACGAAGAACTGCTGCTCGGGCGTGAACCCCATGGCCTTGCGGTCGGGCGCGGGCCAGGCGGCCCGCGCCGCCTGCATGGCGTCGAGGGCGAAGCGCAGGCCGGCCAGGTCGGCCGCGTCGCCGTCGCCCTCCGGCTCCCCCCGCCGGGCCAGGCAGGCGGCGAGCCCCTCGAAGCGCTCCCGCGAGCCGGCCGTCCACCCATCGGCGCCCGCCCGCGCCCCCTCCACCTCCAGGGCCCGCCCGAGCTCGCGGCCGATGGCCACCCCCGCGGTCCCGAACACCACCGCCGGCGGCGCCTCCCGATCGTAGAGCGGAGGCTGCAGGGCCCCCGCCGGGATGGCCAGCACCGCCCGCCCCGGGAAGTAGCTCGGCGCCGAGGCCGCGGGCTCGAGGAGCCACTCCCCGCGCTCGGCCGGCGCCGAGGCCCGCTCGACCTCCCGCGCCACCTCGAACCGCCCCGCCGCCAGGACGTCGCGGAAGTACGACTCGCGGCTCACCCGCAGCCCGCCGTAGTCGGGCTCGGCGTCGGGGTAGCCGACCTGCAGGCTCAGCCGCGAGAGGGCAGCGGCGGCCCGGCCCTTGCTGGCGGCGTCGAGCCAGCTCTCGCCCACCACCCGCTCCTCCGCCGCCCGCACCACCCCCGCGGCGAAGCGCGCCGCCTCGGCCCTGGCCGCGGACCCGAGGTGCCGCCTCCCGAAGGCCCCACCCACCTCCCCGCCGAAGGCCCGGACGGTGTCGTCCACGCAGTGCCTCCAGCGCGGACGAAGCTCGACCGCCGTCGTCGACAGCCCCCGCTGCAGCCGGAACCACTCGGCCACCAGCGCCGCCGGCAGCGCCCGCCGCGCCGCCATCGCCTCCTCCAGCCGCCAGCGAAGGTAGGCCCTCCAGGTCTCGAGCGGCGCCTCGGCGAAGAGCTCCGCCACCCGGGAGGCGAAGGACGGGTCGGCCAGCTCCAACGCCGCCAGCCGGTCGGCGCCCAGCCCCCGCAGGAGCCGATCCCAGGGGAGCCCGGGGGCGAGCTGCGAGAGCTCGGGGCGCTCGACGCGCGCCGGCGCCCCCTCCGCGGCCGCGGCCAGGTCCCGCTCCAGGCCGGCGACCGCCTCCGCCTCGGCGGCCGCCTGCTCCGGTGGATCTCCCCCCAGGGAGAGGAGGCTGCGCAAGAGCTCGAGCAGTCGCCCCCGCGCCTCGGCCCCCGGCCCGTCGTCGGCGAGGTAGAGCTCCCGGGTGGGGAGGGACAGGCCGCCCCGCCCGATCACCAGCAAGCTCCCCCGGGCGTCGGCGGGGTCCGGTCCGGCCCGGAGCCGGAAGGGGGCCTCGATCCCCATGCCCTCGAGCCGCGAGAGCTCGTCGGCGAGCCCGGACCGGTCCTCGATCGCGTCCAGCCGCGCCCACTCGGCCTGGAGCTCCGCCAACCCCCGGGCGTCCACGTCCTCCTGGTCCGCGCAGGCGGCGTAGTAGTCGCCCGCCTTGCGGCCGAAGCGCTGGCGGGGATCAACCCGGCCCGCCGCCGCGTCCTCCAGGACGCGCCGCAGGAGCAGCGCGCTCCGCTCCTCGGCCCCGCCCTGGCCGCGCACCACGGCGGCCTGATCGGGCGGGACCGGCGTCTGGTCGATCCAGCGACCGCAGGCGAACCGGTAGAAGTCCAGGCAGGGCGAGACCGAGCGGTCGAGCGCCGCGGCGTCCACCGCCGGCAGGGGTGTCTCCTCGCCGGCGGGCCGGCGCAGCTTCGGCCGGCAGCCCGGCAGGGCCAGCGCCAGGGCCGCGGCCACCCGGAGCCAAGGAGCTCGCCCGAGCCAGCGCACCCGGCGATGATGGCCCCCAGCGCGGCCGGTGCTCAAGGAAAAGGCGCCTCGGGGCTCACCCGCCCTTCCCCCGCTGCGCCAGGCGCGCCTCCCGGCGCCGCAGCGCCTGCGCCGCCCGCTCCCGCTCGGCCTCGGACTCGAACAGCAGCGGCGGGACCCGGCTGGGCCGCCCGTCGGGCCCGAGGGCCACCAGCGTGAGGAAGGCGTCGCATCCCCGCTGCCGGGCGCCGGTGAGCGGGTTCTCGGACACCACCTCGACCTCCACCTCCATCGAGCTGCCGAAGGTGGCGTTCAACCGCGCCGCCAGGATGGCCATCTCCCCCACCTTGAGCGGCGCTGTGAAGTTGAGCTGGTCCACCGAGGCGGTGACCACCGGCAGGCGGGCGTGGCGCATGGCGGCCATGGCGGCGGCCAGGTCGATCCACTGCATGACGATGCCGCCGAAGGCCGTGCCGTAGACGTTGGCGTCGCTGGGCATGATGAGGTGGGCGGTCTCGGTCCGGGAGGTCGAGGGGGGCTTGCCGTCGCTCATGGGTAGGGCTTAGCACGGCCCGCCCAGGGCGGCCCTCGCCGCGGGTGGGGGTGGCGGGTATATTCCGCGCCCATGCCGCTCCAGGTCACCCTCATCGACCACGCCCGCGATCCCCTGCAGAAGCTCTACGGTGCCTACCGGACCTGCTACACGCCCAAGACCCCCGCCGAGGTCTGGGAGGAGATCCGCGATGGGCGCATTCCCCCCGAGGCCATCCGGGACTTCGTGGCCGAGCGGCTCAAGACCGGCCACGCCTCGCCGCTCGAGCAGGTGGTGTTCTGGTTCGGGATCTCCGGCGTCTCCCGCGCCCTCTCCCACCAGTTCGTGCGCCACCGGGTGGGCATCTCCTTCGAGCAGCAGTCGCAGCGGTACGTCCGCTACAAGGAGGAGCGGCTCGACTACGTCATGCCCAAGACGTGGGAGAAGGCAGGCCTCTCCGACGAGTACGACCGGCTCATGCGCGAGATCACCCGCGTCTACGAGGACGCGCTCAAGAAGGGCATCCCCGCCGAGGACGCGCGCTTCGTCCTCCCCAACGCCACCCCCACGAACTTCCAGGTGATGGTGAACTTCACCGAGCTGCTGCACGTCGCCGACCTCAGGCTCTGCTGGCGCGCCCAGTGGGAGATCCGGCACATGGTCGCCCTGATGCGCCGCGAGGTGATGCGGGCCGCCCCCGAGCTCGGCGCCCAGCTCCAGCCGAAGTGCGGCGACCGGCGCATGGGGTACTGCGACGAGCCGCGCAAGGAGTGGGAGAGGTGCCCGCTCGGCAAGGTGCGGCCGCACAAGGAGCAGATCCTGGAGGTGTTCCGGGAGTACCGCGCCGGCAACCTGGTGCCGCTGGGGGAGGAGCACCTGCGCTCGGTGGAGGATGCCGAGGCAGAGTAATACCCTCTGTCGATGCACCTCTTCCCGTCACCGACCGCCACCGTCGCCGGGCCTGCCGAGGGTCCCGCTCCCGGCGGGGCAGACCGGACGGCCCCGGACCCGTCCAGGGCCGCGGCGGCGGCCACGGCCGCCCTGGCCGCGCTCCTCCTCCTCCCGCTCCCCGCCTCCGCCCAGCTGGCGGACGCCGACCGGGATCGCGGGCTCCCTGCCGGGCTCACCCTCCCGGTGCTCGGCGCCGCCGCCGCCGAGGAGCCGACCGCGCTCACCGTGAATCCCGCCGGCATCGGCTTCGTGGGCGGCCCGGCCCTGCAGTACTTCCACGAGGGCGACCCCTCCGCCCGCGCCGCCGGCGACGGCCTCTACCTGGCCGACCGCCTCGGCCCCCTGGCGTTGGGCCTGGACGCGGAGTGGCTGCGGCCGGGGCGGGAGCCGCTCCCGGGCTACCGTCGGACCCAGCTCGCCCTGGCGCTCAGCGACGGCCGGGCCGCCTCGGTCGGGTTCGGCTGGACCTGGATCGTCTCCCGCGAGGGCGCCCTGGAGCGCGCCGGGAGCTGGGAGCTCGGCCTCACGGTCCGGCCGCTCCGCCAGCTCTCCCTGGCCGCGTCCGCGATGGGCAACGACGCGCACCTCGGGCCCGCCCGCCTCCCGGTCCGCTTCGATCTCTCCACGGCCGCACGCCTGTGGGACGACCACCTCACCGCCTCGGCGGACCTGCTGGCCGACGACGGCGGGGGCCAGGCCTTCCGCACCCAGCACGCCCGGCTGGGCGCGGCCTGGGAGCTCGGGGCCGGGATCGCGGCCGGGCTGTCCCTGGACCTCGCGCTCCGCGACGAGCCCGGGCTGGGCCGGCGCCCCGGGGCCCTCCTCTCCCTCACCTGGAACGCGCCCCATGCCGGCGTCACGGCAGGCGCCACCCGCTTCCAGGACCGCAGCGGCTGGCTGGCCGGGCTGCGGCTCTCCGCGGAGGCCTACCGGGCCGCCGGTGGCGGGCGCGACCTGCCGTCCCTGGACCTGCCGCGCGCGCTCGAGCCGGTGCAGCTGCTCGGGCTCACCGTGGGCGATCGCGATCCCTACGGGCTCGTCCTGGAGCGACTGGTCGCGGCCCGCGACGATCCGTCGGTCGGGGCGCTGCTCCTGCGCATCGACGCCGCGCCGCTGGGCGCGGGCAGGATCGAGGAGCTGCGGAGCCTCCTCGCCTCGATCCGCCAGCGCAAGCCGGTCCTCGCCTACCTCCTGGGCGGCGGCACCCGCGAGTACTGGCTGGCCAGCGCGGCCACCGCCGTGGCCGCGCCGCCCGGGGCCGCGCTCCTTCTGAACGGCCTCTCCAGCTCGCAGCTCTACTTCAGGGACCTGCTCGGGCGCCTGGGCGTGGCGGTGCAGGTGGTCCGGGCCGGGGCCTACAAGTCGGCCATGGAGCCCTTCGTCCGGGAGGGCCCCTCCCCGGAGGCGCGCCAGGCCGCCGACGCGGTGCTGGACGACGTGTACGGCCAGCTCCTCGCCGACGTGGCCGACGCCCGCCGGCTCGCCGAGGCGCGGGTCCGGGCCCTGGTGGACCAGGCGCTCTTCACCTCCGAGGAGGCCAGAGCCGCCGGCCTCCTCGACGCCGTGGTCTGGCCGGACGAGGTGGCGGGGTGGGCGCAGGAGGTGACCGGCCGCCGGCTCCGCGAGGTGGGCGGCTACCGTCCGGAGCCGCTGCGCCAGGCGGCGCGGTGGGGGCGGCCGCCCGTGGTGGAGGTGATCCGCCTGGCCGGGATCATCGCCCGCGGCTCCGGATCGGCGGGAGCGCTGGGCGAGGACTCCCTGGCCGGCGCCGACGCGGTGGCCGCCTCGCTGCGCCGGGCCGCCGCCGACGGGGAGGTGAAGGCCATCGTCCTGCGCATCGAGTCCCCGGGCGGCGATGGCTTCGCCTCCGACCTGGTCTGGCGGGAGGTGGTCCGGGCACGCCGGAGCGGGAAGCCGGTCATCGCCTCGCTCGGCGACCTGGCCGCAAGCGGCGGCTACCTGGTGGCGGCCGGGGCCGACGCCATCGTGGCCGAACCGGCCACCCTGACCGGCTCCATCGGCGTCTTCGCGGCCAAGCCAGACCTGTCCGGCCTGCTCGACCGCCTCTCGGTGCGCCAGGAAGCCTCCGACCGGGGGGCCAAGGCCGAGATCCTGTCGCTCACCCGCCCCTGGAGCGAGCCCGAGCGCGAGGCGCTGCAGAGGCAGGTGGACGCGTTCTACGCGCTCTTCCTCGACCGGGTGGCCGAGGGGCGCAAGCTCCCCCGCGCCCAGGTCGAGGCGGTGGCCGGCGGCCGGGTCTGGACCGGCCGGCAGGCCCTGGAGCGCAAGCTGGTGGACCGGATCGGCACCTTGGCGGACGCGGTGGCCATGGCCCGCGACAGAGCCGGCCTCTCGGCCCGCGACGGCGCGGTGGTCCGGCGGGCCGGCGCGCGGTCCGCCTGGCCCGTCCCGCCGGGTTTCTCGGCGCTGGCCCGGGCCGAGCAGGAGCCCATGCTCTCGCGGCTGGCGAGGTCGGCCCCGGAGCTCGAGGCCCTCCTCGCCCTCTCCGAGGCGAACCTGGGCCCCCTGCTGGCCATGCCCGAGGACTGGCTGGCCGGGCAGGCGGGGCGCTGAGGCGGGAGGCCCGGGGTCCCGACCCACCCGGGTCGCACTTCCACTTTCGCTTCGCCCGCTTTTTTGCTAGAGATTGGCTTGTCACCTGGCCGGTCCAGACGTAGTTTGGACGGGTCGAGGGGAGAGGCCTAGGGTCGTCCAGCTCCTGGCAGAAGCGAGAAGTGACGCCGCGCGGGTTTCGCGAGGCGCGCCAGAGACGGACCCGGAGGCCAGGCGGCTCGCGGACACGCTTCGGTCGAAAGGCCCGCGAGCGGCGCCGTTCCAGACGCGATGAGGAGACCGCTCGGGGGCGACAGGCGTCCCGCGGTCGGAGCAGACGACAGAATGAGCGAGCGCGAAGAGACCCCGGTCCCGGGCACGGGCGGGGCCCCCCAGGCCACCCCGGCTTCCTCGGTGGCAGTCGAGACGATGGAACCGACACCGGCCGCCGACGGGCAGCCTGCCATGCCGGGAGCTCCCGGCCCGGGCCAGGCCCCGGGGCAGGGGCAGGGACGACGGAGGCGGAGGCGCCGCGGCCGGCGCGGGCGGGGCAACCCTGCCCAGGCCGGCGGGGCCCCCTCCCCGGGCGCCAACGGCCAACCCGGACCCACACCGTCCGCCAATGGCGCACCCCCGCAGCTGCAGCCTCAGCCCGGCGCCGCGCCCCAGCCCGAGGCCACCGAGGAGGTGGAGGGGGTGCTGCAGTTCGAGGGCAAGGGCAACGGCTACCTCCGCGACCCGAAGCGGAGCTACCTGCCCCAGCCGCTCGACGTGGAGGTGCCCCGCTGGATGGTGGAGCGCAACCACCTACAGCCAGGACTCCTGGTGAAGGGGCTGGCCGCGGTCCGCAACATGAAGCGGATCCTCACCCGGATCGACTCGGTGGAGGGCGCCGACCCGCTGGCAGTCGCCCGCCGGACCCACTTCCACAACCTCACCGCCACCGACCCCACCGAGAAGCTGGTGATGGAGACGCGCCCCGACGAGATGATCGGCCGGGTCCTGGACCTCATCTCCCCCATCGGCCTGGGGGCGCGCGGCCTCATCACCTCGCCGCCCAAGGCCGGCAAGACCATCATGCTGATGCGGATCGCCCAGGCGATCACCTCCAACCGACCCGACGTCTACCTCATGGTCCTCCTCGTGGACGAGCGTCCCGAGGAGGTCACCGACATGAAGCGCAACATCAAGGGGGACGTGTTCGGTTCGTCCAACGACCGGCCCACCGAGGAGCACATCCACGTCGCCGAGATGGTCCTGGAGCGGGCCAAGCGGCTGGTGGAGGGCGGCAAGGACGTGGTGATCCTGCTCGACTCCATCACCCGGCTCTCCCGCGCCTACAACAAGGAGGTCGAGTCGTCGGGCCGCACCCTGACCGGCGGCGTCGACAGCCGGGCCCTGGAGCGCCCCAAGCGCCTGTTCGGCTCCGCCCGCAAGGCGGAGGAGGGCGGCTCGCTCACCATCATCGCCACCGCCCTCATCGACACCGGCTCCCGGATGGACGAGGTGATCTTCGAGGAGTTCAAGGGCACCGGGAACATGGAGGTGGTGCTCTCCCGCCAGCTGGCCGAGCGCCGCATCTTCCCGGCCATCGACATCGGCGCCTCGGGCACGCGCAAGGAGGAGAAGCTCTTCTCCCAGAAGGAGATCGAGAAGATCCGCCGCCTCCGCGGCGCGCTCGCCTCGCTGAAGCCCGTGGAGGCGATGGAGCGGCTGCTCAAGAAGCTCTCCGAGTTCGACACCAACGACGAGTTCCTGCAGAGCTTCTGAGGGCTCGCCCTCCCTCCCCCTTCCGCCCCCGCTGTAGGCCCGGCGCCTGTCCCCTTCGCCGGGGGCAGCGGCGCCGCGCCCGGCGCCCGGCGGCTCCTCCTCCTGGACCCTGCCTTGCGCTGGCCGGCCACCCCTGCTCTACTCGGGGCATGGTTGGGGACCGCGTGCTCATCGTCGACGACGACGAGCTGATCCTCAAGGCGCTCTCCCGCATCCTCGAGTCGGTCGGCTACGAGCCGCGCTGCTACCTCACCCCCGAGGAGGCGCTGGGGGCCATCGAGGGCGAGGCCCCGGTGGTCATCATCTCCGACTACATGATGCCCACCATGGACGGGGTGGCCTTCCTCAAGGCCGCCCGGGCCCGCCTGCCCGGCGCCGTGCGGATCCTCTGCACCGCCGCCGAGGACTTCCGGGTCGCCCTGCAGGCGGTGAACACCGGCGAGGTCTTCCGCATCATCGCCAAGCCCTGGCACCAGACCGAGCTGCTCAACACCGTGCAGCAGGCGGCCGAGGCGGCGCGGCTCCGGCGCGAGAACGAGCGCCTGACCGCCGAGGTGCAGCGCCAGAACGGGCAGCTCCGCGAGGTCAACCTGCGCCTGGAGGAGATGGTCCAGCAGCGCACCCAGGCCCTCCTGGAGGGGCTCATCGCCGCCCTCGACTACCGCGACGCCGAGACGCAGTGGCACTCGCGCCGGGTCTCCCTCTACGCCCGCCGGCTGGCCGAGGCGCTGGGCATGGGCGAGCCGGAGGTCACCGTCATCGAGCACGGCGCGCTCCTGCACGACATCGGGAAGATCGGGGTCCGCGACCTGGTGCTGCTCAAGCCCGGCCCGCTCACCAGCGAGGAGTGGACCGAGATGCGGCGCCACCCGGAGCTGGGCTGGGCCCTGCTCCAGCGGGTCGACTACCTGCGCCCGGCCTCGGCCATCGTCCTGCAGCACCAGGAGAAGTGGGACGGCTCCGGCTACCCCAAGCGCCTGCGCGGCGAGGAGATCGTCATCGGGGCCCGGATCTTCCACGTGGTCGACACCCTCGACGCCATCACCAGCGACCGCCCCTACCGGCGCTCCCGCCCCTTCTCCGAGGCCCGTGCCGAGATCTCCCGCTGCCGCGGCAGCCAGTTCGACCCGGTGGTGGTGGACGCCTTCCTGGCGGTCCCCCAGGAGGACTGGGAGCGGATCCGGCTGGACGTGGAGACGGTGGCCGTCCTCTCGGCCGACCTGGCCGAGAGCCCTCCCACCGCCGAGGACCTGGCCAGCGTCCTCGAGCTCGGGTCCGGGTACTAGGGCCATGCCCACCAGCTGCTTCCGCTGCGGCGCGGTGGTGCGATTCGATGGCCCCGTCGGCCGCCGCACCACCTGCCCGGAGTGTGACGCCGATCTCCACGCCTGCATCGACTGCCGCTTCTACGACGAGAGCAGCGCCCACGAGTGCCGCGAGCCCCACGCCGAGCACTACGTGGACAAGGAGTCGGCCAACGCCTGCGACCTGTTCCAGCTCGGCGACGGCGCCTCGCGCCGCCGCGGCAGCTCGCGGACGGCCAAGGACCAGCTCCGCGCCCTCTTCGGCGACGCACCCGCACCCGCCGAGGCGGATCCGCGCGACGCGCTCGAGGCGCTCTTCAAGAAGAAGTAGCGGCGGTGGCTCGGGGGTGGGTCCCTTTGCGGGAGTCGGATTCCGCCGGTCAGCCCGGCCGCTTGGGTCCCGCGGCAGCTCGCTGCGCGAATCCCGGGCGCCGCGGGTGATCGGGCGGAATACCTCTCCTCCCCGCCTCGTTCCCGAGCGCGAAGGGAGACCTCCTCGAGCATGCTCCACACCCCCCGCTCGCGCCTTGCCCTGGCCGCCCTGCTGGCCCTCCTCGCCGTGGCGCTGGCCTCCGCCCTCTTCCGGGAGGCCAGCCTGTCGCACCTGGCCACCCTGCTGGAGCGCCACGCCGGCGTGGCCGTCCTGGGCCTGGCGCTCCTGTGCGCCGCGGCGCTGGCGGCCTCGGCGGCCATCCTTCGCTCCGCCCACCACGGCACCGCCGAGCTGGAGCGGCTCCGGGCGGAGCTCGATCTGGAACGGGGGCGGCTGGAGGCAGTCCTGCACCTCCTCCCCGCCGGCGTGCTCTTCGCCGACCGGCAGGGCCGGATCCTCCGGGCCAACGACGAGGCGCGCCGGATCTGGAGCGGCCGCGCACGGTCGCGCCCACCCACCACCTACAAGGCCTGCCGGGCCCGGAGCGCCGACACCGGCGCGGCCCTCTCGTCGGGCGAGTGGGGCGTCTTCCGCGCCCTCCGGACCGGCGCGGCGAGCCCGCGCCAGCACCTGGAGATCGACCGCTTCGACGGGACGCGCGGCGAGGTGCTGGCCAGCGACGCGCCGATCCGCGACCGCCACGGGGCAGTGATCGGGGCCGTGGCCATCCTGGAGGACGTGTCGGCGCTGCGCACGGCCGTGGCGCAGGCCACCGCCCAGCCTGGGACCGAGCCGGCCGACCTGCCCCGCACACCCCCACCGCCGGCCCACCCGGTCCCGGCCGCGCATCAGGGCTCGGGGGCAGGGAGCACCGGGACCCGGGAGGCCACCGTCGCTGCCCGGCCCGGGCGGTGGCCGAGCAGGCTTCCGTAGGTCACGCCGGCCAGGCCGAGCAGGACGCCCAGGGCGGTGGCCGGGCCGATCCCCTCGCCCAGCAGGAGCGCCCACAGGTAGCAGGCGATGGGGGTGAGCTGCTGCCACAGGGCCGCCTCGGGGATGGAGAGCGCCCCGTAGGCCTCGGTCATGGCCAGCTGCCCGCCGAAGGCTGCCACCCCCGCGCCCCCGGCCCAGCCCCAGATCCACGGGTCGGACGGCCAGGCGGCCGCCGCGTAGGGCAGCGAGACCACCACCCCACCCAGGGCGAAGGCGGCGAAGATGGTGGGCGCGTTGACGCTGGGGCGGAGCGCGCGGATGGAGGTCACCGCCACCCCGCCGGCGGCGGCCGACAGGAGCCCGATGGCCTCGCCCCAGCCCAGCCGCAGCTCGAGCTCCCCTCCCCCCAGCACCAGGTAGACGCCGGCGCTGGCGAGCACCAGGGCCAGCGCCAGGTGGACGGTGGGCCGCTCGCGAAGGGCGAAGAGGGAGATCCCCACCGCGAAGATGGGGAACATGCTGTTCAGCAGGGTGGCCTCGCCCGCGGGGATGAGCGCAATGGAGAGGTAGTAGAGCAGGGCCGCCGCGCCACCCACCAGGCCGCGCACCGCCAGGAGCCCCCAGCGCGCCGGCCGGTAGGTGCCGGGGCGGAGGCGGAACAGCGCCGCCACCGCGGCCAGGCCCAGGCCGAAGCGGACCAGGGTCACCTGGCCGCCGGACATGCCGCCGTCCGAGGCTAGCTTGGCCAGGATGGCCGCCAGGCCAAAGAGGACGGCCGAGGCCGTGAGCAGGGCGCGGCCGCGGAGCCGTCCCGCCGGGGCGGGCGATGGCGCGGCAGGGGCCTGCCCGCCCTCCCCGGGGGCCGGTGCCGGGTCGGTGGCGGCGGGTGCGATCACGGACGGGATGTACCACCACGCCCCGGACCGGGGAACCGCCGGAGGGTCGCGCCGACTCCGTTCGCCTTCCGGCCGGTCCTTGCCCGGGCCCAGCGGCCACCCACGGTCCTCTCCTGTGCCGAAGGGGGTGCCGCATGGAGCGCTTCCTGGGCATCGACCTCGGCGTGCTCAAGCTGGTGGAGCTGCACCGCGCCGGGTGCCGCATCCGGTCGGGACACCGCTGGCTGCTGGCCCACGGGAAGGCCCCCGGCGAGCGCCCGGTCGCCCCGCTGGGCGAGGTCGGACGGGAGGACCTGGCCGGCGCCGCCGCCACCGGCCGTCCGGCGCGGCTGCTGGCCCTGCCGCGCATCCCGTCGGCGCAGGCGCTCCTGCTGCGCGAGGCCGCCACGGGCCACGTCTACGGGCTGCCGGCCTTGCTGGCCGAGGCGGGCGCGCGGGACGGCCCGGCCGCCCGTGGTGCTGGTGGCGAGGAGCTCTTCATGCCCAACGAGACCTTCTCGAGCGCCTTCCTGGCGGACGAGCCGGCCCGGCGCGGGATCGCGGCCCGGTTGGCGCCGGTGACCGAGTTCATCGAGTGCTCGGACCGCTGCGGGCGGAAGGCGGCCTGGGGGACCGGCTCGCCGCCTGGGCCCTCCGCCGGCTCGCCTCCGCCCGCGGCGCCGCGGCCGCCTCCGGCCCGGGCCTGCCCCGACCGCCGCCGATCGCGGCCACGCGGGACCGGGCCCGGCTTCGGTGGACCGCTCGAGTGCATGCCCAACAAGCTGGCCGAGTCGCTCTCCCACCACCTTCGCGCGCAGGAGGGGCTGCTGGGCGAAGGGGCCGGGCCCGGCCCGAGCCCGCCTGACGCCGAGCCCGAGGAAGGGAGCGGCGCCGCCGCCCCGCGGCGTCCCCGAAGGGCGCGGGAGGGGTGCGGGGAAGGGCGGGACAGGGCTCGGCCGGGAGCGGAGCCATGCATCCTGGCCAACGTCGGACCCATCCGTTATGTAGGCGCTCCCATGGGCGAGCCCGACTTCATCTCCGTCAAGGGGGCGCGCGAGCACAACCTCAAGTCGGTCGACCTCAAGATCCCCAAGCGGAAGCTGGTGGTCTTCACCGGGGTGTCCGGGTCGGGGAAGTCCTCTCTGGCCTTCGACACCATCTACGCCGAGGGCCAGCGCCGCTACGTCGAGTCGCTGTCCAGCTACGCCCGGCAGTTCCTGGGGCAGATGGAGAAGCCGCGCTACGACACGATCCGCGGCCTCTCGCCCACCATCTCCATCGAGCAGAAGGCGGCCAGCAACAACCCCCGCTCCACGGTCGGCACCATCACCGAGGTGAACGACTACCTGCGCGTGCTCTACGCCTCCATCGGCCTGCAGCACTGCCCCTCCTGCGGCCGGGTGGTGGGCAAGCAGACCGCCCAGCAGATCGTCGACTCCATCCTGGAGCTGCCCGAGGGCACCCGCATCCTGGTCCTGGCCCCCCTGGTGCAGAACCGCAAGGGCGAGTACCGGGACCTGCTCGGGGACGTGCAGAAGCGCGGCTTCTCGCGGGTTCGGGTGGACGGGATGGTCCACGCGCTCACCGACCGCCTCTCCCTGGACAAGAAGCTGAAGCACGACCTGGAGCTGGTGGTCGATCGCCTGGTGGTGAAGGGCGGGATCCGCGCCCGGCTCACCGACTCGGTCGAGACCGCGTTGCGGGAGGGCGCGGGCACGCTGATCGTGGCCGAGGCCGAGCGGGAGCAGCGGGTGGGGCCGGGCATCGACCCCGAGGAGTACAAGCGCCACGACCGGTTCTACTCCGAGCAGAACGCCTGCCACGCCTGCGGGCTCTCCTTCGGCGAGCTGGCGCCCCAGAACTTCTCCTTCAACTCGCCGCTGGGCTCCTGCCCCGACTGCCAGGGGCTGGGGACCCGGGCCGAGATGGACCCCGACCTGATTGTGCCCGACCCTTCGCTCACCATCCGCGACGGGGCGGTCGAGCCCTGGGCCAGCGGCATGGAGCGGGGCGAGGGGTGGACGTTCGAGTTCGTGGAGCACCTCTCCCGGGCGCTGCGGCTCGACCTCGACACCCCCTGGGCCAAGCTCTCCCGGCGCGACCGAGACCTGGTCATGCTCGGGACCCAGGCGGTGCAGAACGGGACCCGGCCCCGCATCGAGTGGGAGGGCGTGCTCTCCCAGCTGCTCCGGCGCTTCAAGCAGACCACCTCCGAGGTCATGCGGCGCAACTACGCCCGTTACTTCTCCGACAAGCCCTGCCCCACCTGCCAGGGCGAGCGGCTCAGGCCGGAGAGTCGCTCGGTCCGGATCCGCGGCAAGGGCCTCGTGGAGCTCTCGCGGCTCACCATCCAGGAGGCGCACGGCTGGCTCTCCTCCCTGGACCTGAAGGGGAACGAGGCCCGCATCGGCGACGAGCTCCTCAAGGAGATCCGCAACCGGCTCAAGTTCCTCCTCGACGTCGGCCTCGGCTACCTGACCCTGGACCGCCCCGGCCCCTCGCTCTCCGGCGGCGAGAGC
>DATKMW010000165.1:0-11360 GCA_035541675.1 Anaeromyxobacter sp. | reverse complement strand
GACTGCGTGGAGGTGTGCCCGGTGGACTGCTTCTACGAGGGTCCGAACTTCCTCGTCATCCACCCCGAGGAGTGCATCGACTGCGGCGCCTGCGAGCCGGCCTGCCCGACCAAGGCCATCTTCCCGGAGGAGAGCCTTCCGGCCAAGTGGAGCGAGTACGTGCAGCTGAACGCCGACCTCTCCCGGAAATGGCCCAACATCACGGAGAAGAAGGACGCGTTGCCCGAGGCCGATGCCTTCAAGGACGTCGAGGACAAGCGCAGGCTCCTGGATACCTAGCGCCCTGCGGGACTCGGCTATTGCGCCCGGAACGGGGCTTTGCTAGATCCGACACCCCGCAAGCCCAGGTGGTGGAACTGGTAGACACACCATCTTGAGGGGGTGGCGCCGTAAGGCGTGCGAGTTCGAATCTCGCCCTGGGCACTCGACGAGGGGGATCCGGAAGCCCGGGTCCCCCTCGTCGTTTCAGGGCTTCTTCTGGTCGGCCGGCGCCGCCGGTGCGGTGGGGCCCTGGGCAGGCGCCGCGCCGCCCTGCGCCGGCGCGGCCGGGGCGGGCGCCTGGGGCGCGTCCTCGACCACCGAGGTGGTTCGCGACGAGTGGTAGGCCAGCCAGACCGAGGTCAGCATGAAGATGGCCGCGGAGATGCTGGTGAGCCGGCCCAGGAACGTCTGCGAGCCGCGCCCGCCGAACACGGTCTGCGAGGCCCCGCCCAGGCCCGCACCCATCCCCCCGCCCTTTCCGGCTTGGAGGAGGATGACCAGGATGAGGAAGATGCAGACGACGACGTGGACGACGGTGACGAGGGCGATCAACGGAGTGCACCTTTCACGATGGCGAGGAAGTCGGGCGCCTTGAGGCTGGCCCCGCCGACGAGCGCGCCGTCGACGTCGGGCTGGGACATGAGCTCCTGGGCGTTGTCGGGCTTGACCGATCCACCGTACTGGATCCGCATGCCATCCGCCACCGCGCCCCCGAGCTGGCGGAGGACCCCGCGGATGGCCGCGTGGACCTCCTGCGCCTGGGCGGTGGTGGCGGTCTTGCCGGTGCCGATGGCCCACACCGGCTCGTAGGCGACGGTGATCCGGGCCAGCTGCTCGGCGCCGAAGCCCTGCAGCCCCTGCCGGACCTGCCGGTCGACCACCTCGATGGTGCGCCCCGCCTCGCGCTCGGCCAGGGTCTCCCCCACGCAGACGATGGGGGACAGGCCCGCGGCGAGGAGCGCGGCCGTCTTCTTGCGGACGGTCTCGTCGGTCTCGCCGAAGAACTGCCGCCGCTCGCTGTGCCCGACGATGCCGTGCTTGCAGCCGGCCTCGGCCAGCATGGGCGCGGAGACCTCGCCGGTGAACGCTCCCTGGACCTCCCAGTGCAGGTTCTGCCCTGCCACCTCCAGGGCGCTGCCGCGCAGGGCCTGGGCCACCGCGTGGACCGCGGTGAAGGGCGGCGCCACCGCCACCTGGACCTTGCCGGCCGCCAGGCCCAGCCCGGCCGCCAGGTCCTTCACCAGGGCCAGGGACTCCGCCACCGTCTTGTGCATCTTCCAGTTGCCGCAGACGAACTTGGTTCGCGCCACGTTCACTCCTCGCAGGCCTTCACGCCCGGCAGCTCGCGCCCCTCGATGAACTCGAGGCTGGCGCCGCCGCCGGTGGACACGTGCTTCATCCGGGCGACGAGCCCGGCCTCCTCGACCGCCGCTGCGCTGTCCCCGCCGCCCACCACGGTCACGGCGGTGCTCTCCGCCATGGCCCGGGCCACGCCCAGCGTGCCCTCCGCCCAGGGCCTCTGCTCGAACAGCCCCATGGGCCCGTTCCAGAAGACGGTCGCGGCCGAGAGGATGCGCTGCCGGTAGGCGTCCAGGGTCCTGGGGCCGATGTCCAGCCCGATGAGGCCCTCGGGGATGGCGCGGTCGTCGATCACCCGCCTCGTCTCCGGGTCCCCGGGCCTGGTTCCGCAGACGTGATCGACGGGCAGGAGCAGGTCGACCTTGATCGCCCTGGCCCGATCCAGGATCTGCCGGGCCAGCTCCAGCCGGTCTCCCTCGACCAGGCTCCGGCCCACCGGCACCCCTTGGGCCAGCAGGAAGGTGTAGGCCATGGCCCCGCCCACCAGCACCGCGTCGGCCTTGGCCACCAGCGTCTCCAGCACCCGGAGCTTGTCCGAGACCTTGGCGCCGCCCACCACGGCCACGAACGGCCGGCGGGGGTTGCCCAGGGCCTGGCCCAGGTACTCGACCTCCTTGCGAACCAGGAAGCCGGCGGCGCGCTCCTTCACGAAGGCCGCCATCCCGGCGGTGGAGGCATGGGCGCGGTGGGCCGTGCCGAAGGCGTCGTTCACCCAGACGTCGCAGAAGCTGGCCAGCTCCCGGGCGAAGCCCTCCTCGTTCTGCTCTTCCTCGGGGCGGAAGCGCAGGTTCTCGAGGAGGAGCACCTGCCCTTCCCGGAGGTCGCGCACCAGCTTCCTCACCGCGTCGCCGACGCAGTCGTCGGCCAGGATCACGTCCTGGTCCAGCAGCTCGCTGAGCCTGGCCGCGGCCGGCTCGAGGGTGAGGCGCTCCCGGTCCTCGGGTTTGCCCTTGGGCCGGCCCAGGTGCGAGGCCAGGATGACCTTGGCCCGCGCCCGGAGCGCGTGCTGGATGGTGGGGAGGGCCGCCCGGATGCGGGCGTCGTCGGCCACGCGGCCGTGGGCGTCGAGCGGGACGTTGAAGTCCACCCGGATGAAGACGCGCCGGCCGGCGAGGTCGAGCTTGTCGATGGTTCGAAGAGCCATCCGCCTCCAGCCGAAGAACCACTCGACGTGCCTCCCGCGGCGAGCGGAGGTGGGCGACGGCCTTCGAAAAGAGCGGCCGAAAGCTACTTGCGGCGGCACCGGGGTGTCAACGGAAACCGCCCTCGGTGGGGACGCAAAAAAACTGGAACGGCGCCAGCTTGGCCGGCGCCGCTCCCTCCCTCGGCTGCGCTCGGGGGCGCGCTACAGCGCCGCGCGCCACGTCCCGGCCGATCCTGCCTCCACGGCGGCAGCGACCGGATTCTCCTCCTGGTCACTCCGCAGGTCCTGTGTGACGAGCTCGATGAGCTCGCTGGAGAGGCTCAGGATCTGGTTCGGCGAGTAGCCGTTCCCGCGAAGCTCCTTGAAGAGCGATTTCGCGAGTATCCTCGTCGCCTTCACGTCCTGACCTGTGATCATTCTCGATCTTCTCCCCGGGGACTGGACCACCCCTCCTGCTCTGGGCGATGATTGAGCAAGGGCTGGGCCAGGCGTGTCGGTTGTCCACAATGTCCATGATCTCGGTGGATTGTCCCGCCATGAGCCCCTCCGGGGACGACGCTCCGGTGCGTAGCGCCCTACGCATCCTGGACGCGCGGTACTGGGCCACCGCGTAGCCGCGTTCGCGCCGGGAAGGTCCATGCGATACCGGGTCCGAGACATTCCGCTGTGGCTCGAGGAGGACGAGTCCGTGCTCCTCGGGCGGGCGGCCGAGCGGCTGGGCCTCCCGGCGGAGGCCCTCCGCGACGCGCTGGTGGTGCGCCGCTCGCTGGATGCGCGCCGGCGCGGCCACCCTCGCTGGCTCGTGAACCTCGAGGTCGAGGCCGACGGACCGGCGCGGGCCTCGGCCGACGTCGCGCCGGTGGCCGAGCCGGCCCCGCCTCCCCCGCGGGTGCGAGCTCCGGCCATCCTTCCACTGGTGGTCGGCGCCGGCCCGGCGGGCCTGTTCTGCGCCTGGGAGCTGCTGGAGCGGGGCGTGCCCTCGGTGATCGTGGACCGCGGCAAGCGGGTCGGGCCGCGGCGGCAGGACGTGGCCAAGCTGATGCGCCAGGGCGAGCTCGACCCGGAGTCCAACATGAACTTCGGCGAGGGCGGCGCGGGCGCCTACACCGACGGCAAGCTCGGGACCCGCATCCACCACCCGGCGGTGCGCAAGGTGGTGGAGCTCTTCGCCCGCTTCGGGGGCGTGGAGCGCATCCTCTCCGAGGGGAAGCCGCACGTGGGCTCCGACCTCCTCCCCGGCGCCATCGCCGCGATGTGCCGGGCGCTCGAGCAGGGAGGCTGCATTTTCCACTGGGGCGCCCGGGTGGTGGATCTGGTGCTGGAGGGCGGGCGGGTGCGGGGCGCGGAGCTGGCCGACGGCCGGACGCTCGCCTGCGAACGGCTGGTCCTCGCCCCCGGCAACTCCGCCCGCGAGCTCTTCGAGCTCTTCGCCCGCCGCCGTTGGCCCATCGAGGCCAAGCCCTTCGCAGTCGGCTTCCGGGCCGAGCACCCCCAGCCGCTCATCGACCGGATCCAGTACGGCGCCGAACGGCGGGACCCGCGGCTGCCGCCCGCCGACTACAAGCTCGCCGACAACCCGCGGGTGGACGGGGCGCCGCGGGGCGTGTTCTCCTTCTGCATGTGCCCCGGCGGCGTGGTGGTGCCCACCCCCACCGAGCCGGGCATGCAGTGCACCAACGGGATGTCCAACTCCCGCCGCTCCTCTCCGCTGGCCAACGCCGGCATGGTGGTGGCCGTCTCGCCGGCCGACTTCGCCGCCGAGGGCTTCACCGGGCCGCTGGCCGGCCTGGAGTGGCAGCGCAAGTGGGAGCGGGCGGCCTTCGCGATGGGAGGCGGCGGGTACCGCGCGCCGGCCCAGCGGCTCTCCGCCTACCTGGCCCACCGGCCCGGGGCGCCCCCGGGCCGCTCCTCCTATCGCCCGGGCCTCGCCGCCGCCGACCTGCACCTCCTCTTCCCGCCCGCGGTGCAGGAGGCGCTGGAGCGCGGGCTGCGGACGTTCGGCCGACGCCTGAGGGGCTTCGTCACCGACGAGGCCCTCCTGGTCGGCGTCGAGACCCGCACCAGCTCGCCCTGCCGCCTGGTGCGCGGCGACGACCTCGCCTCCCCCGGCATCGCCGGCCTGTACCCGGCGGGCGAGGGCGCCGGCTACGCCGGCGGGATCGTCTCCTCGGCCGTCGACGGCCTGCGGGTCGCCGAGGCCATCTGCGCGGAGCTGGCGGAGGCATGACCCACCCCGCCACCCGCTACCTGGTGCGAAACGCCCGGGGCGAGGAGCTGCTGGTCCCCTCGCTCGCCGACCTGCACGCGCTCTACCAGGGCGGCTTCCTCTCCGACGCGGACCTGGTCCGGTCGGAGCGCGCAGACCGCTTCGTCTCCCTGGGGGCCTTCCCGGCGCTGCACGGCGTGCGCGAGCAACGCGCCGAGAGCCCGAGGAAGGTGGCGCTCCTGGTCGCGGCGCTGATGGTGCTGGCGGTGGCGGTCGGGCTGTGGCTGGCGCGCTGATCTGGCCTAGTTGCCCGCGGCCACGATGAGCGCCTGGATGCCGGTCTCGCGCGCCACGTCGCCCCGATACTTCTCCGCCTCCCCCCGGGAGTCGAACCGCCCCACCCGGACCCGGAAGAAGCGGCCCTTGCCGGGGATGTCGGCCTCCTCGATGCGCGGGGAGAGCTTCTGGACCTTGTGCGCCAGCGCCTCCGCCTCCTCCCGACGCTGCGAGGCGCCGAGCTGGACGCTGAAGGCACCCTTGGCACCGGGGCCCGCGGCGGGCGCGGCCGCGGCCGCCTTGGCCAGGGCCGCCGCGGCGGGCGCTGGCGCCGGGACCGCGGCGGGCGAGGGCGGCGGGGCCGCATCGGCCGCGGGGGCAGGCGCGGGGGCGGCCGGGCTCTCGGCGGGGGCCGGGGCGACCGGGCGGACCGCGCTGGGCGGCGCCACCGCCGGCGGCTTGGCCTTGGGGAGCTCCGCCGCGAAGGTGATGTCCTTGCCGGGGGTCGGCTGCGCCGGGGCCGGGACGGCGTCCAGCGCCGACAGGTCGGCCGGCCGCACCGCCTCGGCGCGCCGGCTCCCCAGGTGCTGCCCCACCGAGAGCCCCAAGGCGAAGACCGCGCCCAGGGCCACCAGCGCGCCGACCACGACGGAGGCGATCTGCATGCCGTCGAGGGCCAGCACGAAGCGCTCCTTCACCCGGGCGTTTCCGTCGCGCATGTGGAGATGGGCCTCCGCGCGCCGGAGGCCCGCCGCGGGCCGGCGCCGGCGCGCCGTTCGACGGCATTCTAGGCGTCGTCCTGGCCGTCGCGAGTTTCTGGACTCTCCATGCGCTCGGGCGCGGAGACGCCCAGCACCGCCAGGCCGTTGGCCAGCACCTGCTTCAGGGCGCGGCACAGCCAGAGTCGGCCGGCGGTCTTGCGCGCGTCCGGGCAGAGGATGCGCAGCTCCGGGTCCTTCTTTCCCTGGGTGTAGTAGGAGTGGAAGGCGGCGATGGTCTCCTGGAGGAAGAAGGCCACCCGGTGGGGCTCGTAGGCCAGGGCGGCGCCGGCCAGCAGGTCGGGGAAGGCGACGATCCGGCGGATGAGATCCTGCTCGGCGGGCGCGACCAGGGTGCGGACCGCCTCCAGGTCGAAGCCGGGCAGCGCCACCCCCGCCTCCGCCGCCCGGGCGAAGACCGAGGAGAGGCGGGCATGCCCGTACTGGACGTAGAAGACGGGGTTGTCCAGCGTCTGCTGCTTGGCTAGGTCGAGGTCGAAGTCGAGCGGCGCGTCGGCGCGGCGGGTGAGAAAGATGTAGCGGGCCGCGTCCCGGCCGACCTCGTCCACCACCTCGCGCAGGTTGACCAGCGTGCCGGCGCGCTTCGACATCTTCACCGCCTCGCCGCTGCGCATCAGGTTCACCATCTGGATGACGATGACGTGCAGGTCGTCGCGCGAGCCGCCCAGCGCTTCCAGCGCCGCCTGGAGCCGCGGGATGTACCCCCCGTGGTCGGCGCCCAGCACGTCGACCAGCACGTCGGCCCGGCGCCGCTTGTCCCAGTGGTAGGCGATGTCGGCGCAGAAGTAGGTCGGGGTCCCGTCGGCCTTCTTCACCGGCCTGTCCACCTCGTCCCCGAAGCGGGAGGAGCGGAACAGGGTCAGGTCCTCGGAGGCCGTCACCCCGTCCTCGTCGGTCTGCGGCGCGGGCGGCGGCTGCCCCTTCCTCGACTTGGGGGGGGGCAGCTTGCCCACGTAGACGAGGTCCTTCTCCTCCAGCATGCGGAGGAAGCGGTCGACCGTGCCCGACTGGTAGAGCGCCTTCTCCGAGGACCACACGTCGAACTCGATGTTGATGGCGGCCAGGTCCGCGCGGATGAGGGCCAGGACGTGCGCCACCGCACGGTCGCGGAAGAGCACCAGCCAGGCGGACTCCGGGGCGTCGAGGTAGCGATCGCCAAACTCCCGCCGGAGATCGGCCGCCACGTCCTTCACGTAGTCGCCCGGGTAGCTCTTGGGCGGCATGGTCACCGCCCGACCGTGGAGCTCCTGGTAGCGGAGGTGGACCGAGCGAGCCAGGGTCTGCACCTGGGCGCCGTAGTCGTTGACGTAGTACTCGCGGGTGACGTCGAAGCCGGCCCAGCGCAGGAGGCTCTGGGCGCCGTCGCCCACCACCGCCCCGCGCCCGTGACCGACGTGCATGGGGCCGGTGGGGTTGGCCGACACGTACTCGACGATGACCTTCTTCCCCTCCCCCACCCGCGTGCGCCCGTAGTCCTTTCCCTCCGAGACCGGCCGCTCCAGCGCCCGGAACCACACGTCCGGCGCGAGGCGCACGTTGATGAAGCCGGGGCCGGCGATCTCCAGCCCGGCCAGCTCCGCCCCGCGGTCGACGCCGCGCACCGCCTCGAGGATGGCCTGCGCCAGCTCGCGGGGCGGCCGTCCGGCGCGCTTGGCCAGCACCATGGCGGCGTTCACCGCGAAGTCGCCGTGCTTCGGGTCGCGCGGCGGGTCCACGGCGAAGGCGTCGAGCGACGGCCAGCGCCCTTGGGCCGCGCCCTGGGCCAGCGCCTGGCGGAACAGCTCGACGACGCGATCTCGGACCATGGGACCGCAGTGAATACCGGGGTGGCGCCCGGGACGCAAGCGGGCCCCGCAGGCCCGTGCCCGGGCCGCTCACGCGAAGCTGTCGAACGCCCCGCACCGCCTGCACCGCCAGCTCCGCGCCGGCGCGTCCGACCCGCAGCGGCCGCAGCGCGGTGCCCGGCCGCGCCGCAGCAGCGCCGCCACCAGCAGGTCGTGGCGGGCCACCAGGTCGTCGGGCCCGGCGGTCTGCTCGCTGCGGAGCAGCTCCCGCAGGGAGAAGGTCACCTCCCCGCTCCTGTCCAGATCCAGCGCCCGGCGCAGGGCCAGGAACGCGTCCGGTCGCCGGCCGGCTCGATCGAGCGCCCGGGCGTGGAGCACGTGGAGCTCGGCGTCCTCCGGACGGGCCGCCAGGAGCTCCTCCACGAGCCGCACCCCGCCCTCCCGGTCGACGGCCGCCTCGAGGCCCGGCCAGGCCTGCGCGGCGGCGCGTGGATCGGCCTCCAGGGCCCGCCGGACCGACTCCAGCGCGGCCGCAGGCTGGCCCCCGGCGCCCTCCGCCTCGGCCATGGCCAGCCAGGCGTCGGCGCTGCCCGGGCAGGCCTCCAGCGCCTCGCCGGCCAGCGCCCGGGCGCGCTGCGCCTCGCGCGGCAGGACGGAGCGCGCCTGGGCCGCGAGGAGATGGGCGAGGATCGAGTCCTGGCCCGCCTCGCCCCCTTCCTGCGGCTCCTCGGCGGGCGAGCCCAGCCGGCGCTGCAGCGCCACCGCCGCGGCCAGCTCGCCCTGCTCGGTGCGCACGTCGCGCAGGCCGATGGTCGCCAGCCGGTCCGAGGGCCCCAGCCGCTCGTAGATCTCCGCGGCCTCGGCCAGCATCCCGCTCCGGCGGTAGTCCTCGGCCAGCTCCCGCTCCACCTCCGGCCGCCGCGCCGCCGGGAGGTTGGGCCCGAGCAGCATGTTCCGGTGCAGCCGCACCGCCCGGGCCAGGTCCCCCTCTCGCCGGAACAGGGCGCCCAGGGCCAGGTAGGTCTCCACCGCCTCGGGGCTGCCCAGCCGCGCGGCGTCGGAGAGAGCCTCGATGGCCGCGTCGGGGTCGCCGGAGATCACCGACCGGACGCCCTTCAGGTAGGCCTGGGCCTCGTCACGCCGCCGGCGCAGCCGGTCGCCGAGCAGCAGGGTGACGATCGCCGCCGCCGAGGCCACGGCGATGACGGCCCAGACGTGGGTCACGTCCTCCCCGCGTCCTCGTCGAAGGCGGCGGAGAGCCGCTCCCAGGCGGAGTCGAGCGCCTCCACCACCACCCGGGTGTCGGCCACCACCGGCATGTAGTTGTTGTCGCCCACCCAGCGCGGGACCAGGTGCCAGTGCAGGTGATCGACGATCCCGGCTCCGGCACACCTCCCCAGGTTCATGCCCAGGTTGAGCCCCTCGGGCCGGTAGAGCGACTGCACCACCCGGGCGGCGCGCCGCAGCTCCTCCTGCAGGTCGGCCCAGGCCTCGGAGGAGAGCGCCGCAAGCTCCGCGCCATGGGCCTTGGGGATGACCATGAGGTGCCCGGAGTTGTAGGGGAAGCGGTTC
Source organism: Anaeromyxobacter sp. (assembly GCA_035541675.1). GTDB lineage: Bacteria > Myxococcota > Myxococcia > Myxococcales > Anaeromyxobacteraceae > Anaeromyxobacter. Next base: position 1,979 of record DATKMW010000165.1, on the reverse strand, counting down.
AGGCAGGTGAAGGAGAGCCGCGAGCGGTGGACCACGAGGTTCTCCCGGTCGCTCTCGCGCGGCTCGACCGGGAAGCGGCAGAAGATGCAGCCCTCCGGCTTCTCGCCGCGGATGTACTCCATCCGCCACGGTGCCCACAGCGGCTGGTTCACGCCCCGCTCCCTTCGCGCCGCGGAGGGCGCTCAGCGCATGAGGAAGTATACGCCCGGCTCCTGCACGGCCTCCGCCTCGTGCGCCAGTCGGGTCCGCAGGGCGTCGGCGGCCGCGCCGGCGGCGCCGCCCAGGAGCTGCTCCAGCAGGTGGGCCCGGTCTTCGGGCGGGTAGACCAGCACCGGCTCCCCGGTGAGCTTGGCCTCCGCCTTGGCCAGGTCCACCGCGTCGTAGAGGTTCCCCAGCGCGTCCACCAGGCCCCGCTCCTTGGCCTCCTCGCCGGTCATGACCCGCCCGTCGGCGACCGGACGGATCTTCTCCACGTCGAGGTGGCGTCCCTCGGCCACCGCCCCCAGGAACTGCCGGTAGACCCGGTCCACCAACGCCTGCCAGTAGGCCCGGTCCTCGGGGGTCATGTCCCGGAAGGGGTTGCCGGCGTCCTTGAGCGCACCGCTCTTCACCGTCTCCATCTTGAAGTCGAGGCGCTGGGCCAGCCCCTTCACGTTGGGAAACTGGCTGATGACACCGATGGATCCGGTCAGGGTCCCCGGAGTGGCCACGATCTTGGGGCAGGCCACCGCCACGTAGAAGCCGCCCGAGGCGGCCAGGTCGCCCAGCGAGCAGACGACCACCTTCTTCGCGGCCAGGCGCTTCACCTCGTCGTGGATCTCCTGGCTGGTGCCCACCGCCCCGCCGGGCGAGTCGATGCGGACCACCACCGCCTTGAGACCGTCGTCCTGGCCGAAGCGGCGGAGCTGCTTCATCACCGAGGCGGCCTCGACGCCGCCGGGGCCGGCGCCGATGGTCCCCTTGATCTCCACCACCCCGATGCGCGGCCCGCCCGACATCCGCGGCCCCTCGCCCCGCACCGCGCCGTAGGCGAGCAGCAGGAAGCCGAAGAACACCAGGAAGAGCCCACCGAAGACGAAGGCCACCACCGCCAGCGCCAGCCGGTCCCGGCGGGGCGGCGGGGGCGGCGGCATGGCCGCCCAGGGCGTGGGAGGAGGGGGCGCAGCACCCCAGCGCGGGCCCTCCGGGTAGGTGCCCGGCTGCGGTGCGGGCGCCTCCGCCGAGGGCGGGGACTGTGCCGGGGTGGTGGGCAGGGGCTCGTTCGGGTCGCCGGGGTTCATGCGGAGGGTCACGTAAGCACGCGAGGGCCAGAGCCGCAACCGCGAAGCGCCGTCGCCCCCCCCGAGAAGGCGAGGCGGGCGCCGCGCCGCGCGCGCCGCCCGCCTCCGGTCACCCTGGGTGCGGAATCACTTGCGCCGGTTGAACTTCTCCATCAGGTCGCCGAGGCGAGCGCGACCGTCGCCCTGGCGGCGCAGGTACTCGCGGTAGTCGTCCTCGCCGCCGTCGCGGTTCAGCTGCTTGATGGAGAGCGCGACCTTGCGCTCCTGGAGGTCCATGTCGATGACCTTGACCTCCACCTCGTCCCCTTCCTTGGCCACGTCGCGCGGGTTCTCGACCCGCTCGTCGCGCATCTCCGAGACGTGGACCAGGCCCTCGATGCCCGGCTCGATCTCCACGAAGGCGCCGAAGTCGGTGACCTTGGTGACCTTGCCCTTCACCCGCGAGCCGACCGGGTGGCGCTCGGCCAGGGTGGTCCAGGGGTCGGCGTGGAGCTGCTTGAGGCCCAGGCTGAAGCGCTCGTTCTCCACGTCGATGTTGAGCACCACCGCCTCGACCACGTCGCCCTTCTTGAACTTCTCGCCCGGGTGCTTGATCCGCTCGGTCCAGGAGATGTCGGAGACGTGCACCAGGCCGTCGATCCCCTCCTCGACGCCGACGAAGATGCCGAAGTCGGTGACGTTGCGGACCTCGCCGCGGAT
>DATKMW010000164.1:0-27689 GCA_035541675.1 Anaeromyxobacter sp. | reverse complement strand
ATGCGGGCCTCGCGGAAACGGAGAGAGATCGATGCCCGTCGGACCGGAGAAGGAGAAGGCGATCGAGCTGGCCGTCTCGTCCATCGAGAAGGCCTTCGGCAAGGGCTCGATCATGCGGCTGGGGAACGAGGACGCCCTGGTGAAGGACGTACAGGCCATCTCGTCCGGGTCGGTGTCGCTGGACATCGCGCTGGGGGTGGGCGGGCTCCCGCGCGGCCGCATCATCGAGATCTACGGCCCGGAGTCCTCCGGCAAGACCACCCTGGCCCTGCACGTCATCGCCGAGGCGCAGAAGAAGGGGGGCATCGCCGCCTTCGTGGACGCCGAGCACGCCCTCGACGTCACCTACGCCCGCAAGCTCGGCGTCCGCACCGACGACCTGCTCATCTCCCAGCCCGACACCGGCGAGCAGGCGCTGGAGATCACCGAGACCCTGGTCCGGTCCGGGGCCATCGACGTGCTGGTGATCGACTCGGTGGCGGCCCTGGTGCCCAAGGCCGAGCTCGAGGGCGAGATGGGCGACGCGCACATGGGCGTGCAGGCGCGGCTCATGAGCCAGGCGCTGCGCAAGCTCACCGGCACCATCTCCAAGTCGTCCACCATCGTCGTCTTCATCAACCAGATCCGGATGAAGATCGGGGTGATGTTCGGCAATCCCGAGACCACCACCGGCGGCAACGCCCTCAAGTTCTACGCCACGCAGCGGCTCGACATCCGCCGCATCGGGGCCATCAAGGACGGCGAGCAGGTCATCGGCAACCGGACCCGCGTCAAGGTGGTGAAGAACAAGGTCGCTCCGCCCTTCAAGGAGGTGGAGTTCGACATCATGTACGGCCAGGGGATCAGCCGCGAGGGCGACGTGCTCGACCTGGCCGCCAACGACAACATCGTGGAGAAGAGCGGCACCTGGTTCAGCTTCGGCGGCGAGCGCATCGGTCAGGGCCGCGAGCAGGCCAAGGCCTTCCTCCGCGACCATCCCGAGATCCTCCAGCAGGTCGAGGGGAGGCTCTACGAGAAGTACGGCATCCGCCGCGGGCCGGTGGCGGTCCCCGCCCCCGAGGAGGAGGCGGAGGAGAAGGACGAGAAGGACGATCGCCGGAAGCACGCCAAGGGGCGGTAGCGCCGGACGAGCTTGCCGGTTGGCCCCGGAGACGGGCGCACACGGGGCCGGCCTCGAGAGGGGCCGGCCCCACTCCGTTCCGGGCGCCGACGCAGTTCGCGAATCGGCCGCGCTCGTCTACACTCGGTCCCAGGCCGGCGCCCGCGCGCCGGGAGCACACGTGTCCAGGCCCTTCACCGACCCGCGCTGGCTCGGTTCGCTCGTCGACGAGGCGCTCGCCAGCCACGACCCGGCGGCGGCGCGCAGCCGCCTGCCGCCCGACCTCGGCGCCCCCGGGCAGCCGGTGGACCTGGCCGCCGCCGCGCGGATCCTCGTCGCCCGCTCGCTCCGCACCCGCCGCTCGCCCGCCGAGCCCCTCCCGGCCGCGGTGGGCTTCCGCGAGACGGTGCTCGACCACATCCGCCTCCTGCTCGACCTCCGGCTCCTCGGGGCGGGGACCGAGGCCTCGGGCCCCGCCCGGGTCCGCTCCGAGCTGGCCGCCTTCCTGGCCGCGGCCACCAGCGAGGTGGAGCTGGCCATGCTGGCCGCCGGCCCGCCCTCCTCGGCCCAGGTGCGGGCCGCCGAGCGCGCCCTCTCCACCGCCGGCGCGCGATTGCGCGAGCAGTTCTGGCCGCCCGGTGACCCGGTCTCGGGCCTCCCGCTCAGCTCGGGCCACGTCGCCGTCATCCGGCGCCACCTGGCCCGCATCGCCGGCGGGTACCTCCGCACCGGCCGGCTAGACCCGGCGGCGCTGGTCCGCCATTGGCAGTACGCCGCCCGGGAGCTGGTGCTCCTCGCCGAGGCGCTGGCCGGGCTTCTGGGCTGCGCCGCCCCGCCGGATCGCCGGGCCCGCTGGGTTCGCGGGCGGCAGATGGCGCGCCTGGGGCTGCGCGGCACCGTCCTGCGCGAGGCGCGCCGCGGGGTGGCCGCGCCCCGGCCCCCGCACGAGCTGGCGGTGGCGGCGCCGGCGATGGTGCGCGGATTCCTCTTCGAGCAGATCCTCCTCGCCCAGCTCCGCACCCGGCTCCCGGGCGAGGCTCCCGGGCGCTTCGCCGAGACCTTCGCCTCCAACGCCGGCCTCGACCCGCAGGTGGTGGTGGCCGCCCAGCTCGAGGCCGCGGCACAGTCCGGCGACCCCCAGGCCTGGTTCGAGGGCTCGGCCGGGCGGGAGGCCGCCCTCGACTGGCACGCGCTGGCCGAGGACTGGGGCGCGGCCGCCGACAAGGTGGTGGAGCGGATCTCCGGCGCCATCACCGCCAACCTGAGCGCCCTGGCCACCGAGATCCGCGAGACCGGAGAGCTCGGCACGCTGCTCGGCAAGGCCGCCGGCGGCCAGCGGCTCACCCCCGAGGAGAAGCGCAAGGTCCGCGCCCAACTGGTGGACCTGGCCAAGGCCGTACCGGCGCTGGCCATCTTCGCCGCGCCGGGCGGGACCATCCTTCTGCCGGTGCTGGCCAAGATCCTGCCGTTCAAGTTCCTGCCCGGCGCCTGGGACAAGGACCGGCCGGGCGCCGTCCCCGGGCCGCCGCCCGGTGCCAGCGCGATGGCCGCGCCGGGGCAGGAGCCGGCCGGGCCACCCTCGAAGGTCCCGCCGAAGGGGCCCGGCGACCCGCCGCCCTGAGCGCCGGCGCCTACTTCCGGCGCAGCCGCGCCGCCAGCCGGAGCGCGTCCTCGTTCACGCCCTCGGTCAGCCGCCGCCCGCGCTCGGCCGCGATCATCCCGTCGATGCGGCCGGCGATCTCCTCGCCCGCTGCGCCGAGCGGCGCCTGGCTCGCGAGCCACCCCAGCGCCAGCACCGCGTGGTAGCGCGCGGCCACGTCGGCGTCGCCCGCCACCGGGTGCAGCACCGCCGCGGCCAGCGCCGGCGCGTCGCCCGCCGCCCCGGCCCGTCCCACCTCCAGCGCGGCCCGGTCGCGCACCTCCGCCGAGGCGTCCTCCAGCCTCCCCGCCCAGCACCGGGCATCGGAGCAGGCCCCGGCGGCGGCCAGCCGCGCCTGCATGCCGGCCAGGGCCGCCGCGCGATCCGGCGGGCAGCCCGCCTTGCACTGGGCCAGCTCGCCCTCCAAGAGCGGCAGCTCGGCCGCCCCGCCCAGCCGCGAGAGGGCGGTGAGCGGACCCTGGCGCGCGTCCCATTCGCCGCGGACCGCCGCCCGGAGCGCCGGCAGCGCGCTCGGGTCCCCGATGCGGGCCAGCGCGTCGCAGTAGCGGTCGCGGGCGTCGGGGTCGGTCTCCCGGGCGAGCAGCTCCCCGAGCGGGCGAACCGCCTGGCGGGCCCGCAGCCGGCCCAGGGACTCGGCGGCGAAGACGTGGACCAGCATCTCCAGCGAGCCGTCCGGGTCGCGGTAGTCGAGCTTGGCCACGAGCGCCGGCACCGCCTCGGGGCCGCCGACGTCGCCGAGGAGCTGCGCCGCCTTGGCGTAGAGCGCGCCCGGCAGCACCTTCCGCTCCCTGGCCCAGGCCAGCAGGCCGGCGTCGCGCCCCTCCAGCACCGCCTGGAGCGGCGCCGCCATGGGGCGCCCGATCTCCACCGCGGCGAAGGCCGCCTGGGGGAAGAAGGAGGCCCCGGCCCGCTCCTCGAAGAGCATGCGGATCAGCACCGGCGCGGCCCGGGCGTCGCCGACGCGCCCCAGGGCGAGGAGCGCGTGCTGTGCCGCCACCGGCTCGACCGCCGGCGAGGCGGCCATGGCCGCGAGCGCGTCCACGGCCGCCGGGTCGCCGATCTGTCCCAGCGCGTCGGCGGCGGCCACCTCGGTGAACCCATCGGGCGAGGCGGTGAGCTTCACCAGGACCGGGACCGCCTCGCGGGCCCGGAGGGCGCCCAGCGCCGCGGCCAGCCGCCGGTTGGCCTCGCGACCGTCACGGTCGCTGGCCGTGGGGTCGACGGCCGAGAGGAGCCCGGGCAGGGCCGAGGGGTCGCCGATCTCCCCCAGGGCCAGCGCCGCCTCGGCGCGGACCCGCGGCGCCTGCTTCAGCACCTCGAGCAGGTAGGGGACCGCGGCCCGCTTGTCGCCGGGCGCGTGCCTAACCTGCTCCAGCGCCTCCAGCTTCTCCTGCGTCCGGCTGCGCGAGGCCGCCCGCTTGGCCCAGCCCGCCGCGTCGCTCGGGTTGCCGCATCCCGCCGCCAGGAGCAGGGCGATCGCGACCCAGGACAGGTGGCGCATGGGGCCTCCTTCAGGTCGCCCGGCCAGCCCCGGACGTCCGCGGGGCGGGCACGGCGATGGGGGTGAGCTCGGGATCGTCGGCGGCCAGCGCCAGCCGGCGCTCCATGGCCGCCGCCTCCAGCGCTTGGACCGCCCCGACCAGCTCCGGCGAGCGCGCCACCGCCGTCCGCATGCGGACCAGCGCGTCCTCCAGCACCGCCACGTGCCTGGCCTCCCGCTTCTTCATGGCCTCCACCGCCTGGATGAAGACCGCGAAGAAGGAGCGGAGCTCGTCGCTGCGCCGCAGCGTCCGCATCCGGGGGAAGCGGCCCTGGGCCAGCACCGAGAGGTAGTGGCCCATGACGAAGACCGGCCCGGCCACGCGGTGGGTGATGACCACGCCCAAAAGCCCCAGCGCCGCCGCCAGGAGCAGCGCGATGCCGGCGAACGCCCCGAGGAGCAGCGTGTCGCTGCGCTCGATGAGCGCCCGGGTCTCGCCGTCCGGCGAGAGCAGGGAGATGGCCTGGACGTGAGCCTGGTGGAGCCAGAGCCCGAAGACGGCGGCCACCGCCAGCCCGGCGGCGGCCATCACCACCGCGTACTTGAGCTGGAAGCCGCGGTCGATGAGGAAGTGCCGCCTCGGCGAGCCGGAGGACGGTCGGGGTGCGGCGAGATCTCCGTCCATTTCGACCTCCGTCGTATCGCGGGCGGTGAAGCCTGGGGAAGAGGCGCCCGATTCTATCGCGCTCCGGCGCGCGAGCAACGCGGGGTGCGCGGAGGTGGGAGAACTCGCTCCCGTGCACGCCCCGGACCGAACCCGATCCCGGGGCGTCCTCCACCCGCAGGCCGGGCAGGGTGGGCCGGTCCCGGGCACGGCCCGGGGACCTCGCTCGCGCACCGCGCCACGGGAAGGCGTGCTCCGGGCCGGGCGCGGGGCCGCTGGCGCGGTCGCGCCAGGGGCTCCGATGGCGTATACACCCACCGCCATGCGGATCGCCTTCCTGGGAACGCCGGCCTTCGCCGTCCCCCCGCTCGAGGCGCTCCACCGCGCCGGGCACGAGCTGGTGGCGGTGGTGGCCCAGCCCGACCGGCCGGCCGGCCGCGGGCAGGCGCTGCGGGAGCCGGCCACCAAGGCCTGGGCCAGGGAGCGCGGCCTGCCGGTGCTGCAGCCGGAGAAGGTCCGCGACGGCCGGCTGGCCGCCGAGCTCGGCGCGCTCCGGCCCGACGCGCTGGCGGTGGCAGCCTACGGCCGGATCCTCGGGCCCGACCTCCTCCGGCTGGCCCCCCTCGGCGCGGTGAACGTCCACGGCTCGCTCCTCCCGCGCTGGCGCGGGGCCGCGCCCGTCCAGTGGGCGGTGGCCAGCGGCGACCGCGAGACCGGCGTCACCATCATGCAGATGGACGAGGGGCTCGACACCGGCGACCTGCTCCTGCAGCGGACGCTGCCCATCGCGCCGGGCGACACCGCCCTGGCGCTCTCGCCGCGGCTGGCGGCCCTGGGCGGGGAGGCGCTGGTGGAGGCGCTGGACGGGCTCGCGCGCGGGACCATCGTCCCGGTGCGCCAGGATCCCACCAAGGTCACGCTGGCGCGCATCCTGGCCAGGGAGGACGGCCGGGTGGACTGGTCGCGGCCGGCCTCGGAGATCGAGGCCCGGCTGCGGGGGTTCGCGCCGTGGCCCGGGGCGTTCACCACCCTGGACGGAAGGCTCCTCAAGCTGCTGAGCGCCACGGTCGGGGATCTCCCCGGCGCGGCCGGGGCCCCGGGCTCCGCCGCGCGCCTCGCCGGGCGTGGCCTGGCGGTGGCCTGCGGCGGCGGCACGGCGCTGCTCGTCACCCGCGTCCAGCCGGAGGGCCGGCCGCCCCAGGAGGCCCTGGCCTTCCTGAACGGCCTGCGCCGCGAGGCGGTGACCCTCGGGACATGACCGCGCGCGAGCTGGCCTTCGGCGTCCTGCGCCGGGTGGAGGAGGGCGGGGCCTACGCCTCGCGGGCACTCGACGCGGCGCTCTCCGCCGCCGGCGCCCTCGACCCGCGCGAGGCCGGCCTGGCCACCGAGCTCACCTACGGCACGCTGCGCCGGGCGCTCTCCCTGGACGCGGCGCTGGCGCCGCACTCGCGCAAGCCGCTCGGGGAGCTCGACCCGGCCGCCCGGGTCGCCCTCCGGCTCGGCGCCTACCAGCTCCTCGTGCTCAAGACGCCGGCCCATGCGGCGGTGGGGGAGACGGTGGCGCTGGCGCGGCACGCCGATCACGGCCGGGCATCCGGCTACGTCAACGCCGTGCTGCGCGCGCTGGCCCGCACCCCCCGCCTCCCCGAGCCCCCGCCGCTCGAGGCCGATCCCGCCGGCCACGTGGCGGTGGCCGAGGCGCTGCCGCGCTGGCTGGCCGAGGAGTGGGTGGCCTGGCTGGGGGCCGCCGAGGCGCTGGCGCTGGCGCGCGCCATGAACGGCCCCGCCCCGCTGTGCGTCCGCACCCCGGCGCCGGCCGCGCTCCTGGAGCGGGCCCGGGCCGCCGGCCTGGCCGCCCGGCCCGCGGCGCGCGCGCCGCAGGGATTGGTGCTGGAGGGCGGCTCGGTCGCCGCCCTGGCGCGGGCGGCGGCCGGCCTCTCCTTCCAGGTGCAGGACGAGGCCTCGCAGCTGGTCACGCTGCTGGCGGCGGGCGAGCTCCGCGGCCGGAGGGCCCGGGTCCTCGACGCCTGCGCCGCGCCGGGCGGCAAGGCCTTCCAGCTGGCGGAGCTCCTCGGCCCGGGCTCGGAGGTGGTGGCGCTGGAGCTCCACCCGCGCAAGGCCGACGCCCTGGCGCGCGAGGCGGCGCGGCGCGGTCTCGCCGGCGTGCGGGTGATCTGTGCCGACGCCGGCCGCGAGGTCCCGGGCCTCGCCCCGGCCAGCTTCGACGCGGTGCTGGTGGACGCGCCCTGCGCCGGGCTGGGCACGCTGCGGCGCCATCCCGAGCTCAAGCTGCGGCGGGCCGCGGCCGACCTCCCGAGGCTCGCCGGGGTGCAGCTGGCGCTCGCCCGCAGCGTGGCCCGCTACGCCCGGCCCGGCGCACCGGTGACCTACTCGGTCTGCTCCCTCTCGCGGGCCGAGGGGCCCGAGATCGCCGCCGCCCTCGCCGCCGCCGGCGCCCGCCCGCACCCGCCCCCGCCCGGCTTCCCCGCCGACGTGCTCACCCCGGGCGGCACGCTGCTCACGCTCCCCCACCGGCACGGCTGCGACGGGTTCTTCGCCGCGCGGCTGGCGTTCGACGCGCCCGCGGCCGCCCGCTAGACTCCCGTCCATGCCCCCGCCCCCCATCCGCATCGCCCCCTCCATCCTCTCGGCCGACTTCGGCCGCCTCGCGGAGGAGGTGGCGGCGGTGGAGGCCGCCGGCGCCGACCTGGTGCACGTGGACGTGATGGACGGACGCTTCGTCCCCAACATCACCATCGGGCCCCTGGTGGTGGACGCGGTCCGCAAGGCCACCCGCCTCCCGCTGGACGTGCACCTCATGATCGTGGAGCCCGAGCGCTACCTGGAGGCCTTCGCCGAGGCTGGCGCCGCCACCATCACCGTGCACGCCGAGGTGTCGCCCCACCTGCACCGCACCCTCCAGGCCATCCGCGCCGCCGGCGCGCGCCCGGCGGTGGCCCTGAACCCGTCCACCGACCTCTCCGCCGTGGAGTGGGTCCTCGAGGACTGCGCCCAGGTGCTGGTCATGACCGTGAACCCCGGCTTCGGCGGCCAGCACTACATCCCCGCCTGCACCGAGAAGGTGCGCCGGCTGCGGGCCCTGGCCCAGGCCCGCGCGCCCGGCCTCGACATCCAGGTGGACGGCGGCGTGAACGCCGACACCGCCGCCCTGGTGGCCGGCGCCGGGGCCAACGTGCTCGTGGCCGGCACCGCCATCTTCGGCGCCGGCGACTACCGGCGCGCCGTGGCCGGGCTGCGCGCTGCCGCCCTGGGCGGGCAGGGCGGCGGGGAGACCCGGCCGGGCTAGGGCAGGCGTCTGCGGGGTGGACGCTGTCCGAGGGGGGGTGCATCCTCCACCCCCGAATGGACGCCGCTGCGGTCATCTCCCTGCTGGTCGGCCTGCTGGGCGTGGCCGTGGGTGGCCTGGCCCTGCGGCTGTCGCGGGCGCCCGGCTGGCGCGAGCTGCAGTGGTTCGGGGCGGTGGCCCTGCTCGCCGCCGGCCACGCGATCCTCGCCACCTGGGGAGCGCTCGCCGGCGGGGAGTCGGCGGCGGCCCTGGTCGCCGCCCGCGGACGGTTCGGGCTCTCGCTGCTCGTGATCTGGGCCTGGATGCGGTACGCCGAGGCTTGCTGCCGCACGCGCGCCGGCCGGTGGGCGCGCGCGCTCGAGCTCCTGCTCCTTGCCGCGGCCGCGGTGGCCCAGCTCCCTGGGCTTGCCCTCGGTGGCCTGCCCGGCAGGGCCGGGCTCGGCGGCGGGGGGGTCACCCCGGCCGGCTTCGGGCTCCTCCTCCCCTGCGTGCCCGCCGCGGCGGTGGTGCTGGCCCGCTTCCGCGACGCTCGCCGCCAGGGCCTCCACGCCGCGGGGGTGCTGGCGGCGGGCTTCCTGGTGCCCATGGCGCTCCTGCCGGCCGAGGCCGGGGTGAGGGCCTTGGGGCTCGACTTGCCCGTCCCCTACGAGCTCGGCTTCCTGGCGTCGGTGGCCCTGGTCACCTGGGCCAGCACCCTGCGATTCCTGGAGGCCATCCGCGACCTCGAGGGGCTCCGCCTGAGGCTCGAGTCGCTGGTGGTGGAGCGCACCCGGGCCCTGGCCGACACCCAGGAGGCGCTGGTCCGGGCCGAGCGCCTCGCCTCCCTCGGCCAGCTCGCCAACGGCGTGGCCCACCAGGTCTCCAACCCCGCCTCGGTGGTCACCGCCAACCTTCGCTTCCTGGCCGAGAACCTCGCCGCCGATCCCGATTCCGGGGAGGTGGTGGAGGACGCGCTGGCGGCCATGCGCCGGATCAACCAGCTGGTGAGGCGGCTGGCCGACGCCGGCCGGATCGCGGCCGCGCCCCGCCCGACGGCGGCGGTGGACCTCGCCCAGGTGGTGGAGCGGGCGGTGGCCGAGACCCGGCCTCGCCTGCCGGCCCACGTCGCCCTCGACGCCCAGGTGGCCCCCGGCCTGCGGGTCCAGGCGCGCCCGGAGGTGCTGGAGCAGGTGCTGCACAGCCTCTTGGCCAACGCCGTCGAGGCCGTGCCGGCCGGCCGGGCCGGCCGGATCGAGGTCCGGGCGGAGCGGCGCCCCGGCGGCGTCCGGCTGACGATCACCGACGACGGCGTGGGCATGCGCCCCGAGGTCCTGGAGCACGCCTTCGAGCCGTTCTTCACCACCAAGCCGGCCGGCCAGGGCAACGGGCTCGGCCTCCCCATCTCCCGGGGCATCGTCGAGGTGCACGGCGGCGCGCTCTGGCTGGAGAGCGCGCCCGAGCGCGGCACCACCGCCGTGCTCCTGCTGCCGGAGACCGCGGCGGCCTGAGGCGCGGCGGGGTCAGCTCCGCCCGCCCATCGCCCGCCGCACCTCGGGGTGGGCGCCGATCAGCGCCAGCGCTCGCCCGAGCAGCGTCCTCCCCGGCTCGACCTTGAACCAGGTGGAGGCGCCCGATGGGTGCGGGAGCGGGACGGCGTCCATCTCCACCCCGTGGTAGCCGACGCGGAGGATCCTCCCGATCACCTCGGCCAGGGGGCCCCCGTGGCCCAGGACCTCGGCGATGGCCAGCCGGCCCACCGGGATCACCAGGCGGGGGCGGAGGATGGCCACCTCGCGCTCGAGGAAGCCCCGCCACCGCGCGCACTCGGCCGGGGTGGGCAGCCGGTCGCCTCCGCCCGGCGCCTTTCCCGGGAAGCAGCGCACCACCGCGGCGAGGTAGATGCTGGCCCGCACCTCGGCCTCGCCGGCCCCGGTCGCCTGCTCCATCCAGCGGAACAGCGTCCGCCCCGCCGTCCAGGCGAAGGGCCGCCCCAGCCGCGCCTCGTGCGGTCCGGGCGCCTGCCCCACCAGGAGGACCCGGCTGTCGACGGGCGGGCCGTGGACCGGTGGGCCGAAGCCGCGCGGACGAAAGGCGGCGATGTCGCGGTGCACCGCGCGGAGCGCGTCCAGCTTGGCCGCGCGAGCCGGGCGCCGGGCCCGCGGTACCGCTACCTCCACGGCTCCTCGTGGACCGAGTAGATCCAGCCCTCCGAGCGCGGGACGTTGGAGGGCACGCCCTGGAAGCCCTCCGCCCCGGCCGCGGCGGCGCCGACGGCGGCGAGGACCGCCTCCAGGAACTCGCCGCGGTGATCCTCGACGATCTGCGCGGCCTGCTCCATCTCGAACTCCAGCTTGGCGGCGGCGCGCAGGGTGCGGAGGATGCCGGCCCGGGTGGAGGAATGGCTGGCGCCCAACCGCTCGTCGTCGCGGTACTGGCAGACGCCGCAGACGCTGCGGGCCACGTGGCCGGGCCGCACCTCGACGATGGTGGGCTTCCCCGGCTCCGGCGGATCCCAGGGGGGAAAGGAGGCGGTGGCGTGGGACAGGGTGCACAGCCCGAAGAAGGTCGGCCGGTACGAGCGGGCGCTGGTGGGCGCGTAGAGCTCGGCGCGGTAGCAGTCGGCCACCCGGGCCCGGTCCTTGCCCAGCTCGGCCCGGAAGCGCTGCGCACCTTCCGTGAAGTCCCCGCCCTCGCCCAGGAAGCGCTGCTCCAGGTTCTTGCCCAGCACCGCCGGCCCCCGCAGCGCCTGGCGGAGCAGGCCCAGCTGCCGGAGGTGCGTCTCGGCCAGGGAGAGGGCGAAGTCGACCCCGACCGAGAGCCTCCCCTCGGCCCAGCGCGACTCCTCCGCCAGCCAGGCGGCGAAGCGGGCCGGGATGTCTCGGCGGCCAGGCGCCTCGCTGAACGGCCGCCACAGCCGCACCAGCCGGGCCCTGTCCGGACCGCACTCGATCTTGGCAGCCAGGATGTGGTTGCCGGCCCCCTCGATCCCGCTCCATCGCAGGCCCAGGACGACGCCTCGGTCCTGGAGGGCAACCCGAGCGGGGGGTGCCCGCCCGTGGACCGCGGTCGATGCGCTGGGGGGCTCGTTGTCGGTCGCCATGGGATCGCGCCGGGACCCGGCGCCTGTTGCGTTTATCTTCGGCTTCGCCCGACTGTCAATGGGGCGGAAGGGCCGGGGTTCGAGCGGGAGCGGCCGCCGCCTGGCCCGTAGGTGCTGGGTCGAGCCTCACGTGCCATGGACCTAGGACGCGGGAGAGATCCCGTATGGGGCTACGTTGCTTCCGCTGCGTGCCCGGGGTGGATAGCCTCCGGGCAAGCATGAACCCACCAAGCCGCATCCTGCTGGTCGAGGACGACAGCGCCCTGCGGGAGACGCTCGCCGATGTGCTGACCGACCTGGGCTACCAGGTCGCCTGCGCCTGCAACGGCCAGGAGGCCCTCGATCAGCTCGGCCGCGGCCTGCCGCCGGACCTCATCGTCCTCGACCTGGTCATGCCGGTCATGGACGGTTGGGCTTTCCGCGAGGCGCAGCGACGGGCGCCGTCCCTTGCCGCCATCCCCATGCTGGTCCTGTCCGCGAGCTGCCCCTCGGACAACCCGCGGGTGAAGTCGCTCGGCGCCCAGGCCGTCCTGCCCAAGCCGGTCGGCCTGGAGCGGCTGGTCGACGCGCTCGAGCGCATCCTGCCGGCCCCGCCCGTCGCCGCCGCCCCGGCCGCCTCCCTGGCACACTAGGGAGCGTGCCCGGCACGCCCTGGCTGCACGCCGCCGTCGACGAGCTGGCCGTCTGGCTCGAGGACCGCAGGCGGCGGGACCCGTCGCCCTTCGTCCCGGCGCCCCCTGCGCCGCTGGCCTGCTTCGGCCCGCTCCCGCCACCCCCGCCGGCTCCTGCCGGGCCCGGCTGGTGGACCGCCCCCTCGCCCCGGCCGGCGCCGGGGGACGGGCAGGCGCGGGCCCTGGTGACGCGCGCGGCCGGCCCGCGGCGAGGCACGGCCGTCCTCGTGCCCCCGTGGAAGGTGCCGCGCCTCTCGCTCCTCTCCGGCTGGACCTCGCTCCTCGAGGGTCTTGGGCTGGAGGTGTGGACCCTCATCCCGCCCTTCCACCTGGACCGTGCTCCCCCCGGCCTCCGGAGCGGCGAGGCGTTCGCCACCCCGGACCTCCCCGCCCTGCGCGCGGCGGTGGAGCAGCTGGTGCTCGAGGTCCGCCTGCTCCTCGGGCTGGCGCGCGGGCAGGGCGGCGAGCTGGTGCTCGTCGGGCTCTCCCTCGGGGCGCTGGCAGCCGCCCTGGCCGCCACCTCGGCCGAGGCGCCGGACCGGCTCGTGGCCGTGGCGCCGCCCGCCGACCTCCTGGCGGTGGCCACCCGCACCGGCATCGGCCGCCGCTACCGGGCGCTGGGCGCCCGGGCCGGCCGCGCGCCGCCCCCGCTCCGGGAGCTCGAGCCCATGCTGCGCCCCTTCCGCCCCGAGGCCCGGGCGCTCCGCGCGCCGCGGGCGCTGGTGGCCACGGGGAGCGCCGACGCCATCGCCTTGCCCGGGCCGGCCACCGACCTGGCGCGGGCCTGGGGCGCCGAGCTGCGGATCTACCCGCGGGGCCACCTGACGTTGCTCTTCTGGTGTCGGGCCCTGCGCCGGGACGTGGCCCGGTTCGTGGGGTGAGCTACTTGCAGCCGTCGCGTATCGTCCGCAGGTGGTCGTAGAACGCCGCCGGGACCACCCCGCCGCGCACGAACGGCGTGGTCTTCTCCATGGCCGCCCGCCAGGCGCCCACGTCGGCGGGGACCACGCGGAGCCCCTGCTTCTGCATGGCCGCGACCGCGTCGTCGTTGAGCCGCTTCACCTCGGCGTCGACCTTGCCGCCCAGCTCCTGGGCGATGGCCAGGAGCTTGGGGCGCAGGTCGGCCGGCACCTTGTCCCAGGCGTCCTTCCGCACCAGGGTGGCGCCGACCATGTACGACCAGGCGGTGTCCATCATGTAGGGGGCCCGCTCGTGGAGCCGGGTGGTGAGGATGTAGAGGGGCACGTTGGGGACGCAGTCGATCATGCCGGTCTGGAGCGAGGGCACGATGTCGCTGGAGGAGAGCACCACCGGCTTGAGCCCCGCGGCGCGGTAGGCCTCGACGCTCTTGGGATCGCCCTCCCAGGCCCAGATCTTGGTGTCGGCCATGTCGGCCGGGCTCCGGTGGGGCTTGTCGCAGAAGAGGTGCACGGCGCCGATGGTGCTCCACTGCACGGCCACGAACCCGCGCTGCTCCAGCCCGGCCTCGAGCTCCGGCCGCACCTTCTGGAAGGCGCACTGCATCTGCGCCTCGTCCCTGAACATGAAGGGGATGGAGAGGCCTTGGGGCTCGGCCATGAGGTCGTGCATGCCGATGTTGGAGATGGCCGCGGCCTGGAGCTGGCCGATGGACATCTTCCGCACCATGTCGCCCTCGCTGCCCTGCGTCCCCCCGGCGTAGATGCGGAGCTTCACCTGGCCGCCCGAGGCCTCCTCCCAGCGCTGCGCCATCTCGCGCAGCAGGTCCTGCCAGGTCGAGCCCTGGGGGGCGAGCGTGCCCAGCTTGATGGTCACGCCCTGAGCCTGGGCCCCGCTGGCGAGCGTCGCCAGCAGCGCGGCGAGGAGCATCTTCTTCACGGGGTCACCTTCCTTCGCTCAGGCGAACAGATCGTCCACGTGCCGCAGCAGGGCGCGGGCCCGGCGCTGGGCCAGGACGTTGGCCAGCCGGTAGCGGGGCACCGCCTCCGCGTCGGCCTGGACCACCTCCGAGAGCAGGCGGGTGAACTCGGCCCGGTCCTGGGCCTGCACCAGCACGCCCTCCGCGAACGCCACCTTGGGGCCCAGCTTCTGGCCGCCCGAGAGGGCCAGGGCCCGCTCCAGGTGCGCCCGGGCCCGCTCCGGGCCACCGCCCTGCTCGGCGGAGCGGGTGGCGTCGTAGGAGACGAAGAACTCGTGGATGGCGCCCTCGCCGAAGGCCTCGTCGAGCGCCAGCGCCCGCTCCATCATGGCCACGGCGACGGGGAGCTGGGACACGAGCGACATGTCGCCCTTGCCGTTCACCACCGCCAGCGCCCAGGCGGACGCGGTCCAGTAGAGGAGCGGGACGTCCTCCTTGCGCAGCGGGGCCAGCGCCGGCCCGGGCTCGCGCCCGTCCAGCAGCCTCTGGCGCAGGCCCGGGTACCGCACCTCCAGGCCGCGCAGGCCGTAGTCTCGGGCGCGCAGGTCGAGCTTCCGGGCGCGGTCCCGGCCGGTCCGGGCGGCGTCGAGCCGGCCGTCGAGGTCGGCCAGCTCCGCGTCCTGCTGGACGAAGGCGTAGGCGTACTGGGTGAAGCCGCTGGCCAGGGCGGTCAGCAGCTGCAGGTGGCGAGGGTTCTCGGCCAGCAGCCCTTCCATGGTCTTCAGCCCGAAGGGGACCGCCTCCCGGACCAGCTCCGGGTCGTCGTCGGCGGCGTAGGAGGACCCGCTCTGCACCAGCGCGTCGGAGACCAGCCCCAGGGCGGCCGTCCGGCAGCCGGCCAGCGAGATCACGGTGAGTGACAGAATGGGGAGATTTGACCTGTGCACGCGCAAGCGGGGCACCACACTCCAAGTTCGTGCTATTACTAGGAGGCTCTCCGGAACGGGTCAATCGGCTTTCGCGTGACCAACTCGCTCCCACACGACCCGAACGCAGGCGGCGGCGCGCCGCAGGGTACCCAGCTCGAGCGTGTGCTCGTCACCCTCCTCCTCCTGGCGATGATCCTGCTCCCGGCGGCCTCCGCCCTGTCGCGGCGGATGTGGGGGCGCGAGCTGCTCGGGTCGGCCGTGCTGGCGCAGCACATCACCCTGTGGGTGGGCTTCCTGGGGGCCATGCTCGCCACCCTCACCGGCCGTCACCTGGCGCTGTCCACCCTGGATGTGGTGCCTCCCGGCTGGCCGCGGCGCGCCGCCACGTTCTTCGGCCAGGCGTTCTCGGCGGCGGCCTGCGCGCTGATGGCCTGGGCCTCGCTGACCCTGGTGCGCGCCGAGTGGCACGGGCTGGCCCGGGTGGCCTTCGGGATCCGCGAGGCCTGGAGCGAGCTGGTGATGCCCGCCGGCTTCGCCCTCATGGCACTCCGCTTCGCCTGGCGCGCCGACGCCGGCGGGCCGCGCAACCTGGCGCTCCGGGCCACGGCCCTCCTGGTCGCCGCGGCCTCCTTCCTCCTGGGCCGGGTGGCCCCCGGACCGGGCTTGACCACGGCCCTCCTGCTGGTGGTGGCGGCCGCCTTCCTGCTGGGCGCGCCGGTGTTCGTGGTCATGGCCGGGGTGGCCATGGCCCTCTTCCACGGCGACGGCTCGCCCATCGCCGCCGTGCCCACCGCCCTGTTCGACCTCTCCAAGACCGCCACCTTGCCGGCCATTCCGCTCCTCACCGCCGCCGGGTACGTCCTGGCCGAGGGTGACGCGGCCCGCCGCCTGGTCCGCGTCTACAAGGGCATCTTCGGGTGGCTCCCCGGCGGCGTGGCGGTGATGGCCACCTTCGTCTGCGCCCTGTTCACCACCTTCACCGGCGCCTCGGGGGTGACCATCCTGGCCCTGGGGGGACTGCTCCTCCCCTCCCTCCTGGAGGACCGCTATCCCGAGGGGTTCTCGGTGGGGCTGGTCACCGCCGCCGGCTCCCTGGGACTGCTCTTCCCGCCATCACTACCCGTCATTCTTTACGGCGTGGTGGCCCAGGCCCCCATCGAGCACATCTTCATCGGCGGCCTGGTCCCGGGGCTGCTCATGATCCTCCTGGTGGCCGGGTACGGGGTCACGGTCGGCGTCCGGGCCGGCGCCCCGCGCCAGGCCTTCCACCCCCGGGAGGCGGTGCGGGCGCTGTGGGACGCCAAGTGGGACCTGGGGCTCCCCACCCTGGTGGTGGTGGCGGTGGCCAGCGGCTTCGCCACCGTGGTGGAGGCGGCGGCGCTGGCCGCCACCTACTCGCTGGTGGTGGAGCTGGGCGTGTTCCGCTCCATCCACCCGCTCCGCGACCTGCCCCGCGTGCTGGTGCACGCCTCGGCGCTGGTGGGGAGCGTGCTCATCCTCCTGGGCTCGGCGCTGGGGCTCACCTCCTGGTTCGTGGACGCCGAGGTACCGACCCGGCTGGTGGAGTGGATGACCGGGCACGTGAGCTCGCCCGCCCTCTTCCTGCTCACGCTCAACGCCGTGCTCCTGGTCCTGGGCAGCGTGCTGGAGATGTACTCGGCCATCGTGGTGCTGGCCCCGCTGGTGGCGCCGCTGGGCCGCGCCTACCACGTGGAGCCCATCCACCTGGCGGTGGTCTTCCTGGCCAACCTCGAGCTGGGCTTCCTCTTCCCGCCCATGGGGCTGAACCTGTTCCTCTCCGCCTCGCGGTTCGAGAAGCCCCTTCCCTACGTCTACCGCCGGGCCATCCCCTTCCTGCTCATCATGGCGGCCGGGGTCCTGGCCATCACCTACTTCCCCGCCATCACCACCGGCGTGGTGTCCCTGCTCCACCGGTAGCCGTTCCCTTCACCCCTCGAGCAGCCGCCAGAGCTTCGGCCTCACCCCGGTCGCCGCCAGCAGCCGCTCCAGCCGTTCCCGCGCCGCGCCCGAGCCGGCGCGGACCTTTCGGCCCAGGATGAGCTCGTTCTTCACCGAGTGCTCCCAGCCGGTGAGCTCGGTGACCGTGACCCGGTAGCCGTGCGCCTCGAGCGCCAGGGCGCGCAGGACGTTGCTGAGGTGGGAGCCGAACTCGCGCCGGTGCCAGGGATGGGCGAAGAGCGGCGCGAGGAGCGGGTCGGGAGCGGGGGCCTCGGCCAGCTGCCGCGCCACCTCCGCCTGGCAGCAGGGGACCACCGCCACGTGGTCGGCGCCGTGCCGCACCGCCAGCGCCAGGGCGTCGTCGGTGGCGGTGTCGCAGGCGTGCAACGCGGTCACCAGGTGCACCCGCGGCGGGACCGGCGCGGCCTCGATGGGTGACTCCAGGTAGCGGAGCCGCCCGAAGCCCAGGCGCGCCGCCCGCTCGGCCCCGGCCCGGGCCAGGTCCGGGCGCGCCTCCACCGCCAGCAGCTCCCCCTTGCCGGCCGGGGCCAGGAAGAGCTGGTAGAGCACGAAGCCGAGGTAGCTCTTGCCGGCGCCGCAGTCGACCAGCAGCGGCGCACCGAACCGCCCCAGCACGTCGTCCACCGCCGGCGCCAGCAGGCCGGCCAGGTGGTTCACCTGCTTCAGCTTGCGCAGGCTGTCGGCGTTGAGGTCGCCGTCGCGGGTGAGGAGGTGCAGCTCCTGGAGGAGCGCGGTCGAGGTGCCCGGGAGGAGCTCGCGGCGCACCGCGGCGCCCTTCACCTGCCTGCGCGACATGCCCGCTACATAGCACCCCGGCCGGCCGGGGAGGCCCGGGTTGCGAGCCGGGCCCCGGACGTGTTCCTGTGCTTCCGCCCGCTCCGCCGCGGAGCGCCGGCCTCCACGCATGCCCGCCGCCCGCCCTCCCCCCGCCCTCCCCGCCCCGCACCGGCCCTACCTCGACCTGCCCGGCCCCTGGCTGGTGGCCCACCGCGGCGGCGGCGCGCTCGCCCCCGAGAACACCTTGGCCGCCTTCGACCGAGCCGCCTCGCTCCGGGCCGACGCCATCGAGATCGACGTCCGCCGCACTCGCGACGGCGCGGTGGTGATCTTCCACGACCAGGACACGGCCCGGCTGCTGGGCCAGCCCGGCACCGTCGCGGCCCGCACGCTGGCGGAGCTGGCCCACCTCGACGCCGGTGCCGCCTTCACCGCGGACGGCGGTGCCACCTTCCCCTTCCGCGGCCGGGGGCTCTCCGTCCCCACCCTGGCCGAGGTCCTCCGCCGCTACCCGTCCATGCGCTTCAACGTCGACGCCAAGGACGACGACCCGGAGATGGCGGCGGCGCTCGCCGAGGTGGTCCGCTCCGCCTTCGCCGAGGATCGGGTCTGCGTGGGCTCCTTCTCGGACCGGCAGGCCGAGCGGCTGGGCGCGCTCCTCCCGCGCTGCGCGCGCTTCCTGCCCCAGGAGGCGGCCACCTGCCACGTCCTCGCCGCCCGCGCCGGCCGGTCCGGCGCCGGGTGCCCCTCCGGGTTCGATCTCGCCGACCTGCCCTTCCGCCTGGGCGGCGAGGTGGTGGTCGACGCCGCGGTCCTCGATCACTTCCACTCGCTTCGGATCCCGGTCCACGCCTGGGTGGTGGACGACGAGGCCGAGATGCGTGCCCTCCTCGCCGCCGGGGTCGACGGGATCGTCACCGACCGGCCGGACCTCCTGGCGCGGGTGTTGGGGCGGTAGGGCATCCCCGCGGACTCCGGAAGCTTCCCGGCCACTGTCGCCAGCCGGCCCCCTGGTCCATCGAGCCTGGAGAGCGGCGCACCCGGCGCCGCCGAGGAGGCCGCCATCATGCCCGTGGCCATGCCCCGGCCGCGGTGCCCCCCCGCCCTGCCGACCTCCGCCCGGGGGGCCGCCTCGTCTCGGCCGACGGGCGGACCCTGCCGCTGGTCGCGGCCCGGCTCTCGGCCGAGGCCGGGGGCGGTCATGCAGCAGACCGCGGCCAGCGCCGAGCAGTCCTCCACCGCCGCCGTCGAGCTCAACGGCCAGGGCGAGGAGCTCGGCGCCATGATCGGCAGCTTCCGGCTGGAGGTGGGCGGGGCCGGGCGGTCGGGCCCCTCGGCCTGCCTGCCGCCAAGGCCTGACCGCGGGGTGGTGCCCCCTCCGGGCCGTCGCCCGCGCGGCACCGCGTCCTTGACGCGGGCCCGCGCGCCCCGCATGAGAGACCCATGCCCGAGGTCCTCGAGGCGGAGCCCGCCCCGCCGCCGTCCTCCGTGGGTCGCGGGGGCGACGGCGAGGCGTCGCTGCGGGAGGAGATCCGCCACCTGGGGCGGCTGCTGGGCGAGACGCTGGCCGAGCTCCGGGGCCCGGCGGCGCTGACCCGAATCGAGTCGACGCGGCAGGCGGCGGTGGCGCTGCGCCAGGGCCGGCTGGAGGGGGGGCGAGACGCCTTCGCGGCCTCGATCGCGGCGCTGGACCTGGGCGAGCTCGAGCTCCTGGCCGAGGGCTTCACCGACTTCTTCCACCTGGAGAACGCGGCCGAGGAGCAGCACCGGGCCCGGGCGCTCCGGGCCCGGGACGCCGCCGGGCCACCGGTCGACGCCTCGGTGGCCGCGGCCTGCGCCGAGCTGCGCCGGGAGGGCGCCCGCGCCGACGAGGTGCAGGCCCTCCTCGACCGGCTTCTGGTCATGCCGGTCCTCACCGCCCACCCCACCGAGGCGCGCCGGCGCACGGTGCTCGACCACCTGGCCCGCGTCTCGCGGATCCTGGCCGCGCGCGAGGACCCGCGGGCCGGACGGGGCGAGCGCGAGGCGCTGGAGGAGCGGCTTCGCGAGGTGGTCACCGCCCTGGCCGCCACCCGCAAGTCGCGCAGCGACCGGCCCAGTGCCCTCGACGAGGTCCGCGCCGGCCTCATCGTCTTCGAGCGAACGCTCCTCGACGCGGTGCCCGCCGTCTACCGATCGCTGGATCGGGGCCTGGCCGCCACCTGGCCGGGACAGGCCTTTCGCGTCCCGCCCTTCCTGCGCTTCGGCACCTGGATCGGCGGCGACCGCGACGGGAACCCGTTCGTCACCGCCGAGGTGACCCGCGCGGCCCTGGAGCGGCACCGGGCGCTGGTCCTCTCCCGCCACGCCGCCGACGTGCGCTCGCTGCTCTCCGAGCTCTCGGCCTCGGCCGCCGGGCTGGGCGGCGCCGAGCGGGAGGCGCTGGAGGCGTCGATCGCCGCCGACCGGGAGCGGTTGCCGGACCTGCCGGCGGCCGCCCGCTGGCACCGCGCCGACGAGCGCTGGCGCGAGAAGCTGGCCTACATGGAGGCCCGCCTGGCGGCGGCGCGCTCCCGGGGCGAGGGCGGCTACCCGGACGCGGAGGCCTACCTGGCCGACCTGGAGCTCCTGCAGCGGACGCTGGCCGCGGCCGGCCTGGGGCGGCTGGCCGGCGGCGCGCTGGAGGACGCCCGCCGCCGCGCCGAGGTGTTCGGCTTCCACCTGGCCACGCTCGACATCCGGCAGCACTCCGACGTGCACGCCCGGGTGGTGGCCGAGATCCTGGCCCGCGGCGGCTCGCCGGGCTACCTGGACCTGGACGAGGCCGGGCGCGAGGCGCTCCTGGGCGAGCTCCTCTCCCGCGGCTCGCTCCCCTACCCCGAGCGGCGGGGGCTCTCCGCCGAGGCCCGCGAGGCGCTGGCCACGTTGGAGGTGGTGGGCCGGGCCCGCCGCGACAGCGGCCCCGCCGCCTGCGAGCGCTACGTCATCTCCTTCACCCGCTCGGTGAGCGATCTGCTGGAGGTGGCCTTCCTGGCCCGGAGCGCCCGGCTGGGGCCCGACGAGCTCCGGCCGGTGCCGCTCCTGGAGCAGCTCGAGGACCTGGAGAACGCCGCCGCCCTGGCCCAGGGCATCCTGGCCGCGCCGCCGCTGCGGGCCGCGCTGCGGAACGAGCTGGAGGTGATGCTCGGCTACTCGGACTCGGGCAAGCAGGTGGGCTACGTGCCCAGCCGGGCGGCCCTGCACAAGGCCCAGCTGGCGCTGGCCCAGGTGGCCGAGGTCGAGGGGCTCACCCTCACCATCTTCCACGGCCGCGGCGGGGCGGTGGGACGGGGCGGCGGGCCCTCCAACCGCGCCATCCGCGCCCAGCCGCGGTCGGCGCTGCGCGGCCGGTTCCGGGTGACCGAGCAGGGGGAGACGGTGGCGGCGCGCTACGGCCGGCTGGAGATCGCCGTGCGCGATCTGGAGCAGATGGTGAACGGCGTGCTCTGCACCTCCATCGGCGCTCCGGAGCGGGCCGCCGACGCCGCCACCGGGGAGCGGGAGGAGCTGCTCGACCGGACCGCCTCCGCGGCGCTGGCCGCCTATCGGCGCCTGACCGCCGACCCCCGGCGCCTGGCCCGCTACGCGCTCCGCGCCACGCCGCTGGAGGAGGTGCCCGAGCTGCGCTTCGCCTCGCGGCCGGCCAGCCGGACCGCCGACCTGTCGCTCGAGTCCCTGCGGGCCATCCCCTGGGTCTTCTCCTGGAACCAGAGCCGGCACGGGATCCCCGGCTGGTTCGGGCTGGGGAGCGCCCTCTCCACCCTCCTCGCCGAGGTCGGCACGGAGCGCACCCGGGCGCTCTACCGGGAGTGGCCCTTCCTGCGGGGCGTGGTGGACGACGCTCGGCTGGCGCTCACCCAGGCGGACATGGACGTGGCCGAGCACTATTCCCGGCTGGCCGAGCCGCAGGACCGGCCGGTGATGGACGCCATCCGGGCCGAGCACGCGCGCACCATGGAGGCCTTGCGGACGCTCACCGGAGACGAGCGGCTGCTCGGCCCCTGGCCGGCGGTGGAGAAGGCCGCCGCCCGGCGGAACCCCTACGTCGACGTCCTCTCCCACGTGCAGATCGAGCTGCTCCGCCGGCTGCGGCGCGCCAGGCCCGAGGAACGGGCCCGGGTGCAGGAGGCCCTGCGCCTCACCGTGAACGGGATCGCCGCCGGGCTGCAGACGGTGGGCTGAGGCCCCGGGCCCAGGGCGGGGCGGCCCCTCCCGGACGGCCCGCGGGGCGGGCTAGGATGGCACGGGGAGGCTGCATGCGGCGCACCAGGCTGGCCGCGGTCCTGGCGGTGGCCCTCGCGGGCGCGGGGTGCGCCGCGGCCAGCAGGCAGGTCGCCTGGGCGCCCGACGACCTCCGCCGGGAGCTGTCGCGGCGGATCCCGGCCGACGAGGTGGTGGTCCCCTTCGAGCTCAGCGCCGAGCACGCCCGGCGGGCGCGGCTGCTGGTGGCCTACACCCCCAGCGCCTCGGAGAAGGTCCGCATCCTGGTGGACGCGCTCTTCAGCCCGCACCTCTTCGGCCTGCGCTACCGGGTGGGGGTGCCGGGCACGGCCGAGGACGCCTTCCGGAACGGGGGGGGCGACTGCCTGGCGCTGGCCTCGGCCTTCGTCGGCCTGGCCCGCGCCGCCGGGCTGGACGCCGGCTACATGGACGCCTCCTTCCACCTGCAGCAGACCGAGTACCTGAACGACCAGACCACGGTGAAGATCGGCCACATCACCGCCTTCGTCCGGACCATCCGGGACCGGTTCGGCCTCGACTTCGGCGGCAGCGGACGGATCTACTGGTACCAGCCCATCGACGACCTCGAGGCGGTGGCCCACTACTACAACAACCTGGGCTACCTCCTCCTGGAGGGCGGCGGGGAGGGCGGGGACCCGGCCGGCTGGGCCGCGGCCGCCCACCAGTTCGACCTGGCCACCCGGGTGCAGCCGGGGTTCGCCCGCGCCTGGAACAACCTGGGCGTGGCCGAGGCGCGGCTCGGCCACCGGGAGGCGGCCGTGGCGGCCTACCGCCGGGCCATGGCCCTGGACGGCACCCTGGCCTCGCCCCGCACCAACCTGGGCGCCCTGCTCCTCGAGGCCGGCGAGCTGGACGCCGCCGGCGAGGAGCTGGAGGAGGCGGCCCGGCTCGACCCCGCCTCACCCAACGTACAGTACGAGCTGGGCCTGGTGCGCTGGAAGCGCGGCGATCGAGCCGGAGCGACGCGGGCGCTGGAGAAGGCCATCTCCCTGCGCGGGGAGTGGCCGGCGGCGCGGGCCCTGCTCGATCAGCTCGCCGCCGAGGAGCCGGCGGCCGGGGGAGGCTGAGGCCTGGCCGCAGGTCAGGGGGCGGGGCGGGTCGGAACCTGGCAGCGGCGCGCCGCGTCCCTCGGCAGGAGCTCGCCGCGCTCCAAGAGCCCCAGGTTCACCTGCGGTCGCGGGTCTCGGGGATCGAGGGTGGCGGCGGCGAGGAAGGCCTGGCGCGCCTCCTCGGGGCGGCAGGCCAGGGCCAGCGCGTACCCGAGGTTCCCGCGAGCGCGCGCGCTCCCCGGCGCCTGGGCCACCGCGTCGGACCAGAAGGTCACCTCGTCGCGGTAGACCAGGCTCCGCTGCGCGGTGGCGGCGGCGAGGACGGTGGCCAGCGCGGCGGACAGCGCCGGGCGGAGGAGCCGGGGATCGGGGAGGCGCGAGAGCAGCGCGCCTGCCAGCCAGGCCGGGCCGAGCAAGGCCAGGTAGAGCTGGCGATCGCTGGCCGGCTCCGGCCGCGGCAGCCACCAGCCCTGCGGCGCCAGCCAGAGGAGGTACCAGAGCACCGCCAGGGCGAGGAGCGGACGGCGGCGAAGCAGGGCCAGGCCGGCCCCCGCCGCCAGCAGGGCGGCGAGCGACGCCAGCGCCGGGCCCCACGCCCAGGCGGTCACCGCCCGGAGGTCGGGCTCGGCGGCGAGCCCGCCCAGCGGGACCAGCTGGCCGGTGAGCCAGGCCACCGCTCGCGCCTGGGTGAGCGCGTTCCAGCCTGGCCCCCGCAGGGCCAGGCTCTCCCCCAGCATCCCGCGGTAGGTGGGCGAGGCCAGGTAGGCGGCGGCAGCCGCAGCCACCACCCCCAGGTGGACCGCGAGCGCGGCCAGCGCCCGGCGCCAGGCGAACCCCCGCCGGTCGACCGCCTCGAAGAGGAGGAGCGCCGCCGGCAGCACCAGCGCGCCCTCCTTGGCGCAGAGCGAGGCGGCCAGCAGGGCGGGCGAGAGGAAGTGCGAGAGCCGACGGTCGCCGCGGTCGCGCCCGAGGAGGTAGGCGTGGGCGCTGGCCAGGGCCAGGGCGCCGGAGAGCGACGAGGAGCGGCCGGAGAGGTAGGTCACCGCCTCGGTCTGGACCGGGTGGAGGGCGAAGACCAGCGCGCCCAGCAGGGCGGCCCAGGGCGGAGGCGGCACCGGGAGGCGGCGCGCCAGCCGGTCGAGGAGGAGG
Organism: Anaeromyxobacter sp.; assembly: GCA_035541675.1. GTDB lineage: Bacteria > Myxococcota > Myxococcia > Myxococcales > Anaeromyxobacteraceae > Anaeromyxobacter. The sequence goes on along the minus strand of DATKMW010000164.1, from coordinate 3,748 downwards.
AGCGCCAGCACGGCGGCGACCAGGTGAAGGGCCAGGTTCACCGCGTGGAAGCCGGCCAGGCCCAGACCGCTCTGCACGTTCAGGGCGTAGCTGAGCTTGAGCAGCGGCCGGATGCCGGGCATCGAGGCCCACCAGGCGGGGAGCGACTGGACCCGGGGCTCCTGGACGATGACGCGGAAGTCGTCGTACTGCCACCCGCCCAGGAAGCTGGTGGCGTAGGCCGCGCAGGTGGCCAGCGCCACCGCAGCGGCCGCGCGGGCCCCTTCCCGTCCGGGCGCCCCCTCAGCCACGCCGGTGGGCCTCGTCGAAGGCCAGCTCCAGCAGCGCGGAGGTGGTCCACCAGCGGTCGGGAGAGTCGAGCAGCACCGCCAGCACCTCCACCCCGTCGCGCACCGCCAGCGCCACCATGCAGCGGCCGGCCCCCTCGGTGTAGCCGCTCTTCACCCCCACCGCCCCCCTGAGCCGGCCCAGGAGCAGGTTGTGGGTGCGCAGCGCCAGCGAGCGCCCGCCGCGGGTGACCACGGTGGCCTCGGTGAGCGCCACCAGCCGCCGGAACTCGGGAAAGGCCAGCGCCGCACGGGTGAGGCGGAGGAGGTCGCGGGCGCTGGAGAGGTGGCCCGGGGCGTCGTGGCCGCAGGGGTTCTGGAAATGGGTGGCGGAGAGGCCCAGCGCGGCGGCGCGGGCGTTCATCCGCTCCACGAAGGCGGCGGCGCTTCCGGCCAGGTGCTCGGCCAGGGCCAGGCAGGCGTCGTTGGCGGAGGAGACCAGCGTGGCGGTGAGCGCGCCCTCCGCCGAGAGCGCCTCGCCCGCCCGGAGGCCTGCCCGGCTCCCCGTCTCGCGGGCTGCCCGCGCCGAGACCTCGATCCACGCCCCCGGGCGATCGCCCGCCTCCAGCGCCAGGAGCGCGGTCATGATCTTGGTGAGCGAGGCGGGCGGCAGCTGGGCGTCGGCCGCCCGGGCCCAGACCTCCTGGCCGTCGATGGCCACCAGGTAGGCGCGCGCCGCCCGCGGGTAGGCGTCGGGCGGCTCTCCTTCCGCCGGGAAGGGCGCCGCCGCCCAGAGGCAGAGGAGCGCGAGGGCGGCGGGGGCCCGGGCCAAGGGACCTCGAGCTACTTGCCGAACAGCCCCTTGAGCATGTCCTTGGCCTTGTCCGCCGCCCGGTCCTTGCTCGACTTGTTGTCGGGCGCCGGCTTGTCTTCGCCCTGCTTGGCCGCCGCGCCCGAGTCCTTGTCGCCCTTTCCCAGCAGGTCCTTGGCGTAGTCGACGCAGATGTCCGACCAGAGCTGGTTCTTGCCGCTGTAGTCTCGGCCTGGGCAGCACAGGCGGGCCACGCCGCGCATCTCGGTGGGGCAGCTCCCGCGCAGGAAGCGGATCACCTCGTTCGGCGTCCGGTCGCAGCTGGAGGCGGCCGCGGCCTTCTTGCAGAGCTTGCCCTTGTCCTCCTCCGGGTCCGACTTCATGATCTCCTGGTAGGTCTGGACGTTCGAGGCGTCGGCGCGCGCCTGCGCCGCATAGCTCGTGAACCCTGCGTAGGTGCCCAGCACCTCCCGGAGCTTGGCGACTGCCCCCGGGTACGAGCCGCACTGGCCGCCTGCCCTGGCGAACATCCGGAGCTGGACCTCGGCCGCCGACTTCTCGCAGGTGTCGGCCAGGGCCTTCCTGCCCTGCGCCTGCGCGTCGTCCGACTGCTTCTTGACCGCCTCGACCTGCTTCTTGGTGGCGTTGGCGTCGCAGTCCCCCCCCAGCCGCTTGCCGCTCATCCCCATCACCACGTCGCCGCCCTTGCCACCCTGGCCCATGTGCATGGTCATCCTGCCGGAGTAGCCGTCCTGGGTCCCGGACATCTCCCCCTCGCCGGTCATGGGGTGCTTGCCGGTGCAGACCACCTTCCAGGTGGTCTGGGCCCCGTGGTGCTGGACGTCCGAGTAGACGCAGTCGGAGTCGTCGCCCGAGCGAGGCGGCTCCTTGGGCCCGCTCTTGGGCAGGCAGGTCTTGGAGACCGTCGCCGGCATGGACATGCCCTGCATCTGCACCTGGATGCTGCTCTCCCACCAGACCCCGCGGTCGTCGTCCGCCCCGCGGGCGGGAGCGCCGGCGAGGAGCACGGTCGCGATGGTGGAGATCCCCAGGATGCGGTCGACGCGGAAAGCCATGCGAATGCCTCCCCGCGGGCGGCGGCGGGCGCGCCCGGTCATGAGCGTGGCCGGAGGAGACCACGTCCCGTCCCACCTGTCGACGCCGAAGCTCCGCCCTCTCAGCGGTGGTCCTCGATGGCCAGGTGCGGGTGCTTCTCCACGAACTCGTCGAAGGTGCCGGGGAAGTCGAGGATGGGCTCGCCGCGGTGGAGCGACCAGATGCGGCTCCCCACCTCGCGGATCAGCTCCTGGTCGTGGGTGACCACGATCGCCGTGCCCTCGTAGCGCTGCAGCCCCTCGGAGAGCGCGGCGATGGACTGCAGGTCGAGGTGGTTGGTGGGCTCGTCGAGGACCAGGACGTTGTCCTTGAAGAGCATGAGCTTGGAGAGGAGGAGCCGCACCGTCTCGCCGCCGGAGAGGGTGGCGGTGGGCTTCATCCGCTCCTCGCCGGAGAAGAGCATCCGCCCCAGCAGGCCGGAGATCTCCTCGTTGCTGAGCTTGTCCTCCATGTCCCGCAGCCACTGGAAGGCGGTGATCCCGGGGCGGATCACCCCCGCCTGGTCCTGGGGGAGGTATCCCACCTGCGCCTGGTGGCCCCAGCGCACGTGGCCGACGTCGGAGGGCAGCTCGCCGGCCAGCATCTTCACCAGGGTGCTCTTGCCCGCGCCGTTGCGGCCGATGACGCACACCTTCTCGCCTCGCGTCACCAGGGCGCTGAAGGGCTGGATGACCTCGTTGCCGCCGTAGGCCTTGGCGATGCCCTGGATCTCCAGGGTCTGCTTCCCGGAGGGCGCCTTCTGGTCGAACTTGATGAAGGGGGCGGCGATGTTGGAGCGCTTCAGGTCCTCGAGCTTGAGCTTCTGCATGGCCCGGATGCGGCTCTGCACCTGGGAGGCGCGGGTGCCGGCGTGGAAGCGGGCCACGAACTCCTGGAGCTGGGCGATCTTCTTCTTCTTCTCGGCGTTCTCCGACTCGACCCGCGAGCGCACCTGGGCCTTCTGCCGGATCATGTCGTCGTAGCCGCCGGGGTAGACGATGATGGTCTCGTAGTCGATGTCGGCGATGTGGGTGCAGATGGCGTTGAGGAAGTGCCGGTCGTGGGAGATGGTGACCAGCACCCCCTCGTACTCGTGCAGGAACTCCTCCAGCCAGCGGATGGAGTCGATGTCCAGGTTGTTGGTGGGCTCGTCGAGGAGCAGCCCCTGCGGCTTGCCGAAGAGCGCCTGGGCGAGCAGCACCCGCAGCTTGTAGCCGCCGGCCAGCGCCCGCATCGGCTGGTCGTGCCAGGGCTCCTCGATGCCCAGGCCCATGAGCAGCTCGCCCGCGTCCGCCTCGGCCGAGTAGCCGTCCTCCTCGGCGATCAGCCCCTCCAGCTCCGCCAGCCGATGCCCGTCCCGGTCGTCGATCTGCGGCTTGGCCAGCAGCGACTCCTTCTCGGTCATGGCCTCCCACAGCGGGCGGTTCCCCATGAGCACGACGTCCAGGACGCGGTTGTCCTCGTAGCGGAACTGATCCTGGCGGAGCACGCCCAGCTTGCGGGGGCGGAGCACCTCCCCCGTGTCCGGCTCCTCGTCGCCGGACAGGACCTTCATGAAGGTGGTCTTGCCGGCGCC
>DATKMW010000163.1:0-2945 GCA_035541675.1 Anaeromyxobacter sp. | reverse complement strand
CGCCAACCTGGCCCTCTGCAACGGCAAGTTCTACCCCATCTTCGCGCTGCTCTTCGGCTGGGGGCTGGCGGTGCAGCGGCGGACCCGGGAGCGCGGGGGCGGCGCCACCTCCTACCTGGTCCGGCGGCTCCTGGTGCTCCTCCTCCTCGGCGCGCTGCACGTCACGCTGGTCTGGTGGGGCGACATCCTCCTCGTCTACGCGCTGCTGGGGCTCCTCCTCGTCCCCTGCCTCTTCCTCGAGGACCGGGCCCTGCTCTGGTCCGCGGCGGCGCTGCTCGTCCTCGTGCCGCTCGCCTCCCCGCTCCTCTCGCTGCTCCAGGCCCTGGGGCTCCACGCCCCGGAGGCGGTGGTGCTGCCCGGCCTCGGTCTCCCCGAGCCCTCGCACGAGGTGGCGGCCCTGGTCTACGCCCAGGGACGGTTCCCGGAGATGCTGCACCAGCGCCTCCTCGACTACCTGTCCGACTTCACCCCGTTCGCGCACCAGGGCGCGAGCCTGGGCGCCCTGGCCGGCTACGCCGCCTACTACGCCCAGCTGGCCGGGCTCTTCCTCCTGGGGATGTGGGCGGCCAGGAAGGACCTGGCCGCGCGGCTCGCGGCCCGAGGGCCCTGGGCCCGGGCCCTGTGGACCTGGTCGGCGCTCGCCGCCGCGGCGCTCACCGCCCTCCGCTACGCGGTCCCGGGGCTCGGCGAGCGCCTCTACTACTACCAGGGGGAGGCGCTGGCCCTCTTCTACCTGGCCTCCTTCTGCCTGGCCTTCCCCCGCCTCGGAGCCTGGGCGCGGCCCTTCCAGGCCGTGGGCCGGATGTCGCTCACCGCCTACCTGGCCCATACGGTGGCGGCCAGCCTCCTCCTCTACGGCACCGGCCTGGGCCTCTACGGCCGCATCGGCCCGGCAGCCCTCCTCCCGCTGTCGCTCGCCTGCTACGCGCTGGTCGCCGGCGCCTGCGCGCTGTGGATGCGCGCCTTCCTCCTGGGCCCGGCCGAGTGGGCCTGGCGCTCCCTCATCGACGGCAGGCTCGAGCCGCTCCGGAGAGGGCCCCTCACCGCTCCCTGAGGCGGAGGGGCAGCCGCCGCGCCCGCACCCCGGTGGCGGCGAAGACCGCGTTGGCCACCGCCGGGGCGATGGGCGGCACCCCCGGCTCCCCCAGGCCCGCGGGCGGCGCAGCGCTCTCCACGAAGTGCACCTCCACGCTCGGGGCCTCGTCGAGGCGGAGCAGGGGATAGTCGTCGAACGAGCGCTCCCGGACGCGGCCGCGCTCCACGGTGATCTCCCCCTTGAGCGCGGCGGAGAGGCCGAAGACGATCCCCCCCTCGATCTGCCCGGCGGCGATGTCGGGGTTCACGCATAGCCCGCAGTCCACCGCCGCCACCACCCGCAGGACCCGCACCACCCCATCCGCCACCGACACCTCGGCCACCTCCGCCACCCGCGTCCCCACGTCGAGGTGGCAGGCCATGCCCCGCCCGCGCCCGGCCGGGAGCGGCGCCCCCCACCCCGACCGCTGGGCCGCGAGCCGCACCACCGCCGCCATGCGCGGGTCGTGGGCCAGGAGCTCGAGGCGCAGCTCCAGGGGGTCGCGCCCCGCCGCGGCGGCCAGCTCGTCGACGAAGCACTCGTTGGCGAAGGCCGTCTGCGAGGGGTAGACCGAGCGCCAGTACCACACCGGCACGGCGGTCTCCACCAGGGCGTAGTCCACCTCCAGGGCCGGGAAGGCGTAGGGCGGGTCGTGCGCGCCGGAGACGACGTCCGGCGGCCCACCGGGCGCGAAGGACGGCCGCCCCAGCGCCTGCATGAGGATGGAGGGGGCGGCCACCCGGTGGGCCCAGGCCACCACCCGCCCCTGGGCGTCGAGCCCACCGGCCAGCCGGTGCAGGCTGACCGGGCGGAACCGGTCGTGCGCCAGGTCGTCCTCGCGGTCCCAGGTGACCTTCACCGGGGCACCCGCCGCCCGCGCCACCTCCGCCGCCTCCACCGCGAAGTCCGGGTTGGCGCGGCGACCGAAGCCACCCCCGAGCAGCGTGGTGTGGACCACCACCTCTCGCGCCTCGAGCCCGAGCGCGCGGGCCACCGCCTCCTGCAGCTGCTGCGGCCCCTGGGTGGGCGCCCAGATCTCCGCGCTTCCCCGGCGCACCTCGGCGGTGCAGTTCATGGGCTCGAGCGGCGCGTGGGCCAGGAAGGGCAGCTCGTAGACCGCCTCGATCCGCCGGGCGGCCCCCTCCAGCGCGGCGGCCCCGGCCCCGTCCTTCCGGGCCGTGCCGGTGGGGCTCATGAGCCCCGTCTCCAGGCTCCGGTGGATCTCCGCCGAGTCGAGCCCGGCGTTCGGCCCCTCGTCCCAGCTCACCTGGAGCGCCTCGCGCCCCCGGAACGCCGCCCAGGTGGAGCTGGCCACCACCGCCACCCCCGTGCTCACCGGGTGGACTCCCCGCACCCCCGGCACCTCGAGGGCCCGGGCGCCGTCGAAGCTCGCCACCTTCGCTCCCCAGGCCGGCGCCCGCGCCACCGCGCCGTACAGCATCCCGGGGCGGACCACGTCGATCCCGAACACCGCCCGGCCGGTCAGCTTCTCGGCGGAGTCGAGCCGGTGCAGCGGCCTCCCCACCAGCCTGAAGGTGGCCGGATCGCGCAGCGGCGGATCGGCGGGCACCGGCAGACGGGAGGCCCGGCTCACCAGCTCCCCGAAGGGCGTCCGCCGCCCGCCCGGGCCGAGCACCTCGCCCCGCTCGGCCCGGCAGGCGCCGGCCGGCACCCGCCAGCGCGCCGCCGCCGCCGCCACCAGCATCTCCCGGGCGGTCGCGCCCGCCTTGCGGAGCGGCTCCCAGCCGTTGCGCACGCTGGTCGAGCCCACCGTCATCATCTGGCCGTAGCGGGGGTCGGCCAGCGCCTCCCGGACGCGCACCCGGCCGAGGTCCACCCCCAGCTCGTCGGCCACGATCATGGGGAGCGC
>DATKMW010000162.1:0-19303 GCA_035541675.1 Anaeromyxobacter sp. | reverse complement strand
GGTGCTGGTGCAGGGGGCCGACGCACGGACCGTGAAGTCCATCCGCGCCTGCGGCCACGCCGCCGGGCTGCCGCTCTCGGGGAGCGAGGCCATCGACCAGGCGGTGCGGTTGGTGCGGGCGCTGGGGCCGGAGGGGCTGGTGCTCTCCTCGGGCGCCGGCGAGGCTGGCGGCGACCTGCTGGCCCTGCCGCGGGCGGCGGCCCGGCTGCGCCAGGCCGGCCTCTCGGCGGCGGTGGTGCGGCGGGTCTGCGGCGGCAACGCCCTCCGGTTGCTGGGGGCGGAACCGGCGGCGCTGCGCGGCGGCTACCGGCCTCGCCGGTAGTGCCCGCTGCGCCCGCCCTTCTTCTCGACGAGCACGATCTCCTCGAGCACCATGTCGCGCTGGTAGCGCTTCAGCATGTCGTAGACGGTGAGGCAGCCGGCGGCCACGGCGGTGAGGGCCTCCATCTCCACGCCGGTGCGGTCCACGGTGCGCACCGTGGCCACGATCTCCACGCCGCGCTTCACGGCCCGGGCCTCCACCTCCACGCCGGAGAGGGCGATGGGGTGGCAGAGCGGCACCAGGTCGGGCGTGCGCTTGGCGGCCATCACCCCGGCCAGCCGGGCCGCGGCCAGCACGTCGCCCTTCTCCACCTCGCCGGCGCCGGCGCGTGCGGCGGTCTCCGGCGACATGGCCACCCGCCCCCGCGCCACCGCCAGGCGCTCGGTCCTCGGCTTCGCCCCGATGTCGATCATCCGCATGAGCGTCTCTCCCGGATGCGAGCCCGTCCCTCAGTCCCACTGCTCGGTGGAGTGCTCGCCCAGGAAGCGCTCGGCGTCGATGGCCGCCACGCAGCCCGAGCCGGCCGCGCTCACCGCCTGGCGGTAGCTGGGGTCGGCGACGTCGCCGGCGGCGAAGACGCCGGGGGCGCTGGTGGCCGAGCTGGGGGCGTTGATCCGGAGGTAGCCGACGTCGTTCATGGCCAGCTGCCCGCGGAACAGCGCCGTATTGGGCTCATGGCCGATCCCCATGAACACTCCCTTGAGCGGCAGGAGGCGGATGGCGCCGTCCCGGGTGCCCTTCAGGCGGATGCCGGTGACGCCCTTGGCGTCTCCGACGATCTCCTCCACCACCTGGGAGAGCAGCAACTCGATCTTGGGGTTCTTGCGGGCCCGCTCCTGCATGATGCGCGAGGCGCGCAGCTCGTCGCGGCGGTGGACGATGTAGACCCTGGTGGCGAACTTGGTGAGGAAGGTGGCCTCCTCCATGGCGGTGTCGCCGCCGCCGATCACCGCCACCTCCGCCCCGCGGAAGAAGAACCCGTCGCAGGTGGCGCAGGCCGAGACGCCCCGGCCCTGGTAGGCCTTCTCCGAGGGCAGGCCCAGCCACTTGGCCGAGGCGCCGGTGGCCACGATCACCGCCTCGGCCGAGAAGAGCCGGTCCTCCTGCCAGACCTGGAACGGGCGGCGGGAGAGGTCCACCCGCGTCACCTCGCCCACCTCGAAGCGGGTGCCGAAGCGCTCGGCCTGCTGCTTCATCCGCTCCATCAGCTCCGGCCCGAGGATGGCCTCCGGGAAGCCGGGGTAGTTCTCCACTTCGCTGGTGATGGTGAGCTGCCCGCCCGGCTGGCTTCCCTCGAACAGCAGCGGGCGCAGGTTGGCCCGCGCCGCGTAGAGGGCCGCGGTATAGCCCGCCGGGCCGCTCCCGATGATGATCAGCCGCTCGCGCTGCGCCATGTGGCTCGCCTCCTGAGACGTCCTTCTCTAGCCCCGGGAGGCCGCCGTGTCACCGGGGAGCTGGCGACCCCCCGCGGCCAGGGCGCTGGACCGGGATGCGCCCCACGGCCTCCCCCCCGACCCCCGGCGGCGCCGCCCAGCGGAATCCCTTGCCGCCGGCGCGGTTACAAGTAGGATCCGCCCTCTTGCCGCACACACCCCTGGAGCACCATGAACCTGTCCAAAGCCCTTCTCGCCTCCCTCGCCCTGGTGGTGGCCTGCCAGCCCAAGGCGCGGCCCAACGAGCCCCTCGCCCGCATCGGTAGCGAGGCCATCACCGCGGACGAGCTCGACAAGACGGTCGGCGCGGAGCTGAAGCAACTCGAGAGCCAGTACCAGAAGCAGGTCTACGACACCAAGCGCCAGGCCCTCGAGGGCCTCATCCAGAAGAAGGTCTTCGAGGCCAAGGCCAAGGAGGCCGGGGTCGCCTCGCCGGAGGAGCTCATCCAGAAGGAGATCGCCTCCAAGATCAGCGACCCGAGCGAGGACGAGATCAAGTCGGTCTACGATCGGGCGGTGGCGGCCGGCCAGCAGCTCCCGCCCATGGAGCAGGTGAAGGCGGACATCATCCGCTTCATCAAGCAGCAGAAGATGCAGGGCGAGCTGATGGCCTACTACGAGAAGCTGAAGACGGACATGAAGGTCGAGGTGCTCATGCCCGCCTACCTGCCGCCCAAGGTGGCGGTCGACACCCAGGGGCCGGCCAAGGGGCCCAAGGACGCGCCCATCATCCTGGTGGAGTTCTCCGACTTCCAGTGCCCGTACTGCATCCGCGCCGAGAAGACGGTCGTCGACCTGCTCGCCGCCTACCCCGGCAAGATCCGGCTCGTCTACCGGGACTTCCCGCTGCCCATTCACCCGCTCGCCCCGAAGGCCGCCGAGGCCTCGCAGTGCGCCCAGGACCAGGGCAAGTACTGGGAGATGCACGACAAGCTCTTCGCCGTGGACGGCAAGCTCGAGGTCGACAACCTGAAGAAGTACGCCCGGGAGGTCGGGCTCGACGGCGACAAGTTCGACAAGTGCCTCGACTCCGGCGACAAGGCCAAGGTCGTGGCCGAGCACCACAAGGCCGGCGAGGACGTCGGCGTCACCGGGACGCCCGCGTTCTTCGTGAACGGGCGGCTCATCTCCGGTGCCCAGCCGCTCGACGAGTTCAAGAAGCTGGTCGACGCGGAGCTGGCCAAGAAGTGACGGAAGGGTGACGCGCCCCGGCGCAGGGCGCGGGTGGCACGGACGGCGGTCGGGCTCTAGATCAGGGCCGGCCGCCGTTCCCGTTTCGGCGTGCCGAAAGGGTCGCACATGGGCGGCTACGGACAGGGCGAGGGTTCGACGCTGGGAGCGCGCCGCGCCACCCGGCAGGTGCGGGTGGGAGCGGTCCCCATCGGCGGGGGCGCCCCCATCGCCGTCCAGTCGATGACCACCACCCAGACCGCGGACGTCCCGGGGACGCTGGCCCAGATCCGCGCGCTGGCCGAGGCCGGCGCCGACCTGGTCCGCCTGGCGGTCCCCGACAAGGAGGCCGCCGCCGCGCTGCCGGCCCTCGTCAGGGCCACGCCGGTGCCGCTGGTGGCCGACATCCACTTCGACTACCGCCTGGCCCTGGCCGCCCTCTCCGCCGGCATCCAGGCCATCCGCCTCAACCCCGGCAACATCGGCGCGCGGGAGCGGGTTCGGGAGGTGGTCAAGGCGGCGCGGGAGCGGAGCGTCCCCATCCGCATCGGCGTCAACGCCGGCTCGCTGGAGGAGGACATCGTCGAGCGGCACGGCTGGCCCACCGCCGCCGGCATGGTGGAGAGCGCCGAGCGGCACATCCGCTTCCTGGAGGACGAGGGCTACCGGGAGATCAAGGTCTCGCTCAAGGCGCACGACGTGGCCATGACCGTCCAGGCGAACCGCCTCTTCGCCCAGCGCTTCGACTACCCCCTGCACCTGGGCGTCACCGAGGCCGGGACGCTCCTGGCCGGCACGGTGAAGAGCGCGGCCGGCCTGGGCATCCTCTTGGCCGAGGGGATCGGCGACACCATCCGCATCTCGCTCACCGCCGACCCGGTGGAGGAGGTCCGGGTGGCGCGGCTGTTGCTCAAGTCGCTGGGGCTCAAGTTCGGCGGGGCCACCCTCACCTCCTGCCCCACCTGCGGCCGTTGCTCGGTGGAGATGATCCCCATCGCCGAGCGGGTGGAGAAGCGGCTCTCCACGCTCAAGGGCGAGGTCTCGGTGGCGGTGATGGGCTGCGAGGTGAACGGCCCCGGGGAGGCCTCGGCCGCCGACGTGGGGGTGGCCTACGGCCACGGAGGGGTGGGCCTGCTCTTCCAGGGCGGCAAGATCGTGAAGCGGATGAAGGTCGAGGAGCTGGAGGAGGCGGTGGTCGCCGAGGCGATCCGGATCGCCACCCAGCGCCAGAAGTGAATCGCGGGGCGAGGGCCTGACCCCCGCCCCGCGATCCCCCTGCCGACGCTCGGCTAGAAGTTGAGGATGCCCTTCCGCTGGGCGCTGGTCGTGCCGTCGCGGTACTCGTTCTTGCTGTTGAAGCCGTTCACGATGGCGGCGGCCTGCTGGTCGGCCACGGTGGCCCGGGCGGTGGTGTCGGTGGTGGTGTCGAGGATGCCGGTGTTCTCCCCGGTCATGACGATGAAGTGCACCAGGTTCACGGTCTCGCCGGCCGGCACCGTGATGCTGTGGTGGATGAAGACGAGGTCGCTGCCGTCGTCGGTGGACAGCGCGCTCGCCGACTCGTAGAAGAAGGCGCCGGCCTTGTCCCCGCTGCCGGAGACGAGGGCGACGTCGCGATCGCCGGTGTCGCCGTCCCACTCGGTGACGGCGCCGGTCACGCCGGGCGTGTCGTAGATGATCCCGTAGCTGTCCGAGCCGAGGTTCGTGTAGTAGACCACGTCGCGGGTGACCGCGGAGGCGCCGGGGTTGTGGAAGGAGTCGACCCAGCGGCCCCAGTAGGAGGTCGGGGTGGTGTAGAAGGCGCGGGTGACCTCGAGGTCGCCGAGGGTCTGCGGGGTGACGTTGGCCACGCCGCTCGGCTGCGCGGCGAGGAGCTCGGCGGTCCACCCGGTCAGGTCGCCGGTCTCGAAGTCGCCGTTGGTGACGAGCTCGGTCCCGGCCCCGGCCTGGTCCTTGACCGAGACGTCGTCGATCTCGCACACGTAGAAGGTGGACTGGCAGTCGATGGCCAGCACCACCGGCCCGCCGGCGGCGGCGCTGATGTCGTAGGTCAGCGTGCCGCTGTCCTCGTTGCTGGTCACGCTCTCGGCCGTCACCAGGGCGTCCCCGGTGGTGGGGGAGAGCACCTGGACCTTGAAGGAGCTCAACCCGCTGTCGAAGTTGTCGTCGAGATGGTAGTAGCGATTCAGCGAGAGCTGCACGGTGCCGGAGGCGGCGGTCAGGTCGATGGTCTGCTTCAGGCGGGCGTCGACGCCGGGCGGGATCAGGGCGGAGGTCGTGCCGCTGAACACCCAGTCCGGATCGGTGGTGACCGTGGCGGCCACCAGGCCGTCGGAGGTGCCCAGGTTGGGCGAGTAGAACTGCAGGTCGCTGAACGAGACGGAGGTGAAGTAGTCCAGGCTGTCGAATTCGTTGGCGAGGCTGGTCCAGGTGGGCGGGCTGGTGGTGAGCGTGCCGACGTACAGCTCCAGGGCGCTGTCGAACTGATCGTCGCCGCCGTCGTTCAGGGAGAAGTCGGGGGAGAGATCCCAGATGTTGCCCCCGAGGTAGCCCGAGTAGGCGGACTCGGTGTCGGTGATGGGGATGTTCTGCTGGAAGGAGACGACCTGGGTGAGGTCCGTGGGCTTCCCGTCGAAGGGCCCGGGCTTGGAGGACCCGCCGCACGCGGTGGCGAGCAGGGCGATGGTGGCGATGGCGACGAAGGTGGCGCTGCGCATAGTTCCTCGTGGCTGGTGTGGTTTGCTCCCGATGAGCGAGACCGCCGTCGAACGTGCAGCAGCCTAGCACCGCCGCAGCGCCGGGGCGTGATCTTTCCCTTGGTGAATTGACGGAGGGTGATGTACGTCGGGCGGCCACAGCGAGTGCTATCGGTGGCCGGCTCCCCGGACCCCGGCGGCGGCCGCTCCGGGTCGGCGAGCACCTCCGGGTAAACTCTAGGTCGCATTCGCGAAGGGTGAAGTTCCGGGACGCCGGGTCGCGGCGCAATCGGCCGAGCGCAGGGGGGCCGGAGCACCCGCCGGCTCGCCCCGGCTCGGCGCCCCGGCGGCAGGTGGGGCGTCCCGGGGCGCTCCGGTGGTATAACCCCCCACCATGCGAACCGTCCGCGCCAGCCAGGCCTTCATTCCCACCCTCAAGGAGGCGCCCGCCGACGCCCAGGTGGCGAGCCACAAGCTGCTCGTCCGGGCCGGCTTCATCCGCCAGCTCGGCGCCGGTATCTACGACTACCTGCCGCTTGCCCAGCGCTCGCTCAAGAAGATCGAGGCCATCATCCGGGAGGAGATGGACGCCATCGGCGGCCAGGAGTTCCACCTGCCCGCCCTCCACCCGGCCGAGATCTGGAAGGAGTCGGGCCGGTGGGAGGTGATGGGCGAGAACATGTTCCGGCTCAAGGATCGCAAGGGCGGGGACTACTGCCTGGGCATGACCCATGAGGAGATCTTCACCGCCATCGCCCGGGCCGAGCTGCGCAGCTACCGGCAGCTCCCCCAGGTCTGGTACCAGATCCAGACCAAGTTCCGCGACGAGCCCCGGCCCAAGTCCGGCCTGCTCCGCGTCCGCCAGTTCACCATGAAGGATGCCTACACCCTGGACGTGGACCGGGCGGGCCTGGACCGCTCCTACCAGGACCAGCGCCGGGCCTACGAGCGCATCTTCTCCCGCTGCGGCCTCCAGTTCGTGGCGGTGCAGGCGCACTCCGGCTCCATGGGTGGGAGCGAGTCCTCCGAGTTCATGGTCCGGACCGACGCTGGCGAGGACCTGGTGGCCGCCTGCCCCCAGTGCCGCTACGCCGCCAACACCGAGACGGCCGCCTCGCGGATCGCCCCCGAGCCCGACGGGCCGGGCCTCTCCACCCCGGAGAAGTTCCCCACCCCCGGCGTGGTCACCATCGAGGCCCTGGAGGCGCCCCCCCACGGCGTCCCGGCCCGCCGCCAGCTCAAGACCCTCATCTACCTGGCCGACGGCAAGCCGGTGGTGGCGGTGGTGCGCGGCGACCAGGAGCTCAACGAGGCCAAGCTCTCCACCGCCGCCGCCGCCGCCCTGGTGCGGCCGGCGCACGTCGAGGAGATCCCTTCGCTCATGGGCGCCCACGCCGGCTCCCTGGGCGCGGTCCGCTTCGACGGGAAGAGGGCCCGGGTGCTGGTCGACCAGTCGCTGGCCGACCGCAGGGACATGGTCACCGGCGCCAACGAGGACGGCTTCCACCTGCGCGGCGTCGACGTCAGGAGGGACGTCCTGGCCCACGGGGCGGAGCTGGCCGATCTCCGGACGGTGAGGTCGGGGGAGGGGTGCCCCCGCTGCCAGGGGACGCTGGAGGTGTACAAGGCGCTGGAGGTGGGCCACATCTTCAAGCTGGGGACCAAGTACTCGGCCTCGATGCAGGCCACGGTGCTCGACGCCGAGGGCAAGCAGGTGCCCATCGTCATGGGGAGCTACGGCATCGGGGTGGAGCGCATCCTGGCCGCGGCCATCGAGCTGCACCACGACGAGAACGGGATCCGCTGGCCCATGTCCATCGCCCCCTTCCAGGCGACGGTGCTGACCCTGGGCCCGGAGCCGGAGATCAAGAAGGCCGCCGACGAGCTGGTGGCGGCGCTGGAGGCGGCCGGGGTGGAGGTGCTCTACGACGACCGCGACGAGCGGGCGGGCGTGAAGTTCAAGGACGCCGACCTGGTGGGCATCCCGCTCCGGCTCTCCATCGGCAGGAAAGGGCTGGCCGGCGGCAACGCGGAGTGGAAGCTGCGCGCCGGCGGGGCGGTGGAGCTGGTGCCGCTCGGCGAGGTGCCGCGGCGGGCGGCGGCGCTGGTGCGGGCGGAGGCGGGTGCGGGGTCGTAGCGAGGAGGCGAGCCGTGCGCATCGAGATCGGGACGGGGAGCGAGGGCCAGGTCGTCCTGCCGGCGAGCGATGCCGACGCGCTGGGGCTGGCCGGCGGGGGCCGGGGCGAGCTCATCACCGCGCACGGCGCCTTCGCGCTGGTCCTGCCGGCCCGCGGCGACGAGCCTGCGGCCTGGTTCGCCGGCTCGCTGGCGGCCCTGACCGTCCCCGAGGTGGTGCAGTTCCTGTTCACCTCGCTCAAGACCGGCGTGCTGCTGGTCGCCTCGGGCGAGGAGCGGGGGCGGGCCGCGCCGGCACCCGACCAGCTGCGGCGCAAGAGCATCTACTTCAAGGACGGGCAGATCGTCTTCGCCTCCTCGTCGGATCGGGCCGACCGGCTCGGGCCGGTGCTGCGCAGGGCCGGCCTGGTCTCGCAGTCGGACCTGGAGCGCTGCGGCCGCCTGGTCCGCGGCGGGCGGCCGCTGGGGCAGGTGCTGGTGGACGAGGGGGTGCTCTCCTCGGGGCAGCTCTACGAAGGCGTCTCGCTGCAGGTGAAGGAGATCCTGCTCAACGCCTTCGTGGAGACCGAGGGCACCTTCTCCTTCCTGGAGGGCGTGGCCGACGAGCGCAACGCGGTCAAGCTCCCGCAGCGCACAAGGGACCTGCTCCTCGAGGGCATGCACCGGGTGGACGAGGCGGAGGCGCTGGCGCGCGAGCTGGGTGGGCGGGAGGTGGTGCTGGCCCGCGGCGCCGCGCCGGCGCGCCCGCTCACCCCCGAGGAGCAGGCGCTGCTCCAGGCGGCGGACGGCCAGCGCAACCTGGGCGCCCTGGCCCTGGATGCCGGCCTGGGCCTGCACCGCGCCCTGGAGGCGGCCGCGGCCCTGGTGCGCGACGGGCTGCTCGTCCCCGCATCGGCCGCGCGCCCCTCCCAGAAGCCCGAGGCCGAGCCCGAGGGGGCGCCCACCCAGCGGACGGGCGGGCCCTTCGACACCTACCGACGCATCTTCGCCCGGGTCCACGAGGCCCTGGCCAGCCACGAGGGCGGACCGGAGCGGCTCAACAGCTACTTCAACCGGCTCCCGGCTCGGAACCGGGCGGTCTTCGAGGGCGTGCGCTTCGGCGCCGGCGGCGAGATCGAGGTGGCGCGAGCGCTGGACAACGTCATTCGCGCCGGCGAGTACAAGGGGGCGGCGGCGCGGGCCCGCGCCCTGGAGGCGCTGGAGGACCTCCTGGCCTTCGCCCTCTTCGAGGTGAAGAACTGCCTGGAGCGGGCCCAGGCCGACGCGGTGCTGCGCGAGGTGGGCCGGATGCAGATGGGGCGCGCATGACCAGGGCGGAGCGGATCTGCGCGGCGCTCGACTTCCCGACGCTGGCCGAGGCGGAGCGCTTCGCCCGACAGGTGGCGCCGCAGGTGGGCATGCTCAAGGTGGGGCTGGAGCTCTTCTCCGCCGAGGGGCCTGCGGCGGTCCGGACCCTGGCGGGGCTGGGCCGGCCGGTGTTCCTCGACCTGAAGCTCCACGACATCCCCCACACCGTCGAAGGGGCGGCGCGCGGCGCGGCGGCCTGCGGCGCGCGGCTCCTCACCGTCCACGCCGCCGGCGGGTCGGAGATGGTGGCGGCCGCGGTCCGGGGCGCCGGTCCGGGGGTGCGGGTCTTGGCGGTGACGGTGCTCACCAGCCTGGACGCCCCTGCCCTCGAGGCGGTGGGCCTGGCCGGGCCGCCGCTCCAGGCGGTGGTGCGCCTGGCCCGGCTGGCCGTCGGCGCCGGGGCGGGGGGGCTGGTCTGCTCGCCGCTGGAGGTGCGGGCGGTGAGGTCCGCGGTGGGGCCCGGGCCGCTCCTGGTGGTCCCGGGGATCCGCCCCTCCGGCGCTTCCCGGGACGACCAGTCCCGGGTGGCGACCCCCGCCGCGGCGGTGGCCGACGGCGCGGACGTCATCGTGGTGGGACGGCCGCTTCGCGAGGGGGGCGACCCGGCGGCCGCAGCGCGACGGATCGCCGAGGAGCTCCGGTAGCCTCCCTCAGCCGGCCCGGCGCCCCATCCGCAGCCGACGCCGCCGGGGCCCCGGTCAGCGCCCGGCGCGCCGCAGGAGCACGTAGAGCGCCCCGGCGCCCCCGTCGCCGGGGCGGGCGGTGGCGAAGGCCAGCACCTGCCGGCCGAGGCGGTGGGAGGAGAGCCAGCCCCGCAGCGCCTCCTTGAGCACCGGGAGCTGGTCCTTGGAGTGGGTGCCGCGCCCGTGCACCAGCAGCACGCAGCGCTTCCCGCCCTGGCGCGACCGGCGCAGGAAGTCGTCCACCGCTGCCTTGGCCTCCTCGCGCGTCATGCCGTGGAGGTCGAGGTGCCCCTGCACCGCGAACTCGCCGCGCCGGAGCTTGGCCACGATGGCCGGGTCGAGGCCGGACACCCGCCCCTCCACGAACTCGTCCGAGTCGGAGATGTCGAAGGGAGCGTCGCCGGAGACCAGCGCCCGCAGGGCGTCGATGGCCTCGAGATCGGGGTGCCAGACCGCCCCGGCGGCCGCCGGCGGCGGGGGCGGCGGGGCGATGCCGCCGCCGGGAGCGATGGGGCGGACGCCGCGGACCGCCTCGTCCCACAGCTCGCCGTCGCTGCGGGCCGGGGGGGCGGCCGCCGGGGCCGACGGCGCGGGGGGCGGGGCCGGCCGCCGCAGCGCCGCCGCCTCCCGCTCCCGGGCGGCCTTCAGCTCCCGGAGCTTTCCGAAGGCGTCGTTGAAGGGCCTCTGGCGCGCGGACACCGCGCCACTATAGGGGGAGAGGGGACCGGGCGCACCCCCGGGACGCCATCAACTTGTTTCGTATGTTCAGTCTTGACTGAACCCACGGAACGCCCTACAAGCGGGCCCATGCGGAAGCCGGTGGAGGCAGGTCTGCGCGAGTGGGTGGAGCAGGTCTCCATGCTGCTGGAGCAGGACGGCGTGCCGCGCATGGCCGGTCGCATCTTCGGCTGGCTCCTGGTGTGCGATCCGCCCGAGCAGAGCCTGGAGGACCTGGCCTCCGCGGTGCAGGGGTCCAAGGCTTCCATGAGCACCATGACCCGGCTCCTGGCCCAGTCCGGCCTGGTCGATCGGGTGCGCCTGCCCGGTGCCCGCCGCGACGCCTTCCGGATCCAGCCCAGCCAGTGGCAGACCCTGTGGCGCTCGCGGATCGCGCTCATCCAGCAGGCCACCGCCCTGACCGAGCGCGGCCTGGAGCTGCTCTCGGGCAGGCCGCCGGCCCAGCGGACGCGGCTGGAGGAGCTCGACCGGCAGTACCGCTTCTTCTTGCGGGCCCTGCCGGAGATCCTGGAGCGGTTGGAGCTCGAGGAGCCGTCGGGGGAGCGGAGGGCGAGGGCGCGCCCGGCGCGGGGCCGGGAGCCGGCGCGCCACGCCACCTGAGCGTTCGGGGCCGCGCAGGGCCGCGGCCGGGGAGCGGAGCAATGGCCATCGTCTCGGTGCAGGACGTCTCCAAGGACTACATGCTGGGCAAGACGGTGGTCCCCGCCCTGCGCGGGGTGAGCCTGGACATCGAGCGGGGCGAGTTCCTCTCCATCGCCGGCCCCTCGGGGAGCGGGAAGACCACGCTCCTCAACCTCATGGGCTGCGTAGACACCGCCACCAGCGGATCGGTGATGGTGGGCGGCCGGGACACCCGGAGCCTGGGCGAGCGCCAGCTGACCGACCTGCGCCTGCACACCATCGGCTTCATCTTCCAGAGCTTCAACCTGGTGCAGGTGCTCTCGGTCTTCCAGAACGTGGAGTTCCCGCTGCTCCTGCAGGGCAAGCTCAGCGGCAAGGAGCGCGAGGCGCGGGTCATGGGGCTCCTCGAGGCGGTGGGGATCGGCGGCTACCGCCGGCACCGGCCCAGCGAGCTCTCGGGCGGACAGCGGCAGCGCGTGGCCGTGGCCCGGGCGCTGGTGACCCAGCCGGCGCTGGTGCTGGCCGACGAGCCCACCGCCAACCTCGACTCGCAGACCGGCGCCACCATCGTCGACCTGATGAAGGAGATGAACCGCCGGGATGGCACCACCTTCATCTTCTCCACCCACGACCCCAAGGTGATGTCGCACGCCAGCGCGGTGATCCGCATCGCCGATGGCCGTCTGGCGGGGCGCGAGGAGCTGAACGGCCTGCCGGCCGGGGGGAGGTAGGACGTGGGCTCCCGCTCGGGCGAGATCCGGATCCTCCTCCAGATCGCCTTCCGGAACCTGTGGGCCAGCCGGATCCGCTCGGCCATGGTGGGCGGGATCGTCTTGCTGGGCGCGTTCCTCCTGGTGGTGTGCGTGGCGGTGATCGGCACCATCCAGCGGGGGATGTCCGACTCCATCCAGAAGAGCCTGGGGGGCCAGCTCCAGGTCTACAACGCCAGCTCGGAGGACAAGCTGGAGCTGTACGGCGGCATGCGCGGCGAGTCCCGCCTCGAGCCCATCCCCGACTTCGCCGCGGTGAAGGCGGTGCTGTCCAAGGTGCCCAACGTCGCGCACGTGGTGCCCATGGGGATCGATCAGGCCCTGGTCGCCACCGGCAACGTGGTCGACCTGGCGCTGGAGCGGCTGCGCGCCGACGTGCGTCGGCTGGAGGGTGGGGCCGACGACGAGGCGCTCCGCCGCAGCTACCTCGCTCACCTGGCCCACGTGCGCCGGATGGTCACGCTCCTCAAGCAGGATCTGGCGCAGGCCCGGGCCATCGCCGACCTGTCCGGTCGCGACGGTGCCGACCGGCGGCGGGACTGGGAGGACCTGAGCCGCGCCGATGCGGAGGAGTTCTGGACGGGCTTCGACCGGGACCGCTACGGACACCTCGAGTTCCTGGAGAACCGGATCGCCAAGCTCTCCTTCGACAACGCCTTCACCTTCCTGCGCTACGTGGGCACCGACCCGGACGAGTTCTTCCGTGCCTTCCCCCTGGCCGGGGTGGCCGAGGGCCAGATGATCCCCAGCGGGCGGCGCGGAATCCTGGTGGGGCGGCAGTACGCCGAGGAGTACCTCAAGGTGAAGAACGCCCGCCGCCTCGACCAGATCAAGGAGGCGCGCGACCGCTGGCACCGACGCATCGCCAAGGACGAGGAGCTGGCCCGCTGGGTCAAGGCCAACGGGATCGGCACCCGCGAGATCCTGCTCCAGCTCGACCCCCTCAAGGCCGAGGAGGTGACCGGTCTGCTCCGCCGCGGCCTCTCGGCGCCGGACGGCGAGGACCTGGCGGCGCTCCTGAAGCGGCTCTTCCAGACCAGCGACGACGACTTCGACCTGAAGTACCGCCTCTTCTACCAGGTGATCGCGCCGCGCATCCGCCTGTACTCCATCAACGTGGGCGACACCATCACCATCAAGGCCCCCTCCAAGAGCGGCTACTTCAGCTCGGTCAACGTCAAGGTCTGGGGCTTCATCAAGTTCAAGGAGATCGAGCGCTCGGGCATCGCCGGCATGATGTCGGTGCTGGACCTCATGTCCTTCCGCGATCTCTACGGGTTCATGACCAAGGAGAAGGCGGCCGAGATCGCCAAGCTCAAGGCCTCGGTCCAGGTGAAGGACCTGGCCCGCGAGGACGCCGAGGCGGCCCTCTTCGGCGGCGGCGCGCCCGGCGGGGCGGGGCAGGGGGCGGAGGAGACCCGGCAGACGCGCATCGACGAGCGGGCTCTCCTGGCCGACACCAGGCAGGCGGTCCGGCCGGAGGAGCTGCAGGCCCGCACCTACTCGCAGGAGGAGATCGACCACGGGGTGGTGCTCAACGCCGCCCTGGTGCTCGACGATCCCGGCCGCCTGCGCCAGACGCTGGCCGCGGTGAAGAAGGCCGCCGACGACGCCCAGCTGGGGCTGGGAGTCCTCGACTGGGAGAAGGCCTCCGGGTTGGTGGGCGACCTGGTCAACACCCTCCGGATCGTCATCGCCGTGGCCATGACCGTCATCTTCGCCGTGGCGCTGGTGATCGTGAACAACGCCATCGGCATGGCCGTGCTCCAGCGCGTCAAGGAGATCGGGACCATGCGCGCCGTCGGTGCCCAGCGCCGGTTCGTGCTGGTGATGCTGCTGGTCGAGGCCATGACCCTGGGGGCGGTCTTCGGCCTGGTCGGCGCGGGCCTGGGGGTCTCGGCGCTGGCCGGCCTGCGCGGCGCCGGGGGCGTGCCGGCGTCGGGGGACATGAGCTACTTCCTCTTCGCCGGGCCCGCCCTCCTCCCGCGCCTGACGCTGGCCGGCGGGTTCTGGTCGGTGGTGGTGGTGGTGGTGGTGAGCGTGCTCTCGGGCTTCTACCCCGCGGTGCTGGCGATGCGGGTCACGCCGGTCGAGGCCATGGCCACGGAGGACTGAGCGTGATCGCCAACGACCTGATCATGGCCGGGCGGAACCTGTTCCGGCACACCCGCCGCAGCGTCATCCTGGCGGGTGCGCTGGCGGCCATCACCGCGCTGCTGGTCCTGCTCACCAGCCTCACCACCGGCATCGAGCGGGCCATGATGGAGTCGGCCACCACCCTCATGACCGGCCACGTCAACGTGGGCGGGTTCTTCAAGATCACCGCCGGGAGCGCCGCGCCGCTGGTCTCGGGGTACCCCCGGGTGCTGGAGGAGGTGCGCAGGGAGGTCCCCGAGCTCGACTACGCGGTGGCCCGCGGCCGCGGGTTCGCCAAGGTGGTCTCCGACGCGGCCTCGATGGACATCGTCCTCTCCGGCGTCGAGGTGGCCTCGGAGCCCATGTTCGCCAAGGTGGTGGTGCCGCTGGCCGGCAGGATCGCGGACCTGGCGCAGCCCGGGACCATGCTGCTCTTCCAGGGCCAGGCCGAGCGGCTCAAGGTGAAGGTGGGCGACACCGTCACCCTGTCCGCCCCCACCGCCAACGGCGTGAACAACACCAGCGACGTGCGGGTGGCGGTCATCGCCCGCAACATCGGGCTCCTCTCCGCCTTCAGCGCCTTCATCGAGCAGCGAACCCTGTGGCAGCTCTACGGGCTCTCGCCCCAGGCCACCGGCGCCATCCACCTCTTCCTCAAGGACCAGCAGGCGGCGCCGGTGGTGGCCGCACGCCTCCGCGCCGGGCTGGCCCAGGCCGGCTGGAGGGTGATGGACCCCGAGCCCCAGCCCTACTGGATGAAGCTCATGTACACGGTGCCCAGCGAGGACTGGACCGGGCAGAAGCTGGACGTCACCACCTGGAAGGACGAGCTGGGCCAGTTCCAGTCTTACCTCACCGTCGTCAACCTGGTGACGGCCATCCTCATCGTGGTGCTGATGGTGGTGGTGATCATCGGCATCATCAACACCATGGCCATCGCCATCCGCGAGCGCACCCGCGAGATCGGGACGCTGCGTGCCATCGGGATGCAGCGCCGCAAGGTGCTGTGGCTCTTCGTGCTGGAGATGACGCTCCTGGCGCTGGTCGGGACCGCGTCCGGGGCCCTGGTCGGGGTCCTGGTCGGCGCCCTGCTCACCGCGGCCGGGATCCACGTCCCCGACGCCATGCAGATGTTCCTGGTCCAGGAGCGGCTGGCCTTCGTGGTCGAGCCGGGCCGGGTGGTGCGCTACGTGGCGACCCTCACCCTGGTGGTCGCCCTGGCCTCGCTGCTCCCCGCCCGGCGGGCCGCGCGCCTCAAGCCCATCACCGCCATGCACCACATCGGGTGAACGCCATGCTCCGTCGAGCCGTGCCGGTGCTCCTGGTCCTCCTGGCCGCCTCCCCCGTTGCCCGCGCCCTCTCGCCCGACGAGCTGCGCAAGGTGGTCGAGACCCTCGACGACCGGCAGCGGAACTCGGGCGACTGGAGGGCGCTCTGCTACATGGAGTCGAAGGAGAAGGGGAAGACCGACGTGGTCTACGAGCTGCTGGTCTACCGGCGCGACCAGGACGACAAGCAGCTCTTCCTCTTCACCCAGCCCAAGTCGGAGGCGGGGAAGGGCTACCTGCGCATGGAGAAGAACCTGTGGAGCTACGATCCCTCCACCGGCCGGTGGGAGCGGCGCACCGAGCGCGAGCGCATCGGCGGCACCGACACCCGGCGCGACGATCTCTCCGAGCCCCGGCTGGCCGTGGACTACGAGGCGAAGTGGGAGGGGGACGAGAAGCTGGGGGTCTACGACGTCCACCACATCGTGCTCACCGTGAAGCCGGACGTCGACGTCTCCTACCCGGTCCGCCACCTCTGGGTGGACAAGGCCTCGCTCAACATCCTCAAGCGGCAGGACCTGGCCCTCTCCGGGCGGCTGATGCGCACCAGCTACTACCCGAAGTGGAAGAAGATCTACTCCGAGTCGAAGAAGGGCGAGGTCTGGTACCCGGAGGAGATGCGCTTCTTCGACGAGATCGAGAAGGGCAATTCCACCCTCATCCTCATCCAGGAGATCGACCTGCGCCCCCTCGATCCCAACATCTTCACCAAGGCCTGGCTGGAGTCGAAGAGCCGGTGAGGGGGACGGCGGCCATGCACGCGAGGCCCCTGGCGGCGGCGCTGTGCGCGGTCCTGGCGGCCGGGGGGCAGGCCCAGGAGCGCCCCTCCGAGGACGAGCTCTTCGGCCCCCCGCCGGCGGCAGCCGCGGAGCCGAGGCCGGCTTCCCCTCCGGCCGCCGCAGCGGGTGAGCACGGCCAGACCGAGGCCGAGCTGTTCGGGGCCCAGAAGCCGCCCGAGCAGGCCCGGGCGCCCGACGGCGCGCTCCTCCCCCGGGTGCGCGAGGACTGGCTGAAGGTGGGCGGGCTGCTCCAACTCCAGGCCCAGGCCAGCGCCTACCAGGACACGCGCCCCCACGACTGGCCCCTCTCTTCCCCCAACCTGCTCGACGTCTACCTGGATAGCCGCCCCAACGATCGGGTGCGCGGCTTCGTGCTGGGCCGGCTGAACTACGACCCGACCGTGCGCTCCAGCGGCGGCGCCACCCAGGGGAGCACCGGGACCAGCACCATCGGCTTCGGCACCAGCTCGACGCAGAACCCCGGCGGCGTGCTCGACCAGCTCTGGGTGAACTTCGACCTCGACCACCGGGCCTTCGTCACCGCCGGCCGTCAGCACGTGAAGTGGGGCGTGGGGAAGTTCTGGAACCCCACCGACTACCTCCACCCGGTCAAGCGCGATCCGCTGGCCACCTTCGACGTCCGGACCGGCACGACCATGGTGAAGGTGC
This sequence comes from Anaeromyxobacter sp., assembly GCA_035541675.1. Lineage (GTDB taxonomy): Bacteria > Myxococcota > Myxococcia > Myxococcales > Anaeromyxobacteraceae > Anaeromyxobacter. The sequence goes on along the minus strand of DATKMW010000162.1, from coordinate 2,475 downwards.
ACGTCCCCTGGGAGAAGCGCGGCTGGAACTTCTATGCCGTGACGCTGCTCGAGGACGCCTCCGGCGACCAGACCCGGACGGTCAGCCGGCTGGGGCGGGTGGGCTGCGGGGGCCGGGCCGAGCTGGTGCTGGGGGGCGCCGAGCTGGGGCTCGACGGGCTGGCCCAGGACGGCCACCACCCGCGCTGGGGGGTGGACCTCTCGGCGGGCGTGGGCCCCTTCGATCTCTACGGCGAGGCGGCGCTGCGAACCGACACCGACGGGCCGCTGTGGCGACGGTCGTCCCCACCCCTACCCCCGCCCGCGCCCTACCCCGAGCTGCAGAACTGGGTCCGCGACGACCGCCGCGGGATCCTCCCCCAGATCGTCGCCGGCGGGACCTGGTCGGTGAAGTACTCGGACGAGGACTCGCTCACCGTGGGCGCCGAGTACTTCTACAACGGGGCGGGCTACGACCATCCCGACGTCTACCCCTACCTGCTCACGGGTGCGCCCGTGTTTCCCCCTCCCATCGTCAATGGCCAGCCGGTCCTCGTGCAGCAGGACCCCACCGCCTTCCGCCCCTTCTACCTGGGCAAGCACTACGCCGCGGTGAACCTGTACCTGCCCAAGCCCGGCAGCTGGAACGACACCACCATCGTGGCCACCGTGCTCGGGAACCTCTCCGACAGGAGCTACGTCGCCCGGATCGACTCGTCGGTGCTGGCGCTCACCTACCTCACCGTCGAGACCTTCGTGGCCGTCCACTTCGGCCGGATGGGCGGCGAGTTCCGCCTGGCCCTGCCCGCGGACATCGCCGCCCAGGCGAGCGCGGAGTCCGGCGGCTCGACCTTCCCCACCGGCGCGCCCATCGTGGACGTGGGGATCGCCCTGCGGGTGAGCCTGTGAGGGCGGGCCGTCAGCGCCGCCGCGGCCTGCCGTCGTGCGGGCCGGTGGGGCGTCGCGGCACGTCGTCCCACCAGCGGCTCCACGGCATCTGGCCGCGGCGCTCCGGGTTGAGCGGGTAGAAGATGCGGCCGCCGGGCTTGTCGGCCTCGCCCCCCGAGAGCAGGAGGGCATCGCGGTCGCCGTCGTTCAGGAAGGTGTGGCAGATGCCGGTGCCCGAGGGGAAGGCGGCGAGGTCCCCGGCCCGCATGTGGTGGAGCTCCCCGTCGACCCAGGCGTCGACCTCGCCCTCGATCACGTAGACGAACTCCTCCTCCGCCGACTCGGCGTGCGGGAAGGAGGTGCGGCTTCCCGGGGGAACGCGGACCAGGTGGATCCCCAGCTGCAGGAGCCCGGCGGCGCGGCCGATGGCGCGGGCCGGGGCCATGTCCTCGGCGCTGTCGGGGTAGCGGTGGGAACGCTCGGGTACGTCGGCGGCGGCGACGATGAAGGGGGGGCGGGGCACGCCTCCCATTAGAACACGAACACCTCCCCCTGCGCCCGCAGGGCGGTGAGGGCCGCCAGGTTGACGATCTGCTGGACCGAGCAGCCGGTGGGGAGGATGTTCACCGGCCGGCGCATGCCCAGGAGCACCGGGCCGATGGTCTCGGCGCCGCCCAGCCGCTCCAGGAGCTGGTAGGAGAGGTTGGCGGCGTCGAGGTCCGGGAAGACGAAGACGTTGGCGTCCCCCTGGAGGGCCGAGAAGGGGAACTCGGTGCGCCGCACGTCGGCGTTGAGGGCGGTCGAGGCCTGGATCTCGCCGTCGACCTCCAGGTCCGGCTGGCGCTGGCGCAGAAGCTCCACCGCCCTGCGCATCTTGGCCGGGCTCTGGCCCGCGGCGGATCCGTAGCTGGAATAGCTGAGCAGCGCCACCCGCGGGATCACCCCGAAGTAGCGGGCCAGCTCGGCGGCCTGGAGGCCGATCTCCGCCACCTCCTCGGCGCTGGGGTCGATGTCCAGGGTGCAGTCGGCGAAGAACTTGATGTCGTTCTTGGTCACCACGATCTGCACGCCGGCGGCACGCCGGCCGGGGGTGGTCCGGATCACCTCCAGCGAGGGGCGGACGGCCTCGGCGTAGGAGGTGGTGAGCCCGGCCACCAGCCCGTCCACCTCCCCCAGCTCCAGCATCACCGCCCCGAAGTAGTTGCGGGTGCGGAGCCGCCGCCGGGCGTCGTCCAGGGTCACGCCGCGCCGCTGGCGAAGCTCCCAGAGCCGGCCCGCGTATCGCTCGGCCTCGGGGCTCGAGAGCGGGTCGATGATCCGCACCTCGCGCAGCTCCTCCACCCCGGCGATGGCCTTCCTCACCAGCCCCTCCGGCCCGAGCAGCACCGGCTCGCAGATCCCGTCCTCGCGGAGGATGGCCGCGGCCTGGTGGACCTTGGGGTGGTGCCCCTCGGCGAAGGCGATGCGGGCGAGCTTCCGGCGGGCCCGGCTCACCACCGTCCAGATCACCTGGTGGGCCCGGCTCTGTCGGCTGCGGAGCTGCTCGCGATAGGCGACCGGGTCGATCCGGGCCCGGGCCACCCCGCCGGCCATGGCCGCCTCGGCCACC
>DATKMW010000161.1:0-5606 GCA_035541675.1 Anaeromyxobacter sp. | reverse complement strand
GCGGCCTCACAGCCCGGCCTTCTCGCGGATGAAGCGGCGCGCCTTGATGGCGTACTCCAGCGGGTTGGCCTTGGCCGGGTCCTGCTCCGCCTCCACCACCATCCAGCCGGAGTAACCCGCCTCGTCGAGGATCCGGAAGAGCGGCTCGAAGGCCACGCCGCCGTCGCCGGGGACGGTGAAGACGCCCTCCCGCACCGCCTTGAGGAAGCTCCAGCGCTCGGGCCGGACCCGCTCCAGCACCTTGCGGCGAACGTCCTTGAGGTGCACGTGGCGAATGCGCCGGACGTGCTTGCGCAGCACCGACTCCGGGTCGATGCCGGAGAAGGCGAGGTGGCCGGTGTCGAAGAGGAGCCACAGCAGCCCGGGGTCGGTCAGGGAGAGCAGGCGGTCGATCTCCTCCGCCGTCTGCACGCCCGTCCCCATGTGGTGGTGATAGGTGAGGGTCATCCCCTTCTGCACCGCCAGGCGGCCCAGCTCGTTGAGCCCGTCGGCGAGACGCTTCCACTCGTCGGCAGTGAAGACCGGCTTGGCGTCGAAGACCGGGGTGTTCACCTGCCCCTGGATGCTGTGCCCCTGCTCGGCGGCGCCGATGACCCGGGCTCCCACCTCGTAGAGGAAGTCGCGGTGCTTGAGGAAGGCGTCGACCGTCTCCTTGAGCGGCTTGGTGGTGAGGAAGGAGCTGAACCAGGCGTTGCAGATGGTCATGCCCCGCAGCGCCAGGGCACGGTTCAGCGCCGCCGGGTCCTTGGGGTACTTGTTGCCCACCTCGCTGCCGGTGTACCCGGCCAGCGCCATCTCGCTCACGCACTGCTCGAAGGTGTTCTCGCCCCCGAGCTCTGGCATGTCGTCGTTCGTCCAGGCGATGGGCGCGATCCCCAGCCTGACCTTCTGCTTGTCGAGCATTGCTGCCTCCTGAGTTCGGGGGTGCGGGGCGGGGGACCCGCCGCGGCGACACGCTAGCAGGGATCGCCGCGCCTCGGCAATCGCGTTTTCACGGGCCTTCCGCAACAGAAACGACTTTCTAGAAGCGGACCCCTTTCGCGCCGCGCAGACGGCTTCGCCGACGGCTAGGAGACGGGCCTGGCGCTTCCGGCCGCACCCGGCCGGTGGAGCACCGCGCATCCGGAGCGCGCCCGACCATGACCCTCCTCTCCCTGTCCCTGCTCGTCTGGCTCGGCTCGCTCCTGGCGGGAATGGTGGGGGCCCTGACCGGCCTGGGCGGCGGCGTGGTGGTGGTGCCGCTCCTGGCTCTGGCCTTCCACGTGAACCTCCGCTACGCGGCCGGGGCCTCGCTCCTCTCGGTCATCGCCACCTCCTCGGGGGCCGCGGCCGCCTACGTCCGCGAGGGCTGGAGCAACGTGCGGCTGGGGATGCTCCTCGAGGTCGCGACCACCCTCGGCGCCCTGGCCGGCGCCTCCACCGCCGCCCTGGTCCCGACCAGGGCGGTGGCGGTGATCTTCGGCGCCCTCCTCCTCCTGGCCGCGGCCGGATCCCTGCGGCGGCCGCCCACCGGCCCGGACGTCGCCGGCCCGCCGGACCGCCTCGCCGGCGTGCTCCGGCTCGGCGGGACCTACCCGAGCCCGACCGGCCCGGTGGCCTACGGGGTCCGGCGCGTGCCCGGCGGGTTCGCCCTCATGCTCCTCGCCGGCTGGCTCTCCGGCCTGCTGGGCGTGGGCTCGGGCGCGCTCAAGGTGACGGCCATGGACGACGTCATGCGGGTGCCCTTCAAGGTCTCCACCACCACCAGCAACTTCATGATCGGGGTCACCGCCGCCGCCAGCGCCGGCGTGTACCTGGCCCGGGGCTGGGTGGAGCCGCGGCTGGCCGCCCCGGTGGTGCTGGGGGTCCTGCCCGGCGCGCTCCTCGGGGCGCGGCTCCTCCCGAGGATGCGCAGCCGGACCCTGCGGGCGGTGTTCGCGGTGGCGGTGGCGGCGCTGGGGTGGGAGATGATCCTCCGCGGGTTCACCAGGAGGCTGTGATGGACCCCCGGAGCGACGTCCGGATGGAGCGGCTCATCGGCGGGATCCTCCGGGTCGGGGTGGCTGCCGCGACCGGGCTGGTCCTCTGCGGAGAGGCGCTCCACCTCGCCCGCCAAGGGGGCGCCCGCCCCGACTTCGGCTCCCTGGGCGCGAGCGTCCCCGGGCTGGCCGGCATGGCCCGCGTGGCCCTCGAGCACCCCGGGCGCGGCCTGGTCGAGCTCGGGCTCCTCGTCCTCGTGGCGACGCCGGTGGCGCGGGTCGCCTTCTCGGTCCTGGCCTTCGCCGTCCGCCGCGACTGGACCTACGTGGTCGTCACCCTGGTGGTCCTGGCGCTGCTCGGGCTGGGGCTGGCCGCCGCGCCGGAGGGCGAGGCACGTCCCGCTCAGCCGGCGAGCGCCGCCGCGATGAGCGCCCGCACCTCGTCGCGGAGCGCCGCCGCGTCGCGGGGACCGTAGCGGGAGCCGCTCACCGGCTCCAGGAGGCGCGCCTTGGCCCGGCAGGGGCGCACCCAGGGACCGCCCCGCGGCATGCCGCCGGCGGTCCCCGAGACCGCCACCGGGAGCACCGGCACGCCCGCCTCGATGGCCAGGCGGAAGGCGCCGGTCTTGAAGGGCCGGAGCGCGCCGTCCTGGCTGCGCGTCCCCTCCGGGAAGATCATCACGCTCATCCCGTGCGCCAGGTAGTGGTGCGCCCGCCTCACGGCGGCCGAGCCGCTCTCCGGATCGCCGCGGCGGACGGGGATGTCGCCGGCCAGCGAGAACATCCACCCGAGCCAGGGCACCCGGAACAGCGACTCCTTGGCCATCCACTTCATCTCCCGGGGCAGCCGCGAGAGGAGCAGGATGTCCAGCATCGACTGGTGGTTGGCCACCACCACGTACGGGCCCGGGCCCGGCCAGGCGCCCTCGACCTCGAGCCGCCAGGGCGGGAAGGTGCGGGAGACCAGCACCGCCACCAGCCGGATGAGGCGGCCGGCCAGGGCGCGGTTGCGGTCGAAGGGGAAGGTCAGGGCCAGGACCAGCGCCTGGGCGGGCAGGGCCAGGAGCACCAGCGCGACGGAGGCGAGGTAGGCGAGGGCGGCCAGGGGCGCGGTCGAGCTCAAGGGGCGGGGATCATACACTCCCCGACCGGGCCCCGGCCCGCCCCTGGCCCCGGCGGCCCGCGGCGGCCACAATCCCCCGATGCCGGAGCTCCCCGACCTGGAGGTCTACGTCGAGGCGCTGTCCGCCCGGGTGCTCGGGCAGCCGCTCCTGCGGGTGCGGGTGGCCACGCCCTTCCTGCTCCGATCGGCCGATCCGCCGCTCGTCGAGGCCGAGGGGCGGCCGGTGAGGAGCGTGCGACGGGTGGGGAAGCGGATCGCGCTGGCACTGGAGGGCGACCTCTTCCTCGCCCTCCACCTGATGATCGCCGGCCGGCTGCACTGGAAGGAGCCCGGGGCAAGGCTCCCGGGGAAGGTGGGGCTGGCCGCCTTCGACTTCCCGCCCGGCACCCTGACCCTGACCGAGGCCGGGACCAAGCGTCGGGCCGCGCTCCACCTGGTGCGGGGCGAGGACGCCTTGCGGGCGCTCGACCGCGGCGGCCTCGAGCCGCTGCAGGCCGACCTCCCCGCCTTCGCCGAGGCGCTCCGCCGCGAGAATCACACCCTGAAGCGCGCCCTCACCGACCCGGGCCTCTTCGCCGGAGTGGGCAACGCCTACTCCGACGAGATCCTGCACCGGGCCCGCCTCTCCCCGGTGAAGCTGACCCAGCGGCTCGCCGACGAGGAGGTGGCGCGCCTGCACGGGGCGGTGCGCGAGGTGCTCCTCCACTGGACCGAGGTGCTCCGGCGCCAGGCCGGTGCCGCCTTCCCCGAGGGCGTCACCGCCTTCCGGGAGGGGATGGCGGTGCACGGCCGCCACCGGCAGCCCTGCCCGGTGTGCGGCACCGCCGTGCAGCGCATCGTCCGCGCCGAGAACGAGGTGGACTACTGCCCGCGCTGCCAGACCGGCGGGCAGATCCTCTCCGACCGGTCGCTGGCGCGCCTCCTCAAGGAGGACTGGCCCCGCACCATCGAGGAGCTGGAGCGGAACCCGGCGCTGGGGGCCCGCGCCGGGCCGCCCGCCGAGGGTCGCAGGCGCCGTCGCGGCGCCGGTGTGCGCTGACGGCATCCGGTTGACACCCGGTGCCCGCGGGTGTTTGTCCTGGGCCGGGCCGTGCCAGCCCGGAGGCGCCCCGTCCCGGCGGACGCCCGGGGCCGGCCCGCGAGGAAGACCGCATGGCCACCAACTTCACCGCGCCCGAGGACCCGTCCCATGCCCCGCTGCAGACCCGGGCGGTGAAGCGCGAGGACGCGCTCGCCTACCACGAGGCCGGGCGGCCGGGGAAGATCGAGGTGGTGGCCACCAAGCCCTGCGCCACCGCCCGGGACCTGTCCCTGGCCTACTCGCCGGGCGTGGCCGAGCCGTGCCTGGCCATCGCGAAGGAGCCGGAGCTCTCCTACCGCTACACCGCGCGGGGCAACCTGGTGGCGGTGATCTCCAACGGCACGGCGGTGCTGGGGCTCGGGGACATCGGGGCCCTGGCCGGCAAGCCGGTGATGGAGGGCAAGGGGGTCCTCTTCAAGAAGTTCGCCGACATCGACGTGTTCGACGTGGAGGTGGACGAGAAGGACGTCGACCGCTTCTGCCAGGTGGTGCGGGCCCTGGAGCCGACCTTCGGCGGGGTGAACCTCGAGGACATCAAGGCGCCCGAGTGCTTCCTCATCGAGAGCCGGCTCAAGAAGGAGATGCGGATCCCCGTCTTCCACGACGACCAGCACGGCACGGCCATCATCTCCGGCGCGGCGCTGCTCAACGCGCTGGAGCTGTGCGGCAAGAAGATCGGCGAGGTCCAGGTGGTGGTGTCGGGCGCGGGCGCCTCGGCCATCTCCTGCACCCGCTTCTACGTGAGCCTGGGGGTGCGCCGGGAGAACGTGGTCATGGCGGATACCAAGGGGGTCATCTACCGCGGCCGCAAGGAGGGGATGAACGAGTGGAAGGCGGAGTTCGCCTCCGACACCCGGGCGAGGACCCTGGCCGAGGCCATGGCCGGGGCCGACGTGTTCCTGGGCTGCTCGGTGAAGGGCATGGTCACCGCGGACATGCTCCGCTCCATGGCCCGGGACCCCATCGTCTTCGCCCTGGCCAACCCCGATCCGGAGATCTCCTACCCCGACGCGGTGGCGGCCCGGCCGGACGCCATCGTGGCCACTGGGCGCTCCGACTTCCCCAACCAGGTGAACAACGTCCTGGGCTTCCCCTACATCTTCCGGGGCGCGCTCGACGTGCGGGCCACCGCCATCACCGAGGAGATGAAGCTCGCGGCCACCAAGGCCATCGCCGCGCTGGCCCGCGAGGACGTGCCCGAGTCGGTCTCCCGCGCCTACGGCGGGCAGCGCTTCCGCTTCGACCGCGAGTACATCATCCCCAAGCCGCTCGACCAGCGGGTGCTGCTCTGGGTGGCGCCGGCGGTGGCCGAGGCGGCCATGGCCGGCGGGGTGGCCCGGGCCCGGATCGACCCGGTCGCCTATCGCGAGCAGCTCCGCAGCCGACAGAGCCGGGCCCACCAGGTGATCTGGACGGTGGTGAGCCGGGCCCGCCGGAAGCTCGC
>DATKMW010000160.1:0-18243 GCA_035541675.1 Anaeromyxobacter sp. | reverse complement strand
CTCCAACGGGTTGCAGATCATGCGCGAGCCCAAGGTCCAGACCGGCAAGAGGACCATGGTCTACATGGCGCTCTCCCTGGCCCTCACCGCCGGCGGCATCACCCTCTGCTACCTGCTGGTGCACGCCGAGCCGGAGGCCGGGAAGACCATGAACGCCGTCCTGACCGAGCGGTTCACCGCCGGCTGGGGCGGGTTCGGCCGGGTCTTCGTCTGGTTGACGCTGGCGGCCGAGACTGCGCTGCTCGTGGTCGCCGCCCAGGCCGGCTTCATCGACGGCCCCAGGGTCATGTCCAACATGGCCAACGACCGATGGCTGCCGGCCCGCTTTGCCCAGCTCTCCGAGCGGCTCTCGATGCACCAGGGCATCCTGCTCATCGCCGGCGCCTCCATCGCCACCCTCCTCTACACCCGGGGGGACACGGGCACGCTGGTGCTCATGTACTCCATCAACGTGTTCCTCACCTTCTCGCTCTCCGAGATGGGCATGGTCCGCTACTGGATCCGCGAGCGGGCCCGCTACCCCGACTGGCACAAGCACATCGTCATCCACCTCATCGGCCTGACCTTGTGCCTCTCCATCCTCACCGTGAGCGTGATCGAGAAGTTCGGGCAGGGTGGGTGGATCACCCTGCTGGTGACCGCTGCCCTCATCGGCCTGTGCCTGCTCATCAAGCGGCACTACGCCGGCGTGCAGCAGAAGCTCCGCAGGCTCGACGCCATCCTCGAGGCCCTCCCGCCGCCGCTCGAGCCCGGCACCGGCGCCGGCCGCGCCGCCCTCGACCCCCGCCAGGACGTGGCGGTGCTCCTGGTGGGCGGCTACGGCGGGCTGGGCGTGCACCAGCTCCTCACCGTGCAGCGGATCTTCCGCGGCCACTACCGCCAGTTCCTGTTCGTCTCGGTGGGGGTGATCGACGCGGTGGCCATGAAGGGCGTGACCGAGGTGGACGAGCTGCGACGCCGCACCGAGGCCTCGCTCCAGAGCTACGCCGACCTGGCCCACCGGCTGGGGCTGCGGGCCGACTACCGGCTGGCGGTCGGCACCGAGGCGGTGGCGGAGGCGGAGGCGCTGTGCCTCTCCATCTCCCGCGAGTTCCCCCACGCCATCTACTTCGCCGGCAAGCTGGTGTTCCAGCGCGAGAGCCTCTTCCAGCGCGTGCTGCACAACGAGACCGCCACCCAGCTCCAGCGCCGGCTGCAGTTCGCCGGGCTCAACTCCATGGTGCTGCCGGTGCGGGTGATGGAGGACCAGCCGGCCTCGGCCGTCGCCGCCGCGGCGGCCTGAGGCGCGGCTGGCTAGCGCCCGTACTTCTTCCGCTTGCGCCACAGGGTGGAGGCGTCGATCCCCAGCACCCGGGCCGCCTCCTCGGCGGTGGGCGCCCGCGCCAAGACCCGCAGGATGTGCTCCCGCTCGACCTCGTCGACGGTGTGGTCCCCGCCCAGGAGCGGGGCGCCGGCGCCGTGGGCGGCGATCCGCTCGGGCAGGCTCTCCACCTCCAGCACCCGCCCGGAGGAGAGGATCACCGCCCGCTCCAGCGCGTTGCGCAGCTCGCGCACGTTGCCCGGCCAGAGGTAGCCGAGCAGCGCCCGCTCGGCGCCCGGGGAGAGCTCCTTGGCCTCGCGCCCCCGCCCGAAGAAGGCCAGGAACCGTCGCGCCAGGGGCAGGATGTCCTCGGTGCGGTCGCGCAGCGGCGGCACGGTGACCGTCACCACGTCCAGCCGGTAGAGCAGATCCTCGCGGAACCGGCCGGTCTTCACCTCGGACTCGATGTCCTTGTTGGTGGCGGCCACGATGCGCACGTCGGCGGTGCGGGTCCGGGCCTCGCCCACTCGCTCGAACTGGCGCTCCTGGAGGAAGCGGAGCAGCTTGGCCTGGAGGCCGGGGGAGATCTCGCCGATCTCGTCGAGGAAGAGCGTGCCCCCCTCGGCCGCCTCCACCCGGCCGGGCTGGTCCTTGACCGCGCCGGTGAAGGAGCCGCGGGCGTGACCGAAGAGCTCGCTGGCCAGGAGCTCGTCGGTGAGGGTGGGGCAGTTCACCACCGCGAAGGGTCGATCGCGCCGGGGCGAGAAGGCGTGCAGCGCCCGCGCCAGCACCCCCTTGCCGGTACCGCTCTCGCCCCGGAGCAGCACCGACACGTCGTGCCCGGCCGCCTTCTCCAGCACCTCGATGGCCGCTCGCATCCGCGGCGAGGCCGTCTCCAGGGTGGCCTCCGGCGCCGCCTCCCCCAGCCGCTCCTCCAGGTCGAACAGGCGCGCCGTCAGCGCGCGCCGCGCCTCCACCCGCTCCACCACGTGCCGGATCTGGGCCGGGGTGAAGGGCTTGGGCAGGTAGTCGGCCGCCCCCCGCTTCACCGCCTCCACCGCCGTCTCGAAGGTGGCGTAGGCGGTGATCACCACCACGTCCAGGCCGGGCCGTTCCGCCAGGAGCCGGGGCAGGAGGTCCAGGCCGGTCTCGTTTCCCAGGCGCAGGTCCACGAAGGCGAGGTCGAAGGGGCCGTGGCGGAGCGCCTCCAGCGCCGCGTCGCCGCTGGCCGCGTCGCGCACCGCGCAGCCCTCCGCCTCCAGGCACATCCCCAGCGTGGTCCGGATGTTGCGCTCGTCGTCGACGACCAGGACCCGGAGGCGAGGCATGGGGCTCTGGGCTGGCACGTCCTCCATTATGGCCCACCCGGCGCGGCCGCGCTCGCCCGGACTCCTGCGTGCACCCTGCAAGCCCCCGGCGCCCCGGTCCCTGCAACTTGCCGGCGGCGGCGCCGCCGGGCTGGTTCACTTGAAGTCTTCGGACCTGATGCCGTACCTGCGCAGGAGCCGGTGCAGGCTCTCGCGCTCCAGCCCGGCCCGCTCGGCGGCGCGGGTGACGTTGCCGCCCAGCTCGGCGAGGAGGGCGACCAGGTAGTCGCGGGAGGTCCGGTCGCGGGCCTCGGCCACGGCCTCGCGGTAGGGGAGCCGGGCCAGGGCCGCGGGGTCGAGCGGGGGGCCGGCGGCGCCGGCGCCGACCTCGGAAGGGAGGTCGGCGGGGCGGATCCGCTCCCCCTCGCACACCGCCACCGCCCGCTCCACGGCGTTCTCCAGCTCGCGGGCGTTTCCCGGCCAGGCGTGGGCGGCCAGCCGCTGCAGCGCCTCCGGCTCGAAGCCGGCCAGCTCGCGGCGCAGGGCGCGGGCGTGCTTGGCCAGGAAGTGGCTGGCCAGGAGCGGCACGTCGTCCGGCCGCTCGCGCAGCGGCGGCAGGGTCACCGGGAAGACGTGCAGCCGGTAGAAGAGGTCCTCGCGGAAACGCCCGGCCCGCACCTCCTCGCGCAGGTCGCGGTGGGTGGCGGCGATGACCCGCACGTCCACCTTCATCGGCAGGTTGTCCCCCACCCGCCGGATCTCCCGCTCCTGCAGGGCGCGGTTCAGCTTCACCTGCGCCGGCGGCGGCAGCTCGCCCACCTCGTCGAGGAAGAGGGTCCCGCCCTCCGCCTCCTCGAACAGGCCGGGCTTGGCCGCGGCCGCGCCGGTGAAGGCACCGCGCGCGTGGCCGAAGAGCTCGCTCTCCACCAGCTCCGCCGGGAGGGCGCCGCAGTTCACCGGCACGAACCGCCGCTCGCGGCGGGAGGAGTGGTAGTGGATCGCCCGCGCCGCCAGCTCCTTGCCGGTGCCGGTCTCGCCGAGGAGCAGCACGGTGATGTCCAGCCCGGCGGCCTTCTCCAGGAGGACGAAGGCCTCGCGCATCGGGGCGCTGCGGCCGACCAGGTTGTGGAACGCCTCGGCCTGGCCGGGCTCGAGCTGCTCCCTGGCGGCGTCGCTCTGCCGCTTCCGCTCGGCGGCCCGCGCCACCACCCCCAGCGCCCCGTCGGGGTCGAACGGCTTCTCCAGGTAGTCGAAGGCGCCCTGCTTCATGGCCCGCACCGCGTCGGCCACGGTGGCGTAGCCGGTCATCATCACCACCTCGGTGTCGGGCGAGCGGGCCTTCACCGCCGCCAGCAGCTCGAACCCGTCGGCGCCGGGCATGCGGATGTCGGTGACCACCACGTCGTAGGAGCGGGTGGCGACCAGGGACAGCGCCCGGGCGCCGTCCTCCGCCTGGTCCACCGCGTAGCCGTCGGCCAGGATGCGCCCGAGGAGCTTGCGCAGGTTCTCCTTGTCGTCGACCACCAGGACGCGCGGGGGCATCGGGGAGAGTGTAAGCGGGCGGCGGCGTTTGGGAAACCCGGGCGCGCCGGCTCAGCGCCGGGTGGCCGGGGCCATCGCCGCGGAGAGCCCCTCGAGCTCGGCCGGGTCCACGTCCGAGACCAGGGCGTACCCGAGCTCGCCCGCCCGCCACAGCACCACGTGGAAGCCGCGCCCCTCCCCGGCGCTGGCCGGGACGCCTCCCGCGCTCCGATCGGCCACCGGCCAGGCGAGGCCCGCCGCGGGGAAGGCGAGGAGCGTCACCTTGTGGCGCCGCAGCGCGTAGGACATCACCGCCGCCTTGCGGTCGAGGACGTAGCCGACCGCGCCGCCCAGGAGCCGGAGCTCGCCCTGGTCGGGAGGCACCACCGGGGCGAAGTCCAGGCGCCCCTCGAACCAGGGCTTCACCTCGTGGTTCGAGCTGCTCTCCACGTCCAGGGGGTGGGCGCTGGACAGGAGCCGGAGGTGGTCGGTGATCGCCTCCTCCGCCAGCCGGTCGAGGCCCGCGCCCTCCTGCCGGTGGTGGCGCTCCAGGAGGAGGCCGGCCGAGAGGATCGCCAGCGCCGCCGCCGCCGCCGGGGCGAGGAGGGCCCCGAGCCGCGGGCGGCCCGTCGCACGGGCCCGCTCCCGCAACGGCTCGCCTCCCGCCCCGGGGCCCAGGCCGCTCCCCTCGCCGCCCGCCAGCGCCGCCACCCGGCGGCGGAGCGCCAGCGAGGCCGGGTGTCGCGGCAGGCGCTCGGCCAGGGCCCGGTCGAGGAGCTCCTCGGCCTCGTCCTCTCGCCGACAGGCGTCGCAACCGGCCAGGTGGCCGCGCACCTCGGTTGCGGCCGCCGGGCCCAGCCGGCCGCGCCGGAGGTCCTGGAGCTGCTCGCGGGCGTCGTCGCAGTTCATGGTGGCTCCTGCCGCCCGTACTCCGCCAGCCGCCCCCGGAGCGCCATCCTGGCGCGGGAGAGGCGCGACTTCACCGTGCCCTGGGGACAGTTCATGACCTCGGCGATCTCCGCCTCGGAGAGCCCCTCGGCGTCGAGGAGCACCACCGTGCGCCCGTCCTCGGAGAGCGTCCGCAGCGCGGCCTCGATCTCCTCCCCCACCACCTTCCGCAACCGCTCCAGCTCGGCGTCGCCCCGCAGGAGGCCCTCGCCGGCGGCCGCGGTGGGCGCGTCGGCCGCGAGCTCGACCGAGAGATCCACCGGGCTCCGCTCCTCCCGGCGCCGAGCGTCCAGGAAGGCGTTGCGCAGGATCCGGAAGAGCCAGGCCCGCAGATCGCTGCCCGGCCGGAAGCCGGCCACGCCGCGGAAGGCGCGCACGTAGGTCTCCTGCACCAGGTCCTCGGCGTCGGCCGGCGAGGGGGTGAGGTGGCGGGCCAGCCGGTGCAGGGCGTCCAGATGGGCCAGCGGGTCGTCCGCTGCCCCGCCGCCCCCCGCTGCGCGCGTGACGAGCCGCATGGTGACTGTTCCGTTGCGCGTCCTCGCCTCCGCCGAAAGGCCCGAAGGGGCCAGGGTGGCCGCCCGGCCCCCCCCCCGACAACGTCCGAGCCGGCGGCCGGTTCCCGCAGCACCCTCCCCGGGGCGCCCCCGCAGGACCGGGAACCGCTGCGGCCAAGGGCCGTTGGCAGGGGCGAACCGCTGGCGCAGCCAGCTCGCAAAGGACCGACCTTGAGGGACCTCGACCGCAGGACCTTCCTCCGCATCGCCGGGATGTCGCTGGGCGCGGGTGCCCTGTACCGGGTGGCGCCGGCTCTGGCCGCCCCGGGCATGGGCGCGGACGTGGCCGGAAGCCTCAAGCGGAAGAACGGCGAGGCCATCCGGCCGTTCACGTTCGTGCAGCTGTCGGACACCCACGTCGGCTCGGGGCCGCCCCTCAACCCCGGCGGGACCGCCGCCTTCGAGCGGGCGGTGGAGACCGTGAACCGGCTGGGCCAGCCGCCCGACCTGGTGCTCTTCACCGGCGATCTCACCCACGACAGCGAGGAGCCGGGCGAGCCCGCCCGCCGCATGCGCCGCTTCCAGGAGATCGCCGATCGCCTGCGGGTGAAGGTCCGCAGGGCCGTGCCCGGCGAGCACGACGCGGGACTCGACGGCGGCGCCGTCTTCCGCGAGGTCTTCGGCGAGACCCACTACGCCTTCGACCACCGCGGCGTGCACTTCGTGGCCCTCGACAACGTCAGCCGCGGCAAGCCCGAGGTGGGCCCGGAGCAGCGCGCCTGGCTGGAGGCGGACCTGTCCCGCTTCCCCCGCACCGCGCCCATCGTCGTCTTCACCCATCGTCCGCTCTTCGACCTGAAGCCCGAGTGGGAGTGGTTCACCTCCGATGGCGAGGAGGTCATGAAGATCCTCGCCCCCTTCGAGAACGTGACGGTGCTCTACGGCCACATCCACCGGGAGGACGCCCACGCCGTGGGCCACGTCCAGAACTACGCCGCCCGCAGCCTGTCCTGGGCCTTCCCCGATCCGGCGCAGGCGGCCGAGAGGAAGCCCCTCCCCTACGACCCGGCCCGCCCCTTCCAGAACCTGGGCCTGCGGCTGCTGCACGCCGGGGCGGGCCCGCGCCCGGCCGCCGCCACCGTCCGGCCGGAGGAGGTGGAGCTCACCCTGGCGGAGCGCTCGGGCACGGAGGGCTTCGCCCAGCTCCTCAGGCCCAGCACGCTGTGAACCCGACCCCCCTCAGGAGGAGCCCATGTCCACGTCCATGAGGACCGCCGTACTCGCCGCCCTGGCCCTGGCCGCCGTCGCCCCGGCCGTGCGCGCCGATGAGCCGAAGGTGATCGAGATCGAGGCCAAGCGCTTCCAGTTCACGCCCAGCGAGCTCACGCTGGCCAAGGACCAGCCGGTGATCCTGCGGCTCCACTCCCAGGACGTGGTCCACGGCTTCTACCAGAAGGAGCTGGGCATCGACGCCAGCATCGAGCCCGGCAGGACCACCGACGTCCAGTTGACCCCGCACCAGGCTGGGAAGTTCGTCACCATCTGCGACCACTTCTGCGGCGCCGGCCACGGCAACATGAAGATGACCATCACCGTGCAGTGAACGGGTGCTCCGGCCCGTGGGCTGGCCCGCCGAGCTCCCCGCCGATGCCCCCTGGGCCGGCGCCTCCCCAGCCGGACCCCGCGGGCGGGGGAGCGAGTGCCGCGTCCGGACCCGTGCCATCATCGGGTCGTGAGCCCGTCCCCAGAGCCCAGCTCCGCCGAGCTCCGGATCGAGCGCGTCCCCTGGGAGGCGCTCCGGGGACTGGCGCCGGCCCTGGACGGGCCGCTCTCCGAGGTCCTGTCGGGCGCGCCGGCGGAGCGGGTGGTGGACCGGCTCCTGCGCCGACTCGGGCCGCTCGAGCCCCCGCAGCGCACGGCCCTGTCCGAGGCGGTCTTCGGCGTGGGGCTGTGGCGCCGCCGGCTGCGGGCGCAGCTGGGAATGCCCGGCGCACCGCCCCGGCTCCTGGTCGCGTCGCTTCTCCGCGACCTCGGGGGCCGCGGCGACGCCGCCGCCCTCGCCTCGCTCGATCCCGCCGCGCTGCCCCCGCCCCGCCCCGCCCCCCGGGCGCTGGCCGACCGCTGCTCGCTCCCGGACTGGCTGGCCGCGGAGATCCTCCGGGCCGCCGGCGACCAGGCAGCCGCGCTCGCCGAGGCGCTGAACCACCCCGGGCCCGTCTGCCTCCGCCCCAACCTCCTGCGCACCTCGGCGGAGGCGCTCGAGGCGCGGCTGGCGGCCGGGGGCGTGGCCACCTCGCCGGGCCGGCTCGTGCCCTCCTGCCGCCTGGCATCCGGACGGCTCAACGTCTACGGGCTGGGGGCCTTCCAGGAGGGGCTCCTCGAGGTGCAGGACGAGGGCAGCCAGCTCATGGGGGCGCTCCTCGAGGCGCGGCCCGGGGAGGAGGTGCTCGACGCCTGCGCCGGCGCGGGGGGGAAGGCGCTGCTCCTGGCCGCGGCGGTGGGCGCCGGGGGCCGGGTCCACGCGGTCGATCCCGACGAGGAGCGACTCCTCCGCCTGCGCGGTCGGGCGGAGCGCGCCGGGGCGGGCGGGATCGTGGCCCTGCACGGGGCCCGGCCGCCCGCGGGCCTGGCCGTGGACCGCGCCCTGGTGGACGCGCCCTGCTCCGAGCTGGGCGCGCTGCGGCGCGGGCCCGATCTGCGCTGGCGGATCGACCCGCACGGCTTCGCCGCGCTGCCGGCGCTCCAGCTCGCCGTCCTCGAGGGCGCGCTCCGCTCCGTCCGGCCCGGCGGCCGGCTGGTCTACGCCACCTGCACCTTCCGGCGCGAGGAGGACGAGGAGGTGGCCCGGGCCTTCGAGCGCGCCCATCCGGAGCTGGTCCGGCGCCGGCCGGAGTTCGCCGGCGCCGCGCTCGACCCGGACGGCTTCGTCCGCACCTGGCCTCACCGCCACGGGACCGACGGGTTCTTCGGCGCGGTCTGGGACCTCGCCTCCCCGAGCGCCCGCAGGTCGTGGTAGGCGACCGCCGCGCAGGCGCTGGTGAAGCTGGTCAGGACGGCATCGACGGCGGTGAGGATGCCCACCGACTGCGGCCCCCTGGCCACCCCGGCGCGGGTGATGAGCTGGTCGGTGCCGGTCACCGCCAGGAGCTCCAGGCCGAGCAGGATCGCGACCGCCAGGAGGAGGGCCACCCGGTGACCCCGGGTGAGCGTCCAGCTCCGCCGCAGCGCCCGCTCGGTGCCGATGGCCGGATCCTCCACGACCATGGGGATGGCCAGGTAGCCGCCGACCATCGCCACCACCCCGGGCACGAGGAGGAGGAAGAGGCCGGCGACCACGGTGAGCCCGTACACCGCCGCCACCGTGAAGAGGGGCCAGAGGCGCCGGGCGGCGGTGGCCAGCATCGCGCCCGGCCCGGGCCGCTCCCCGGCCAAGGACCGCAGCACACCGTGGGCCAGCGCGCCGCTGGCGAGCAAGCCCAGGAACCACCCGAACACCAGCAGCATCGCCCCCCCCTGGGGGTCGTCGGCCTCGCCGGCGTGGAGCTCCAGCGCCGCCAGCGGCAGCTCCACCACCAGCGCCACGGCCGCGAAGGCCGGAGCGTTGCGCCACCAGACCGAGAGGGTGCGCAGCAGCAACCCACCGGTGGTGAAATGCCGGGCGGGGAGCCCGTCGGCTGGAGGATCGCCCGGGAGCATGGGGTGGGGGCACCACAGCACCGGGGTGCGCCCGGCGTCAAGGAGAAGTCCCGCCGGCTCCCGGCAGCGGGAGAGGGACCGGTCCCTCCGCCCGGGGAAGGACGAGCGGGGCCCGGGCTCAGAGGTCGGACCGCAGCACCGCCCCGGCGGAGGCGTTGGTGACCAGGTGCGCGTACCGCCGCAGCCACGAGGAGCGGACCTCCTTCCTCTTGGGCCGGAAGGTCTCGCGCCGCCGGGCCAGCTCGGCGTCGGGCAGGTCGACGCGGATGGTCCGGGTGTCGACGTCGATGGTGATCGAGTCGCCGTCCTGCACCAGGCCGATGGGGCCGCCCTCCGCCGCCTCGGGCGAGACGTGGCCCACGCAGGCGCCGTGGGTGGCGCCGGAGAAGCGGCCGTCGGTGATGAGCGCCACCTGCTCCCCCAGCCCCATGCCCATGATCAGCGAGGTGGGTCCCAGCATCTCCTGCATGCCCGGACCGCCCTTGGGGCCCTCGTAGCGCAGCACCACGAAGGCACCGGCCTTCACCTTGCCGCTCATGATCCCGGCGATGGCCTCGTCCTGCGAGTCGAAGCAGATGGCCTTGCCGACGAACTTGCGCATCGACGGCTGGATGCCGGCGGTCTTCACCACCGCCCCATCCGGCGCCAGGTTCCCGAAGAGCACCGCCAGCCCGCCCACCTGCGAGTAGGCCTGCTCCAGCGGGTGGATCACCTCCGGGTCGGCGATGCGGGCATCCTTCATCCGCTCGCCCACGGTCTCGCCGGAGACGGTCATGGCCCCCTCGCGCACGATGCCGCCGCGGCGCGCGGTCTCCTTGAGCACGGCCGGCACGCCGCCGGCCCGGTGGATGTCCTCCATGTGCACGGTCGCCAGCGAGGGGGCGATCTTGGCGATGTGGGCCACCTGCTTGGCGATGGCCTCGATCTCCTTCAGGTCGAAGCGCACCCCCGCCTCGCGGGCGATGGCCAGCATGTGCAGGACGGTGTTGGTGGAGCCACCCATGGCCATGTCCACCACCATGGCGTTGTGGATGGCGTCGGCGTTCACGATGCGGCGCATGCGGAAGCGCTCGTCGGCGGCGATCTCCACCGCCCGGCGCGCTGCCCGCCGCACCAGCGCCTCGCGCTCGGGGGTGAGGGCCAGGATGGTCCCGTTGCCGGGCAGGGCCACGCCCATGGCCTCGCACAGCACGTTCATGGAGTTGGCGGTGAACATGCCCGAGCAGGAGCCGCCCGAGGGGCAGGCCCGGCACTCGACCTCGTGCAGCTCGGCGTCGCCGATGGCGCCCACGGCGTGCTTCCCCACCGCCTCGAAGACCGAGTTCAGGTCGAGCGGCGAGCCGTCGGCGGCGCGCCCGGCGCGCATGGGGCCGCCGGAGACGAAGACGGTGGGAACGTTCACGCGCAGGGCGCCCATCAGCATCCCCGGCACGATCTTGTCGCAGTTGGGGATGCAGACCATGGCGTCGAGGCAGTGCGCGTTCATCATCGTCTCGATGGAATCGGCGATGAGCTCGCGCGAGGGCAGGCTGTAGAGCATGCCGGGGTGGCCCATGGCCACCCCGTCGTCCACGCCGATGGTGTTGAACTCGAAGGGGACCCCGCCCGCCTTGCGGATCTCGTCCTTGGCGATCCGCCCGTACTCGGCCAGGTAGAAGTGGCCGGGGATGATGTCGACGTGGCTGTTGGCCACGGCGATGAAGGGCTTGTCGAAGTCCTCGTCCTTGAGCCCGGTGGCCCGGAGCAGGCTGCGGTGCGGAGCCCGCTCGAATCCCTTCTTGATCTCGTCGCTTCGCATCCCCTGTATGTCGCGGTTTCCAGCCAGATCGTCAAGCCGCCCGCGCGCCAGGCAGGCGCGCGGACGGCTCCCGGTGTACATGGGAGTGGTGTCGGCTGGGGATCCGGACTTCCAGGAAGCGCTGGCGCGGACCCGGATCGGGCTCGCCCGGCGTCCGCCGCGCGCCCTCGAGGTCCCCGGCTACCGCCGCGCCGCGGTGCTCCTCGCGCTCCTCGATCGGGCCGGCGGCCCCACCCTCCTCTTCACCCGCCGCTCCCCGGCGCTGCCCCACCACGGCGGAGAGATCTCCTTCCCCGGAGGGGGGCTGATCCCCGGCGAGGGACCAGAGGCCGGAGCGCTCCGGGAGGCCGAGGAGGAGGTGGGCCTCCCTCCGGAGCGCGCCGAGGTGCTGGGCCGGCTCGACGACCTGGTCTCGGTGGCGCGGTTCGTGGTGACGCCGGTGGTGGCCGCGGTGAGGGAGCCGCCGGCGACGTTCGCCGCCGCTCCCGGCGAGGTCGAGGAGCACTTCGAGCTGCCGCTCGCGCGCCTGCTCGACCGGCGGCTGCGGCGCTCGACCCCGTGGGACCCGGCGCGGCTCCCGCCCGACGTCGCCCAGGCCGTGCGCCGGGCCAACGTCCCCGTGGAGGACGTGGACCCCGCCACCGGCCACTGGCTGGTGTGGTCCTTCCACGCCGACGAGTCGCGGGTCGTCTGGGGGCTCACCGCCAGGGTGCTCACCGACCTCATCGCCCGCGCCTTCGCGGGGTGAGGGGGTGGGACGGGCGAGGGGGCGCGAGACCGAGGTGGCCCTACGGGTAGGCGGCGTGGGCCTCTTCGGCGCCGGCGCCGATCTCGACCACCTCGATGGTGCCGTGCTCCTCGACGCCGTCGGTGCGCAACTCGGCCTGGAAGAGCTGTGCGGCCTCGTCGGCGTCCCAGGCGCGCACGTGCGCGACGAGTCGGGAGTCCGGGGAGGAGAAGATGCAGCGGTAGAACAGCTCCCTCTGGACTTTCATGACGCGCTCCTCGCACCGCGGAGATTGACGGCGATGCCGCGATCGGTAGCGCCGCCGCATGGCGAGTCCGTGGCGAAACCGTGTCCAACCGATGGCTGGGACACGGCGAAGAGGGGCCGCCCGACCGGGCTGCGCGCTGCTGCCGCGCCCCCCCCCCTGGACTAGCGCGCGCGCTCCTGCTGGCCCGCCTCTGCCACGAGGGCGGGACCGTGGCGGAGCTTCTCCATTGCCGCGACCCCGATGGCGCAGGCCAGGATCACGGCCAGCGCCAGCATCCAGGGGTGGAACTGGAGCAGGTAGTCCAAACCCCGCAGGACCCGACCCTGCGCTCGCCGATCCCCGGGCACCATGTCCCAAACGTAGACCGGGTCGCGACCCCGATGCAACTCGATCGCCCGCCCCTTGCCGCGGTGCGTTAGGATCGGGGCGGTCGCACCTCCTCCGTGCGGGTGGGTCGGTGATCGACAAGCGATCTGCGAGCTTCATGCGCTCCCTGGCCATGGGCCGGATCGAGGAGGAGATCCTGCTCCCCTTCCCCGATCCGCTCCTGGCCGAGCGCGAGACCCTGGCGGCCCTGGTGCGATCGCTCCGGACGCTGCTGGGCCGGCGCGAGGCGGACTTCGCAGCCTGGGACCGCTCCGGCGAGCTGCCGCAGGAGTTCCTCCGGGAGCTCAGGGAGGCGGGCCTGTTCGGGCTGGTGATCCCCGAGCACCACGGGGGCATGGGGCTGTCGGCCACCGGCTACGCCCGGGTGCTGGAGGAGCTCTCGCGCCACGACGCCTCGGTGGCCGTGACGGTGGGTGTGCACAACTCGATCGGCCTCCGCGGCCTCCTCCTCTACGGGACCGAGGAGCAGAAGGCTCGCTGGCTCCCGCGGCTGGCCAGGGGCGAGCTGGTGGCCGCCTTCTGCCTCACCGAGCCCGAGGCCGGGTCGGATGCCGCCTCCATCCGCACCGCGGCGGTGCGCGACGGCCCGGCCTGGGTCCTCGACGGCGAGAAGATCTGGGTCAGCAACGGCGGCATCGCCTCCTTCTTCACCGTCTTCGCCCGCACCGCCCGGGAGGGACGGGGCCAGCTCTCGGCGTTCGTGGTGACCCGCGACATGCCGGGGGTCACCGTCGGGCCGCCCGAGGACAAGATGGGCATCCGCGCCTCCTCCACCACCGCGGTGCGGCTGGAGGGCGTCCGCGTCCCGGCCGATCACGTGCTGGGCGAGGTGGGCAAGGGCTTCCAGATCGCCATGAGGATCCTGAACGCCGGCCGCACCGGCCTGGGCGGCGGCGCGGTGGGCGGGATGAAGCGGCTCCTCGAGCTGTCGCTCCGCCATGCCCGGGCGCGGCGCCAGTTCGGACGCCCGCTCTCCGCCTTCTCCCTGGTGCGCGGCAAGCTGGCCCGGATGGCGGTGGACTGCTACGCGGCCGAGAGCGTGGTGAGCCTCACCGCCGGCCTGCTCGACCGGGGGTTCGAGGACATCGCCGTGGAGGCGGCCATCGCCAAGGTGCTGGCCACCGAGAGCCTGTGGCGCACCGCCGACGAGGCCCTGCAGATCGCCGGCGGCTCGGGCTACATGCGATCGCTCCCCTACGAGCGCATCCTGCGCGACAGCCGCATCAACCGGATCTTCGACGGCACCAACGACGTGTTGCGGCTCTTCATCGCCCTCACCACCGTGAGCGACGTGGCCGAGCAGCTGGAGGGCGTGGCCGAGTCGGTGCGCGACGTCTTCACCGATCCCATCAAGGGCTTCGGACTGCTCTCCGAGTACGCCCGCCGCCGGGCCACGCTGGCCGCCGGGGTCCGCCTGGGCAAGGGCCGCTTCACCCAGCTCCCTCCGCTCCTCTCCGAGGACGCCGCCCGGTTCGAGGAGCTGACCCGCTCGCTGGCCCTGGCCGTCGACCGGGCCCTCCGCCGCCACGGGAGGGCGCTGGTCGACGAGCAGCTCGTCCTGCGCCGGCTGGCGGATGGGCTCATCGACCTCTTCGCCTTCGCCGCCATGCTCTCGCGGATCTCGGGCAGCGTGGAGAACCACGGCGAGGTCGCCGGGCGGGCGGAGCGGGAACTCCTGCGCGCCTTCTCCGCCGCCGCCCAGCGGCGGGTGCGGTCGAGCCTGGACGGCATCGACGGCGTGGAGGACGCCGCCCTGGGAGTGGTGGCCGACCACGTCATCGAGGCCGGCAGGTATCCCTGGGAGGGTGGCTGAGCCCGCCGCCGGTCAGCGCCCGCGCAGCGGCAGCAGCCCGTGGAGGCGGTCCTCGCGGAGGTACAGGCTGCCCCAGGCCATGACTCCCAGCAGGAAGGGCGCGATCGCGACCAGCGGCTCGCCGGCGCGGACACGGGCGACCATGGCTCCGCCGAAGGACCCGGTGAGCAGCACCGCCCCAGCGCGGCGGTGCGGGGGATCAGGTACGGCGCGGTGCAGGCCGGCTCCAGGAGCCCCACCGGGAAGACCACCCCCGCCGGAAAGCCGAACCGCCCGCCGAAGTCGCGCACCACCGGCGCCGCCCCGGCCACCTTCATGGAGGGATGGCCGCCAGGACGACGGCGGTCCAGAGCTTCCACCTCGGGGGGGTGCGCGGGGCGTCGGGCATGTCCGTGCGCGCCACCCCGGGCGCGCCCGAGTCGGGCTCGGCTCACTCCGGACGGTAGGTGAACTGCTGCCCGCCCACGGCCGCCTCGATCATGGCGCCGGCGATGGGCTTCACGAAGACCGCCACGCCGTTGGTGTAGGGTGCGGCGGCCGCCGCCCCGGTCTTGAGGATGACCGCGGAGAGGCTGGCGCCGAAGGCGAGCCCGCCGGCGGTGAAGCGGTCGAGGTCGCGCTGGCGCTGGAAGGCCAGCACCTCCATGTAGGACTGGCCCCCTGCCTGCAGGCCGATCGACCCCTGGGTGATGTCGGCGAAGCCGATCTCGGCGCCTCCCCGGTACACCAGGCCCCGCCCGTAGCCGCCTCCCACGATGTAGCCGCCCTTCCCGACGTCGGGGAACACCGCGT
Source organism: Anaeromyxobacter sp. (assembly GCA_035541675.1). GTDB lineage: Bacteria > Myxococcota > Myxococcia > Myxococcales > Anaeromyxobacteraceae > Anaeromyxobacter. The sequence continues at coordinate 3,192 of DATKMW010000160.1, read as the reverse complement.
AGCCTGCGGACGACCGCAGGAAGCCGGTGAGCGAGGGATCGGAGGACTCCATGCCCCGGAGCGCATCCATCGCGCTCTCCCTCAGGTCCTCCCTGCCGGCGCGGGTGGGCGGGGCCGTGGCGCAGCCGCTCAGCAAGGCCAGCGAGGCGCCGAGCAGCAGGGGTGCGTTCCGGAGGGCGTTCGGTGCTTGCATCCCGCCACGACGATCGCCACGGGGCCCGGTGGCTCCAAGCCCTCCGACGGTATGGTCCCCCTGCGGTCTCGCCCCCGGTGGGCGCCGAAGGCGACCCGCCGGACGGCCCGGCGGGGCCACGAGCACCCGGCGCGCCCGCCGCCGCCTGGACCAGCCTGGACGCGTCCAGGCAGCGTTGGCTGCGTGGGTGCAGGGGAGGGAGGACGCTGGCCGCGGCCTCTTCCGGGCGACGGCAGCGTCCGTCCTCCGGGCCAGCTCCGGAGCGTATGCTCGGGAGCGGCCCATGAGGGATTCGCTTCGAGCCGTCGCTGCCGCGGTGCTGAGCGCGCTGGCGCTCGGGGCGAGCCGCGCGGCGGGAGGCGGACCACCGCTGGTGATGCTCGATCCCGGGCACACCGCCTCGAGCCCGGGCGCGATCGGCGTCCGCGGCACGCCGGAGGTGGAGTACAACGACGCCCTCGTCGCCGTGCTGGCGCCGAGGCTGGTACGGGCCGGCTTCCGGGTGGAGGTGACGCGCGCGCCGGGCGAGGAGCTCGACCTCCCCGGGCGCGCCGCGCGCGCCACCTCCCGCGGCGCCTGGCTGCTGCTCTCCATCCACCACGACTCCGCGCAGCCCCGGTTCCTCGAGCGGCTGGAGCGGGGCGGGAGGCCTGCCTACAGGGCCACCCGCCCCATCCGCGGCTATGCGCTCTTCGTCTCGGAGCGGAACCCGGAGGCGCGAGCCTCCCTCCGCGCCGCCGTGGCGCTGGGCCGGCGCCTCCTCGCGCTCGGCCGCCCGCCCACCCTCCATCACGCCGAGCCCATCCCCGGCGAGGGGCGCGTGCTCCTCGACCGGCAGCTCGGGATCTACCGGTTCGACGAGCTGGCGGTCCTGCGGCGGGCGAGCTGCCCCGCCGTGCTGCTCGAGGTGGGCGTGCTCGTCGACCCGGTCGACGAGGCCTACGTCTCCGATCCGGCCCTCCGCGACGCTTTGGCGGAGGCGATCGCCAGGGCGCTGGTGGACCTGCGGGAGGAGTGACCCCGCCGGAGGCGCGAGGTCCCCTCCCGCTCGGCGCCGCCCCTCGCGCCGGCAGGGTCGTCGCAGCGACGACCGTTTCGCCGGAGCCGAGGGTATCCCGGGAAGATCGAGCCGGCCGGTGGGGCGGGCGGAGGCCACCGGGCGCCGGTTGCTCGGCTCCGGCCCCGCAACGCGCGCCGGACGCGCCACCGCTCCCTTTGGCATCCCGGTGCACCATCGCCTCCTCGCGAACGGCGCCCTTCCCGGCCGTGCCGGGCGATGCGCTCCCGAGCAGATGCCGGCGGGGGCGCCGGGTGACCGCGCACCGCGGTCCGCCCGGTCGAGGTCGGGCCGCCGACCCGCGCCGGGGAGCTTTGGTCCCCCCTCGAGCTCGCGGGACTTCCCGGGCGCGGCCGGGCCCACGCGGAGGGGACGCCTGCCCCGGGTCCTCGATCAGCCGGGGTCCGGCCGCCGCGAGCCGGCCAGGTCGGGCGCCGCGGGCCCCGGCTCCGGGATGAGCCAGGTCTGGAGGAGGCCAAGCGCGGTGGCCGGGTCGTCGGCGAAGGTGAAGAGCGAGAGGTCCTCGGGGCTGATCATCCCGTGGCGGACGAGCGCCTCGAAGTTCACGATCTCCTTCCAGTAGGTGGAGCCGTAGAGCAGGATCCGGGTTCGCCGGTCCAGCTTCCCGGTCTGCTGGAGGGTCAGCACCTCCATGAGCTCGTCGAGGGTGCCGAAGCCGCCGGGGAAGGCCACCAGCGCCCGGGCCAGGTAGGCGAACCAGAGCTTGCGCATGAAGAAGTAGCGGAACTCGAAGGAGAGCTCGCGGGTGATGAAGGGGTTGGGGCGCTGCTCGTGGGGCAGCCCGATGTTGAGGCCGATGGTCAGCCCGGCCGCCTCCGACGCCCCGCGGTTGGCGGCCTCCATGATGCCGGGGCCCCCCCCGGAGCAGACCACGTAGCGGCGCGATCCCGCCGGCAGCCCCTTGGACCAGGTGGTGACCAGGCGTGCCAGCGTCCGCGCCTCCTCGTAGTAGCGGCCCAAGGGGCCGTCGGGGGCGATCCGGGCGCTGCCGAAGAAGACGATGGTGTCCTTGATCCCCTGCAGGCGGAAGGCCTCCAGGGGGGCGAGGTACTCCGCCAGGATCCGGACTGGCCGGGCGGCATCGCTCTCCAGGAATTCGCGGTCCAGGTAGGCGAGGGAGGACTTCGGGTTCGCCGAACGCGTCATGGGCGGGCCCTCCTAGGGCACGAACGAGAGGAAGAGGAACGCCGCGAAGACCACCAGGTGCACTGCGCCCTGCAGGATGCTGGTCCGGCCCTGGCCCAGCGTCACGGCGGCGACCAGGAAGCTGAGCGTCAAGAGGACCAGGTCCTTCGCGCCCAGGCCCAGGGCGACGGGGACTCCCATGAGGAGCGAGGCGGCCACTACCGCCGGGATGGTGAGGCCGATGCTGGCCAGCGCCGACCCCAGGGCCAGGTTCATGCTCGTCTGGAGCCGGTTCTTCCGGGCCGCCCTGACCGCGGCCACGGTCTCGGGCAAGAGCACCAGCAGGGCGATGGCCACCCCCACCACCGCGTGCGGGACGCCGGCGGCCGCGACCAGCGCCTCGATCCGCGGGGAAAGGAGCTTGGCGCCGGCCACCACCGCCACCAGCGATACGAGCAGGAGCCCGGCGCTGGCCAGCGCGGCCCAGCCGGAGGGCGGCGCCAGGTGCGCCTCCTCGCCCGCCCCGTCGGCGCCGCCGGCGGGGAGGAAGTAGTCGCGGTGCCGGACCGTCTGGGCGAAGACGAACACGCCCCAGAGCGCCAGAGAGGCCAGGCCGGCGAAGGCGAGCTGCGCGGGCGAGTAGGCTGGCCCCGGAGCGCTGGTGGTGAAGGTGGGGAGCACCAGCGAGAGCGTGGACAGGGCCACCAGCGCCGCCAGCGCCGGCCCGGCCCCCTCCACCCGGAAGGACTGCTCGCGGTGGCGGATCCCGCCCACCAGGATGCAGATGCCGACCACG
>DATKMW010000159.1:0-46415 GCA_035541675.1 Anaeromyxobacter sp. | reverse complement strand
AGCACGATCGCCTGGGCCAGGGCGACCTCGAAGGCGAGGGCCACGAGTCTGCGCATGTCCCGCGGAGTCTATCGCGAGGTCCCGTGCAAGCCAGTTCCCCATGACCATACATGCCTTGTCATGCAAGCCATCGAAGTCATGGGGGAAACCGGTGTCCCACCCCTGGGTCAGAGGCTTCGGATGCGGGGCCGACGATCCCGAAAACATCCCATTGATCAAGGGCTTCGCTTGAAAGCGGGGCCGGGGTCATGATATCGGCTCCCCTATGCGCATCAGGCGGCTCGACATCGTCGGGTTCAAGTCCTTCATGGACCGGACCGTGGTTGCCTTCGACGAGGGGGTCACCGGCGTGGTCGGGCCGAACGGCTGCGGCAAGTCCAACGTGGCCGACGCCATCCGCTGGGTGCTGGGCGAGCAGTCGGCCCGGCAGCTCCGCGGCCGCTCCATGGAGGACGTGATCTTCAACGGCTCGGAGTCGAAGCCGCCGCTCTCCCTGGCCGAGGTCTCCCTCACCTTCGAGAACGACCGCCCCAGCGAGCTGCCCACGGCCTACCAGGGCTTCGGCGAGATCACCGTCGGCCGCCGCCTCTTCCGCTCCGGCGAGTCCGAGTACCTGGTGAACGGCGTGCAGGCGCGGCTGCTCGACGTGAACGACATCTTCTTCGGCTCGGGGGTGGGCCGCACCGCCTACTCGATCATCGAGCAGGGGCGCATCGGCCAGATCGTCTCCGCCCGCCCGGAGGACCGGCGGGCGGTCATCGAGGAGGCGGCCGGCATCACCAAGTACAAGAAGCGCCGGGAGGCGGCCGAGCGGAAGATGGAGGCCACCCAGCAGAACCTGCTGCGCGTGGCCGACATCGTCCAGGAGCTGGGCAAGCAGCTCGACTCCCTGAACCGCCAGGCGCGCAAGGCCGAGAAGTACAAGGCGCTCAAGGCCCGCATCCGCGAGCTGGAGCTGCGCATCGCCGCCGCCCGCTACCTGGAGCTCACCGCCACCCGCCGCGCCGCCGAGGAGCGGCAGGCGGAGCTGCGCGCCGAGGAGGCGGGCCTGGCCGCCCGGCTGGCCGAGCTCGACGCCGCGCTGGAGGGCGACCGGGCCCGGGCCGCCGAGGGCGAGGCCCGCCTCAACGAGCTCTCCGGGCGCGAGCACGAGCTGGCCTCGACGGTGCGGGTCTCCGAGGTCTCCCTGGAGGCGGCGGGGCGGGAGCTGGCCCAGATCGCCGAGCGGACCCAGGGCCAGGCGGCCGAGGTGGAGGCCCTCAAGGACCAGGCCGAGTCCCTGGGCGCCGAGCGCGAGGCGCTCTTCCGCCAGCGCGAGGAGCTGCAGTCCCTGGTGGTGAACGACGAGGGCCGGCTCTCCGAGGCGGAGGTCTCCCTCAAGGAGGCCGTGCGCGAGCAGGGCTCGCTCTCGGCCGAGGCCGACCGGGCCCGCTCCTCCGCCTCGGCGGCCCACTCCGAGGCCACCGGCCACCGCACCCAGATGGCCCAGCTGGAGCGGCAACGGGCGGACCTCCTGGCGCGGCTGGACCGGTCCCGCGGCGAGGGCGCGGAGCTCTCGCGGCGGACCGCCGAGCTCGACGCCGCCCGCTCCGCTCATGTGGAGAAGCTGGGGCGCACCCGGCAGCTCATGCTGCACCTGGACGAGCAGCGCGGCGCCCAGGAGGAGCTCCTGGAGCGGACCCGGGCCGAGTTCATCCAGAACGAGGCCAAGCTCATCACCCTGCGGGAGGAGCTGGCCGAGAAGCGCTCGCGCCTGCAGAGCCTGCAGGAGATCGTCCGCAACTACGAGGGCTACGGACGCGGTGTGCGCAGCCTCATGACCCGGGCAGGCCAGGGGGAGGCGCGCGACCGCGGGATCTTCGGCCTGGTGGCCGACGTGGTCACGGCCCCGGCCGAGTTCGAGAACGCGGTCGAGGCGCTCCTGGGCGAGCGGCTCCAGTACGTGATCGTGGAGAGCCACTCCCAGGGCGTGGAGGCCATCGACTACCTCAAGTCGGCCGCCGAGGGGCGCGCCTCGCTCATCCCCATGTCGCGCCTGCGGGGCGGCGAGGCCCCGGCGAGCTCCGACCCGGCCCCGGCGGAGGAGCCGGTGGCACCGCCCTCGCCCGACCACCCGGGGGTGATCCGGCCCTGCCTGGAGGTGGTCCGCTACGACGCCGCCTACGAGAAGGTGGTGCGGTTCCTGCTCGCCGACGCGCTCATCGTCCGCGACCTCCCCTCGGCGCTGGAGATCTGGCAGCAGGGGGCCGGGGCCGCGGCCGGCCGCACCCTGGTCACCCTCGACGGCGAGGTGCTCGACGCGCACGGGGTGGTCACGGGCGGCCCGCTGGAGGGCGAGGGCCACGGGGCCCTGCAGCGCCGGCGCGAGGTGCAGGAGCTGGAGGAGACGGTCCGCGTCTTCGAGGCCGAGTTCCAGCTGTCCAACGAGCGCCACCGGGGCCTGCAGGCGCGGCTGCTCCAGCTGGAGGCGGCGCTGAAGAGCCTGGACCGCGACGGCCGGGAGAAGGAGCTGGCCCTCCTGGAGCAGGAGAAGGACCTGGCGCGGATCGGCGAGGAGCTGTCCCAGGCGGCCGACCGCATCGCCCAGCTCCAGGCGGACCAGTCCCAGCTCGAGGAGGCGCTCTCCGCCCTGGGGCGCGAGGAGGAGGAGCACCGCCTCTCCGCCGCCACCGCCGAGGCCGAGCGATCGCGGGCCGAGGAGCGCGCCCGGGAGTCCCTGGAGTGGCTGGAGGCCTGGCGGGCCCGCGGCGACGTGCTCACCGCCGAGCTCATGAACCTCAAGGTCAAGGTGGCCGCCGACGGCGAGCGCCGGGAGGGCATCGGCGCGGCCATCCGCCGGGCCGAGGAGGCCCGGCGGGAGGTGGAGGAGCGCCGGGCCCGGCTCTTCGCGGCCATCTCCGAGGCCAACGCCCGCGCCGCCGAGCTGCGGGCGCGGATCGACGGGACGCGGGGGGACGCCTCGCGGGCCGGCGAGGACCTGGCGCTGGTGCGGGCCGCCCTGGCCGAGGCCCGCACCGCCCACGAGGCACAGGCGGTGGCGGCCCGCTCGCGCGACGCCGAGGCCCGCGGCCACCGCTCCCGCCTGGAGGCGCTGCGCGAGGCCATCGCCGAGACCGCCCTCACCGGCCGCGAGCAGGCCCTGGAGCTGTCCCACCTGGAGGAGCAGACCCGCGAGCGCTGCCAGGCCGAGCTCCGCTGGGAGGTGGGGCGATTCCACCTCGACCCCGCGCCGGGCGAGGAGGAGCGCGGCCGGCTCGAGGACCTCAAGGCGCAGGCAGAGCGGATGGGGGCCATCAACCTGACCGCCATCGAGGAGTACGACGAGCTGGAGCGGCGCCACCGGTTCCTGGGCGAGCAGAAGACCGACCTGGAGCGCTCGCTGGCCGACCTCAAGGCGGCCATCGTCAAGATCAACCGGGCCTCGCGCGAGCGGTTCCAGGAGACCTTCGACCGGGTGAACGAGAAGTTCCAGGCGGTCTTCCCCCGCCTGTTCAGCGGCGGCCGCGCCGGCCTGGTCCTCACCAGCGCCGAGGGGGAGGCCGAGGCCGGGGTGGAGATCTTCGCCCAGCCCCCGGGCAAGAAGCTGCAGAGCGTGAACCTGCTCTCCGGCGGAGAGAAGGCGCTCACCGCGGTGTCGCTCATCTTCGCCATCTTCCTCATCAAGCCCACCCCCTTCTGCCTGCTCGACGAGGTGGACGCCCCGCTCGACGACGCCAACGTCGGCCGCTACAACGAGCTGGTGAAGGAGATGTCCCGCGGGTCGCAGTTCATCCTCATCACCCACAACAAGCGGACCATGGAGATGGTGGACACGCTCTACGGCGTGACCATGGAGGAGCCGGGCGTGTCCAAGCTCGTCTCGGTGCGCCTCTCCGACGGCACGCGGGAATCGGCGGCGGCCTGAGGCCCGGGCCGACCCTCGCCGGCATGCGCCGACGGGAGCGGAGGCGGAGCCGACCACGGCCAGGGGGAGGCAGCCCGGGCGGGATCGCGGGGCCTCTGACCCATTGACACCCTCCCCAGGGCGCCCCTATACCGTGGCGCTTTCCCGAGGAGCCCCGTGCCCCCCTCCACCCCCGCCGCCCTGCTGGCGCTCACCCAGAACGAGGCCGTGGCCGCCGCGGCCGTGGCGGCGGTGCTCGTCGCCCTGGCCGCAGCGGCGCTGGTCCTGGGCCGCCGCCGGAGGGCGCGGACCCGGGCCACCGCCGCCCCGCGCGCCGCCCTGCCCGGGGCCGCGGCCGGGACCGCGGCGCCCGCGCCGCCGTCCCCCCCGCCCCGCCGCGAGAAGGCGCCCGCCCCGACGCCGGCCCTCTCCCCCGAGGAGCAGGAGGCCGAGGAGGAGCGCAAGCGCCAGGCCTACCGAGCCAAGAAGGAGGCCGAGCGGCTGGAGCGCGAGCGCCGGGCCCAGGAGCGCGAGGAGGCGGAGGCGCGGGAGCGGGCCGAGGTCGAGGCCCGCGCTCGGGCCGAGGCGGAGGCGCGCCGCGCCGCCGAGGAGGAGGCCCGAAGGAAGGCCGAGGCCGAGGCGGGACGGACCCTGTCGGCGGGGCTCGCCAAGACCCGCGGCGGCTTCATGGCCCGGCTCAACTCCCTCTTCACCGGCGGCCGCGCCGTGGACGACGCGGTCCTGGCCGAGCTGGAGGAGGTGCTGTTCACCGCCGACATCGGCGTGCGCACCGCCACCCGGCTGCTCGAGTCGGCCCGCGAGAGGGTGCGGCGGAAGGAGCTCTCCGACCCGGAGCGCCTCAAGGCCGCCCTGCGGGAGGAGATCGCCCGCATCCTGGCCCTGGACGGCCCGGCGGCCGGGCCGGTCGTGCCGGAGGAGGGCCGCCGCCCCTGGGTGGTGATGGTGGTCGGGGTGAACGGCTCGGGCAAGACCACCACCGTGGGCAAGCTGGCCGCGCAGCTCCAGCGCGGCGGCCGGTCGGTGCTCCTCGGCGCCGGCGACACCTTCCGCGCCGCGGCCGGCGAGCAGCTGGAGATCTGGGCGGAGCGGGTGAGTGCGCCCATCGTCCGCGGCAAGGAGGGGAGCGACCCGGCCGCGGTCTGCTTCGAGGCGGTGCGCGAGGGCGCGCGCCGGGGCGTCGACGTGGTGCTGTGCGACACCGCCGGCCGGCTGCACACCCAGGCCCCGCTCATGGAGGAGCTCAAGAAGGTGAAGCGGGTCATGGGAAAGGCCGCCGAGGGGGCACCGCACGAGGTGCTGCTGGTCCTCGACGCCACCAACGGCCAGAACGCCATCGCCCAGGCCCGCCAGTTCCACGAGGCGCTGGGGGTCACCGGCATCGCCCTCACCAAGCTGGACGGCACCGCCAAGGGCGGGGTGGTGATCGGGATCTGCGACGAGCTCCGCATCCCGGTGCGCTACGTGGGGGTGGGCGAGACGGTGGCCGACCTGCGCCCCTTCTCCCCCGACGAGTTCGTCGAGGCCCTCTTCCAGTGACCCGCTACCGCCTGGTCCTGTGGGACGTCGACGGGACCCTGGTCCACTGCGGCGGCGCCGGCCGGCGATCGCTGGAGCGGGCCCTCCGCGAGGAGTGCCGGGCCCCGCAGGGCGACCTCTCTGCCCTCCGGCTCGATGGACGCACCGACCGCTCCATCATCCGGCTGGGGATGGCGCTCCTGGGCGGGTCCTTCAGCGACGAGGCCTGCGACCGGGTGCTGGCCCGCTACCTGGAGGCGCTCCCCGAGGAGCTGGCCGGCCCCGAGTTCCGGGTGCTGCCCGGCGCGGTCGAGGCCCTCCGGGCCCTGCGGGCGGGCGGGGTGGCCTACGGTCTTTGCACCGGCAACGTGGCCGAGGGGGCCCGCTTCAAGCTCCGGCGCGGCGAGCTGGAGGCGTACTTCGAGTGGGGGCCGGGGGCGGTGGCCGGCTTCGCGGGGGATGGCGAGGTCCGCACCCGCCTGGTCGAGGCGGCGCTGCGGCGCGCCGGCGCCCGGCTGGGCCGGATCGACCCGGCCGAGGTGGTGGTGGTGGGGGACACGCCGCTCGACGTGGAGGCGGCCCACGGGGCGGGGTGCGCGGCCTTGGGCGTGGCCACCGGCCGCCACGGTGCCGGGGACCTCGCGGCGAGCGGCGCGGATCACGTGGTGGAGAGCCTCTCCGCGCCCGCGGCGCTCCTGCTCCTCGCCGGCTAGGCTCATGGCCATGGACATGGAATCCGCCGCGCCCGACCTGCTGCTCGAGATCGCCACCGGCCGGCTGCGCGCGCTCCCCGCCACCGTGGCCCACGCCGCCCTGCTCCAGGCTTGCCTGGACGCTGCCCCGGAGTACTTCGTCCGCACCGGCGGCGGGCCGGCCGACGCCGACGCCGCCCGGCGGCTCCTCCAGGATGCCGAGGCCGACCCCGAGCGACGGGTGTTCTTGATCGTCCCCGCCGGGGGCGGCCCGGGCCTGGGCGTCCTGGACCTCTACCTGCACCAGCCCGAGCCCGGGGTGGCGCACCTGGGCCTGCTGCTCCTGCGCGAGGCGGTCCAGGGCCGCGGCCTGGGGCGCGAGGTGGTGGAGGGGCTGGAGCGGGCGCTGTCGAGCGGCGGGTTCTCGGCCCTGCGGCTGTCGGTGGGCGACGAGAGCCCCTCGGCCCGAGCCTTCTGGGAGGGGCTCGGCTTCGAGCCCGCCGGCCGGCTCGCAGGCCGGGTGACCGTCTACGAGAAGCTGCTGTAGGCCCCGACGCCTTCTAGCCCGGCTGGCCGTAGTACTTCTGCATGCACTCCGGGCAGAGCGCGTGGGTGAACTGCGCGTCGCTTCGCTCGGAGATGAACGCCTCCACCCGGGCCCAGTAGCCCGAGTCGTCTCGGATCTTGTGGCAGTGCATGCAGATGGGGAGGAGCCCGGAGAGCCGCCTCACCTGCTGCAGGGCGCTCTGCAGGTCGGCCACCGTCGCCTGGAGGGAACCCTCGCTTCGGCGCAGCAGCTCCTCGCTCTCCCGGAGCGCTCGTTCCCGGGCCATGGTCTCCCGGATGTCCCGGGCCACGGAGAGCCAGGCGGCGAGGTGACCGGCCGGGTCGCGGAGCGCCGTGGCGGACAGCTCCAGGTCGATCCACTCGCCGTCCTTGCGCAGCGCGCGCAGCCGGGAGCGGACGTCCCTCCCTTCCTGGAGCGCCCGGCGGACCTCCTCCTCTCTCTCCACCACCGAGGTGAAGTCCCGGACCAGGCTCTTGCCGAGCACCTCCTCCCGCTTCCAGCCGTAGATCTCCTCGGCCCGCCCGGTGTACTCGATGATCCTGAGCTCCGCGTCGGCCACGATCACCGCCTCGGCCATCCCGCGCACCAGGCCGGCGAGGAGCCGCCGCTCCTCGGCGGCGCGCTCGCGCTCGGTCGCGTCGCGGCGGATGACCACCACCTCCCCGGCCAGCGACCGGGCGATCCGCGACTCGAAGTGGCGCGGACCGCTCGGGTACTGCGCCGTGTACTCGACGGTGGTGAGCGCCCCCGTCTCCAGGGCCCGCCCCAGCGCGGCGCGCATGCGGGGCACCACCTCCGACGGCAGGAACTCGTAGACCGACCGTCCCACCAGCTCGCTGGCCGGCAGCGGGAGCGCGTCGGCCGGGGGGGCGTGGAGGTCGAGGAACCTGCCCGTGGCGTCGGCGAGCGCCACCGTGTCCGGGAGGGCCTCGATGAGGGCCCGGTCGCGCTCGCCTGCGACCGCCGCCTCGCTCCGCGCATCCCGCAGGGCCTCGGCCTGGCGATGGACCACCCAGGCCACCAGCCCGAAGATGGTCCCGAACACGAGGGTGTTGAGCAGGCCGGCCAGCACCCCGGAGCGCAGGGCGACGGTGACCAGGCAGGTTCCCACCGCCGTGGCCAGCGCCGACCAGATCACCGGGGCCTCGAAGAGCACGGCCGCCCAGGCCATCGGGGCCCCCATGACCCCGAGGTAGGCCGGCCCCTCCACACCGGCCGCGTAGGCGGCGATGCCGCAGCAGATGATGGGGACGACCGCGGCCGGGAACACCCATTGGCCGCTCCGCGACATGGGGCGCAGGGCCAGCCACGCGGCACCGGCGACGATGAGCAGGGCCACCGTGGCCGGCGCCCAGAGGCGGGCCTCCGCGGCGGCCGTGGCGACCAACACCGCGGTGAAGACCGGCCCGACCATGCCGTACAGCAGGAGCACGAGGCGCCGCCGGGCGGCCGCGTCCTCCCGGAACAGTCCCGTCCTCGACCAGCGGGGGTTCACCGGCCCGATTCTAGGAGGTCTGGCCAGGGATCGGGGGGGCGATCGGCGCCGGTCCGGGCGGACCGGCCTGCCCCGCGCTCACTCCGAGGTGGCCGGGAACTGCGAGAGGAGGCGCGCCCAGCGGACCACCCTGCCCCGCAGCCCCTCCCACAGGCTGACCAGCGCCACGTAGGAGAATCCCAGCTGGAAGAGCACCAGGAAGGGGATCGACGAGTACACGCGCCGCTCCCAGAGCCAGGCGATGCCGTAGGTCATGTAGGCGGCCAGGGCCAGCTCCACCAGCGGCTGGAGGGTGCCGGCGGTCCGGTAGCGCTTGCGGGCCACCGACTCGCCCCGCCCCTGCACGCCGTGCTTGGGGGTGCGGACGAAGCCGGTCTGGTAGCCCATGAGGGCCTCCACCACCGCCCGGGCGTTGTTCACCGACAGCCCGATGCCCAACGCCATCACCAGCGGCAGGAGGCGCAGCGTCCGCCACCAGGAGAGCCCCTGCTCGCGCTGGCTGACCACGTAGAAGGTGAGCACGCTCAAGGTGGCGGCGGCGAACAGGGGCAGGTCGACCAGAACCATCTCCAGCGGGCCGTGCGAGGAGCGGATGGCCACGGTGATGGGCAGGAGGATGGCCAGCGGGACCACCGCCAGGTAGGCCAGGTTGGCGGTGAGGTGCACCACCGCCTCCCGCTTCACGGCGGCGGGGGCCTCGGACCGGAGGATCTGCCCCAGGAGCTTCAGCGCGCACTGGACCGCCCCCTTGGCCCAGCGGTGCTGCTGGCCCTTGAAGGCGTTCATGTCCACCGGCAGCTCGGCTGGCGTGACCACGTCGGGCAGGTAGCGGAACTTCCAGCCCCGCAGCTGCGCGCGGAAGGAAAGGTCGAGGTCCTCGGTGATGGTGTCGTGCTGCCAGCCGCCCCCCGCCTCGATGGCCGCGCGCCGCCAGATCCCCCCGGTTCCGTTGAAGTTGAAGAAGCGACCGGACCGGTTGCGGGCGGCGTGCTCCACCACGAAGTGGCCGTCGAGGAAGACGGCCTGCGCCTGGGTGAGGGCGGAGTAGCCGCGGTTCAGGTGGCCCCAGCGGGTCTGCACCAGGCCGATCTCCGGGTCGGTGAAGTGGTGGACCGTCCGCCTCAGGAAGTCCGGGCCGGGCAGGAAGTCGGCGTCGAAGATGGCCACCAGCTCGCCGGTGGCGGTGCGCAGGCCGTTCTCCAGTGCGCCGGCCTTGAAGCCGCGGCGGTCGGCCCGGTGGATGTAGACGGCGTCGAGGCCCTCGGCGCGCAGCCGCTCCACGCGGCTGCGGGCCAGCGCCCGGGTCTCGTCGGTGGAGTCGTCGAGCACCTGGATCTGCAGCCGGTCGCGCGGGTACTCGAGCCGCGCCGCCGCATCGAGGAGCCGGTCGACCACGTACAGCTCGTTGAAGATGGGGAGCTGGACGGTCACCCGCGGCAGCTCCGCGAACCGCCCCGCCGGCGCCGCCAGCTTGTACTTGTGCCGGTAGTACAGGAACGTCATCGCGTAGCGGTGCATCCCGAACGCGGACAGGACGAGGAGGAGGAAGGCGTAGCCGACGAGGACCGAAAGCTCGAGTGGGCTCATTGAAGGTGTGGGCGCCGGGAGGTCAAGACGGGCGAGCCCGGGGTTCGCAAGTTCCGGGCCATCGGCTCACCCGTAGGAGGCCTTCGAGCCGGGGCGGACTATAGCGGCGCACCATGCCCAGTCAATTGGCGAAAGGGTGCGCCCTCACAGGGGAAATCGATTCGGGGACGACTCCCGATCGGGCCCGGCCCGCCCCGCGGCCGTTCGGTCCCCCGCCCGCCAATGAGGCAGCCTGGCAGGAACCGCGACGCGCGCGCCAGGGGTCCTGCGAAAGGCGAGGCGCGGCAGGCGGTCGCGGAGCGGGTGGCGTCGCCCTGGCCGGCGCTCAGTCGCGCTTCGAGGTGGTGCCGCGGCCCTTCCCCGGGTCGACCGACGCCTTGAAGATGTCGCTCGCCTTCAGGTAGTCGAGCGCCGTCCGCAGCGGGAAGTCCGCCTCCAGCGCCGAGAGCGCGGCGTCGGCCGGCGCCGGGGCGGTGCCCTCGTTGCGCAGGTGGTTCTTGAGGTCCCGCTCGGTCGGCTGGACCTCCGGGCGCGCCGGCGGCGCCACCTCGGCCACCACCACGTCGGGGGTGATCCCCAGCTCCTGGATGGAGCGGTGGTGGGGGGTGTAGTAGCGGGCGGTGGTGAGCTTCAGCCCCGAGCCGTCCTCCAGCTCGATGATGGTCTGCACCGACCCCTTGCCGAAGGTCTGGGTGCCCATGATCACCGCCCGCCCGTTGTCCTGGAGGGCCCCGGCCACGATCTCGCTGGCGCTGGCGGTGCCGCGGTTGACCAGCACGATGAGGGGGTACGCGGGCTCGGTCCCCTTCTCGTGCGCGTGCTGGACCTCGACGTTGCGACGGTTGCGCCCCTCGGTCACCACGATGATGCCGGTGGAGAGGAACAGGTCGGCCACCCGCACCGCCTGGTCGACCAGGCCCCCCGGGTCGTTGCGCAGGTCGAGCACCAGCCCCCTGAGCTCGCCGCGGAGCGCCGCGCGGCCGTCGTCCAGCGCCCGGGCCAGCGCCTGGTCGGTCCGCTCCTGGAACGACTTCACCCGCACGTAGAGGTAGCGCCGATCGGGGTCGAGGACCCGCCACTCCACGCTCTGGGTCCGGACCCTGTCGCGGACCAGGGTGAGCTTCTGCGGCGAGGCGAAGCCCTCTCGCATCACCTCCACGCTCACCGCCGTGCCCGCCGGCCCCTTGAGCCGCCGGATGGCCTCGGCCAGGGGCATGTCCCGGGTGGCCGCGCCCTCGATGGAGACGATGCGGTCGCCGGGCCGGATGCCGGCTCGCTCGCCGGGCGAGTCGGCCATGGGGGAGACCACCGTCAGCACCCCGCCCTCGACGGTGACCTCCAGCCCCACCCCGTCGAACTCGCCGGAGGTCTCGTCGCGCACCTGGCGGAAGGCGTCCGGCCGGTAGAAGGCCGAGTGCGGGTCGAGGCGCGCCACCATCCCGTCGATGGCCCCGTAGACCAGGTCTTGCTCCTGGATCTCCTCGACGTAGTTGTTCTCGATGTCGGCCAGGACCCGGGAGAAGACGTCGAGCGCGCGATAGGGCCCGGGGGCGCGCCGGGCGGCGGCCGAGGCGGCGTGATCGACGGTGAGCCCGGCGAAGAACGTCGCCGCCAGGGCCAGGACCAAGGCGAGGCGCTTCATCGCGCCATTCTACGCCCCGGCCCGCAGCTGGCGATTCCAGCGCCCGGCGCCGGTGTGGGTCGGGCGGGGGGCGCGTGCCACCCCTTCCGCCGCCGCGGCTCCCGGGGTCACGGCCGCAGCCAGGGCCTGGGATCGACGGGCCGGCCCTGCTCGCGGATCTCGAAGTAGAGGTAGGGACCCTTGAGCGACCCCGAGTCCCCGACGGTCCCCAGCACGGTTCCCGCCTGGACCTCCTCGCCCACGGCCGTCTGCATGGTGGCGAGGTGCGCCACCAGGCTGTGGTAGCCCTCCCCGTGGTCCACGATGACCAGGTTCCCGTAGCCCTTGAACCACCCGGCGTGGACGACCCGGCCCGCGGCCACGGCGCGGACGAGGGCGCCGGCCGGGGCGCCGATGTCCAGGCCGTTCTGGAGGGTGACGGTGTTGAAGCGGGGGTCGAGCACCCGGCCGAACCCGGCCGTGACCGGGCCCGCCGCCGGCGGCGGCAGCTCCCCCCGGAGGGAGGCGAAGCCTGCCGGGCCGTCCTGGGGCGTGCGCGGGGGCGGGAGCGCCGACACGAAGTCGCCCAGCTTCCTGGCCTGCTCCCCCACCTCGGCCGCGGCGCGCTCGTGCAGGCTGAGGGCGGTGCGGAGGGCGGCCAGGAGGGCCTCGCGCTCCTCGCGGCGGGCCATGGCCTCCTCGCGGCGGTCCACGGCCTGCTCCACCAGCCCGGCCAGGCGCGCCGCCTCCTCCTGCCGCGCGGTGCGGGCTGCCTCGCGGGCCGCCCGGGCCGCCTGGGCCTCGCCCAGGACCTGCACGTCGCTCCGCAGGATGCGATCGACGAGGTAGCGGCGCTTCACCAGGTCGGAGAGCGAGCCCGCGGCGAGCAGGAGCTGGAGCTCGCCGGTGTGGCCGAGCCGGGCCCGGGCCAGGAGCCGGGGGCGGAGCACCGCCAGCCGTTCCTTCTCGGCCTGCACCGCGGCCGCCTCGTCGGCGCGCGCCCGGGCCAGGGCCGCCTCGGACGCCGCCCGGGCCGCCTCCGCCCGCCGGGCCTCGGCCGCCGCCGCGGTGGCCGCCTGCTCCGCCTCCCCGAGCGCGTCGAGGACCGAGCTCTCCTCTTCGGCCAGGAGCCGCGCCATGCTCTCCTCGGCGCGGCGGCGGGCCTCGAGCGAGTCGTGGCGCGCCCGCGGGCTCGCCGCGAGGGCCAGGGCCAGGAGGGTGGCGGCGGCGGGCGCCATGGCCAGAGCGACCGGTCAGGCCCTCCGCAGCGAGCGCATCACCGCCAACGCGCTGCCGAGCAGGCCCACCGCCGCCCCGCCGCCGAGCAGGCCCAGGAGCAGCGCGGGCGGGAGGGTGTCGGTGAGCCGGAGCGCCCCGGCCACGCCCACCGCCGCCTGGAGCCGCGGGACCAGCAGCGCGTGTAGGCCGGCCAGGGCCCCGACGGCCAGGGCACCCCCGGCCAGGCCCTGGAGCAGCCCCTCGATGAGGAAGGGGGTGGAGACGAAGGCGTCGGTCGCCCCCACCAGCTTCAGGATCTCGATCTCCTCCTGGCGGGCGAAGACCGCCAGCCGCAGGGTGTTGCCCACCAGCACCGCGGTGGCCACGGCCAGCGCCGCGAAGAGCGCCACCGCGGCCAGGCGGGCGCGGGAGACCAGGGTCTCCAGCTTCTCCAGCCAGGCGTTCCCGTAGTCGACGTCGGCCACCCCCGGCAGGGCCCGGAGCGCGGCGGCCAGGGCGCGGGCGCCGGGCAGCGAGATCCCCGGGGCCAGCACGTCCACCGCGTCGGGTATCACCCCGGGCCCCACGCCGTCGAGCACGTGGGCCTGGTCGCCCAGCTCCTCCGAGAGCTGGCGCAGGGCCGCCGCCGCGGGCACGGCCTGCACCTCCAGCCCGGGCGCCGCCGCCGCCACCGCCGCCCGCGCCGCCGCCAGATCGGTCCCGGGCGCCAGGTAGGCGGAGATGCGCACCTGGCCGGCCCAGGCGGAGAGCACCCGCTCGGCGCCGCCCAGGACGCCGGCCAAGAGCCCCACCGCGAAGAGGGCCACGAAGACGGTGGCGGTGCCCACCAGGGCCACGTAGGGGCCGCGGGCCATGCCTTCCAGCGCACGGCGGGTGAAGTAGACCGGCCGGACGTTCACCGAACCTCCCCGGCCATGCGCCGGACCGAGTCCCCGTCGGAGACCAGCCGGCCGCGTTCCAGCATCACCACCCGCCGCTTGTAGCGCTCCAGCAGGGAGCGGTCGTGGGTGGCCACCACCACCGTGGTCCCGCGCGCGTTGGCCGCGGAGAGGAGCTCCATGACCTCGAGGGTCCGCTCCGGGTCGAGGTTTCCGGTCGGCTCGTCGGCCAGCAGCAGCGCCGGGTCGGCGGCCAGGGCCCGCGCCACCGCCACCCGCTGCTGCTCGCCGCCGGAGAGCGAGGGGGGGAGCTTGCCGGCCCGGTGCTCCAGCCCCACCGAGCGCAGCAGCAGCCTGACCTTGCGGCGGATCTCCCTGTCGGGCAGGCCCTGCACCTCCAGCGGCAGGGCCACGTTCTGGGCCACGGTGCGCAAGGGCAGGAGCTTGAAGTCCTGGAAGACCACCCCGATCTTGCGGCGCAGGTAGGGGATGGCGCGGGGCGAGACCTTGGCCACGTTCCGCCCGAAGAGGAGGAGCTGTCCGCTGGTGGCCGGCTCGTCGCAGAAGATGAGCTTGAGGAGGGTGGACTTGCCGGCGCCGGAGGCGCCGGTGAGGAAGACGAACTCCCCCTTCCCCACCGCCACGGTCACGTCCTGGAGCGCCGGCGCGTCCCCGGGATACTCCTTGGTGACGTGGAAGAGCTCAATCACGCGCCGTCCCGCGGGGCGAGCGGGCTCAGGTCACTTCCTGTCGCCCAGGTCCTCCGCCAGATACGACAGGATCACCTCGTCCAGGCTCTTCTCGCTGATGAGGTCCTCGCCGAACAGGGTCTCGGCGCCGTCGTTGCGCAGCGCCGGGGCCGGCTCCTGGCGCGCCGCCAGCACCTCGGGCGGGAGCGCGCGCGGCGGCTCGCGGGGTGGCTGGCGCGGCGGGGCGAGAGGCCGGCCGGGCCCTGGCGGCGCCGGGGGCGCGTCGGCGGCCAGCTGCCCGGGCTGGTAGGAGGGGGCTATCTGCGCGGCGTCGATGTCGTCGTACACGCCGTTGATGAGGTTGCGCAGCATCTCCTTGTGCTGCTCCTCCATCAGCTCGCGCACCACCTGGGCCAGGTTCTCGGCCCCCACGATGTCCGCGTAGGAGGTCTTCTTCGAGGCCAGGATGTTCCCGCCCACGAAGAGGTGGGTGATGATGTGCGGGTTCTCCAGCCCCGAGTCCTCGGTCTGGATGTGGTACGTCCTCCCGCGGTGCTTGATGTTGTGGTTGAACCCCACCGCCGGGGAGCGCGTCGGAACCGCTGGCACGGCGGCGAGTCTACCGCGGCCACACGCCCCAGGGAAACCTACACGTCCACGTGCTCGGCGGCCTCCACGGGGCGACCGAGGAAGATCCCCGCCACCGAGAGGAACTTCTCCGGCGAGTCGGTGACCATGAACCGGTGGGCGCCCTCCCCACCTGCCCCGCCCGGGAAGCGCGCCCGAACCTCCTCGGCCACGGCCTCGGCGCTGTCCACCAGCGTCACCCCGGGCAGCTCGGCGGCGATGGCCGCCTTGAGCAGGGGGTAGTGCGTGCAGCCGAGCACCAGGGTGTCCACCCCGTCGCTCCGGAATGGCGCCAGGTAGCGGTGCACCACCGCCCGGACCACCTGGTCCCCGGCGTCGGTCCAGCCCTCCTCCACCAACGGCACGAACAGCGGGCAGGGGCGGGCCACCACCGCAGCCGCGGCACGGGCGCGCCGGATGGCCTCCTGGTAGGCGCCGCTCGCCACCGTCCCCTGCGTGCCGATGACCCCGATGCGGCCGGAAGGCGAGGCGCGGACCGCCACCGCCGCTCCCGGCTCCACCACACCCATCACGGGGATGGCGAGCTCGGCGCGCAGCGCCGGCAGGGCCACCGCCGAGGCGGTGTTGCAGGCCACCACCAAGAGGTCGATGCCGTGGCGGGCGAGGAGCCGCGCGTTCCTGAGGGCGTACTGGGTGACGGTGGCCGGCGACTTGGTGCCGTAGGGGAGCCGGGCGGTGTCGCCCAGGTAGACGGTGTCCACCCAGGGCAGGGCCGCGAGGATGGCCCGCTGCACGGTCAGGCCGCCGAAGCCGGAGTCGAAGACGCCGATGCGGGATGGCACGGGGCGGAGTGTACGGGAAATGGCCCGCCGGGGCACCGCGCGCGGGCGCCCAGGCGGGAGGCAGGGGTGGGGCGCTCTAGAAGCAGATCACGGCGTCGGTGAGGGGGACGTCGACCTGTGTCTGGGTTGCGCCGAAGACGTCGAAGCCCTTGGAGCTGCAGTTGCCGGCTTGCTGGGCCGGGCCCGGGTAGAGGACCTCCTCGGTCCGCTGGAGGGTGTACGACCCCGAGGCCAGCGGGAGGGAGATCGGGACCGGGGTGGTGGTGCCGCCTCCGCAGGTCCAGGCCTGGGGGGTGTGGCTCCCGTCGACCGCGATGACCTGGTTGGCGATCTCGTCGTGGAGGGTGAACCAGATGTAGGAGCTGGTGGCGCTGGTGCAGAGGTCCGGGGTGAAGCTGTAGTTCAGGACCCAGGTCCCCTCCGAGGGCTGGGTGTTCAGCAGGAGGTCGGTGCAGTTGCTGTCGCTCACGGTCTGCTCGTCCCGCAGCGCGATGGCGCCGGTGGTCGAGTCCAGCGCCTCGACGGTGAAGCGGTGGTCCCCGTTGTTCGGGACGCCGGTGACGTTCACGCCTCCCGACGAGCAGGGCAGGCTGGTCACTGGCTGGTCGTCCATGTACACGTCGACGGTGCTCACCTGCGCGGTGGCGCAGCTCGAGGTGACCGTATGGTCGGCGAGCAGGAAGGAAGGCCAGCCCACGGCCACCGTGCGGGAGGCGCAGGGCCCGGGGCATCCGGCGTCCGAGTAGGGGTCGCAGCTGTCGTTCACCACGCACCCCGTGGACATCGCCCACGCGGCCGACGCGGTCATCGCGAGGAAGAGGCGGCTCATGGTGGCTCCCCTGTTGTTGGAGCGGCCCCTCCGGGCCCCGCCCCTTTATTAGCAACCGGCGTGCCGCCAGGCGCTGGACAGATATCCGCGCGGGATTATCGTTCCTGACGGCGAAGGACGGGTGCGGGCGCGGCACGGGCGTGGCCCGGGCTTCACACCCTGTCGGTGCGGTAATTCGCCTGCGCCTCCCGCCGAAAAGCGGGCGAGAATCGAGCCCCTCGCGGGTTTCTCCCCGGAGCAGCCCCGGTCGGTGAGGACGGGGGCCAGGAGTGCCACGGACCATGACCTCGTTCGCCTTTCCCCAGGCCCTGCCCCTCGCCGCCCCGGCGGGCGAGGGGCTCAACTACATCGAGATCGCGAGGAACTCCGGGCCGGTGGGCCTGGCGGTGCTCGCCATCCTCTTGGTGGCCTCGGCGGTGTGCTGGGCCATCATCGCCCGCAAGCTCCTCCAGATCCGTCGCGCCCAGGGCGAGTCGGTGAGGTTCCTGGAGACCTTCTGGCAGTCCAAGCGGCTCGACGCCATCTACCAGGCGGCGGAGGCCCTCTCCGGCTCGCCGCTCTCCCACGTATTCCGCGCCGGGTACGTGGAGCTCTCCAAGGTCACCGCGCAGAAGAAGGAGGCCGCGGCGGAGTCGCGCGGCATGTTCGACGAGATGGGGGGTCTGGAGAACGTGGAGCGCGCCCTGAAGCGGGCCGCGGCCTCGGAGGTGACCGCGCTCGAGCGCCAGGTGCCGTTCCTCGGCACCACGGCCAGCGCCGCGCCCTTCGTGGGCCTCTTCGGGACGGTGTGGGGCATCATGAACGCCTTCCACGACATCTACCGGATGGGCAACGCCAACCTGGCCACCGTGGCCCGGCCCATCAGCGAGGCGCTCATCGCCACGGCCGTCGGCCTCTTCGCGGCCATCCCCGCGGTCGTGGCCTACAACTTCTTCGTCTCCAAGATCCGGGTGCTCGACAGCGAGATGACCAACTTCTCCAGCGACTTCCTCAACATCGTGAAGCGGCACTTCTTCAGCTAGGAGAAAAGCGGTGGCCTTCTCCTCGGGCGGCAGCGGCCGCCAGACGCTCACCGAGATCAACGTCACGCCGCTCGTCGACGTGATGCTGGTGCTGCTCATCATCTTCATGGTCACGGCGCCGCTCATCCAGCAGGGGGTGGAGGTGAACCTCCCCGACGCGCGGGCCAAGCCGGTCAAGGCCGAGGAGCAGAAGCTGGTCCTCTCCATCAAGGCCGACCGGAGCCTGTGGCTCGGCACCACCGGGGACGCGGCCCGGGTCCCGCTCGCCGACCTGGAGGAGAAGCTCAAGGCCAACGTCCGGGTGCAGAAGGACCACGAACTCTATCTCATGGCCGACAAGGCCCTGCCCTACGGCTTCGTGGTGGACGTGATGGCCACCATGCAGCGGGCCGGGGTGGTGAGCATGGGGATGATCACCAACCCCTCCCCGGGCAAGGCCGCCGCCGAGGAGGAAGCCGAGCATTGAGGCGGATCCCGGTCGCCACCGAGCTCGGGCACCACGACCGATTCTGGCCGGCGGTGATGGCCTCGATCGCCGTGCACGCGGCCCTCATCGGCCTGGCGGTGCGGGCCAGCAGCCTGCCGGAGATCGCGCTCGACCAGACGCCCATCCGCGCCCGGCTGGTCCGCCTCGGCGAGAAGAAGCCGGAGCAGCTCCTGCCGCAGAAGGAGACGCCCCCCCCGCCGCCCGAGCCGGCCCCCGCCGCGCCCGCGCCCCCGGCCGCCGAGCTGCCGCCGCCCCAGGCGCCGCCCGCGCCGGCGGCGCCGCCCGCGCCCGCGTCCAAGCCCGCCCCGGTGCCGAGGCAGCAGGCGCGCCCGTCGCCCGCCCGCAGCCCCGCCGACGGCGGCGGGCTGGCCTCGGCGCTGGCCAAGGTCGAGCGGCAGATGCAGCGCGAGCGCTGGGGCGACCCCAACGGCGACCCCGAGGGGAACTCGGACGAGGGCAGCGAGGGGGAGCGGTACTTCGCGCTGCTCAAGCGATCGGTGGAGGACAACTTCCACGCCCCCGAGACGCTGACCGACCAGGAGCGGGTCCACCTGGTGACCAAGGTCACGCTCTGGGTCGAGCCGGACGGGCGGCTCACCCGCTGGCAGGTCGAGAAGCCGTCCGGCAACTCCGCCTACGACGCAGCCGTCGACCGCGCGCTGCGCACCGCCCACCCACCCCCCCCGCCCGACGATCAGCGCGAGGCGTTGCGTACCCGCGGTATCACCCTGGACTTCCGACCTACCGACTGACCCTCCCGCCATGACCAGCTCGCTCGCCGCTCGCGCCCTCCTCGTCCTGCTCGCCTCCTCCCCCTGCCTCCCCGGCCTGGCGCTCGCCGCCTCGCCCGAGCGCCCGGTGCTGGTCATCGGCGCCTCCGACTTTCGCCCCCTCCCCATCGCCGTGCCCGCGTTCGCCGGGGCGGGCGACGCCCAGGGTGCGGCTGCCGAGGTCACCGGGGTGGTCCGCTCCGACCTCACGCTCTCGGGCCTCTTCGACGTCCTCGACCCGCGAGGCTACCTGGCCGATCCCAGCGAGGGGCTGGCGTCCATCCAGATCGCCTTCCGCCGCTGGGCGGACGTGGGCGCCGACGGCCTGGTCAAGGCGGCGGTCCGCCTCGAGGGCGGCGAGCTGACCGGCGAGCTCCACCTCTACGAGGTCCAGTCCGCCCGGGAGGTGCTGGTCACGACCCTGCGCGTCCCGCCGTCCGCCGTCCGCCTCCTCGGCCACCGGATGAGCGACGAGATCTTCCGCTACTACACCCACGAGCCGGGCGTCTTCTCCACCCGCATCGCCGCCATCCGCAAGCTGAACGACCTCTACGAGCTCATCACCTTCGACCCCGACGGCCAGAACCTCCAGGTCCTGCTCCACGAGAAGGACATCCTGCTCCTCCCCGCCTGGCGCCCCGACGGCGCCGAGATCCTCCTCACCAGCTACCGCACCGGCCGACCGGAGCTGTGGGCCTACCGGCTGGCCGACCAGTCCTTCCGCTCCCTGGCCCACCGCGGCAACTCCATGGGCGGGGTGTACTCGCCGGACGGCAAGCGCATCGCCTTCTGCCTCACCGAGGGCGGCAACACCGACCTGTGGGTGATGAACGTCGACGGAAGCGGCGCCCGGCGGCTCACCCGCGACCCGGCCATCGACGTCTCGCCCTTCTGGTCGCCCGACGGGAAGCAGATCGCCTTCGCCTCCGACCGGGCCGGAACCCCCCAGCTCTACGTGATGAACGCCGACGGCACCCAGGTCCGGCGCCTCACCTTCCAGGGCAACTACAACCAGACGCCCTGCTGGAGCCCGCGCGGCGACGCCATCGCCTTCACCGCCCGCGACGAGCGGAAGGTGTTCGACCTGTTCCAGGTGACGCCCGACAACGGTGTCATCACCCGCATCACCCAGGACCAGGGGCGGACCAACGAGGAACCGTCCTACTCGCCCAACGGCCGCTTGATGGTCTTCCGGACCGACCGCAACGGCGCGGGCCAGCTGGTGATCTCCGACCCCAAGGGGAACCGGCAGACGGTGATCCTGAGCGCCGGCGGCGGCGACCTGGTCGACCCGGCCTGGGGCCCGCTGCCGCGGTGAGGCCCATGTCCGAGCGATTCGCCACCATCGACGTCGGGACCAACACCGTCCTCCTGCTGGTGGCCGAGCGGGAGGGCGGCGGCCTGCGGGCACTACGGGAGCGGGCGGAGATCACGCGGCTGGGGCGCGGGGTGGACGCCACCGGCCTGCTTCGCCCCGAGGCCATCCGCGACACGGTGGCGGTCCTGGCCGAGTACGCTGCCGAGGCCCGGGCCCTGGGCGCGCGGGACATCGCCTGCGTCGCCACCAGCGCCGCCCGCGACGCCCAGAACGGCGCCGACTTCTTCGCCGCCGCGCGCCGGGAGGCCGGCCTCGCCCCCGAGGTCGTCTCCGGCGACGAGGAGGCCCGCCTGGTCTACCTCACCGCCTGGCGCGACTTCGGGGGCGGGTCGAGCGCCCACCCCCTGGCGGTCCTGGACGTGGGCGGCGGCTCGACCGAGTTCATCGTGGGCGAGGGCCCGGCGCCGCGCGACCGGGTGAGCCTGCAGGCCGGGGCGGTCCGGCTCACCGAGCGCCACCTCCGCACCGACCCCATCCCGCCCGCCGAGCTCGCGGCCCTGCGCGCCGCCACCCGGAGGGCGCTCGACCCCCTGGGCGCGCTCCGGCCCGGCCCCGGGGCGCGGCTGGTGGGGGTGGCCGGCACGGTCACCACCCTCTCCGCCGTGGTCCAGGCGCTGACGCGCTACGACGGCGAGAAGGTCCACGGCTCCACCCTCTCGCTCGCCCAGGTGGAGGAGCTGGTCGGGCGCCTGGCGGCGCTGCCGGTGGCGGCGCGGGCCGCGCTCCCCGGCATGGAGCCGAAGCGGGCGGACGTGATCGTGGCCGGGGCGCTGGTGGTGGCCGAGGCCATGCGCCGGACCGGCTTCCCGGCGCTCACCGTCTCCGACCGCGGGGTGCGCTGGGGGCTGCTCTACGATCGGTTCGGGGCCTAGAACAGCCCGATAGTGAAGTGGGGCGCGAAGACCGCCTCGTTGATCCGCGCATCGCGATCGAGGTTGAACCCGAGGTCGAGGGCCGCCGGGCCGATGGGGGTCACGAACCGCGCCCCCACCCCGGCGCAGGGGCGGAGGTCCTGCGGGTTCACGTGCTTCGGGTCGAGCCAGAGGTTCCCCGCGTCCAGGAACAGCCCCAGCTCGAAGCGCTCGGCCACCGGAAGGCGCAGCTCCCCCTTGAAGAGCAGGAAGGCCTCGCCGCCCTCGGAGACGGGGAGCTGGCCCTGGGCGATGCGCTTGCCGGCGTCGGTGCAGCCGGCTCCGGTGGCGGAGGTGGCGCACTGGCGCGCCTCCTCGGCCAGCTGATCGCGGACGTCGGCTTCCACCAGCTGCTCCTCCCCGAAGCCGCGCAGGGTGGAGGCGCCGCCCAGGAAGAAGCGGCGGGGGATGATGGTGCGGGAGTCTGGATCGAGGGGGAACACCTGACCGGCGCGGGCCGAGAGGGCCAGCACGGTGTGGCCGCCCAGCGGGACGTAGCCGGAGAGCAGTCCGGAGAGCTTGATCAGGTTGGTGTGGATGTCCGAGGGCGGCAGGATGCCCAGGAAGCCGCCCTGGCCCGGGTCGCCCAGCGAGTGCTCGTACTCGGCCGCTGCGGTGGCGAACGCGCCCTTCTCCGGGTGGGTGGAGTTGTCGCGGAGATCCAGGGCCGCCGACGCCCGCACGGCGTTGAGGGTGGTGGTGCCCTCGTCGAAGCGGAGCCGTTCCAGGTCCACCTGGGTGAGGGGCCCGGCCGCGCCGGTCCGGTCGATGCGGTCGACCTCCAGCTCGTACTGCAGGGAGAAGGTGGTGCGCGAGGTGACGCCGGCGTCGACGCCGGTGACGCCCGAGACCCGCCGCAGGTTGTAGGCCGGCCGGTGGACCACCTCGCCGATGAGGTTCACCCGCCCCTCCGCCGGGAAGGGCAGGCCGGCGAAGCGAGCGGTGCGGAGGCCGGCGTCGAGCTGTCCCTCGATCCGGTCCTCCGGCTTCCGCTCCGCCAGGTCCGGCCTGAGCCCGAGGATGTTGGTGGGGTAGTTCACCTTCCCCACCAGCGTGAAGGCCAGGGCCCGGCCCAGCAGGTTGGGGCGAGCGTACTCCAACACGACCCGCGGGCCGTCGGCGATGGAGAAGCCGATGGCCTGGGTGAGCGTGGCGTAGGGGCGCTCGGCCAGGTCCACCAGCACGTCCTTGGTCTCCTGGGGCGTGTCCGGGTCCTGCATCCGCAGGCTCACCGACCGGAAGACCCCGGTGTCGAGGAGCGCCGACTGGCTCCGCGCCGCCGCCTCCGGGTCGTAGACCTGGCCCTCGCGAAGGACCACGTTGCGGCGCACCAGATCCTCGCGGGTCCGGCGGTTGCCGGTGATCTGGACCCGTCCGACGTGGACCTCGGGCCCCTCGTCGACGGCGTAGTCCAGGATGGCGAGGTGCGTGGCCGGGTCGATCTGCTCGCGCGCCTCCACCCGCGCGAACACGTGGCCGCGCGAGGCGTAGCGGCGGAGCAGCGCCGAGCGGGTCTCCTCCACCAGCGCGTAGGCCAGCGGATCGCCGGGCGCGAGCCGGGAGAGCTTCAGGAGCTCGGCGGACGGGAGGGCCTGGTTCCCCTCGAAGTGCACCGCGACCACGCGGGTTCGCGGCCCCTCCCGGAACCGGAGGGTCACCTCGGCGTCGCGCCGCGCCCGGTCCAGCGACACGGCGCTGCCCAGGTAGACGGCCTCCAGCCAGCCCTCGCCGCGCGCGGTCTCGGCCAGCCGCTCCGCCGCGCGGTCCCAGGCCGCCTCCTCGTAGTAGTCGCCCGGCGGGAGCGGGGGAGCGAGACCGGGACGGGCCCGGACCGAGGGGAGCGAGGCGGCCAGGAGCTGGGCGGCGAGGGCATCGGCGTCGGTCGACTCCACCCGGGGCGGATCCTCGGCCAGGTAGGACGTCAGCCGGGCCCGCAGCACGCGGGCCGGGTGGCCCCCCAGCCCCTCCAGGCGGACCGCGTTGAGCCGGTAGGGAAGCCCCTCCGACACCCGCAGGAGCACCGCCAGGTCGCCGCCCAGGGGCTCCTCCTCCACCTCGACCGCCGCGGCCGCGTAGCCGTGCGCACGGTAGAGGACCCGCACCCGCTCCGCGGCAGCCTCCAGCGCGGTCGGGTCGAGCGGCTGGTCCTGCTCCAGGCCCATCTGCCGCATCAGGGTGGCGGTGGGCAGCGCGGCGTTGCCGCGGATGCGGAGGTAGACCCGGGGCCCTGCCTCCACTGGGAAGACCACCGCCGCGCCATCCCCCGCCAGCGAGACGGCCGGCGCCCCCACCCGGGCGCGCCGGTGGCCGGCGGCGTAGAGGGCGGCCCGGAGGGCGCGGGCGTCCTCGGCCAGCGCGTCCTGGTCGAGGACGGCCCCGGGGCGGGTGTGGAGCCCCCGGACGGCGTCCTGGGCCGGTCCGGCCTCCCCCTCCAGCCTGACCGAGCGGACGCGGGTGGGCTCGCCGGCGACCACCGCCAGGTCCACCGACACGGCGGTCTCGCCCCGGACGGTGGCCACGACCCGCGCCCGCTGGTAGCCCTTGCGCGCCAGTGCCTCGCGCAGCCGGCCCTCCGCCGCCTCGAGGTCGGCCTCGTCGTACGGCTCCCCGGGAGCGAGCCGCGCCGCGGTCCGGAGCGCGTCGTCGGACAGCACCGCGGGCCCGGCGCTCCGCACCACCAGCCGGCCCAGCCGGCGCTGGGCCAGCGCCTCCACAGCGATCCTCACCCACTCGCCGCCCTGGCCGGCAGGCGCCGGCGCCGGCTCGGCGCGGACGATGACGTTGCGGAAGCGGCCGGTCTGGTAGAGACGCTGGACCGAGGTGCGCAGGGCCCGCTGCGAGAGCCGGTCGCCCGGGGCCACCTCGAGCAGCGCCGCCGCGGCGGCCCGGTCCTCGCCGGGCGGGAGCCGCAGCTCCACCGCGCTCACCCGGGGCGGCTCGCCCTCCGGCGCCGGCCCCTCCTCTCCGGCCACCCTCCCCGCCCACGCCGTGGCGAGGAGGAGCGCGGCCAGGGCCGCTATCGGCCGGCGGGCGGTGGGGTGGAGCATGGGCTCCCTCAGCGCTCGTCGGTCCATTCCCAGTGGAGCTTCAGGTCCAGGCCGTGGTCGCCGGTGGGCACGTCGATGTTGTCGTTGTCCCACTGGTACTGGAGGGAGGTGTGCTCGCCCAGCTTGACCTCGGCCTGCGCGGTCCGCCCCTTCCCGGTGCCGAGCGGAGTCTGGTAGCGCAGGCGCAGCCGGTCGCGAAGCAGCCAGGACTCGAACTCGGCCCGCGGCTCCACCTGGCCGGTCTCCTGCGAGTAGCCGGTGACGATGCGCATGGAAAGGTCGCGGATGGGCCCGCCCCGGGGGAGGAAGCGCTTGACCTGCTCGTCCAGGCCCGAGGCCGAGAGCAGGGCCTGGGCGGCGGTGGCGGTGGCCACTCCGCCCACCCCGGCCTGGGCGCCCGCGTCACGGCGGGTGAAACCGAGCGAGAGCAGGGTGACGATGTCCTGCTCGGGCAGGTCCGGCACGCTGGTCAGCTTCACCGTGGGCTGAGCCACCGGGCCGTACACGTGGAGGAAGACCTGGTAGTCGCGGACCTGGGACTCGCCGTTGACGTCGAGGGCGACCACGACTCGCGAGCGGTCGGTGAAGTCCAGCACGGCATGGGTCAGGTCGAACTCGTTTCCCCGGAAGGAAGCCCGTCCGCCGCGCCCCATGGCCAGGCTGCCCACCAGGCCGGGCGCCGCCAGGGTGCCGGTGAGGACCAGCTCCCCGGAGAGCGGCCCGCGCACCAGATCGTTCTCCACCCGCACGTCGCCGTCCACGGCCAGCTGCACGTCGAGGTGGAGCCACTCGCCGGCGCGGTCGTAGACCCGCGGCGGCGGCGGCGGCCGGCGCTTGAGCAGGCTGCCCTGCAGATCGACGTCGGTGGTGTAGCGAGCCCGGACCACGTGCAGGCGGCCGGTGACGGTGGTGCTCTCCGGCGAGCCGTCGGCCTCCAGCCGGCCGGAGAGCGTCACCGGGGGGATCGCCGGCACGGCCACCACCACCTCGTCGAGGAGCCCCTCGACCCGCACCCGCACCGGCACCAGCCGCGCCAGCTCGACCTCGCCCCGCAGCCGGGCCTTGCCTCCGTTCACGGTCGCGTCCAGCCGGTCAAAGACCACGCGGTTCTGGGAGAAGGCCACCGCGCCGGAGACGCCGGTGAGGGAGGCGGTCCCCCCCTTGAACTGGAAGGACCCGTCCAGGAGCTTCCCCGAGCCCACCAGCGCCGGCTGGCCGGGCGGGCCGGAGAGCCGCGCCTCCACGGCCAGCTGGCCGGCCGATCTTCGCAGGGCGGGGATCAGGCCGGAGAGCAGGCGCAGGTCGAAGGCGCCCGAGGCGCCCAGGTCCAGGTCGCCGCCGGGGAGCCAGGCGCCGCCCAGGGTCAGCTCGGTGTTGGGCCCCTGGATGGTGAGCGGGGCCAGCTCCCAGCGCCCGCGCGCGGCGCTGAGATGCGCCGGGGAGGTGGCCTCGATGCGCAGCTCTGCGTAGGAGGCCTGGAGCTGCCGCAGCGTCACCTCCGCCCGCGCCGCGCGCCAGTCCTCCAGCTCGCCCTCCACCGAGAGGTCGCCCGCCGCCCTCAGGCGCAGGCCGGCCGGCGCCACCCCGGGAAGGAGCCGGGTGGCGTCCTCCAGCTCCAGCGCGGCGCGGGCCCGGAAGGGCACCCGCCCCACCAGGCTGGCCTGGCCGGTGAGCTCCACCCCCGCGGCGCCGGCCTTCAGCTGGACCTGCTCCCCTTCCGTCCGGAGGTCGAGCCGCACCTCGCCCAGGCGCACGTCGTGGACGGCCGCGTCGGCGACGGTGGCCGCGAGCATGATCCTGGGCCGGGCCGGCGTGCCGGCCAGTGCGCCGGTCCCGCCGAGCGACCCGGAGAGGCCCCCGGCCAGGCCCAGGTCCGCGACCGGGAGCCGGTCGAGGTCCAGCGCCAGGTCCCAGGGGAAGGGCGAGACGAGGCTCCAGCTGCCGCTCGCCCGGACCGCGCCCGCGCCGCGCCGGAGCTCGGCGCTGGTGAAGCGCACCTCCTCCAGCGCCCCGAGGTGACCGGCCACCCGGCCGGAGTCGAAGTGCCGCGAGAGGAAGGTCCCCCGCCCGAGCTGGGCCTCGAAGTCGAGGTCGACGGCCAGCGCCGGCCCACGGGCCGTCCCCTTCACCTCGGCCTCGGCGTCCAGCGCCTCGCCGAGCACGCGGGCCCGGGGGATCCGGTCGGTCACGGCTTCGCACAGATCGTGGATGCGGCCGTGGATCTCGTAGGAGGCGGAGGTGATTCGGACGGGGCGCGCCATCAGGTCGACGGCGAGGTCGCCCTGGTAGCGGGCCGCGCCCCGGGAGCCGTCCACCCCGGAGACGTACAGGGTGGGGTGCTGGTAGCGCACCTCGGCCTCCACCGCGCCCAGGTCCACCCCCAGGAAGCGGAACCCCGCCACCCGGCCGCGCCCCTCGATGTGCGGGACGCCGTAGGGCGCCGCCCCCAGGGACACCTCCACCGTCGCCAGGCCGGCCCAGGGCACGGCCGCGATGCGCCCGGCCGCGTCGAGGTCGGCCTGGCCGGAGGCCTTGACCCAGAACCCCTCGGCCCTGGTGAAGTGGATGGCAGCCTCCGCCTGCAGGCCCCCGCGCCCCACCTTGACCCGGCCGCCGTCGAAGTAGAGGCCGTGGCCGTCGACGCGGACCTTCGATTCGACCCGGCCGCGGTCGAAGGCCAGGATCCCCGGGTCGCCCGCCCCTTCCCGGAAGGAGCGGGTCAGGACCTTGAACCCCTTGACCGCGGTGTCGACGTCGCCGGCCAGCTGGGGAGGCCAGAGCGTGCCGGCCAGCCGCCCCTTGCCCTCCAGGCGCATGGTGATCCAGGGACCGCGGACGCCCAGCCGATCGAGGACCTCCGCCAGGTCCACCCCGGAGAGCTCCGCCTCCAGGCTGGTGGGGAGGCCGCGGGCCAGCTGCACCGTGCCGTGCGCCGTGACCTCGCCGCCCTGGGCCGCGACCCGGATCCGGTCCACCTGGAGCCGGTCGCCCTGGAGCCGCAGCTCGGCGGAGAGGTCGCCCGGGACGAAGCCCCCCATCCGCACGCCGCGAGCGGCGACGCGGCCGGAGAGCTCGGGCGCCGCCGGCCGGCCGCCCAGGTGCGCCGCCACCTCGGCGCCCCCCTCGGCCGCGACCTGCACGCCGGCCAGGGCCAGGAGCGAGCTGACCGGCCCGGACGCGGTCGCGGTGAGGTCCAGCCTCGGCGCGCACAGGTCGAGGATCTTGCCGGAGACCTCCACCCGGACGTCGGGCAGCTCCACCTCCGCCCGCCGCACCTCGGCGCTGGAGAGGTCCAGGGCCACGTCGGCCGAGACCGTCACCCGCTCCGCGTCGACGGCGTGGCCGGGGAGCCACAGGCGCGCCCGGCCGACACCCAGCTCGACCCGGGTGCGGCGGACGGGCCGGGCCAGCGCGCGGAAGGTGGAGCGCGCCGGGCCGCTGTGGACGTCGATGCCATCGGCGGTGAGGCGCCGGCCGCCCAGCGCCAGGTCGACGGTCCCGTCGACCACGTCCAGGTGCCGCACCTCGAAGCGGGAGAGGAAGGCGGGCGGACAGCTCGTCCCGGCCGGCGCGGCCGGGAGCGCCGGCCGCTCCACCTTCACCTTGGGCCGAACCAGCGACAGGTTGTCCAGGTGGATCTTGCGCCCCAGCGCCTGCACCGCGGCCAGGCGCGCCGAGACCGCGTCGGCGGTCACCGTGGCGTCGCCGGAGGGCGAGGTGAGCGCCACCCCCTCGGCCTCGACCGAGAGCCGGAACACGTCCACCTGGCAGGCCCGGAAGGTGAAGTGGAGTCCGGTGGCGGCCTCCACTCGCGACGCAGCCGCGGCGCACACCTTGTGCCCGGCCCAGCCGGTGCTGAGGACGGCGAGCGTGCCCAGGACCACGGCCGTGGTGAGGCCCAGGAACAGGAGCGCTGCGGTCCGCTTCCTCACCGGGCGATTCTCCCCCCCGCGCCGCGGCCCGCCAAGGGGCCGGCCCTCTAGCGATCCGACGACCCCGGCGGCGCGCGCACTCACCGGCGCCTCGGCGCCGGCTCATTTCCCGCCCAGCGACTCCAGGTAACGGTCGATGTCCTCCAGATCGAGGCGCCGCCGCTCCCCCTGCGGCGGCGGAGGTGGCTCCTCGGGGATGACCAGGTCGAGGTCCCGGGCCACGCGCTCGACGAACTCCTCGTCCAGCTCGCGGTTGCGGGCCATGAACCCCTCGAAGAGGGCGTTGTCGCAGAC
This sequence comes from Anaeromyxobacter sp., assembly GCA_035541675.1. Taxonomy (GTDB): domain Bacteria; phylum Myxococcota; class Myxococcia; order Myxococcales; family Anaeromyxobacteraceae; genus Anaeromyxobacter. Next base: position 18,127 of record DATKMW010000159.1, on the reverse strand, counting down.
GGTGTTGATGAGGCGGGGGATGCCGCGGGTGTGGGCGTGGATGCGGGACATGGCCCCACCGGTGAAGGGGACGCTGGTGGCGCCGGCCAGCTTGAGCCGGTGGCGGACGTAGGCCTCGGTGGCCTCGGCGCTGAGCGGCTCCAGCCGGTACTTCAGCGCCACCCTCTGGGCCAGCGGCGGGTCGAGGCGGAGGTGGTCCTCGATCTCCGGCAGGCCGAAGAACACGAAGGAGATGAGCTTGCGCTCCGGGACCTCGAGGTTGAGGAGCCCCCGGAACTCCTCCATGATCTCGCGGGTGGCCAGCATCTGCGCCTCGTCGATGAGCAGCACCGCCTTCTTCCCGGACTCGTAGATCCGGACCAGCCGCTGGTAGACCTGGGAGAGCAGCGCCAGCTTCTCGTCGGCGGGGTTCTCCACCCCCAGCTGCAGGGCGATGCGCCGCAGCAGCCAGCCGGCGGTGATCCCGGAGTGGACGATGACCAGGAGCGCCGCCTCGTACTCCTCCTCGGGGAGGCTGTCGAGCATGCGCCGCGCCAGGGTGGTCTTGCCGGCCCCGATGTCGCCCACCAGCACCGCCAGCCCCTTCATGCCGGAGACGGCGTGGGTAAGCCGGACCAGCGCCTGCGCGTGCTGCGCCGACGAGTAGTAGAACCGCGACACCGGCGCGTTGGAGAAGGGCTCCTGGGTCAGGTCGTAGAACTCGAGATAGCTCACGGTCGCGCTCGGCGGAGATCGGGGGTCCCGTCTCGGTCGGTCATCACAGGTAGCCGATGTTCTTCTTGGCGGCGGGTGCCGCGGGGGCCGCGGGCTTCACCGCCGGACGAGGAGCCGAGGCGGGCCGGGGGGGCGGCGCGCCGTTGGGCGGGCGCGGCGCAGCCACCGCCGCCGCGGTCCGGGCCTCGCCCTCGGGCGGCGGGCGGCCGGGGCCCCCGCCCAGCGCCTTCACCCGCGCCGCCACGTCGCGGTAGCCGGGGTCGTTCCGGGCCACCTTCTGGTAGTAGAACAGCGCCGCCTCCGGCTGCTCGGCCGCCTCGTAGGCCGCGCCCAGGTCGAGGTGGATGGCCTTGGCCGAGTCCTTGGTGAGGTGGTCGGAGCCCAGGGCCTGGCGGTAGGCCTGGATGGCCTCCCGCGGCTCGCTGCGGGCCATCTGGCACAGGCCGATCATGGTCAGGCAGTCGACCTCGCGGCGCCGGTCGCTGCCGCCCAGCGCCATCTCGAACTCGTGCAGTGCGTCCTCGAGGAGCCCCATCTCCTTGTAGGCGATGCCCAGGTCGTAGTGGGTGGCGCTGTCCTCGGGCTTGACGGTGGCCTCCACGCCCTTCTTGAACTGGCTGAAGACGTCCTCGACCGAGTACTGGAACTCGTCGTCGGAGGCGGCCGCCCCGCCGTCGGACAGCTCCTCGGCCAGCTCGCGGGCGATGTCGAAGCTCTCGTCGGCGGCGGCGGGCGACACCCGGCTCGGGCTCGGGCGCGGGGTCGGCCCGGGGTGGGGTGCCTGGGCCGCCCGGCGCTCCACCTCGGCGAGCTTGGAGGTGACGCCCGGGTGGCCGGGGTAGAACTGGAGCAGGTTCCGCAGGGCATCGCGCGCCTCGTCCAGCAGCCCCTGCTGCAGGAAGAAGCTCGCCTCCTCGAGCTCGTCGGAGAGGTCGGCCTCCTCGGCCTCCGCGGCCTGCTCGGGCTCGGGCTCCGGCGGGGGGCTGGGCTCGGGCGGAGGGGGCGGCGGGGCCAGGACCACGGCCCTGGCCTTCGCCTCGGCGCGGGCCCGGGCCACCGCGGGTGGTGGCCCGGGCGGCGGGGCTCGGGGGGCGGGGGGGGCGGCCTCGGCGATCGGGCCGGCCGGCTCGTCCCCCACCACCTCCGCGGCCGCCTCCGCCGGGCCGTCGTCCTGGGCCGAGAGGTCCGGCTCCGGCTCGCCCACCTCCAGGGCCACGCCCTCCTCCAGGGCGGCCGCGGCGGCGGGCTCGACCGGCTCGTCCTCCACCTGCTCGTCGGCCTGGTCGCCGGCAGCGCGGATGGCGAGCTCGTCCTCTTCGACGCGGGCGGGGCGGGCCTCGGCCGGGTCGAGCACCACCTCGGTGCCTTCGGCGATCTCCTCGACCACCTCCAGCTCCTCGGTCCCGCCGGCGGTCGCGGCCAGCTCCTCGATGAGGGGGTTGCCGGGATCGATGTGGCGCAGCCGCAGGACGCAGTCGCGCGCCCGCTCGGGCTGCCCGCGCTGGAGATAGGCCCGCACCGCCGCCACGCCCGCGTCGCCGGCCTCGCTGCGCCGCCCGGCGGCGAGGTGGATCTCGCGCGCCCGCTCGTGCGCCTCGGGGGACTGCGGGTCGACGGCCAGGACCTTGTGCAGGTGCTCGAGCGCCTTGTCGTGCAGGCCGTACTTCACGTAGACGTCGGTCTCGGTGAGGAGCTTGCGGATGGCGTCGGATCCGGCCGCGGGGACGGGGGCGGGGGCGACCGCCGCCGGGGCCGCGGGCGGCGGGGGGGCGATCGCCTGCCGCTGCGCCCCGGGGGGCGGCCCGGGCGGCGGGCGGACCGCCGGGGCTGCGGCGGGCGCCTGCGGCGGCCCCAGGGCCGCCGCGGCGTCGGGGTCGTCCGGCGCCAGCTCCTGGACCTTGCGCCAGGTGGCCCGCGCGTCGCTGTGGCGACCCTGCTCCCCGTAGAGGTGGGCCAGCTCCTTGTAGACGGAGAGCGTCTTGGAGGCCTGGCCCAGGTCGCGGAACGCCTGCGCCAAGAGGTGCAGGGTCTCCACGTCCTTGGGGTCCGACTTGAAGAGGAGCTGCAGCTTGGCCAGGGCGCGCTTGGTGTCGCCCTTGGCCAGGTAGATGTTGGCCAGCTCCTTGGTCAGCCCCTGGTCCTCGCCCTGCAGCGAGGCGATGCGCTCGGCCACCTTGAGGTACTCGTCGGTGCGGGCGTGCTTCTTGAGGTAGGCGGCGGCACGCTGCAGGCACTCCAGGGCCGGCCCGGGGTGGCCGGCGCGGGCGTGGAGCTCGCCCAGCTTGATGGAGGAGGCGATGTTCTCCGGGTCCAGCTCCACCATCCGCTGGAGCACCTCGGTGAGCTTGGCCAGGTCGCCCGCCTTCTCGTGGGCGGTGGCCATGAACTGGAGCTGGCCCATGGCGTCGCTCATGAGCCCGAGCTGCTGGTACAGCCCGGCCAGCCGCTCGTTCACCCGGACGTCGTCCGGGGCGATCTTCACGATCTGCTTGTAGACGGCGACCGCCTTGAGGAAGAAGCCCTGCTCGGCGTAGGTCTCGGCCACGCGGGTGAAGGCGTCGGCGGCCAGCTTCTCGTCGCCCTTCTTCTGGTAGAGCTCGCCCACCTTGAGCAGGACCCGGACGTCCTTGGGGTCCTCGGCCAGGATCCGCTGGTAGGTGGCGATGGCCTTGTCGAGAGACCCTCGCTGTACGAGCTTCGTCGCCTCCGCGATGATCTTGTTCTTGTCGACAGCCATCGGCTGGCAGGGCTCGGAGGCTCGGGTTCTGCGACGGCGGGGCGCAGCACGACCACTGCCCTGGGGAAGCCCAGGGCCCGGTGCGAGCGTAACGGATGCTCCCGGCCACGGTCAAGAGAAGGACCGCGGAAGACTTCCGGGATTTCGCGGGGTTCCGAGACGGCGCCGGTCCGCTATCGCCCCGCGGATCGCGGGCCGCCCGCCTCCTCCGGCGCAGGCGGGTTGAGGATCTGCTCTACCAGGCGGGTGTCGTAGCGTCCCTCGACGAAGGCAGGGAAGCCCAGCACCCGCCGGTGGAAGGGGATGTTGGTCTTGATCCCCTCGATGACGTACTCGTCCAGCGCCCGGGCGGCGCGGCGCAGGGCGATGTCGCGGGTGGCGCCGGTGACCACCAGCTTGGCCACCAGGGAGTCGTAGAAGGGCTGCACCCGGTAGTGCTCGTAGGCGATGGTGTCGACCCGGACCCCGTAGCCGCCCGGCTGGTGATAGCCGCCGATGGTGCCCGGTGACGGGGCGAAGGTGACCGGATCCTCTGCGTTCACCCGGAACTCGATGGCGTGGGCCAGCGGGATCACCGATTCCTGGGCCCGCTCCAAGCGCTCGCCGGCGGCCAGCCGGATCTGCTCGCGCAGGAGGTCGAGCCCGTACACCTGCTCGGTGACCGGGTGCTCCACCTGGATGCGGGTGTTCATCTCCATGAAGTAGTAGCGGCCGTGCTCGTCGAGCAGGAACTCCACCGTGCCCACGTTGTTGTAGCCGACCCGGCGCATGGCCTGGACCGCCACCTGGCCCATCTCCCGGCGCAGCGCCGGGGTCACCGCCGGGCTGGGGGACTCCTCGATGAGCTTCTGGTGTCGGCGCTGCACCGAGCACTCGCGCTCGCCCAGGTGCAGCACGTTGCCGTGCTCGTCGGCCACGATCTGCAGCTCGATGTGGCGCGGCTTCTCCACGTAGCGCTCCAGGTACATGGAGCCGTCGCCGAAGGCGGCCAGCGCCTCGGCCGAGGCGGTGTCGAACTGCTGTCGAACCTGGGCGCCGTCGCGGCAGATCTTCATGCCCCGGCCGCCGCCTCCTGCGGCGGCCTTGAGGATCACCGGGAAGCCGACCTCCGCCGCCAGCCGCTCGGCCTCGGCGCCGTCGCGCAGCGCCCCGCGCGCCCCTGGCAGGAGCGGGAGCCCGGCCTTCTCCATGGCCTCGCGCGCCTGGATCTTGTTGCCCATGAGCCGGATCATCTCCGGCCGCGGGCCGATGAAGCGGAGGCGGAGCTGCCCCACCATCTCCGCGAACTCGGCGTTCTCGGAGAGAAACCCGTACCCGGGATGGATGGCGTCGGCGCGGGTCAGCTCGGCGGCGGCCAGCACCGCTCGCGCGTTGAGGTAGCTCTGCCGCGCCGGGGGCGGGCCGATGCAGATGGCCTCGTCGGCGAAGCGGACGTGGAGCGACTCGGCGTCGGCGGTGGAATGGACCGCCACCGTGGCGATGCCCAGCTCCTTGCAGGCGCGGATGACGCGGAGCGCGATCTCCCCGCGGTTGGCGACGAGGACCTTCTTGAACACGGGCTACCCGGGGACGATCCGGAACAGCGCCTCGCCGAACTCCACCGCGGTGGCATTGGGCACCAGGATCTCGGCGACGGTGCCGTCCACCTCGCTCTCGATCTCGTTCATGAGCTTCATCGCCTCGATGATGCAGAGCGTCTGCCCCTTCTTGACCTTGTGGCCGATGTCCACGAAGGGCGGGGCGTCCGGCGACGGGGACCGGTAGAAGGTGCCCACGAAGGGGGAGCTCACCAGCACCCCGGGCTGGTCGGGGCGCTCGGTGCCCTTCGCGGCCGGGGCGGCCGCGGCGGCCAGGGGAGGCACCGATGCGGTGACCGCCAGGGCGGCGGAGTGGGCCGGAGCGGCCACGGCGGGCGCGCCCCGGCTGCCGCGCTCGACCACCACCTCGTCGCCGCCGCGCTTCCAGGCCAGGCGGGTGACGTCGCTCTCCTCGACGAGCTGCACCAGCTTCCGAACGTCCTCGAGGGAGAACCCCGCCCCCGGCCCGGCGGTGGTGCGCTCGGCAGGCTGCTTGGGCGGTCGGCTGGCCATCGCTCCTCTCCCTTCGGTGGGCTGCCGGGCAGGCGAGCGGGGCAGCTTATCCCGCCACGCGCGTCAGGTACTCGCCCGAGCGGGTGTCGATGCGGAGCATGTCTCCCTCGTTGATGAAGAGGGGGACGTTGACCACGTACCCGGTCTCCAGGGTGGCGGGCTTGGTGGCCCCCGAGACGGTGTCCCCGCGCACGCCGGGATCGCACTTCACCACCTTGAGGTCCATGGCGTTGGGCAGCGTCACCCCGATGGCCTTCCCGTTGTAGAACAGGATGCGGGTGGTGGTGTTCTCCTTGATGAAGTTCTTGGCCTCGCCCATCTGGTCGGCGGTGACGAAGGTCTGCTCGTAGTTCTTGTTGTCCATGAACTGGTAGTGGTCGCCGTCGAGGTAGAGGTACTGCATCTCCCGCTCCTCGATGTCGGGCTTGCCCACCACGTCGCCGGACTTGAAGGTCTTGTCGATGGTGCGGCCGGTGAGGAGGTTCTTGATCCGGGTCCGCACGAAGGCCGAGCCCTTGCCCGGCTTCACGTGCTGGAACTCGACGATCTCCCAGGGCTCCTTGTCGATCTCGATCTTGAGCCCCCGGCGGAATGCCGTGGTGTCCAGGGTGTCGGCCATCTTCGTCGCTGCTCCTCGTCGCGGCGGTTCTCGGTTCGTGAACGGCTGCGCCCGACCGGGACCTTCGATCCCGTGGTCGGTGGCGCCGGGTGCTACAGCTCCGCCCGGACCTTGGGGACGGTGACCCGCATCAGGAAGCGCGCCTTCCCCAGGTTACCCCCGGGGGAGAGCGCCACCACCATGTAGTACTCGGGCGAGACCATTCGGGCCACGGTGAGCACCTTCTCGGTCTCCACGAACAGCTCGGCGGTCTCCCCGGCCCCGTTCAGCTCTGCCGCCTCCCGCGCGCTGCGGAAGAGGCCCGAGTACTCGACCAGGAGCGGCCTCACGTCGAGGTCCGGCGCGCGCTCCCCGTCGATGTGGGTGTCGACCTCGATGCCGTCGACGCCCATGAGCGAGCAGGCGAAGGCGCCCTCGCAGGACCTGGTGATCGACTGCAGATGCTCCCTGAAGCCCATGTCATTCGCCTCGCGGCACCGAAAAAGCCGCGTGATTTCGCCGGATGCGCGAGGCTGGGCTGGTTTCTAGCCCGGCGCGGCAGGGACCGTCAAGGACGGTCGAGGCCCCGCCCCGCGATGCGGCGCGTCAGGTGCTCGAGTCGCAGGAGCTGTTCGATGGCCACTGGATCGGATCCGGGCAGGAGTGCAGGACCTTGGTGCCCGTGCACACGGGCACCGCCACGCAGCCCCAGCAGACGTCGATGGGGTACTTGCGCTCCTCGGACTGGAAGGAGGAACCGTCGCCGAGGTAGCCGTGGAGCTTCACCGTGGCGATCACCCGGAACGACGCCCCCCCGGCGGCCTGGGCGGCCGTCATCAAGGCGGCGAGGGCGTCGCCGTCGATGGGATTGATGCCGATCACGGCCGAGCCGGCCGCCGGCACGGTGTTCTGGATCTGCGGTGGGGCGGTGATGGCGGGGACGCTGGTGCCCGCCGGGGCCCCGGCCGTCGCATAGGTGACGGAGTAGGTGTCCACGAAGGCGTCGTGGGTGTTGACCTGGCCCAAGGTCGCGTCGGCGTTGTTGGTCAGCTGGTTGTCCACCTGTACGCCCAGGAAGAACTTCAGGCCGTAGGAGAGATCGATCCAGTAGGTGTCGAGCGGGGTGGCGCTGCAGGTGCCGCTGTCCCAGACGCACCCGCCCGAGGTCGTATCCGGCTTGGGCGGAGCGCAGGTCTCCTCGATGAGGATGGAGGCGTTGGTCTTGTTGCACCCGGCGAGCGCACCCAGGGCAAGGAGGAGGGTGGCAATGCCCAGCTTCATGGCGTCTCCTGGTTGCCACCGGCGACGGTGGCCGAGCGATTCAGGATGCGAGGGGTGATGAAGATGAGGAGCTCGGTGTGGTCGTCCTCGTTGGTCGTGTTCCGGAAGAAGTAGCCGAGGACGGGGATCTTGCCGAGCCAGGGAACGCTGGTCACGTTGGTGGAGGTGGAACGGGTGTAGATGCCGCCGATGACGGTGGTGTCGCCGTCCTTCACCAGCACCTCGGTCTCCGCCTCCTTCTTGGAGATGGAGGGCTGCCCATCGGAGCCGGTGAGCTGGGGGTTGGGCGCGTTGTTGGAGGCCTTGATCTTGAGGAGCACCGAGCCGTCGGCCGAGACGTGCGGCGTCACCTTCAGCTCCAGCTTCGCCTCGATGAAGGTGGTGTTCACGCCCGACGCCGAGGTCTGCGAGAACGGGATGGAGATGCCTTGCCCGATGGTCGCCTCCTTGTTGTCGATGGTGGCGATCCGGGGCGCCGAGATGGTCTTGATGGTCCCGCTGTTCTCCAGGGCCGAGAGGCGCAGGTTCAGGTTGAAGGCGCTGCCGATGGAGCCGAAGGTGAAGCCGACGCCGCCGCCCGACCCCTGGCCGATGGCGGCGGGGAGGTTGACCACGTAGTTGTTCGTCCCCGAGCCCGCCGCGGTGATGTTGTTGGGGAAGATGAGGCCGGTGGGGTTGCCGTTGGCCTGGTTCATGGCGGCGTTGCCGCCCCACTGCACGCCCAGCGCCCGGTTGTAGTTGGACGAGGCCTCGACGATGCGGCTCTCGATGAGGATCTGCGGGGTCTCGGTGTCGAGGTTGCGCACCAGCCCCTCCGCGCGCACCAGCGCCTCGGGGATGTCCTTGACGATGAGCACGTTGGTCCGGTCGTCGACCGAGACCGTGCCGCGCTCGCTGAGCACGTCCTTGATGCGGGCGGAAAGGTCCTTGGCCAAGGAGAAGTTCACCGGGATGATGCGCACCTTGAGGGGCTGCAGGGGGATACGGGCCTTCTCCGCCTCCGCCCGCGCCTGCTGCTCGGACAGGATGTCGGCGAGCTTGGCGATGCGGATGACGTTCCCCATCTCCTCCTTGCCGAGCCCCTTGGAGCGGAGCACCAGGTCCAGGGCCTGGTCCCATGGGATGTTCCGCAAGGACACCGTCACCTTCCCCTTCACGTCGTCGGCCACCACGATGTTCTTCTTGGAGACGTCGGCGATGAGCCGGAGCAGGTTGCGGATCTCGATGTCGTTGAAGTCCAGGGTGATGCGGCGGCCGGTGTAGCCGCGGGCCTGCGGCGCGCCGGAGGCGGCGTAGGTCGGGGCCTCGGAGGAGAAGCCGGCCGCCTCGGCGCCGCCGGCCTCGATCTTGACGGGCGGCTCGGCCTCGGCGGCCTGGGCAGGCTCGGCGGCGAAGGTCCAGGAGAGGCCGTCGGGCCGCTCCTGCACGGTGTCGGTGGCCGCGCCCCGCAGGCTGGCCACGATCCGGACCTGGCCGGTGGCCGGCTGGTTGAAGGAGGAGACCATCTGCACCGGGCCGTGGAAGGCGCTGGTGTCGAGCGAGCGCTCCTGGGCGCGGGCCAGCTCGGCCCCCTCGAGCGTCAGGACCACCGTGCGCTCGTCGGGGCGGGACACGGACCAGCGCGCCTTGCCGGTCACCTCGATGCGGGCGCCCTCGCCCGCGCCGGAGAAGCGCACGGCGGCGATGCGAGCGCGGCGCGGCGCCGGCGGGGAAGCGGCGGCCGGCGTGGGCGCGACCGGCGCGGCCGCGACGCGTGCGGGCGCGGCCGGCGCGGCCGCGGCCAGCGCCTCGCCGGTGGCGACCTCGAGCCCACCCTTCACCCGCTTCAGCTCGAAGGCCGGGAGAGTACCGGCGGCGTCGAGCACCACCCGGACCTTGGCCCCGGCCTTGCCGAAGCGGGCCTGGGAGAAGGCCCCGGCGAGCGGCACCGACGAGCGTGGCGAGCGCGAGACGCCGTAGAGGTCGAGCACAAGCCGAGCCGGGTCGCGCAGCTCGAGCACCTCCACCCGACCCACCTCGCCGTCGGTGGCCAGGAGGACCCGCTCGCCCTGCTGGCGGACGGCGGTCAGGGCCTGGGCGGCGCGGCCACCGACCCGGGCCTCGTCCACCTTGCGGCTCACCACGTGGTCATCGGCGGGCGGGGAGGTGGCCTCCGCCGGCGCTGGCTCGGAGGGGCTCGCCTCCACCACCGGAGCGGAGGGGGTCGCGGTCGGCGCTGCCGCGGTCGCCTCGGCGACCGGGGCCGGCCCGGCGGCGGCCGGAGAGGCCGGGTCGCCGGTGAGCACCCGCACCACCACCGCGTCGCCGCGCGGGACCACCTCGTAGCGGCGGGGCCCGTCCAGCGTGACGATCACCCTGCCCACCGAGCTGCGCTCGTCCTTGTACTGGGCGGTGGTGACCGAGACCACGCCCGCCTTGCCCACCACCCCGGGGGCGGCCAGCGCGCTGACGTCCGCACCGGCCATGTCGACCACCAGCCGCTGCGGGTCCTGCAGCTTGAAGACCGAGTAGGCCGGGGGCCTCGAGCCCTGGACCGAGAGCTCCAGCGCACCGTCGCGCTCGGCCACGCCGATGGCACGGATGACGTTGGCGTCCCCGGCGCGCGCCGGTCCGGCGCTGGCCAGCACGCCCCAGAGGAGCAGACCGACGAGGGGCTTGTGGGGGAGGTTCATGGAGCTACTCCTCGAGGTTGAGCACCGCCTTGGGGAGGCGGAGCACGGTCTGCGTGGAATCCCTGCTCCCGTCGGCGCGGACCACCCACTCCGACACGACCACCTCGCCGGAGCGCACGGCCGCCACGGTACCGCCGTTCTTCCCGATGCACGCGCCCCGACGCACGGTGTAGCCGACGCCGGTCGGCGACTCCACCATGGCCACGGGGTCCTCGAGCCCGGTGATCACCGCCACGAGCTTGAGCTGCTCGATGTCGTAGCGGCCCAGCGGCGTGCTGCAATGGGACGAGAAGGTGTTCTCCTGCGCCAGCTCGGCGAGGAAGCTGCGGAACGGATCGCGCTTGCCCACCGAGGAGTAGGAGTACTCCGGCTCGGCCTGCGCCGCCGCGGCCTGGCCGGGGGACGAGGTCGATGCCGCCGCGGTCTTGGCCGCCGCGGAGGTCGATTGCGGGGGGCGGGTGGGGCTGCCGCAGGCGGCCAGGGCCAGGGCCGAGAGGGCCGCGATGACGACGCGGGTGTTCATTGGGACCCCTTGGTCGTGCCCTTGGCAGCAGGGGCGGCCTTCGGCTCCACGAACCGGAAGGTGGTGGCGGTGAACTTGCTGGTGAGCAGCACCTTGCCGTTCACGGTCCGCGGCCGATCGAGGACGATGTCGCTCACGTTCACGATGCGCCGCAGCCGGCCGATGGCATCGAAGAAGGTGGCGATCTCGTGGTAGTTCCCATCGACCTGCATGGCGATGGGGATCTTGGCGTAGAACCCGGCGCTGACCTCGTCCCTGGGCTCGATGGTGGCGATCTCCAGGCCCGACTTCTGCGCCCGATCCTGGAACGCCTCGAGGAGCTCGTCGATGTTCTTCTGCTCGGGGAGCTCGGACAGCGCCTCGGCGAGCCGTTGCTCCAGGAGCTCGCGCTCGCGCCGGAAGCGGTTCAGGTCGTTGGCGATGGACTGCTTCTCGATGTACTCGGCGTTGAGCTTCCTGAGGTCCGACTCGGCCCGCTGCTTGCGCGCGTCCATCTCGGTGATGGACCGGCCGTAGGGCACGCCCACCACCAGGAAGTTCAGGGCGCTGATGACGCCCAGGGCGCCGAGCACCACCAGGACCTTGAGGCCGAGCGGAGCCTTGGCGATGCGCTCGATGAGCTTCTCCATGGCCTAGCCCTTCCCCTTGGCCGCCGGGGGTGTGGCGGGCGGCGAGCCCGCCTGGGGTGCGCTGGTCGCCGCCACGCCGGGCGAGTACTTGGCGGTGGCGTTGATGGTGAAGTTCACGGTCTTGAGGTTCTTGTCGGTCGTCTTGCCCTCGGTCTTCTTGAGCTCCACGTCGGCGAAGTACTTGGAGGTCTTGAGGGCGCCCATGAACTGCGAGACGTCCTCCACGCTGGTGGCGCCGCCCTGGAACGTCATCTTCCCGTCCTTCTCCTCCAGGTGGGTGAGCCAGGCCCGCTTGGGGATGATGGCGGTGAGCTCGTCCATCATCCGCACCGGCCCGGTCCGGCCCTGCTTGAGCTTGTCGAGGACGTCCAGCTTCTCCTGCAGCTGCTGCTGCTGGACCCGGATGCTCTTCACCTCCCCGATGATCCGGTCGAGCTGGGCGATGTCGGCCTTGGTCTTGGAGACGCGCTTCTCCACCGTCTCCAGCTCGCCGGCGCGCTGCTGGTGGTACCAGCCGTTGGCGACGGCGCCGAGGGCGAGCACCAGGGCGAACAGCAGGAGCTGCTGCTTGCCGGCTTCCTTCTTCTTCGAGACCCGGACCGGGAGGAGGTTGATCCTGACCATGGCTACTTGTCCCCGGGACGGCGGAGGGCGAGGCCGACGGCCACCGCGGCCGACGGGGCGGCGGCCAGGATCACCGCCGGGTCGAACCGCCGGTTGTCGATCTCGATGCTCTTGAACGGGTTGAGGACCTCGACCGGAACTCCGCCGCGGGCCTCGATGACCTTGAAGAGGGCGGGGATGCGGGCGGTCCCGCCGGAGAGGTAGACCCGCCCGATGGCCCCCTCGGGCGAGGTGCTGGCGTAGAAGTCGAGCGAGCGCTGGATCTCGCCGCCCATCTGGTCGGCCACGCCCTGGATGACGCGCTCCACCTCCTGCGGCACCACCGCGTCCGACTCGCCCTGGCCGCCCACCTTGAGGGCCTCGGCCTCGTCGTAGGAGATGTTGAGCTGCTTCTGGATCTCCTCGGTGAAGGCGTTGCCGCCCATGGTGATGTCGCGGGTGAAGGTGGTCGTGCCCCGGGCCACGATGTTGATGTTGGAGACCGCGGCCCCCACGTTGATGAGCACCACCGTCTCCCCGGCGAACCCCTCGTAGTTGTTCTCGAAGGCGTTCTGGACCGCGAAGGCGTCGACGTCGACCACGGTGGCGGTGAGGCCGGCCTCGGCGCACACCGAGGTGTAGTCGTTGATCATGTCCTTCTTGGCGGCGACCAGGAGCACGTCCATCTGCCCGGCGGCGTCTCCCTCGGGCGTGAGGATCTGGGTGTCGATGTTGACGTCCTTCACGTCGAAGGGGATGTACTGCTCCGCCTCCCACTGGATGGACTCGTCCAGCTCCTCCTGCGTCATGCGCGGCAGCTGGATCTTCTTGATGATGACGGAGTGGCCCCGGACCCCGATGGCCACCTCCTTGCCCTTCAGCTTCTGGGCGGCGGCCACCTCCTGGATGGCCTCGACGATCGCCGAGGAGTTCATCAGGGCCCCGTCCACGATGGCCTCGGGGGGCAGCGGGGCGGAGCCGAAGGCCTGGAGCGAGAATCCGCCTCGCTTCTCCCTGAGCTGGATGAGCTTCACGCTCGAGGAGCCGATGTCGAGGCCGACGGCGAGCTTGCTGGACGCCATGGCGTTCCCTTCACCCCCGGCGCGGGCCGCTCGGCCCGCTCCGCGTCACGTTGGCTGCCGCCTCGCTCCCCATCGCCACCTCCGCCGACGTGCTCACGGCGCGCGCCCCGCGTTGCCCCGGCCGAAGACCCGGTGGCGATCCGAGGGCGTGAGCCCCAGCGCCAGGATGATCTTGCGCTGGGTATCCATGCGACACTCCAGGCCGCTCTCGATGCGCGACACGGTCAGCGGCGAGACGCCCGCCTTCCGCGCCAGCTCGGCCTTGGTGAGCAACTGCTCCTCCCGCAGCCGCTGCACGTTGTTGCGGGCGCGGCGCCGGAGGACGCGGGCGTTCGTCGAGGTGCCGGAGGGTCGGCCAGCCATGCGAAACCACGCTATGCGATCGGCCCTTCCGGGATCAAGAAAGCCTCTGCCACGATATCGGTCGGTGTAGGTGAGACATGTGTCAGGGACATGAATTGATACCTAGTTATGCGTGCGACCGGCGGTGCAGAACGCCCCGCCGACCGGCCGGCCCGGCCCTCAATCGCCCAGGCCGTAGTCCTTGATCTTGTAGAGGAGCGCCCGGTAGGAGATCTCCAGCAGCTCGGCGGCGCGGGTGCGGTTGCCCCCGGTGCGCTCCAGGGCGGCGCGGATGGCCCGCGCCTCCGCCGCCTGCACCGCCTGGCGGAGCGAAGGGCCCGGCTCCTCCGCGCCGCCTGGGGCCGCGCGGTCGCGCCCCGCCCGCACGCTGTCGGGGAGGTCCTTCTCCTCCAGGAGCGGACCGTCGGCCAGCACCACCGCCCGCTCGATGGCGTGCTCCAGCTCCCGGACGTTCCCGGGCCAGCGGTGGGCGGAGAGGACGGACAGCGCCTCGGGGGAGAGCGCCAGGGCGGGAAGCTCGGGGCGGAGCCGGGCGTAGCGCGCCAGGAAGTGGGCGGCCAGCGCGGCCACGTCCTCGGGCCGCTCGCGCAGGGGTGGCAGCCGCACCGCCACCACGTTGAGCCGCCAGAAGAGATCCTCGCGGAACTCGCCCGCCGCCACCGCTCCGGAGAGGTCGCGGGCGGTGGCGGTGACCACCCGGACGTCGACCCGGCGCGTGCGCACCTCTCCCACCGGGCGGACCTCCTCCTCCTGGAGGAAGCGGAGCAGCTTGACCTGGAGGGCGAGCGGAAGCTCCCCCACCTCGTCGAGGAAGAGCGTCCCGCCGTCCGCCTCCACCGCCAGCCCCTTCTTGTCGCGGCGGGCGTCGGTGAAGGCGCCGCGGACGTGGCCGAAGAGCTCCGACTCGAGGAGCTCCGCCGGGATGGCCCCGCAGTTCACGGCCACGAAGGGGAAGCTGGCGCGGGGGGAGAGCTCGTGGAGGGCGCGGGCCACCAGCTCCTTGCCGGTCCCCGACTCGCCCAGGAGCAGGACGGTGCTCTTCTGCGGCGCGACCTTGCGCACGCTCCGCATCACCTCCTGCATGGCGGGCGAGGCCACCACCAGGTTGTCGAGCCGGTAGCTCTCGGCCAGCTCGCTGCGGAGCCGCCGGTTCTCCCGGGCCAGCCGCTCGCGCTCCTCGGCCTTGCGCAGCACCAGGAGGACGTCGTCGGGCTTGAAGGGCTTGCCCAGGTAGTCGTAGGCGCCCGCCTTCATGGCCTCGATGGCGGTGTCGTGCGTGCCGTAGGCGCTCATCACCACCACCAGGAGGTCGGGGGTGGTGCGCTGCAGCTCCCGCACCAGCGCCAGGCCCCCCATCCCCGGCATGCGCACGTCGGTCAGCACCAGGTCGTAGTCCCGCGCCGAAAGCTCCTTGAGCGCGTCCTCGGCGCTGGCCACGGCCCGCACCTCGTGGCCGTGGTCGCGGAGGATGACGGTGAGGAGGTGCCGGAGCGGCTCCTCGTCGTCGACCACCAGGACGGTGTGGAAGGCCACCGGCGGAGCCTATCACGGGCCGGCGGGCCCGCCCGCCCCGGCCCGCCGCAGCCGGACCCGGAACACCGCGCCGCCCGACGGCCCGTTGGCGGCGGAGAGGGTACCGTCCATCTCCTCCACCATGCGCTGGCTGGTGGCCAGCCCCAGCCCGGTCCCCTCCCCCGGCTCCTTGGTGGAGAAGAAGGGCTCGAAGAGGCGCGGCAGGTGCTGGGGGAGGATGCCTGGGCCCCGGTCGGCGACCGCGATCTCGACCACGTCCGGGCCGTCGGCCCGCGCCAGGACCTCGACCCTGCCGTCGCCCCCCATGGCGTCGCCGGCGTTGAGGAGGAGGTTGAGGAGGACCTGGACCAGCCGCCCCTCCTCGCCGCGAACCGGCGGCAGGTCGGGCGGGACGGCCACCACCGCCTGCACCGCCCGGAAGCGTGGCTGGACCCGGGCCAGGCGCACGGCGCCCTCCACCACCGCGCCCACCTGCACCTCGCCGATCAGGGCGGGCGCGGGCCGGGCGAAGTCGAGCAGCGCCCGCAGGATCCGGTCGATCCGCGCCGAGGCGTCGGCGATGCGGGCCACCGCCTCGCGCAGGTCCGGGTGGGCGTCCTGGGGAAGCCGGCCCCGCGCCACCTCGACGTACCCGCACACCGCGCCCAGCGGGTTCCCGATCTCGTGCGCCAGCCCGGCCGCCAGGCGCCCCACCGTGGCCAGGCGCTCGGCGCGGTCCACCTGGGCGCGCGCATCGCCCAGCTCCCGGCCGGCCCGGGTCAGCTCCCCGACCTTGGCCGCCAGGAGCCGGCGCTCCTCGAGGAGCTCGTCGGCGACCCGGCCGAAGAGCACCGCCGCCCGGGAGAGGCCGGCCCGCTCCTGCTCCCCCAGCGCCGGCATCCCGCCGGCCCGCCCCAGCCGCCGCGCCGCGGCGAGCATCTGATCCACGGGCCTCGCCACCGCCCTCCACAGGAGCAGCGTGCCCAGCGCCGCGGAGAGCGCCGCCGCGGCCAGGACCACCGCGAGCAGCACCGCCGGCGTGAGGCCGTGGCGCGCGCCCATGGGCAGGCCCAGGGCCAGGGTGAGCACCGCGGCCGTGGAGGCGACCGCCGCCACCTGCAGCGCCAGCAGCGCCCGGATCGACCCCCACATCAGCGAAACACCTCCAGCGAGGGCAGCAGCCGGATGATGGCGTCCCCCAGGTAGAGCCACTCCAGGGCACCCAGGGCCAGGAAGGGCCCGAAGGGCACGGCGTTGCGGGGCGGCACCCAGTCGTCCTCGCCGCCCCCGCCTCCTTGGGCCCGGGCCGGGCGCGGCTCGCCGGTCTGCGCCTTGCCCACGAGGAGGAGGGCGATGCCCACCACCGCCCCCTGCAGAGAGGCCAGGAGCACCAAGGGCAGGAGCGCGGCCGCGCCCATCCAGGCCCCCAGTCCGGCGAGGAGCCAGACGTCCCCGAAGCCGAGCGCTTCCCGCCCGGCCAGCTTCTTCCCCACCCAGGCCACCAGGGCGAAGGCGCCGAAGCCCAGGGCGGCGCCGAGCGCCGACGAGGCCAGGGACGGGGCCGCCGACAGCCCGGCCGCGCTGGCGCCGAGCCCGAGGGCGAGGAGCGGCCAGGTGAGGACGTTGGGGAGGAGCCAGGTGTCGAGGTCGATGGCCGAGAGCGCCAGGAGCAGGGTGGAGAGGATGAGCTCGGCGAGCCCGGCCAGCCCGAACCCCCGGTGCCAGAGGGCGAGCAGGGCGGCAGCCACCCCGGCCAGCTCCACCGCCGGGTAGCGGACGGAGATGCGCGCGCCGCAGGCGCGGCAGCGGGCGCGCAGGATGAGCCAGGACGCCACCGGCACGTTGTCGTACCAGCGGATGGGGGTCCTGCAGGCGGGGCAGCGCGAGCCCGGATGCACCACCGACTCGCCCACCGGGACGCGGGAGATCACCACGTTGAGGAAGCTCCCCAGGACGCCGCCCAGGATGGCCACCCAGGCGACGACCAGCGGCGCGGGCAGGGCGGCGACGAGCTCCTCCATCGGTCGGCTCCCGGCGGCCGGGGCCCTCAACTCCGCGGGGCCGGCCCGGCGGCGCCGCTCTCGGCCAGGCGTCTCAGGAAGAAGTCCTCGAGCGTCTCGCGCTGGGGGGCGAGCGCCACCAGCCGCCCCCCGGCGGCCAGCACCGCCGCCACCGCGGCGTCGGCCTGGGCCTCGTCCTCGTAGACCGCGGTCAGCTGCTCGCCCTCGGCGGCGATGACCCGCCCCGGCCCCAGGGGCTCGCGCCGGCCGGCCGGGAGGCGAGCGGTGATCTCCACGCTCTTCACCCGCGCCGAGAGCATGGTGGCGAGTGGCCCCACGTCCTGGAGGATGCCGCGGACGATGAGACCCACCCGGTCGCACAGGCTCTCCACGTCGGGGAGGATGTGGGTGGAGAAGAAGACCGTCTTCCCCCGCCGCTTGAGCTCGAGCATCAGATCGCGGATCTCCCGCCGGCCGATGGGGTCGAGGCCGCTCATGGGCTCGTCCAGGACCACGAAGGCGGGGTCGGAGACCAGGGCCTGGGCGATGCCCAGCCGCTGCTGCATGCCCTTCGAGTACTTGCGCACCTGGCGGTCGGCCGCGTCGGCCAGCCCCACCAGCCCCAGGAGCTCCCCGGAGCGCCTCCTGCGCTCGGCGTGGGGGACCTCGGCCAGGGTGGCGAAGAGCTGCATGACCTCCAGGCCGCTCAGGAACTCGTGGTAGGCGGGCTGCTCGGGGAGGTAGCCGATCCTCTTCTTGGAGGCCCTGCTGGGGATGGGGGTGTCGAAGATGTAGGCCGAGCCGGTGGTGGGCTGGATGAGCCCCATCAGCATCTTGATGGTGGTGGTCTTCCCGGCTCCGTTCGGCCCCACGAAGCCGAAGATCTCCCCCTCGCCCACCGAGAAGGTGAGGTCCTTGACCGCGTCCACCCGCCTCCGCCGGAGGCCGACCTCGAAGCTCTTGGTGAGCCTCTCCGTCCGCAGGATCATGGGTCGCATCTTCGATGTACGCCCCGCGGGTGTCAAAAGGACGCTCACCCCCCGTCCGGTGATGCGGGTGACGAAAAACGTCCGGCGGCCGACCCGGCTGCCGCTCGCCGTCACCTGCGAGCGGGGCCTACACCCAGCGTTGTCGCGCGCTTTCGCCTGCCGGAGAGCTGGCACTCCCCCTGCTAGGGAAGCCGCCAGAGCCGGGCGCCTGCGAGGCCCGGTCACACCGTCGGCAGGCAGCTCCGGCATCCGACAAGGGAGATCGACATGAAGAAGGCGTACAAGGGCTTCACCCTCATCGAGCTCATGATCGTCGTGGCCATCATCGGCATCC
>DATKMW010000158.1:0-18272 GCA_035541675.1 Anaeromyxobacter sp. | reverse complement strand
GAGGCCCGCAGACAACGAGATCGCGGCGGTCCTAGAGGCGCTCCTCATGCCGCACCTGGCCGTCGACGAGTTCGAGGTGGAGCTGGAAGAAGACGTCGATGCGGAGGAGCCGGTCTTGCCCAAAGCCGTCACCCTGGTGGTACGCGTCTCGCCCATGAAGAAGTCCAAGAAGGGGGCGAAGGCCGGCGCCAGGAAGGCCAAGGTCGAGAAGGTCAAGAAGACGAAGACGCACAAGAAGAAGACGTCGAGCACGATCACTAGGACCGAGAAGGCCAAGAACAAGAAGTCCCTCTCGAAGAGCCGACCCGACTTCGCCTCGATGACCGACCTGGAGCGGAAGGAGGCCGTCCGTCTTCGAGACGAGCGCCACCGCTCTCGCGAGCGCCGCTCCAAGAAGAAGCAGGCCCTGGAGGATGCCGGCTCCGTGGTCCGCAACGGGCGGCGTGGCTACGTCGAGCAGGTCCGCGACCCGGAGACGGACCGCCTGGTGTGGCAGGCGACACCGGAGGGCGCCCCGGTGATGAGCGCGATGGACGCCGTCTGGGAGAGGACCATCGCGAGCGGGCCAGATCTCGCGCAGCACCTCAACGCCATCGGGCTCAAGACCCTGACCGGCAAGCCCTTCACGCGCAACATGGTGACCGACCTGGTGCGCCACCTGGACCGGCTGCGCCGCACGAGCGGCATCTAGCGTCAGGAAGGATCGACCGGGCCTGCTGGCACGCTGGACTGCGTGCTGAGCGTTGCCATGCCGTGGGATCTCGACCACGGCCAGCGGCGTCCAGCATGCGGTCCCCGGTCACCGACCCGGAGGCCGCCACACCAGCCTCCGGAGCCGAAGATGGACCAGCCACACCCGCACGCCAGTTACACCCAGCCTGAGGGCCTCTGGGACGCCCGCGACGTCTGCAAGTACCTGAAGACCTCGCGGAGCTGGGTCTACCACCAGGCCGAGGCCGGCAAGCTCCCCAGCATCAAGCTGGGCGGTCTGCTGCGCTTCGTGCCCGCCGACATCCGCAGCTTCGTCAAGGACGGGGGCTCCGGCCCCCGCACCGTCGTCCCGCTCGTGAAGCCCGAGCGGTAGCCGCACCACCCCAACCGCCCACCGAAAGGAGGTGATGAGCATGGCGAGCGTCTTCCAGCGGCGTGGCCGCTGGTATCTCAGAGTGAAGGATTCCACGGGTCGCTGGAAGAACGTCGCCTGCGACGCCAGGACCAAGACCGAGGCGCGGGCGCTGGCCGGCGACCTCGCCAAGAAGCTGGAGCGGCAGCGGCTCGGCCTGGAGCCGGTCGCCGTCAAGGACACCACCGACTTCGACGAGCTGCTCGACTGGTGGTGGGCCGAGTACGGCTGCCGGCTCCGCTCCCCCACCATCCGGTCGTTCGCCGAGAAGCACCTCCGGGCGACGCTCGGCCCGGTGCCGCTGCGCGAGGTCGGGTCGAAGCTGGAGGGCATCCTCAACGCCAAGACCGAGGAGCTCTCGCCCGAGAGCCTCAACCACCTCCGCGCCCTGGTCCACCGCATCTTCTCCGTGGCCGCCAGGCGCGGGCGGTGGCAGGGGACCAACCCCGCCACGCTCATGCCCAGGTTCAAGGTGCCGAAGCGGGTGCCGGACTACCTGAAGACCGAGGAGGTCCCGCGCCTCCTCTCGGCGCTCGACGAGTGCTGGCGGCCGATCTTCGCCACCGCCATCTTCACCGGCATGCGGAAGGGCGAGCTCGTCGCGCTCCGCAGGTCCGACGTGGACATGGAGGCCGGCACCATCACGGTGTCCCGCTCCAACGCCAGCGACACGACCAAGGGAGGGCGGGCCGCCGTCCTTCCCGTCGCCGACGAGCTCCGGCCGCACCTGCTCACGGCGCTCGCCACCTCCTCCACCGACCTGGTGTTCCCGAGGCCGGACGGGGGTCAGCACCGGCCCGACGTGGCGCTCCAGAAGGTACTGCGCAGGGCCCTGGGCCGCGCCGGCATCGTCTCCGGCTACATCCTCCGCTGCGGCGGCCGGTGCGGGTGCGGGTACGAGGAGCGACGGCCGGCGGCTGGGGCCGGGACGTGCCCCCGCTGCGGCAGGGCGCTCAGGTCGAAGCCGGTGGGGCGCAACCTCAGGTTCCACGACTTGCGCCACACCACGGCCACGCTGCTGCTCAAGGCGGGCGTCCCGCTCGCCACCGTGCAGAAGATCCTGCGCCATAGCGACCCGACCATCACGGCCGAGGTCTACGGCCACCTCGACCTGGACGACATGCGCCAGGGCATCAACAGGCTGAGGTTCGGCGCCGGCAATGAAGAGGCCGCCCCAGCGAAGCCCTATCCCTTGGGGCTGACCAGCGTGCCCGCCGGGAGCGGCAGGTCCGAATGATGCGGTTCCCAGATCGTCCGGATGGCCGCGAGCGTCCGAGCGGCGTCCGCAGGAGCGAGGTCCTGTTCCTCGGACGCCGTGGCGGACCAGAAGCCGAAGTTGAGGAGCACCAGCTTCCAGTTCGCCGAGACCTCCATGCCGAAGTCCATCCCGTTGTAGTTCAGGGCCTCGCGCAGGACCTTGAGTTGGGCTCGGGGATTGCGGGCTCGGACGAGCAGGGGCAGCGGCACAGGGCCCTCGTAGGCGGGCCCGTAGAAGGCCGAGGACACGCGAATCCTCGACCTGATGTGGTCGCTGAAGGTCGGCAGCTCGGCGGCCGGCACCCAGAGCTCCTGGTGGAGGCTGGCCCCGACCGTCTTGGTCTCGAACCGGGTCAGGTACTCGGCGTCCACGTCGAACTCGGTGACGAAGCCGGAGAAGCCGGAGGCCCGGTCGGGAGGGTTCCAGTCCCGGGCGATCTGCGTGGCGTAGTCGCGGTTGAGGACCGGGTAGAAGATGGGCTGCTCGGGCAGGCGGGGCGGGAACGCTCGTCCCTCGCCGGCGAGGACGAGCTCCAGCTCCTTGAGGCCGACGGGGCGGTAGAGCGTGCGGGTCGTCATCTCGGGCTCCTCCACGTCCGCTTGCTGCTCTGTTGCTGCCAGCACCCGGGAGCAGGTAAGGCGAAGGCCCTGACGCAACCCGGTTTCCCGAGGGACGTCAGGGCCTTCGTTGTGTCGGGGCGACTGGATTTGAACCAGCGACCACTTGCACCCCAAGCAAGTGCGCTACCAGGCTGCGCTACGCCCCGGAAACAGCGGGGGCAGGATAGGTAGCACCGCGAAACTCCTGGGTCAACCGGGATCTAGCCGCTGCTCGCTCGAACTGGCCCGGCTGCACCGCGTGGAGAACTACCTGACCAGCGGGGCCACCCTCTTGAACTGCGGCGTGCCGGCGAGGCGGAGGAGGTCGAAGATCGCCGTCTCGGCGGTGGTTACCACGGCGCCCGCCTCGCGGCAGAGATCGAGGCCGACCCGGCGGTGCTCGTCGGTGCGGCTGGTCACCGCATCGGCGCAGACCTGCACCTCGTAGCCCAGGGCGACCAGGTCTCGGGCCGTCTGGAAGACGCACACATGGGTCTCCATCCCGGCCAGGATCAGCTGCCTCCGACCGGTAGCGGCCAGGGCGCCGCAGAACCCGGCATCGGCGCCGCACGAGAAGGCCATCTTCTGGAGGGGCGGCGAGGAGAGGATCTCGCGCAGGGCGGGGAGAGTGGGGCCGAGGCCCTTGGGGTACTGCTCGGTGGCGAGCACGGGGATCGCCAGCTCGCGGGCGGCGCCGAGCAGCGCCCGCGCGTATTTCACCAGCCGCGCGAGGTCGTCGGGGGGCATGGCGGCGGCCAGCCGCTCCTGGACGTCCACCACCACCAGGGCGGTGCGGGAGGCGTCCAGCGTCAGGGTCTGTGTCACGGGTGTCCTCGCCTCCCTAAGCGGCAGTTCGTGATTCTCGATCAGCGGAAACCGTTGGAGTTTCGATCTTATGGGCGCGCCACAGTCGATGCCGCTTGTTCCCAGCGCCGGGTTCCTAGATGCCCGATTCGCGCCCGAAGCCCCCAGCGCGGCTTTGCACGCTCTCCAGGTCTTCTTGCCCACCAGCATTCCTGGTGGCGCTGCCCGCCAGCAGGAATACGCCAGTCCTTTCGATCCCTCGGCCGGTGATTCCGAATCACGATCGGTCGCTAGATGGCGTACCCCGCGGCCCCGGCCGAGGCGGCGGCCTCGGGGTCGATGGCCACGTCCACGCAGTAGACCGTTCCCGAGGCGAAGGCGCGCTCCAGCGCGGGCACCAGCCCCGCCGGGTCGTCGACGTGCTCGCCCTTCCCGCCCAGCGCCTCCACCACCCGGTCGTAGCGGGTAGGGGCGAGGCGGGTGGCGACGGCATGCTCGTCGCCGTACATGGCCCGCTGGGGGACGGCGATCTGGCCCCAGGCGGCGTCGTTCCCCACCACCACCACCATGGGCAGGCGGAAGCGGACGGCCGTCTCGAAGTCCATGCCGTTCAGGCCGAAGGCGCCGTCGCCCTGCACCACGCACACCGGCCGCTCGGGGGCGAGGAGCTTGGCGGCCAGGGCGAACGGCGATCCCACCCCCAGGCAGCCCAAGGGGCCGGGATCGAGCCAGCGGCCGGGACCCTGCAGCCGGATCACCTTGGCGGCCACGGCCACCACGTTGCCGCCGTCGGCCACCCAGGTGACGTCGCCTGCCCGGGCAGCCACCTCGTCGAGGGCGCGGGCCAGGCGGAAGTGGTGGATGGGGCGCTGGTCGCTCTCCTCGTGGGCCCGCTGGCGGAGCGCCCGCTCCACCTCCTTCTCCCGCAGGAAGGTGCGCCAGCCCGGGGGGACGCAGGCGGCGCGGGCGTCGTCGGCCAGGGCCGAGAGCACGCTGCGCGAGTCGCCGACGATGCCCACCTCGATGGGCCGGTTGCGGCCGATCTCCTCGGCGTGGACGTCCACCTGCACCACCCGGGCGCCGGCGGCGAAGGTGGGCTCGGTGCCATAGCCTACCCGGAAGTCGAGGGGGGTCCCGATGACCAGCACGAGGTCGGCCTGGGCCAGGGCCTCCTTGCGCGAGCCCTGAAAGAACGAGGGGTGGTCGGGAGGGAGGCAACCGCGCCCCATGCCATTCAGGTAGACGGGGATCCCGGTACGCTCGGCCAGCCGGCGCAGGGGCCCGACGGCGTCGTCCCACCAGATCGAGGACCCGCCCAGGAGCACCGGCCGCTGGGCGGCGGCGAGGAGGTGGAGCGCCCGCAGGACGAGCTCGGGGTCGCCGGGAGCGCGCGCCGGGGTGCGATACTGCACCTGCGCGTCGACCAGGGCCGCGTCGGCGCCGTTGGAGAGCACGTCCCAGGGGAGCTCGAGGAAGACCGGGCCAGGCCGTCCGGCCCGGGCCACCCGGAAGGCGCGGGCCAAGAAGGAGGGGATCAGCTCGGGCGAGGGGACGCGGTCGGACCACTTGGTGATGCCGGAGAAGAGCTGCGTCTGCGGCATCTCCTGCAGCGATCCCCGCCCCTGGTTGAAGGTGGGTGCGGCTCCGCCCAGGACGAGCAGTGGCACGCCGGCGGCCCAGGCGTTGGCCACCGCCGTGACCGTGCCGGTGACCCCGGGCCCGGCCGTCACCACCGCCACCCCCAGCCCACGGGTCAGGCGGGCCCAGGCGTCGGCGGCATGGGCGGCGGCCTGCTCGTGGCGGGTGTCGACCAGCCGCACGCCCTCGTCCACGCATCCCGCGTAGATGGGGGCGACGTGGAGGCCGGACAGCGTGAAGACGGTCGAGACCCCCTCCCGAGCGAGCATCCGGGCCACCAGCCGGCCGCCGGTGAGGCTCGCGCTCTCCATCGCGCCGGGGCCCCGCTGATCGCCGCCCGAAGGTTACTTCCGGAAGCGGGAGAGGCTTCCGGGCAGGTCGGCCAACGCCGGGAACTGCTTGTCGGGGTGGAGCCCGGCCAGCTTGCCGTAGTTCTGCTCCTCGGTCTCGGGGCGGGCCGGATCGGGCACGCAGCAATCCACCGGGCATACCGCGGCACAGGCCTCCTCATCGTGGAAGCCGACGCACTCGGTGCACTTGGCCGGGTCGATGATGTAGATGTCCTCGCCCTGGCTGATCGCGCCATTGGGGCACTCCGGCTCGCACGCGCCGCAGTTGATGCACTCCTCGGTGATGAGCGTCGCCATGTCTTCGGGTCTCCTTGGCCCTGCCGCCTCGAGGGCGGACGGGTGGATGGTAGCGCCCCTCGGGCGCGGGGGGTAGCCCGGGCCCGAAAACACCGCGAGGGCGGCGCCGGGGGACGCCACCCTCGGAATCTGGCCGCCAGGGCTTGGGCGGCGGTGCGACTACTTCACGCAGCAGTCGACCGGGCAGACGCCCGCACAGGCCGGGGAGTCGTTCTGCCCCTGGCACTCGGTGCACTTGGCCTGGTCGATGACGTAGATGTCGTCGCCCTGGCTGATGGCGGTGTTGGGACACTCCGGCTCGCACGCGCCGCAGTTGATGCACTCCTCCGTGATCTTCAGTGCCATGGGCTTCTCGTCTCCTCGGTGCCCGCCGTGGCGGGCGGAAAGGCGCCTTATCCGATCGCCGGGCGGTGGGAGTCAAGGGACCCACGGTGCCACCCGGTCGCAGCCGGCAAAATTTGCGATTCAAGGTCGCAGCGGTGGGTGCCCGGCGGCCTGTCCCTCCACGTGTCGTCGGTCCTCCTCCACCTCCGCGGCGATCCGGGACAGGACCGAGAGCGCGCCGGCGGCCAGCGCCGCCGCCCCGGTGGCCAGCAGGCCCAGGAGCCGGTCGCGCCGCGCTGCCGCCAGGGCCAGCGCCACCGCCCGGCGCCGGTCGTAGGTGAGCCACTGCCGCTCGGCGTGCTCCCCCTGCAGCGTCTCCACGAACGAGTCCCCGGCGGCCTTGCCGGCGGCGGCGAGCTCGGCCAGCTGGCGCTCCCCCTCCCGCACCCGCAAGGTGGCGTGCGCCGCCAGGCCCAGTCCGGCGAGGGCGATGGGCAAGCAGATGAGGGCGGTGCGGGTGCGGGACATGTCCTTGACTGGCGGGCGAGACCGCAGGATACCCGTCGCGGCCGGTCGGGGGCAACGCGCTCACTGGAAGAGAAATGGCCAAGCCCTACGATCCCAAGGACTACTACTTCCGCCAGGCCCGCAAGCACGGGCTGCGCGCCCGCTCCGCCTACAAGATCGAGGAGATCCTGCGCCGGCACGGGCTGCTGCGCCGCGGCGATGCGGTGCTGGACCTCGGCGCAGCGCCGGGGGGATTCCTGCAGGTGCTGGCCGAGCGGGTGGGGGAGGCCGGGCGGGTGGTGGGCGTCGACCTCGAGCCGATCCGGAACCTGGGCAAGGCCTGGGTCCAGACCGCGGTCGTGGACCTTCTGGCCCCCGAGGCGCTGGAGAGGATCCGGGCTCTCCATCCGGGCCGCTTCCGGCTGGTGACGAGCGACATGGCGCCGCGCACCATCGGGGTGAAGGTGACCGACGAGGCCCGCTCGCTGGAGCTGGTCCGGATGGCGCTCCGCGTGGCCGGGGCCACCCTCACCCCGGGGGGCGCGCTGGTGGCCAAGGTCTTCATGGGCGGAGACTTCCCGTCCCTGCGGCGCGAGTTTGCCGAGCGCTTCGAGGAGGTGCACGTGGTTCGCCCGGAGGCGACCCGGGAGCACAGCTACGAGGTCTACCTGGTGGGCAAGGGCTTCCGGGGTGAGGCCGCCCTGCCGGGAATCCGATAAGCTCACCCGTCCATGTCCACGCTTCTCGACGAGCTCAAGGCCCGCGACTTCCTGCAGGACGCCACCCCCGGCCTGGCCGAGCGGCTCAGGGCCGGCCCGGTCACCGGCTACGCCGGCTTCGACCCCACCGCCGACTCGCTGCACGTCGGGAACCTGGTCCCGGTGATGGCGCTCTCCTGGCTGCAGAGGACCGGGGGGACGCCCATCGTCCTGGTGGGCGGCGGCACCGGCATGGTGGGCGACCCCAGCGGCAAGCGGACCGAGCGGCCGGTGATGTCGGTGGAGCAGATCGACCACAACGTCGCCCGGCAGCGGGCGCAGCTGGAGCGCTTCCTCCGCTTCGAAGGACCCAACGCCGCCCGGGTGCGCAACAACGCCGACTGGCTCCGGCCGCTGGGGCTCATGGAGTTCCTGCGCGAGACCGGCAAGCACTTCACCGTCAACTACATGCTGGCCAAGGACTCGGTGAAGGGCCGGATGGAAAGCGGGATCTCCTACACCGAGTTCACCTACATGCTCATCCAGGCCTACGACTTCTGGCACCTCTGGCGGGCCGAGCGCTGCGAGCTGCAGCTGGGCGGCAGCGACCAGTGGGGCAACATCACCGCCGGGGCCGAGCTCATCGCCCGCAAGGAGGGGGGTGCGGCCCACGGCCTGGTGCTGCCGCTCCTCACCACCAGCAGCGGCGCCAAGTTCGGCAAGAGCGAGGAGGGGGCCGTCTACCTCGACCCGCACAAGACCTCCCCCTACAAGTTCTACCAGTTCTGGCTCAACTCCGAGGACCGGGACGTCGCCCGCTGGCTCCGCTACTTCACCTTCTTCCCGGTGGAGGAGGTGCGGGCCATCGAGGCCGAGCACGAGAAGGACCCGGGCAGGCGGAGCGCACAGCGGCGGCTGGCCGAGGAGATGACCGAGCGCGTCCACGGGAAGGACGCGCTGCGGAGCGTGGTCGAGGCCAGCCGGCTCCTCTTCGGCGGCGCCGACCTCCGGGCCACGGCGCCGGCGGTGCTGGAGGTCCTGTCGCGCGAGATCCCGGCCGTCCGGGCATCGCGCGGCGAGATCATCGGCCTCTCCGTCCTGGAGGCGCTCGTCCGCTCGGGCCTGGCCACCTCCAAGGGCGACGCCCGCCGCGGCCTGCAGGGCAAGGGCTTCCTCCTGAACGGCGAGGTGCCCGCGGCCGACCGCATCCTGGCCCAGGGGGACCTGCTCCACGGGACCTACGTCATGCTGCAGAAGGGGAAGCGGAACCACGCGCTGCTGATCGCCGAGTGATCAGGGGAGGTCGCCCAGCCGCTCCTGGAGGCGCACGATGCTGCGCGCCTTGCCGGTCTCCTCGTCGATGTCGAGGAGCGCGCCCTGCAGCCAGACGTCGCGCTTGGCCGGCTCAAACCCGGTCGGCCGCAGGCTGAGGAACCGCGCCACCACCAGCTCCTTGCGCATCCCGATCACCGAGTCGCAGGGGCCGCACATCCCGGCGTCGGAGAGGAAGGCGGTCCCGCCCGGCAGGATGCGCTCGTCGGCGGTCTGCACGTGGGTGTGGGTTCCGATGACCGCCGAGACCTTGCCGTCCAGGTAGAAGGCCAGCGCCGCCTTCTCGCTGGTCGCCTCGGCGTGCATGTCCACCAGGATGGCGGCGACGCCCTGGGCGCGCAGGGAGGCCACCTCCGCGTCGGCGGCGCGGAAGGGGTCGTCCAGGGTCCGCATGAACACCCGGCCCTCGAGGTTCACCACCCCCAGCCGACGGCCGTCGGGCGTGGAGACCACCGCGCTGCCGCGGCCGGGCGCGCCCGGCGGGTAGTTGGCCGGGCGCAGCAGGCGCGCCTCGGGCCGGGCCAGGTAGCCCTCGATCTCGCGCTTGGCCCAGACGTGGTTTCCGCTGGTGACCAGGTCCACCTCGGCGGCCAGGAGCTCCTCCACCAGGTCCGGGGTGATCCCCACCCCGGCGGCGGCGTTCTCGCCGTTGGCGACCACCAGGTCGACCGCGTCCCGGGCGATGAGGCGGGGGACGTGCCGGGCGAGGGCCTGGCGGCCGGGCTTGCCGAAGACGTCGCCGAGGAAGAGGACCTTCACGAGAGGGGGAGGGAGGGCGCCTAGCGGCGGTCCCGGGGGAAGGTGAGGGAGCGGGACTCGGTCACGACGGCGTCGAGCTGGGCGTCGTGCGGCTCGCAGGGGATCTCGGGAAGGAGCTGGACGTCGAAGGCGATGGCCAGGCGCAGGACCGACGGCATCTCGCGCAGGGTGGCGTCGTAGTAGCCGCCCCCGCGCCCGAGCCGGTAGCCGTCGAGGGAGAAGCCGATGCCGGGGAGGACCACGGCCTGGATCTCGGCGGGGTCGACCGCGGGCGCCTCCGGGGGAGGCTCGCGCGTGCCCAGCGCGCCGCGCACCAGCTCCCGCGGGGAGCAGCGGGCGAAGGCCAGCCGGCGCGCGCCGGGGACGGTCCGCGGGTAGACGCAGCGAAGGGCGCTCGACCCGCGGGCGATCTCCAGCGCGTCGACCTCGGTGCCCAGCGGCGCGTAGAGGGCGACCGTCCGGACGCCGCCGAGGAGGGGGAGCTCCAGGACCCGGCGGGCGACGAGCCGGGACTTCGCAGCGCGCTCCTCTGGCGAGAGCCGCGCGCGCTGGGCGATGAGCACGGAGCGGAGCGTTCGCTTGCGCTCGGTCGCGCTCTCGGTCTCGGGTTCCAGGTGGCACTCCTTCCGCGCACGCCTCCCGCGGCGCTGCCCAAGAAAAAGCCCCCCGCGTGAGCCGTGTGGCCCGGTTGCTTGGACCTGTATTTCTACAGGTGGGGCACCCGGTTCACCAGCATCCGTAGGCTTCTCCCTCGCTTCTGGGAGCTTGCTCATGGACGAGGTCAGGCGCTCCGCTTGGCACAAAGTCGGCCCAAACGACGCGGGGCACAATCACGAACCCGGCAGGGGGCAACTTCACTCAGGCTGGTGACAAAGAGCCAACCCCGCGAAACAACGCGGAGTTTTAATGATTCTGATCCTAGGCAAGTGCGCCGGCCCTGTCAAGGCGGGCGGCGGCAGGCCAGCGGATAGAATGGGTCGATGGCGCCGCGCGGTCTCGCGATCCTCGCCCTCTTGGCTCTGCCGGCGCGCTCCTCAGCCGCGCCGGGGCAAGGGGCTCCGGGCGCGGGGGCCAGGGCCACACCGGAGGTGGCCGGCGTCTACGAGTCCCCGCTCGGGCGGATCGCCATCGAGGTGCAGGGCGCGAGCGCGGTGGGGAAGCTCGTCCAGCCGTCGAAGGAGTGCCCCTTCCAGGCGGGGGAGGAGGTCCTCCGGGCCACCATCCTCGACGACTCGCTGGCGGGGAAGGTCCGGGTCTGGCTGAGCGGCGAGGCGTGCGGGGCGCGCGAGGCGTGGGGGAGCGCGGTGCTGCTGGCCGCGGCGGCCGGGCTCTCGGGCGCGGTCCACCTCGAGCAGAAGGGCTGCAGCGGGCCCCTGGGGAGGAAGGGGGGTCTCGTGCTCACCCGAGCCGGGGAGGGGAAGGGGCGGGGCGGGGAGCTGGCCCGCCCCGCGCCGGAGAAGGTCTCACGGCGCGAGCGCGCCCGGGCGCTCCTCCGCGACGGCGCGGCCTGGCTCGAGGAGGGGAACTTCGAGGCGGCCCGCAAGCGCTTCCTCGAGGCCGCCGAGATCGACCCCCGCATCCCCGAGGCCCTGAACGGCGTGGGCGTCACCTACCGCATGCGCAACGAGCTCGGGATCGCGCTCGAGTGGTACAAGAAGGCGCTCGGGGTCGACCCGGACTTCGGCGACGCCTACTACAACATGGCCTGCGTCTACGCGCTGCAGGGGGAGAAGGAGCTCGCCCTGCGCTACCTGCAGATCGCCGCGCTCAACGGCTACGCCACGGCCGAGGGGATTGACGGGGACCCGGATCTGGCGGGTCTGCACGACGAGGCGGCCTACCAGGCGCTCGTCAAGGCGCATCTGTGACCGAGCCGGCGCCGCTCCCGCAGCTCCCCGGCTACGCGGTCGAGTCGCTCCTGGGGCGGGGCGGCATGGCCGAGGTGTTCCGGGCCCGCGCCCTGGCCGGCCGCTGGGCCGGCCGGACGGTGGCGGTGAAGCGGCTCCTCCCGGCGCTGGCGCAGGACGAGGCCTACGTGGCGCTCTTCCGCCAGGAGGCGGAGCTCACCCGGCGCCTGCACCATCCGGCCATCGTGACGGTGCAGGAGACCGGCGTCTGGCAGGGCGTCCCCTTCATCGTCATGGAGTACGTGGACGGCCGGAACCTCCGCGAGATCCTGGCCCGGTGCGCGGCGCGCGGCATCCTCCTGCCGGTCGACTTCGCCGCCTACGTGGCCCACGTCATCGCCGAGGCCCTGGCCCACGCCCACGAGGGCTGGGACGAGGGCGGGCGCCTGCTGGGCATCGTCCACAACGACGTCTCGCCCTCCAACGTGTTCATCTCCCGGCTGGGCGAGATCAAGCTGGGCGACTTCGGCGTGGCGCGGCTGCTCCCCGGGAGCCCGCAGGCGGAGGGCCACCCCGGCCTGGGCCTGAGGCCCCTCGGTCCCTCCGGCCCAGGCGCCTTCGGGAAGGTCCAGTACCTCGCTCCCGAGCTCCTGCGCGGGGCGCGCCCCACGCCGGCCAGCGACCTGTTCGCCCTGGGGGCGGTCCTCTTCGAGCTGCTCACCAACCGGCGGGCCTTCCCCGGCAAGGATCCGGCCGAGGTGGGGGAGCGGATCCTCGCCCCCGAGCGCCCGGAGCCCTCGGCGCTCCGGCCGGACGTGCCGGTGGCGCTCGACGCCCTGGTGCTCGCCTGCCTGCAGCGGGAGCCGGGCCGGCGGGTGGCCACCGCCTCGGCCTTCGCCCGGGACGTCGCCGAGGCCTACGACCCGGCGGTGGGCACGCCGCTGGCCATCGCTGCGGTGGTGCGCGGGCTGTTCGGCACCGAGGGCTAGGGACCTCGTCGCGACCCCTAGCCGGCGAGGGCCTCCCGCACCCGCCGGACGACCGGCGGGACGAGGCGGAGCGCCTCCTCGACCTCCTCCGGCGTCGTGTTCCAGCCCAGCGAGAGGCGGAGGGTGGATCGGGCCTCGGCCTCCCCGAGCCCGAGCGCCAGGAGGACGCTGGAGGGCGCGGTCGACCCGGAATGGCAGGCGGCGCCGGCGCTGGCGCACAGGCCCTCCAGGTCGAGGGCCATGAGCAGGGCTTCGGCGTCGGCGCCGGGGAAGGTGAGGGAGGAGGTGTTGGGGAGGCGGGGCGCCCCGGCCCCGTTGACGCGGGCGCCGGGCACCGCGCCGAGGAGGCCGGACTCGAGGCGGTCGCGCAGCGCGGTCAGCCGCCCGGCCAGGGCCGGCTGCTCACGGAAGGCGGCCGCCATCGCCGCCGCCAGCCCGGCCACGCCGGGCAGGTTCTCGGTCCCTCCGCGCCGGCCCCTCTCCTGCTCGCCGCCCAGGAGAGGAGCCAGCCGCCGCCCGGGAGCGATCCACAAGAGGCCCGCGCCCCGCGGGCCGCCCAGCTTCTGGCCGGTGAGGGCCAACAGGTCCGCCCCGAGCTCCCGCACCTCGAGGGGGATCCGCCCGGCGGCCTGCACCGCGTCGCAGAAGAGGGGCGCGCCGGCGGCGTGGGCCAGGCGGGCGAGCTCGGGCACCGGCAGCACCACGCCCGTCTCGTTGTTGGCGCGCATGGCGCAGGCCAGCGCCACGTCCGGCCCCAGCGCCGCGCCGAAGGCGCCGGGATCCACCTCCCCACGCCGGTCCACCGGGACCACGGTGAGGGGAGTCCCCTCCCTCTCCAGGGCGCGAGCCAGCGAGAGGACGCAGGGGTGCTCGACCGCGGTCACCACCAGCCGGCGCCGGCCGGCGGGGGCCGCCCCCAGGACGCCGCGGATGGCCAGGGCGGCCGCCTCGGTGGCCCCGGAGGTGAAGACCAGCTCGGCGGGCCTCACCCCGAGGGCCGCGGCCACCGCGGCCCTCGCGCCATCGAGGAGGTCGCGTGCGGCGCGGCCGGCGGCGTGCACCGAGCTGGGGTTCCCGGGAACGCGCAGGGCCCGCTCCACGGCGGAGAGGGCCTCCGGCCGCATGGGGGTGATGGCGTTGTGATCCAGGTACAGCACTACACCAGCTTCTTCCCCTTGCGCGCCCGCACGCCCAGGGCGTCGAGGAAGGCGCGGACCACCTCGTCCTTGAGCCTCTTCCGGGCAGCCGGGCCCAGGCCCTTGAGGGGCAGGCGGGCGCCGGCCATGGTGCCGTGGCCGCCGGCCGTCCCGCCGCGGGACTCGATGACCTCGCGGATGATCCGCCCCACGTTGACGCGGCGGTCGCTGGTGCGGATGGAGTAGTAGAGCGCCTCCTCGTACTCGCCGAAGGCCAGCGACCAGCGCATCTCGCCGAGCGACATGAACCGCTCGGCCACCTCGGCCACCATGTCCGGGGCGTAGATCTTGGCCAGGTCGCAGACCACTGCGTCGTCGTAGACCAGGGCCCGCTCGATGGCGGTGTGATGGAGGCGGAAGTACGCGGCGGGCAGCTTGGGGTGCTCGATGCTCCCGAGCGCGTCCTTGTCCGCCATGGGGAAGAGCCAGAGGTAGGCGTCGACGTCCTGGGCGGTGGTCTGGCGGCCCAGGTCGCGGGTGTCGGCCTTGATCCCGTAGAAGAGGGCGGTGGCCACCGCCGGGGGGATCTCCAGGCCGCTGGCCCGGAAGTAGCTGGCGAGCAGGGTGGAGGTGGCGCCGATGGGCCCGCCCACGTCGGCGACCGGAACCAGATGGGAATCGGGGCGCTCGGGGTGGTGGTCGATGACCACGTCCGGGAAGTGGCGGGCAGGCAGGGAGTGGTTCCCCTGCTCCGGCTGGGTATCCACCATGCAAATGAGGTCGTAGTCGTCGAAGTCGACCCGGGCGATGGGGACGACCGGCAGCTTCAGCTCCTTGATGAGGGCGCGGTTCTCCGATCGGCCCACGATGCCGCCGTAGGCTACCTCGGCCCGGAGCCCGGCCAGCTTCTCCAGGAGGTAGGCGAGGGCCACGCCCGCGGCCAGCGAGTCCGGGTCGGGGTTGTCATGGGTGAGGATCAGGGCGCGCTCGTGCCCGCGGGCGTACTGGACCAGCCGGTCGAGCTTCTGGCGGGTCGTCTCGCCGGCGCGAGGGTAGAGCGACATCCGCGCCGTGCGCAGCGGGGGGCGCACCTGCGGACCTGGGGGTTCTTCCTGGCGTTCGGGCATCGGGGCCATGGCCTTCACCTGCGGACGAGGCGGCGGAGCGCCGCGATGTTCTCCTTGAAGCGGGAATCGGTCTCGACGACGCCCGGCGTCGCCGCGAAGCGGGCGTCGTTGAGGAGGAAGCGAAAGGGGGCAAGCCCCATGGCTCCGCGGCCGATGTGCTCATGCCGGTCGACGCGGCAGCCGAGCGGGCGCTGGGAGTCGTTGAGGTGGAAGGCGTGGACGTTCTTCAGCCCGACGACCGCGTCCAGCTCCTCCATGGTCCGGCGGTAGCCCCTCTCGGTGGTGATGTCGTAGCCGGCCGCGAAGACGTGGCAGGTGTCCACGCAGGCGCCGGTGCGCCGACGTGTCGCGGCCGGGAGATGGGCGCGGATCTCGGCGACCTGCTCGAAGCGCCAGCCCAGGCAGTCTCCCTGGCCCGCGGTGGTCTCCACCAGGAGCCTCGCCCTGCCGGGTACCGCCTCCAGGGCCCGCTCCATCGCCTCGGCCACGAGCTTCGCCCCGGCGGCGCCGTCCTCGTGGCTGCCGGGGTGGAAGATGAGGGAGGGGATGCCGAGCCGTTCGCACCGGCCCAGCTCGTCGGAGAGGGCCGCCCAGCTCTTCTTGCGCACGGCCCGGTCCCGCGAGGCGCAGTTGATGAGGTAGGAGGAGTGCGCGGTGACCTTCTTGCCCGTCCGGCGGGCCTCCTGGCGGAAGCGCGCCACCTCGTCGTCCCCGAGCGGTCGCGACGCCCAGCCGCGGGCGTTGCCGGTGAAGACCTGCAGACAGTCGGCGCCGTCCGCCTCCGCGCGGGCGAAGGCCGTGGAGACGCCGCCGGCGATGGACTCGTGGGCTCCAAGGAGCATGGAAGGGGCGTAGCTATACAATAGGCCGCGACAGCCCCGCCACGCTCGCCCCAGGGCGTGGCCCGGTCATGGAAGATCATCTGTGCTGTCGACTGGTTAGCTATTTCGCGGCGCGGCCAGGAAGGGCCTGGCAGGTCGGAGCAGACACGCGGCCACCGCCTGGTCTGAGTCAATATGCCGCGGTGCGTGACCCCTGGGCGGCGCCCCTTCGAACCGCTTGCCGGCTGGGGTCCGGGTAGGTTCGAGGACCACCTACCGGGCGGCCTTCCTGGCCCGGAGTGGGACCTCGGCGAAGTGCTTCTCCGCCTGGGCGAGGGCGTTGTCGATGGCCTCGACCGTGAGCTCGCGCAGGGCCGCCTCGGGCACGCGCAGGGCCTCGTAGTACCGCTGGCGGTCGGTGGCGTGGATGACGACCGGCAGCCGGAAGCCCCCGTGCAGGAGCACGAGGTTCATGAGCAGCCGGGCCACCCGTCCGGAGTTCTCGTTGTAGGGGAACGCCTGCATGAAGCCGTGGTGGACCCGGGTGGCCAGCTGGAGCGGGTGGCCGTTGCGAAAGTCGGCGGTATCGCAGGAGTCGAAGAGCTTCTGGAGGTGGGCGGAGATCCGGGCCGGGGCCGCGATCTCGTGGAAGTAGGCCCGGTGGAGGGGCATGTCCTTGCGGAGGTCGGCGGCAGCACGGCCGTCCAGGCCCTGGCACAGGGTCTCATGGAAGCGGCGGGCCAGGGCCGGGGTGAGCTTCAGCTTCTTGGCCCTGGCCTCTTCCCGGGCGAGGTCGAGGGCCGCCTTGTGGTTGCGGATATCGCGCAGCGAGGCGACCAGGGCGGCGTCGGTGAGGACGGGCTCCGACAGCGCCGCGGCCAGTTCCTGGCCCGAGTAGACGAGCCCCTCGAGCGCGTTCTCGTGGTAGAGCCACGAAAGCTCGTAGCGCTGGAGGAACTCGGCGGCGCCCTCGGGGTCTCCCCGCATCCGCTCGGCCAGGTCCTCCATGCGATCGTCGATGTCGACGTACCGGGTCCTCATCACCTGTCTCCTGGGCGGTGGCACTGGCCCCCACCAGCCACCGCGCCGCGCCGGCCGGGCTCGTCCGGCGCTCTCCAAAGCCCCCAGATGTGTGAAATGCCCGAAAACTCGGGCATGTCTAGCCTGCACGACCGACGAAGGTCAACAGCTTTGACCTCTCGGGGGGGTAACTGCCGAGCAGGCGCCTTTGTTCCGCCGGGCCTCGCCCAGGGAACGCGGCGCGCAACCTCTAGCGTCGGGGCAATGCGGGTGCGGCTAGCTGCCGACCTCGAAAGACGTAAGCCATTCGCGGTACTTCGGCTCCTCGCCCCGCACGGCGCGGAAGAAGACCTCCTGGATGCGCTTCGTCACCGGGCCGGGCTCGCCCCTCCCGATGCGCCGGTTGTCGACCTCCCGCACCGGGGTGACCTCGGCGGCGGTCCCGGTGAGGAAGAGCTCGTCGGCGAGGTACATGGCGTCGCGGGTGAACTTCTCCTCCCGCACCGGCACGGAGAGGTCGCGGGCGATGCGGAGGACCGAGTCGCGGGTGATGCCGGCCAGGACCGCGGAGGAGAGCGGCGGGGTGCACAGGACGCCATCCTTCACCAGGAAGATGTTCTCGCCGGCGCCCTCGGACACGTAGCCCTCGGTGTCGAGGAGGATGGCCTCGTCGTAGCCGGAGAGGGCGGCCTCCCGGGTGGCGAGGTAGCTGTTCACGTACTGGCCGGTGATCTTGGCCTTCACCATCTGCACGTTCACGTGCAGGCGGGCGAAGGAGGAGACCTTGGTCCGGATGCCCCGCTTGAGCCCCTCCTCGGACAGGTAGGCGCCCCAGGGCCAGGCCGCGACCATCACCTGGATCGGGTTCTGCGCGCCCACGCCCAGCGCCCCGGCGCCGGTGAAGGCCAAGGGGCGGAGGTAGCCGGCCGGAAGCTTGTTGGCCCGCATCACCTCCACGCAGGCCTTCTCCATGCGCTCGGGCGGGAAGGGGAGCTCCATCATGAGGATGTGGGCCGAGTCGTAGAGCCGCCGGATGTGCTCGCGCAGGCGGAAGACCGCCGAGCGCCCGTCCGCCGTCTGGTAGGCGCGGATCCCCTCGAACACGCCGATCCCGTAGTGGAGGGCGTGGGTGAGGACGTGGACGCGGGCCTCCTCGAACGGGACCAGCTTGCCGTCTAGCCAGAGCGAGTCTGCCTTGATCATGGGGACGCCATCCTGGGCCAGGGTGAGGGGCCGGAAACATGCCTCAGCGGCGGCGTGGGTTCAACTGGGTATCGCGTCGCCCCCGCTCACGGGGTGAGGGGCGGCGGGAAGGGCCGAACCATGTGGGCCAGGAAGGGCATGTCCGGGTGGAGCTCGGCCTTGCCGTCGTTCACGGTTCGTCGCAGATCGGCCAGGTCGGGGACGATGTCCACCGGCGAGAGGGTGCGCTGGAAGGTCCGGTGGAGGTTGGCGAAGGGGCGGTTCCAGGCCACGCTGACCGCGGCCAGCTGCTGCAGGCCGTACCAGAGCGGCTGGGAGATGCGCGGCACGAACCCCTCCAGCGCCAGCACGTAGGCGTTGCGGTGCCCCACCGCTCCTCGCTGGACCGCCTCCCAGGCGGCCCGGGCCGGCAGGTTGTCCACCAGCCCGCCGTCCACCAG
>DATKMW010000157.1:0-83668 GCA_035541675.1 Anaeromyxobacter sp. | reverse complement strand
GCGCCGCCCACGATGGTGGGGATGGCGCGCGCCAGCGAGATGATGCCGCCGGCCGCCACCGCGCCGGCGCCGATGTAGAGCACGTAGTCGTGCCAGATCTGGTCGGTGGTCATCTCGCCGATGAGCTTCGTGGCCGGGTAGATGGGCGCGGTGGCGTTCGAGCCGAAGAGCTTGATGGCCGGCATGAGCACCAGCGAGGCGAGGATGCCGCCCGCGCCCATGACCAGGGAGGTGCGGGTGCCGATGACGTACCCGACCCCGAGGAGTGCCGGGTTCACCTCGGCGGCGATGTTCCCCCCGTCGTACCACTTGCCGAAGACCTTCTGTGCCGTGTCCTTGAAGAACCCGAAGCCCTGGTAGGCGAGGGCGAAGAGCGAGCCGAAGCCCAGGCCGGCGAAGACCGTCTTGGCGGTCGTCCCCCCCTTCTCGCCGGCGATGAGCACCTCGGCGCAAGCCGTCCCCTCGGGGTAGGTGAGCTTCCCCGCCTCCTTCACGATGTGCGCCCGGCGGATGGGGATCATGAGGAACGTGCCCAGGATCCCGCCCAGGACCGCGATGAGCGCGGTGTGCAGGTAGTTGAGGTCGTAGCCCAGGATGAGCATGGCCGGCATGGTCACCCCGGCGCCGAAGGCGATGCCCTCGCCGGCGCTGCCGGTGGTCTGGACGATGTTGTTCTCCAGGATGGTGGCGCGGCGGACGCCGAAGCCCCGGGAGAAGGCGCGGAAGAGGGTGATGGACAGCACCGCCACCGGGATGGAGGCGGACACCGTCATGCCCACCTTGAGCACGAGGTACATCGAGCTCGCGCCGAAGAGGATCCCCAGGAGCGCGCCGATCACCACCGGCAGGATGGTGAACTCGGCGGGCGACAGGCTGGCAGGGATGAACGGCTGATGCGAGGAGCCCTCTTCGGCCTGGGCGGGGCGCTGCTCGGTCGAGGCGGGGGGCGAGACGGCCATGGAGACTCCCTGGGGCGCGGTTGTTGGCGCGAGAGTGTGGCACCAACGGGCGGGGAAGTGTGGAGCCTATGACACCTGCAGGGACTGACCCCTTCGGGGGGCAGATCGCAGCGCCTGGCGCACGGCCCTCGCGATCCGCCGCGCGTCCCGCGCAATCGCCAGCAGGTTCCCGGTGGGAGGGTTGGTGAAGCCGAGGAGGTAGAGCCTTGGGGCCTGCGGGGCGGTGGCCCCGCCGTGCACCAGGGGGCGGCCGTCTTCGCCCAGGACCCCGAGCCCGCCCAGGAGCCCCTCCAGGCCGGGCCGGAAGCCGGTGGCGGCGATCACCACCTCGGGCTCTATGCGGCCTCCGCCGCGCAGGAGCACCGCGGCGCCGTCGAAGCCCTCCAGCGCCGGCACCACCTCGACCCGGCCCGCCCGCAGCGCCTCGACCAGGCCGACGTCGAGGATGGGGATCTGCCCGTCCCGGATCATCTGCGTGTAGATGCCGCGCTCCGGCGCCGGGAGGCCGTGCCGGGTGAGGTCGCCGACGGTGAGCCGGGCGGTGGCGCGGGCCAGGGCGTCGGCGACGGGGAGGGGGAGGCGGGCGAGCGCCAGGGAGACGAGCTGGGCGGGGATCACGCCGGCGATGGTCCGGCGCACCACGTTGGGCGCGGTGCGCACCGAGAGGCGCACCCGGGCGGCGCCGCGCTCGCACAGGTCCACCGCGATCTCGGCGCCGCTGTTGCCGGCGCCGACCACCAGCACGTCGCGCCCGGCGAAGTCCTCGCCGGAGCGGTAGGCGCTGGAGTGGAGGAGCCGCCCCGGGAAGAGCTCGGCGCCCGGCCAGCGCGGCAGGACGGGGAGCCGGTTGTGGCCGGTGGCCACCACCACGGCCGCGGCCGGGAGGTCGCCGCCGGTGGTCTCGACGCGCCAGAGGGGGCCGGCCCGGGAGAGGGCCCGGACCTCGGTCCCGGTCCGCACCTGCAGCCGGTGGTGGCGGGCGTAGGCCTCGAGGTAGCCGACGAACCCCTGCCTCGAGACCCAGGCGCCCTCGCGGCGGGGGATGGGGAGGCCCGGCAGGCCGGAGAGCCAGCGCACCGTGTGCAGGTGGAGCCGCTGGTAGTGGCCTCGCCAGCTGGCGCCCACCGCCCCGGCGCGCTCCAGCACCACGGACCGGACCCCCTCCCGGCGGAGCGCGGCCGCGGCGGCGAGGCCTCCCGGCCCGGCGCCGATCACCACCGCCTGGGCAGGCTCGGCGCGGTCGTCGCTCACATGGGGGGGACGACGCCGTTCTTGCCCACCGAGAGCCGCTGGGCGGTGAGGGTCCCGTCGGCCGCCGGGGCGGCGATCACGAAGACGTGCGCGCCCGGCACCAGGGCCGAGCGATCCCCCGGCTCCAGCTTCACCACCGGCACGCCGGAGGGCACGTCCACCGTCTGCTCGCCGCCCTTGTACTCCAGCCGCAGCGTGCGCCCGCCGCCGCCCCCGCTCACCTTGGCCACCGTGGCGTTGGTCATGCTGCTCGGCCCCATGGCCCCGGTCACGCCGGCCACGGTGGCGTTGGTCATGGAGCTCCCGGGCCGGAGGTCCCAGGGCCGGTGGCCCTCGCCCACCCCGCGCATCGACTCGGGGAAGACGTGCACCTCCACCGCCCGGAGCTTGCCACCGGGCCCGGGCACGGCGGTGGTGCCGATGAAGGATCCCGGGGCGATGCTCCCGATGTCGGCCCGGTCCACCAGGGCCACGCCCGCATCGGCCGCCAGCCGCACCTCCCGCACCTTGCCGGGGCCCACCTGGACCTTGAGGACGTCGCCGGCGAGCGACACCACCTTTCCCCGCACGTGCTCCTGGGCCAGGGCGGGAACGGCCGCCGCCAGGGCGGCGAGGAGCGCCGCGCGGCGCGCGGCCAGGGCGAGCGATAGGGGCACGATCCACCTCCGGTGCGGCCACCGGAAGCTAGCGGCGCTCCGGCCGGTCCGCACGACGGCCCGTCGGCCCCGAGAGGGCGATACCGGGGAGGGCCTGGAGCGCGTCGTCAGGCGCTCGCCCGCGCGGCGGTCGCGGGCCGGCGGCGCGCCGCATCGCGGCGCCGAAGGGTCGCGACCGCCCCCTCCGCCACGGCTGCGATCCCGCCGCCCTTCTGCTGGACCGAGTCCGCCCCGGCCGAGACCAGCCGCGACCGCACCGCCTCATCCACCTCGCTGCCCACGACCACGATGGTCAGGTCGCGCTCGCCCCCCGGATCGCGCACCAGCCGGAGGAGGCGCTCGCCGTCGAGGCCAGGGGCGTGCAGGTCCACCACCAGCAGGTCGAGGCCCAGGAGGAGATCGATGAGGGAGTGGAGGCCGTCGTTGCCGTCGGCGGCGGTGAAGACCTCGAACCCGCGGGCCTCCAGCGCCGCCCCCAGCGCTCGCCGGGCGCGGGCGTCGGGGTCGACCACCAGGGCGCGCCGCGGGTGCGTGGCCAGGTGGTCGATGGCCGTGCCGATGGCCGCGTCCCCCTCCCGATCGGCGTCGAAGCGGATGCCCAGCCCCCGCTCGTTCCCGTAGACCACCGTCCCGCCCACCCCGGCGCCCGGACCGCCGGGGATGCTCAGGCGGAGCCTGATCCTGCTTCCCACCGCCACCGGGGCGCTCGTGCTCACGAAGGCGCCGCCCTGCGAGAGGCTCTCGACCCGGGCGTCCCCGGCCGCCGCGCCGTCGCCGCCCTCGGTGGCCAGGGAGGCCGGTGCGTCGAGCGCGTACCGCGGCGCGCGGCGCTGCTCCGGCGCCCTCGCGCCCGGGGCAGCCGCCTCGAGCGCCCTGGCCAGCGGCGGGGTGGGCGCCAAGAGGGCCAGCAGGAAGCCCGCCGGGGTGCCCGGCCCCAGCTGGCCGCCGGCCTGCACCCGCCTGACCACGCCCTGGCCCGCGAGCGTGGCCCCGCCGGGCAGCCGGACCTCGAGCGCCACCGGCTCGTGGAGCGGCGGCAGATGCGGGCTGGGGACGAGGAGGGTGAGCGCCACCGGGTCGAAGGCCATGCCGGCCAGCTCGGGGCTCCCCAGGGCCAGCCGGAGGGTGGGGCGGCCGGTCGCGGCGTCGGCGCTCGCCCCCAGGTGCCTCGCCAGCAGCTCGCGCACCGCGCCGGCCAGCCGGGCCGGCGCCACCTCCCGCTCCACGAGGTCGCAGGTCCGCAGCGCGGCGCGGCCCTGGCGGCTGCCCCGGGACGGGGTCCCTCCCGCGCGCCAGGCCCAGAAGTCGACGCGGCGCGCCGCCGGATCGGAGAGCGGTGCCCGCAGGCGCGCCAGGGCGACGAAGTGGTCCCCCCTGGAGCTGGCGCCGAGGTCGCAATCCCCGAGCGCGCCGCCGGAGAGGTCCGGGAGCGACCGGACGAAGGAGGCGACGTCCCGGGCGCGGCCATCGACCGACCCGAACAGGAAGGTCATCTCGATCGGGGCGATCGTGGCGTCCGGCATCGGCTCGCTCCTCGCGATCGACGACGAGCAAGGAGGGTGCCAGCGCGGCCCGGCACCGCGCGGACGCAGGGAAGAGGGGCGATCCCGGGCATGCACCGTCGCCCCGGGTCGCACGCGTCAGGTCCGTGACGCGCTCGCGCCGCCCTCGCGCGTCCCGCCTGCGGGGCTTGCCGCGGGCCTGGCGGCGTGGGCGAATGCCCTCGACCTGGGACGGGGTCGGAGCGGTGCCGGCCGGTGCGCTCGGCCCGCCGGCCCGGAGGGGAGGAGCGACATGGCCGCGACCCCGCTGCAGCCGCACGAGAGCGCCACCTATCGAACCCTGCGGTGGGGGACGGCGCTGCTCGGGCTGGCGCTGCCCTGGGTGCTGTGGATCGGCGGGCTCCTCGCGGGCCAGCCTCTCCAGGACTCGATGAGCGCCTACTACTACACGGCCGTGCGCGACGAGTTCGTGGGCGTCCTCGTCGCCGTCGGGGTGCTGCTCGTCGTCTACCGCGGGTACACGCTGCCGGAGAACCTCGTGCTCGACCTCGCGGGCGTGTTCCTGGCCGGGGTGGCCTTCGTCCCCATGGGCCAGGGCGGGGGTGGCGGGCTCTCCCTCCACGGCACGCTGGCCGTGCTCTTCTTCCTGTGCATCGCCTACGTCTGCCTGTTCCGCGCCGGGGACACGCTCGGCCTGGTGACCGACGAGGAGGTGCGGCGGCGGTTTCGCGTCGCCTACCGGGTCACCGGCGCGCTCATGGTCGCCTCCCCCCTGATCGCGGTCGCGCTCTCCCTCCTCCTCGAGCCGAGGTCGCCCTTCAGGGCCATCGTCTTCTTCGCCGAGGCGGTGGGCGTGTACGTCTTCGCGGCCTACTGGATCGTGAAGAGCCGGGAGATCCGCATCACCGACTCCGAGCGGCGAGCCATGGCGGGGGAGCTCTCCACGCGCCGCCACGGGCTGGCCGACGCCTTCCGGCCCATCGAGGTGAGGCCGTCCCCCGCACGGCTGCCCGCGGCCGCGCCGACGCCCGAGGATCTCGTCCCGGTCCGGCTGTAGCCGGGGCGAGCAGCGGCGGCGCCTCCCCGCCCGCGACGGCCGGCCGGCAGGCGCCTACCCGCCCGCCCGGATCGCCTCCAGCTCCTGCCAGCGGGCGTAGAGCCGCTCCACCTCGGTGGCGACCCGCTCCAGCTCGGCGCGCAGGCCGGCCACGGCGGCGCCGTCCCTCTGGTAGGTCGCCGGATCCGCCAGCGCCGCCTCCAGCGCCCCCTTCCGCTCCTCCGCGGAGAGGATGGCCGGCTCCATCCCCTCCAGCTCGCGCTGCTCCTTGAAGCTCAGCCTGCCGGGGCGGCGCGGGCGCTCGCCGGCCGGCGCCGCGGCGGGGCGCGCGAGCGCCGGCTGGGGGCGATCGAGCGCGGCCCGCGCGGCCTCGCCCTGGTCCCTCAGCGTCCGGTACATCTCGTAGTTGCCCGGGTAGCGGACGGCGCGCCCGTCCCCCTCGAAGGCCAGGACGGCGGTGGCGACCTTGTCGAGGAAGTAGCGGTCGTGGGTCACGACCAGCGCCGAGCCGTCGAAGCCGAGCAGGAGCCGCTCCAGCACGCCCAGCGTGACCAGGTCCAGGTCGTTGGTGGGCTCGTCGAGGACCAGGACGTTCGCGCCCTCGAGGAACAGCCGGGCGAGGAGGAGCCGGTTCCGCTCGCCACCGGAGAGCGCCCCCACCTGCATGCGCTGCACCTGCGGCGGGAAGAGCAGATCCTCGAGGTAGTCGCGCAGCGCCACCCTGCGCCCGGAGAGCTCGATGAAGTCCTCGCCCGGCTGCCCCGGGGGCGAGCCGCCGGCCGCCTCGTACACGGTCGCCTCCGGGTCGAGGGCGCTGCGGTGCTGGTCGTGGTAGGCGATGCGGGTGCGCTTGCCGGTCACCACCTCGCCCGCGTCGGGGGCGAGCTCGCCCAGCAGGAGGCGCAGGAAGGTGGTCTTCCCGGCGCCGTTGGGGCCCACCAGGCCGACCCGCTCGCCGCGCCCCAGGGTGAAGTCCACGCCCGACAGCACCGGCGGCCCGCCGAAGCGCTTGGCCAGCCCGTGCGCCTCCAGCACCACCTGCGAGAGCCGGGGAGGCGGCGCCACCTGGAAGTCGGCCACCTGCGGCCTGGCGGGCCCGCGCTCGGCCATGAGCCTGCGGGCGCGCTCGACCCGGGACCGCGACTTGGTGCGCCGCGCCTCGACGCCGCGCCGCAGCCAGGCCAGCTCGTCGGCGATCCAGCGATCGCGCTTGTGGCGGGCCCGCTCGGCCACCGCCTGGGCGGTGAGCTTCAGCTCCAGGTAGGCCTCGTAGTTGCCGGGATAGCTGGTCACGCCGGCGCCGGGGGCGATCTCCACGATCCGGTCCACCAGGTCGTCGAGGAAGTACCGGTCGTGGGTGACGAGCAGGAGCGCCCCGGTGAAGCGGTCGAGCTCCTCCTCCAGCCAGTCGACCGTGTCGGCGTCGAGGTGGTTGGTGGGCTCGTCGAGGAGGAGCAGGTCCGGCCGGGTGAGGAGCGCCCGGGCGATGGCCACCCGCTTGCGCGTGCCGCCGGAGAGGTCGGCCACCGGGCGGTCCCAGTCCTTCACCCCCAGGCGATCGAGCAGGCGGCGCGCCTCGTGGGCGGTGTCCCAGCCGCCCAGCTGCTCGACCCGCTCGGCGGCCGCGGCCAGCTCGGCGAGGAGGCGCCGGTGGCCCTCCGAGTCCGGCTCGGCCGCGAGCCGCGCCGACAGCTCGGCGTGGGCCGCCAGCGCCGCCCGGAGCGGAGCCCGCGCCACCTCCAGCTCGGAGGCGACGGTGGCCCGCTCCGGGAACTCGGGCTCCTGCGGCAGGTAGGTGACGAGCGCGCCGCGGCGGAGCTGG
The DNA here is from genome assembly GCA_035541675.1 of Anaeromyxobacter sp. Lineage (GTDB taxonomy): Bacteria > Myxococcota > Myxococcia > Myxococcales > Anaeromyxobacteraceae > Anaeromyxobacter. The sequence goes on along the minus strand of DATKMW010000157.1, from coordinate 76,421 downwards.
ACCTGGCCGCGGTCGGGCGCCGCCGCCCGGGCCAGCATCCGCATCAGGCTCGACTTGCCCGAGCCGTTCACGCCCACCAGCCCGACCCGCTCCCCCTCCTCGAGCGTGAGGGTGAGGCCGTCGAAGATGGTGCGGCTGCCGTAGGCGAGGCAGAGGCCCGCGGCGTGGAGCAGGGTCACGGGGGGTATGTAGCACCGAAGCCGGCGTTCAGGGCACAAGCACCGCCGCGCCCCGGAGCCGCCCGCCGCGCAGGTCGGCCAGCGCCTCGTTGGCCCGGTCGAGCGGGTAGCGCGAGACCTCGACGCGGAGCGGCACCCGCGCCGCCAGCGAGAGCAGCGCCTCGCCGTCGGCGCGGGTCAGGTTGGCCACCGAGCGGACGGTGCGCTCGCCCCAGAGGAGCGCGTATGGGAAGGAGGGCAGGTCGCTCATGTGGATGCCGGCGCAGACCACCGTCCCGCCCGGCTCCACGGCCCGCAGCGCGGCCGGCACCAGCGCGCCCACCGGCGCGAAGAGGATGGCGGCGTCGAGCGGCTCGGGCGCCGGGCCGTCCGAGCCGCCGGCCCACTCCGCGCCCAGCCGGCGAGCAAAGGCCTGCCCCTCCGCGTCGCCCGGGCGGGTGAAGGCGAACACCCGCTGGCCGGCGTGCCGGGCAAGCTGCGCCACCAGGTGGGCGGCGGCGCCGAAGCCGTAGAGCCCCAGGCGCGGCGCCTCCCGGACCGGCGCCCATGCCCGGTGGCCGATGAGCCCGGCGCAGAGCAGGGGTGCGGCGGCGTCGTCGCCGTACCCGTCCGGCAGGGGGAAGGCGTAGCGGGCGTCGGCGACCACCGCCTCGGCGTAGCCCCCGTCCCGGTGGTACCCGGTGAACCGGGCCCGCTCGCAGAGGTTCTCCCGCCCGGCGGCGCAGAAGCGGCAGGCGCCGCAGGTCCAGCCCAGCCACGGCACGCCGGCGCGGTCGCCGGTCCGGAAGCGGTCCACCCCCGGCCCGACCGCCTCCACCCGCCCCACCACCTCGTGGCCGGGGACGACCGGGTGTCCGGGCCAGGGCAGCTCGCCGTCGACCACGTGCAGGTCGGTGCGACACACCCCGCAGGCCCGCACCCGCAGCCGGACCTCCCCGGGGCCAGGCTCCGGCAGCGGCAGCTCCCGCCGCTCGAGGGGGAGGCCGGGGCCGGGCAGGACCATGGCGCGCATTCGTGCTATCTCCCTTCTTCCCCACCCACCGACCCCGAAGGAGCCATGCCCCAGTACGTGATGTCGATGCTGCGGGTGAACAAGATCGTTCCCCCCAAGCGGCAGATCATCAAGGACATCTCGCTCTCCTTCTTCGCCGGCGCCAAGATCGGCCTCCTCGGCCTGAACGGCGCCGGCAAGTCGACGGTGCTCCGCCTCATGGCGGGCGTGGACGAGGAGTACGACGGCGAGATCACGCGCCAGTCGGGCATCCGCATCGGCCACCTGCCCCAGGAGCCGCGCCTCGACCCGCAGAAGACGGTTCGCCAGGAGGTGGAGTCGGCGCAGGGCGAGGTGGCCGCGGCGCAGAGGCGGCTGGAGGAGGTGTACGCCGCCTACGGCGAGCCCGACGCCGACATGGAGAAGCTGGCCGAGGAGCAGGCCCGGCTGGAGGCCATCCTGGCCCACGCCGGCGCGGACACCGGCACCGCCCTGGAGATCGCCGCCGACGCGCTCCGGCTGCCGCCCTGGGAGGCCCGGATCGAGCACCTCTCCGGCGGCGAGAAGCGCCGGGTGGCGCTGTGCAAGCTGCTGCTGGAGAAGCCGGACATGCTGCTCCTCGACGAGCCCACCAACCACCTCGACGCCGAGTCGGTGGAGTGGCTGGAGCAGTTCCTGGGCCGCTTCCCGGGGACGGTGGTGGCGGTGACCCACGACCGCTACTTCCTGGACAACGTGGCCGAGTGGATCCTGGAGCTCGACCGCGGGCACGGCATACCCTGGAAGGGGAACTACTCCAGCTGGCTGGAGCAGAAGGAGGCCCGGCTGGAGCTCGAGGCCAAGCAGGAGAGCGCCCGCATCAAGGCCATGAAGCTGGAGCTGGAGTGGGTGCGCCAGAACCCCAAGGCGCGCCAGGCCAAGAGCAAGGCCCGCCTCTCCCGCTTCGAGGAGATGTCCAGCGTCGAGTACCAGCGGCGCAACGAGACCCAGGAGATCTTCATCCCCGTGGCCGAGCGGCTGGGGCAGAAGGTGATCGAGTTCCAGGGGGTCTCCAAGGGGTTCGGCGACCAGCTGCTGATGGAGGACCTGTCCTTCATCGTCCCCCCCGGCGCCATCGTGGGGATCATCGGGCCCAACGGCGCCGGCAAGTCGACCCTCTTCAAGCTCATCACCGGCAAGGAGAAGCCCGACGCCGGCAAGGTGGAGCTGGGACAGTCGGTGAAGCTGGCCGTCGTCGACCAGAGCCGCGAGAACCTCTCCGCCGACAAGACCGTCTTCGCCGAGATCTCCGGCGGCGACGAGGTCATCACCGTGGGCAGGTTCGAGATGCCCAGCCGGGCGTACATCGGTCGGTTCAACTTCAAGGGGGCCGACCAGCAAAAGCTGGTGGGCACGCTCTCGGGCGGCGAGCGAGGCCGGCTGCACCTGGCCAAGACCCTGATGACCGGGGCCAACGTCCTGTTGCTGGACGAGCCCTCCAACGACCTGGACGTGGAGACCCTGCGGGCCTTGGAGGACGCGCTGCTGGAGTTCGCCGGCGCGGTGCTGGTCATCTCCCACGACCGCTGGTTCCTGGACCGCGTCGCCAACCACATCCTGGCGGCCGAGGGCGACTCGCGCTGGACCTTCTTCGCCGGCAACTACCAGGAGTACGAGGCCGACAAGCGGCGGCGGCTGGGCGAGGAGGGGGCCAAGCCGCACCGGATCCGGTACAAGCCCATCGCGCGCTGAGGCTCCGGCCGTCCCTCCCCGGAGCCGGAAGGCCCCTCGCCGCCGCCGGGCCAGGTCGCCCAGCCCCCTCTTCGCGGACCGCTCGCCCGCCGCGGCGCGCTCCCGCCGACCCCCACCGGCACCGTCAGCGCCGCCGCGGCCCCATGGCGGCGCGGACCTCGGGCGGCACCCGCAGCACCTCGAGCGCCGCCTCGTGGCGCCGCAGGCCCGCCGCCTCGCGCTGCACCACCAGGAACCAGAGCCGCTCCCCGGCGTGCTGGAGCGCCTCGCGACGCCGCGCCCGGGCGGCGTCGCTGGGCGCGGTGGCGAGCGCCCGCTCGGCCTGGGCCAAGGTCCGCAGCGCCTCCTCCAGCCGCTCGGTGACGAGGGCGAGCGCGGAGGCGCGCTCCGCCTGCAGGTCGCGCAGCGTCCTGTCGTGTACCCGCGAGCTGGCCATGGCGCGCACCGGCCCCGGCCGCGGGGCCGCGGCCATCGTGCCACGGTGCGGCCCGCGGCGGGAGGGCGCGGCGGGGCGCCCTTGCCGGCCACCCGGGCCGGTCCCATCGTCCTGGCATGCCGGCCGCTGCGCTGCTCTTGGCCTCGGCGCTGGCCGCCGGGCAGGCGGGCGGCACCTGCCACTTCGTCGGCAGCGGGGGCATCGCCACGCTCCCGTGCGGCTCCAGCCCCGAGGCGGTGTCCGCCGCCGAGCGGCGCACCGCCCGGCCCGCGGCCGGGGGAACGGCCGCCGGCCGGGAAGCCGCCGGGCCGGCTGTCCGGGAGCCGGCCCCGCAGGCCGCCCCCGCGCCGGCCGGCCCGGGCGACCTGGCCGAGCGGGTGGAGGCGATGGAGCGGGAGGTGGCCCGGCTGGAGGTGGAGCGCCAGGCCGCGGAGGCGGCGCGCGCCCGGGCGGAGCGCGAGCGCGCGGAGGCCCTCCAGGAGCTCTCCGGGATCCGGCAGGAGCTGGCCGAGGCGCGGGACCGCGCCGAGCAGGCCGACCGGGCGCGGCAGGCGGAGCAGGCCAGCCTCGACGAGGCCGCCACCTCGCTCCTGCAGGCCGACGGGGTCCTGGCCACCGGCTCGGCCGGGGAGGTCGCCGAGGCGCTGGACCGGGCCACGGCCGCGCTGGCGGCCGCGCACTCGCGCGACGGCACGGCCTGGGTCGCGGCCGCCCAGGACGCGCTGGGCCAGGGCGACTACTTCACCGCCCGGCAGGCCATCCGGCGCGCGGCGCAGGCGGCGGTGCGCGCCCAGCCCTGACTAGAATCGGAAGCTCCCCTCCCGGACCACCTCCGACACCGGTCTGCGGCCGCTGGGCACCTCGCGGGCCCGGGCCCACTCGGGAAGCGTGGCCGGGTCGCCCCTGCGCCCGACGGCCACGAAGGCCTCGATGGTGTGGTCGGCCGGGACCGAGAGCTCCGCCCGCGCCCGCTCGCGGTCGAAGCCGGCCATGCCATGGGTGGCCCAGCCGCGGAGGTGCGCCTGGAGGGCGATGTGCGCCCAGGCCGCGCCGGCGTCGAAGGAGTGGGTGGGGGAGGGGACGGGCGCGTCCTTGCCCGGGAGGTTCATCACCTCGCGCGACAGCACGACCAGCAGGGCGGCGGCCCGGGCGGCCCATTCCTGGTTCCGGGGGGAGAGCACCGACAGGAAGCGAGCGAAGGCGGGGGTCCCGCGCCGGGCATAGAGGAAGCGCCAGGGCTGGGCGTTCATCGAGGAGGGCGCCCAGCGCGCCGCCTCGAAGAGGACGTGGAGCTCGTCGACCGGGATCTCCTCGTCGGTGAAGGCCCGCGGCGACCAACGCTGGTAGAAGAGGGGATCGACGGGGTGCTCGGGCACGCGCTGCGAGTCGCTGGCTGTGGTCACGCTTCCTCCCAGGGCCCCCGATGATAGCCGCTTCCGCTCGCGGCACCAGCCGAAGCTGCTCCCCGGGCGGGCCCCCGCGCAGGACGCTGCGCCGGGCCCGCCTCGACGGTAGGTTCGGGTGCATGCGACGCATCCTACTCGGCGTGCTCGTCGGCGCGGTGCTGGTCCTGGCGGCGCAGGTCCTCTTCCTCACCATGGGTGGGATGCCGGTGGCGGTGCGTGGCGGGCCGCTGCCCCTGGAGCGCTTCCTGGCCAACCGCGCGGTGGAGGGGGCCGCGGAGAAGGAGGAGGGGCTGGCCTCGCCGCTGCCGCCGGAGGAGCAGAACCTGGCCGCGGGCGCCGAGGTCTACCGGACCTACTGCGTCGTGTGCCACGGGGCGCTGGGCGAGCTGAAGCGCGGGGCCATCCCCGCCGGCATGTACCCGCCGCCGCCGCCTCTCCTCCCGCCCGCCAAGGGCGTCACCGACGACCCGGTGGGCGAGACCCACTGGAAGGTGAAGAACGGGATCCGGCTCACCGGCATGCCCGCCTTCGAGGGGGCGCTCACCGAGGACCAGATCTGGCAGGTGAGCCTCCTGCTGCTCAAGGCGGACCAGCTCCCCGACTCCGTCCAGCACGCGCTGCGGTGAGGCACGCCCCGGGCGCGGAGCGGCCCGGTGCGGCCCTCGGCCGCTCCCCGGGCGCCCCGGCCCGGGGCAGGATCCGGGCGGCGCGCCCGCGGGCCCTGCGGTGCCGCCCGGGAGGCTCCCATGAACGACACCCTGGCGCTGCTCCACTCCCACCACAGCGACCGCGACTTCACCGACGCACCGGTGGACGAGGCGGACCTGGCGGCCGTGGTCGAGGCCGCCCACCGCGCCCCCACCTCCATGAACGGCCAGCAGGTCTCCTTGGTGGTGGTCCGGGACCCGGCGCGGCGGGCCCGCCTGGCGGAGCTGGCCGGCGGCCAGCCCTGGATCGCCCGGGCGCCGGTGTTCCTCGCCGTGCTCATCGACTTCCACAAGACCCGGGTGGCTGCCTCCCGAGCCGGCCGCGAGCAGGCCATCCACCGCAGCCTGGAGGGGTTCACGGTGGGAGCGGTGGACGCGGGGATCGCCCTGGCCAGCCTGATGCTGGCGGCCCGCTCGCTGGGGATGGGGGTGGTCCCCATCGGCTCCCTCCGGAGGGATCCGCAGGGCGTGATCGACCTGCTCCGGCTTCCGCCGCTCACCTACCCGGTGGTGGGAGCGGCCGTCGGCCACGTCGCCGAGCCCGCCACCCGCAAGCCGCGCCTCCCGCTGGCCGCCTTCCGCCACGACGAGGTCTACCGTGCCGAGGGCCTGCCCGCGGCCATCGAGGCCTACGACCGGACGCTCCTCGAGCACTGGAGGGCCATCGGCCGCGCCGACGGCCTGCGCTGGTCGGAGAACACCGGCGGCGCCTACAGCCGGCTCTACTTCCCGAGGACCCGCCCGGTCGCGGAGCGCCAGGGGTTCACGCTGGAGGAGTGAGGCGGCAGGGCGCGCCGCTCCCCCCGCGCGCTTCAGCCCGCCAGCCGCTCCAGCACCGCGCCGGCGCCGTCGACCCGGACCGCCAGCGGCACCGAGGCCACCCGGTAGCGGCGGGCCAGGTCCGGGCGGCGGGTGACGTCCACCAGCACCGGCGCCTGGCCGGCCTGAAGAAGCCGCCGCTCCAGCTCGTGGCACTCGGCGCAGAGCGGGTGCGTGAACTGCACCACCGCCCCGCGGCCCGGGGCGACGCCCAGGTCGGCCAGGTCGACCCGCAGCGGGGTCCCGGGCCGGAGCCCGCGCAGGCGGGCGGCCAGCCGGTAGAGGGCGCAGCCGGTGCAGAAGCCGGTGGCCGCGGAGAGGAGGGCCAGCGCGGCCACGATCCCCCCCAGCGCCGCCGAGAGGAGGGGCATCCCGGCCGCGCCGGCCAGCGCCCCGGCCCCGGTGAAGACCACCCCGACCTGGTTGGCGAAGCGGGGCGGCCGGCTGTCCTCCAGCGGTCCCTCGCCGAGGAGCGGCTGCACCAGCTCGAAGTAGGCGACGCAGGGCAGGCAGAAGCGCCGGCCCAGCCAGAGCCCGAGCCCGAGCTGCAGCGCCACCAGCCCGAGGAGCGGCCAGGCGCCCGCCAGCACGGCGGCCAGCGAGAGCAGGCCCACCACCGCCTGGTTGAAGCGCGGGGCGCGGGCGTCGATGACCGAGAGGTCGCGGTACGGGTCGGCGCTGCGGGGGGATGGGCGGTCGGGCACGGGGCACCTGCCGGCTACGGGATGGGGTCCGTTATAACGGATGGACGGCCGTCCGCAAGCCCTTCGGGCGTGTCGGCCCGATGGTCTAGACTCCGGGCGTGGCCGGGCCCTCCCCGGACGCTCCCATGGCGAGCTTTCCCGCACCGCAGCTCCGGCCGAAGGCGGCGATCGCCCTCGCCGCCGCCCTCGTGGCCGCCCTGGCGCTCCTGGCCGGGGCGGTGCTGGCCATCCGGCCCCGGCGCGGGCTGGAGCTGGCCCTGCTCATGGCCCTCTCCGCGGCGGCGGCGCTGGTCGTGGCCGCGGGCGTGCGTGCGGCCCGCCGCGGGGGGCGGGCCGGGACCTTGGCCGAGGCGGTGGGACGGATCGCCGGCAAGACCTCGCTGGTGGGCATGGGCCGGGCCACGCTCGAGGGGCGGATCCTGGCCTGCAACGAGGCCATGGCGCGGCTGCTGGGGGCGAGGTCTGCCCGCGACCTGGTGGGCAGCGACGTCCGCTCCCTCTATCGCGACGCGCTCCAGCGCGAGGCCATCCTCGGCGAGGTCCGGCGGCGCGGCCAGGCGTCGGGGGTGGAGGTGCAGGCGCGGGGGAGGGACGGGGTGGAGCGAACGCTCCTCCTCGACGTGGCCGCCGAGGGCGGGGCGCTCACCACGCTGGCGGTGGACGCCACCGAGCGGGAGCGGGTGGAGGCGGACCGCGGCCGGCTGGAGCACCAGCTCCACGAGGCCCACCGGAAGGAGGAGGTGGGGCGGCTGGCGCGCGGGGTGGCCCACGACTTCAACAACCTGCTGACGGTGATCGTCGGCTACGCCGCGGCGCTGCGCGAGGAGCTGGGGGAGGACGACCCGCGCCGGGAGGGCGCGAGCGGGATCCTCCAGGCCGCGAACCGTGCCGCCGGCCTGGCCCGCAGCCTGCTCGCCTTCGGCCGGGGCCCGACCGAGCCCCGCCGCGCCGTGGACCTGCGCGAGGTGGTCCGGGCCGCCCGCGAGCAGGTCGGGGACGGCGGGGGATCGGTCGCCGGCGTCGAGGTCGAGCTCCCGGAGGCCCCGCTGCCCGTCCTCGCCGACGCCGACCTGCTGGCCCAGGCGCTGGTGGACCTGTGCGGCAGCGCCCGCGGCGCGGTGCCAGCGGGCGGGAGGCTGCGCATCGCCGTCGACGCGGTCGAGCTCGACCTGGCGAGCGCCCGGGCCCGCCGGCTCGCCGGCGCCGGCCGCTTCGCGCGCCTCCGGCTCCTGGGCCCGGGGGGCGGCGCGGAGGCGCCGGCCTCCGGCGAGCCCCCGCCTGCCGAGCCCCCGCGCTCGGGCGACGCCCCCGGCCTCTCCATCGCCTTCGGCATCGTGCGCCAGCACGGGGGGCAGGTGGAGCTGTCGAGCGCGCCCGCCGCCGGGATCACCGTGACCCTGCTCTTCCCGCTGGCCGGGGGGGCGCCCCCGGCGGGGTGATCGCCCTCATCGCCCCTGCCGGCGGCCCAGGCACGCGCCCAGCGTCCACACCGCGCCGGCCACCAGCACCGCGAAGGGCACGACCAGCACCGCCTGGCCGAGCGAGCCCAGGTCGGACAGCCGGCCGATGAGCGGCGGCGAGGGGACGTCGCCGAGGGCGTGGATGGTGAGGATGCTTGCCGCCACCGCGGTGGCGCGCTGCTCCGGGGGGACGGCGTTCACGATGGCGGTGTTGACCGGGCCGGTGGTGGCGAAGAGGAGGAGCTCCGCCGTCACCATCGCCGGCAGGTAGACCGCCGGCCGGGGGTCGGCGAAGACCAGCCAGGCGAGGGGCGCCGCCAGGAGCGCAGCCGCGCCGGAGAGCCACAGGTAGGCCTGCCGGGTTCGTCGCAGCAGGAGGTCCCCCAGGAAGCCGCCGACGAAGGTACCCACCAGGCCGGTGGCCACCACCACGCCGCCGAAGAGGACGGTGGCCTGGGCGCGTGGCACCCCGCGGACCCGCTCCAGGAAGGCCGGCATCCAGAAGGCCATCCCGCCGACGGCGAAGGTGTAGGCGGCGTAGCCCAGCACGGTGAGGGCGTAGCCCCGGTTCCGGGCCAGGCCGAGGTAGGCGGAGAGCGCCGAGGCGGGGGGGGCGGCGGGAGCGCCCTCGTCGTGGCAGCCGCGCGGCGGGTCCGCCAGGCGAGCGCAGGGCAGGGCGAGGAGGAGCCCCGGGACCCCGGCCACCAGGAAGGCGGCGCGCCAGCCGAGGGCGCGGTCGGCCAGGCCCCCCACCACGTACCCCAGCGCCGAGCCGACCGGGATGGCGGCGTAGAAGACGGCCAGGGCCCGGCCCCGCGAGGCGCGGGGGAAGAGGTCGGCGATGAGGCCGGGCGAGATGGTCCCGTAGGCGGCCTCGCCCACGCCCACCGCGGCCCGGGCGGCGAAGAGCGAGGCGAAGCCGCGGGCCGCGCCGGCGAGGCTGGTGGCCACGCTCCACAGGAGCACGCCGGCGGCGAGGAGCCGGGGCCGCGAGCCCCGGTCGCCCAGGCGGCCGAACGCCAGCGAGGCCACCGCGTAGACCACGATGAAGGCGGTGGCCAGCAGCCCGGCCTGGGTGTCGGTGAGCGCCAGCGCCGAGCGCTTCAGGCTCTCCACCAGCGCCGCCACCACGAATCGATCGACGTAGTTGAGGAGGTTGACGAGGGTGAGGGCGAGGAGCGCCGCCCGGGCGACGCCGGCCGCGGCGAGCGGCGAGGGAGGGCTCGCGAGATCCGGCGGCGCCGGGGAGCCGGCCGCTCGGCGGGGCATCGGCCGGGGAGGATACCAGGTCGCCCGGGCCCCCCCGCCGCGAGGCCCCAGGTGGCCGCTTTCGCCCGGCCCCCGCCCCATCGGAAAGAGTGCGGCAGCCGATGACCCGATCCGCCCGCCCGGCCCGGCCCCTCTACCCCCGCGAGCACGGCGCCTGGGGCCAGCTCGTGCTCCCCATGCTGGCCGCCCTGGCCATGGGTCGCCCCTCCCCTTCCCCGGCGCTCCTGGCCGCGGCGGCGGCGCTCCTCTTCGTGGCCCACGAGCCGCTCCTGGTGCTGCTCGGGCGCCGGGGGGAGCGCGCGCGCGCCGAGGACGGGCGCCGGGCCGCGCGCCGTCTCCGGTCGGTGCTGGCCCTGGCCGCCGCGGCCGGGGTGACGGGGCTCTGCTGGGCCCCGCCGCCGGCGCGCCTGGCGGTGGCCCTGCCGGCGCTGCTCGCCGGCGCGGTGGCGGTGCTCGCCCGGCTGGGGCGGGAGAAGACCTTGGCCGGGGAGGTGGCGGTGGCGGCGGCGCTCTCCGCGGCGGCCGCCCCGGTGGCGCTCGCCGGCGGGGCGGCGCCCCTCGAGGCCGCGGCGGCGCTCGTCGCCTGGGCGACCTCCTTCGCCGGGGCCACGCTGGCCGTGCACGCGGTGCTGGGGCGCTCGCGCTCGGGTGGCAAGGGGGGCGCCCGGCCCCTGCACGCCGCCGGCGTGGCGGCGCTGTGGAGCCTCGCCGCGGTGCTCTGGCGAGCGGGCCTCCCCGCCGCCCTGCCGCTGGCCGCGGCCCCGACCGCGCTCCTCGCCCTCGCCACCTGCCTGGCGCCGGTGACGCCGCGGCGGCTGCGGCCGCTGGGCTGGGCCTTCCTGGCCACCTCCGTCGCGGCGCTCCTGGTCCTGGCGATCGGGCTGCGCGAGGGCCAGGGCGCGCCCGGGCCGGCGCCGAGCCGGCTAGGCCGCGCCCAGCCGGCGGGGCTGGGCCGGGGCGTTCCGGGCCCACGACAGCCTGGCGTGCAGGTGGAGGAAGAGCGCCGGCAGGATGAGCACCGCGGCGTAGCCGGCGCGGCCGAAGGGCGGCGTGGCCAGGGAGAGGTCGGCGGTCGCGTGCAGGGCGGCGGCGGTGAGCAGGGCCGGGGCGATCCAGCGCATGCCGGTCCGCCCGCCCACCAGCACCAGCCCGAGCGGCGCTGCCAGGGCCGCGTGGGCCACCGGCGCCAGGAGGGACCGGACGGCGAGCAGCGGCGCGCCGGCCCCGTGCAGGGTGACCGCCGCCTCCAGCGCCGCGAAGATGGCCGACACCGAGAGGACGGTCCGCACCGAGGTGGCGCGCCCCACCGGCCGCAGGCCCACCGCCACGAGCGCCATCCCGAAGAGCTTGGCGCTCTCCTCGATGAGCCCGATGGACCCGGCGACGGCCAGGCTGCTCCCCCCGCCGGCGGTGACCTCCTCCCACGACACCCGCATGCCCACCCGGTCGACCAGGGCGTAGGCAGCCCAGGCTGCCGAGAAGGCCGCGAGCCCTCCGAGGACTCCGCGGATCGCGGCGCGGAAGGGGCCCTCCGGCGCCCGCCACGAGAGGGCCACGATCCAGAGGGCGCCGCTCGCGGCGCACGTACAGGGTCCCCCGATCACCGATATCTCCCGATTCGTCCGACATCGTTCCACCTCGGGAGGGCGTGGCGGTAGTCCCCGGATCGCTCCTGCACGCGTGGCCTTACCTCGGCCAGGGTACGCCAGACAACAGCTGACCCATCCCGAAAGGGTCGGATGGGCTTGAGCTAGGTCAACATCATACCCGGATGGGCGTTGCTCCTTCGCCGCGATCGTCCAACGAAGGAGGCAGTACCCGCACGGCAGCGGAGTCGGAGGTCGCCCGGATGATCGGTGCGCACGCCTGGAACGAGCAGCTCGACCTGGGGCACGAGGCGCTGGACCACGAGCACCACCTGCAGGTCGCGCTGGCCGAGGCCGTCGCCGACGCGATCGAGCAGGGGCGGCCCGCCGTGGCGCGCCGGCTCGCGGCCTACCTCGTGGCCTACAGCGGGATGCACTTCGGGGGCGAGGAGCTGCTCATGACCGCCAGCGCCTACCCCGAGCTGGTCCAGCACTCCGACGAGCACCGCCTGCTCTCGCAGGTGATGCACGAGGTGGAGGGCGCGCTGCAGCGCGACGAGCGCGAGCTGGCGCTGGCCTTCGCCGTGGACCTGCGTGCGGGCCTGGCCGGGCACATCGCCGGCTCGGACCACCGGCTGGCGGACCACGTGCGGCCCAGGCCGGCGCCGCTGCTCAAGTCCTGATCCGGGACGCGCCGCTCCTCGCCCCGGCCCCCTCACCGGGCGGGGGGACCGCCCAGCTCCGGCGGCAGGGTGCCGGCGTAGAGCTTGCCCCGCAGCTGGTAGGAAGGGGTGGACCTGACGCCCGCGGCCATGCCATCCCGGATGTCGGCGGCGAGCCTCGCCTCCGTCTCCGGGGAGCGCAGGCAAGCGCGGAACGCCCCCAGGTCGATCCCGGCGGCCTGGGCCAGCGCCTCCGCCCCGGGCCGGGCCTCCTGCTGCGCGAAGGCCGCGTCGTCGTAGGCCTCGAAGGCGCCCAGCCGCTCGGCGCAGATGCCCCCCCGGGCCAGCTCGCAGGACCCCTCGTGGCCGGGGATGGTGGCCCGGACCCGCGGGTTGCAGCCCGCGTCGAGCGGGAACTGGCGCCGCACGAAGCGAACGCCGGGCGAGGTGGCGGTGATCGCCTTCTCCGTCCCGTGCATGCGGGCGCAGAACGGGCAGAGGTAGTCGCTGTACTCGTAGAGCACCAGGGGCCCCCTGGCGACCGGCGCCGCCGGCACCGCCGGGGCAGGGGCAAGGCGGTGGGCCAGCAGCAGCCCGGCCGCCGCGGCCGCCAGCACCGCGGCCCAGGCCGCGGCCGGGCCCGGGCGGTCGCGCAGGGCCGCCGCGTCCGCTCGCAGCGCCGCGCCGAGGCCGCCGGCGCGCCGCGCCAGGAGGATCGAGAGGACGAGCAGGGAGATCGAGACCGCCCAGGAGGCCGCGCACAGGATGCAGAAGGCGTCGATGGCGAAGGTGGAGATCGCGGCCAGGGCCGACGCCCCCGCGGTCATGAACCCGCTGCCCAGCACGAGGAGCCCGGCGGGCCAGCCGGGCGTCGGCCGCCGCCGCCGCAGGGCCAGGGCGGCGAGCCCGGCCAGGGCCAGGTAGGCGAGCGCGCCCCAGGCGGCCAGCGGAACGCCCAGCAGCACCGACCACCGCGAGAGCGCGACCTTCCCGCAGCTCACGTGCTCGTCGATGTCGCAGAAGCTCGGTCCCCCGCCGGCGTGGGCCTGGTGGTGGATGACCCACAGCTCGACGGCGAGGGCGGCGCCGGCCAGGGAGAGGGCGAGGAGGGCCGCGGGCAGGGCCCGGGGCGCGCTCCCGTCCGGAGCCCGCGCCGGGGCGGCCCGGGGGCCCTGGCGCGGCGATGCGGAGGCTTCGGCCACGCGGGGATGGTAGCCGATCTCCTTTTCCGGCGCTGCCGGAACCGGTCGCGGCCGCCCCGGGGACCGCGCGCCGCGGCGAGCCACCGCCACCTCGCCGCGCTTGCCATCGCCAGGGGCGGCGCCATACTGCCGCCTTCCATTCACCGGACCGGCAGGACGGCGGGGAGCACCGATGAGCAGCGCGCAGCCCGAGCTTCGCATCCTGGTCGTGGAGGACGAAGAGGACATCCGCGAGCTGCTGGTCTCCACGCTCGCGGAGGAGGCGGAGGTCGAGGGCGCGGCCGACGGGCTCGAGGCGCTGGAGCGGCTCTCCCGCGGCCCCGCGCCATCGGTGATCCTGCTGGACATGCGCCTGCCCCGGCTCTCGGGCGAGGGGGTGCTCCAGGCCATCGAGCGCCTCCCGGTGCGACCACCGGTGGTGACGATGTCGGCCAGCGCCGGCCAGCCTCCGCTGGGGGCCGCCGCCCACCTGGGGAAGCCGTTCACCATGGGAGAGCTGCTGGCGGTGGTGCGGCGGGTGTGCCTGGCCCCTCCTGCCGCCGGCTCCGGGCCGGCGGCCTCCGCCTGAGCCTCGGGCGGGGAGGTGCCGGCGGGGCCCTTCCCGGTTAGACCCCGGGGATGGCAGCGCGCGGCGGCCTCCGATCGGTGCAGGGGCTGGTGGAGGGACGGCGGGGGCGGGAGGGGGCCGGCTTCGAGATCCGGCGGCCCTTCCCCACCCAGGCGCTCGAGCTGCTGGATCCCTTCCTCCTCCTCGACGAGATGGGCCCCACCGACAACGGCCCGGGCCAGGCCAAGGGGGCGCCGGACCATCCCCACCGCGGGTTCGAGACCGTCACCTACCTGCTCTCCGGGGAGATGGACCACCGCGACTCGCGAGGCGGCGGCGGGCGGCTGGCGCCGGGCGATGCGCAGTGGATGACAGCCGGCGCCGGCATCGTCCACTCGGAGCTGCCCAGCCCCCGCATCCTGCGGGAGGGCGGCCGCATGCACGGCTTTCAGCTCTGGGTGAACCTGCCGGCGGCGGAGAAGATGCGGCGTCCGCGCTACCAGGACCTGCGCGCGGCGGCCCTCCCCAGCGTCCCCACCCCGGACGGCAGGGGGCGGATCACCGTGCTCTCCGGGGAGGCGCTGGGGGCGCAAGCCGCCACCCTCACCCACACCCCGGTCCTCTGCCTGCACGCCTCGCTCGACCCCGGCGGGCAGCTGGAGGTGCCGCTCCCCATCGGCTGGAACGCGGGCGGGCTGGTGTTCCGCGGCCGCGCCGACCTGGGCGAGGGGCTGGTGGCGAGGAGCGGCCAGCTGGCCGTCTGGGCGCACGACGGCGGGGCGTTGCGGCTGCGGGCCGAGCCGGAGGGGGCGGAGGTGCTGCTCCTCGCCGGCGAGCCCATCGGCGAGCCGGTGGTCCACTACGGCCCCTTCGTCATGAACACCGAGCGGGAGATCGCCCAGGCGATCGAGGACTACCGGGCCGGTCGGATGGGGGAGATCCCCCCGGAGGTCCCCGCCCCGGCCTGACGCGGGCCGGCGCGCTCGGCGACCTAGGTCGCGCGGGCGACCGGCGCGCGGTGCTCGCGCTCGCGGGCCAGATCCTCGATCAGCTCGAGCAGGAGCTGGGGATCGGCGGGCTTCACCACGTGGCGGCGGAAGCCAGCCGCCCGGCAGCGGTCCTGATCGGCGGGCTGGCCGTAGCCGGTGACGCTCACCAGCGCCGGGGCGCGGTCGCCCAGGGCCCGGGCGATGCAGCGGGCCAGCTCGCAGCCGTCCATCTCCGGCAGGCCCACGTCGAGGATGGCCACCTCCGGCGAGAAGCGCCCCAGGGCGAGGAGCGCGGCCGGGCCGTCGTGGGCGGTGGCCACCTCGTGGCCCGCCGCGCGGAGCAGCTCGGTGAGGAGCTCGGCCGAGTCGGCGTTGTCGTCGACCACCAGCACCCGCCGCCCCTGCCCCGGGCGCGGGGAGCGGGCGGCGGTGCCGACGGCGGGCGGCGACACCGCGGCGGGGAGGGTGATCGAGAAGGTGCTGCCGCGCCCGGGCCCCGGGCTGCCGGCCGCCACCGTCCCCCCGTGCAGCTCCACCAGGGCCCGGACCAGCGAGAGGCCGAGGCCCAGGCCACCCTCCTTGCGGTCGAGCGAGCGGGGGCCCTGCACGAACAGGTCGAAGACCCGGTTCACCAGGTCGGGGGCCATCCCCTCGCCGTCGTCCTGCACCTCCAGCACCACCGACGCCCCCAGCCTGCGCGCCCGCACCTCGATGTGGCCCCCGGGCGGAGTGTAGCGGGCGGCGTTGGCCAGGAGGTTGCCCACCGCCTGGGCCAGGCGCACCAGGTCGCCGCGGACCGCGAGCTCGGGGGGCACGTCCACCGAGAGACGGTGGCCGCGGGACTCGAGCAGGGGCCCGGTGGTCTCGACCGCCCGGGCGACCGCCGCGGCCACCCGCAGCGGCTCGAGGTGCAGCACCACCCGGCCGCGGGTGATGCGGGCCACGTCGAGCAGGTCGTCCACCAGCCGGACCAGGTGCTGGACCTGGCGGTCGATCACCCCCAGCTCCCGGAGCTCCCCGGCCCCGCGCATGCGGAGGAGCTGAACGGCGTTGACGATGGGGGACAGGGGGTTCCTGAGCTCGTGCCCCAGCATGGCCAGGAACTCGTCCTTGGCCCGGCTGGCTCGCTCCGCCTCGATGCGGGAGGCCTCCTCCCGGGCCAGGTGCTGGTCCCGTTCCAGCTCCCGCACGGCCAGGAGCTCCCCCGAGCACCGCAGTGCCGAGCCCAGCCGGTCGAGCTCGTAGAGGCCGGAGGGGGGCAGGTCCGGCCGGCCGCCGGCCGCCAGCGCGTCGGCGGCGCGGGCCGCGGCCACGATGCCGCGGGAGAGCCGCCGCGACAGGAGGTAGGTGCCCATCACCGCCACGCAGATGGCGAGGAGCCCGAGGCCGGCGATGTCCAGCGCCAGGGTCCGGACCGGCCCGTCGAGCCGGCCGCGGTCGATCACCACCGCGGCGGACCAGTCGGAGATCGCCGAGCGGTGGAAGGCCACGTACGACGCGACCCGCTCCAGGGTCATCGACGGGAAGACGCCCTCGGCCCCGGGGCCCATGCCCGCGACGAAGCCGGGGGTGCTGGGCCGGCCCACCGAGCGGGCCGGGTCGAGCGTCCGGGCCACCACCACGCCGCGCCCGTCCACCACGCCCCGGGTCCACTCGCTGGGCGGGTGGGGCAACCCCCGGAGGAGCTCCTCCACCGCGCTGGCCCGGAGGACGGCGGAGAGGACGTAGCGGAGCCCGCCCTGGCGGACCACCGGGACGCGCAGGAAGAAGGTGGGCGGCCCGCCCTCCGCGTCGACGAGCAGCTCTCCCACCGCGGGGGCGAGGCGCTCCACCACCCGAGCCAGGCTCCGCGGATCCCGGGGGGATGCCTCGATCCCGGATCCGGGGCGCGTGTCGACCAGGGTGGCGCCGTCGGGGGACGAGAGCGTGACGGCCACCCAGCTCGGCTGGGCCGCGGCCATCCGCACCGCCTCCCGCCGGAAGGCGTCGACCCGCCCCTCGTCCAGGGGCTCGGACTGCGCCAGGGCCTCGAGCGCCCGCATGCTCGATTCGAACAGGCGGTCCAGGGCGGCCGCGGTCCCGCGCGCACCCTGCAGGAGGTGCTCCTCGGCGCCGACCCGCGCCTGGCGCGAGAGCTGGAAGACCAGCGCCACGCTGAAGGCCACCAGGGGGAACGAGGTCGCGAGCGCCAGGACCAGGAAATACCCGCGCAGGGGCCAGCTCGCCGGCTGATGCCTCGACGGGGCTCGGGCCACGTGACTCAAGCCATCACACGGTGGGGCTCCGCGCTCGTTTGGCCAAGCTCCGGGTGGAGGTATCCTCCCTGCGCTCCCCTGCCACCGGCGGGAAGACCCGCACCACGGAGGCGCCATGTCCGACCTCGTCCTCACCCTCATCGGCCCCGACCACCCCGGCATCGTCGAGGCCATCGCCGATCCCATCGCTCGCCAGGGCGGCAGCTGGCTGGAGAGTCGCATGGCCCACCTGGCAGGGAAGTTCGCCGGCATCCTCCGCATCGAGGTGGCGCCGGAGCGCGAGGGGGCGCTGGTGGAGGCGCTGCGGGCGCTCGAGGCCACCGGGCTCCGGCTGACCATCGAGGCGGGGCCGGCCGCCGCCACCGCCGCGGCGCGCACCTTCGTCCTCGACCTGGTGGGCCTCGACCGGCCCGGCATCGTGCGCGAGATCTCGCGTGCCCTGGTGGAGCACGGCGTGAACATCGAGGAGCTCGTCACCGACCGGACCACCGCCCCCATGTCCGGCGAGCTGCTCTTCCGCTCGCACGCCCGCGTGTCCCTGCCCGCCGGGACCGACCCCGAGCGACTGCGGCGGCGGCTGGAGCGGCTGGCGGGGGACCTCATGGTCCAGGTGTCGCTGGCCGCCCCGGAGTGAGGCGGGTCTGCTACCCTGGCGCCCCGCCGGAGCCCCCATGACCGAGCCAGGCATCGACCAGCGACCCTTCGGCGCCCTGCCCGACGGGACCCCCGTCACGCTGTTCACGCTGGCCGGTGCCGGCGGCCTCACCGCCGCCATCACCGACCTGGGCGGGGCGGTGGTGTCGCTCCGCACGCCCGATGCCGCCGGCCGGGCGGCCGACGTGGTGCTGGGGTTCGACGGGCTGGACGGCTACCTGGCCCGCAACAACCCGTACTTCGGGTGCATCGTGGGGCGGTACGGGAACCGGATCGCCCGGGGCCGGTTCGCCCTGGGCGGGCGGGAGCACGAGCTGGCCTGCAACGACGGCTCCCACCACCTGCACGGAGGGGTCCGCGGCTTCGACAAGGCGGTCTGGGCGGCGCGGCCGGGGGTCACCGCCGACGGCCCGGCGCTCGAGCTGCGCCACCTGTCCCGCGACGGCGACGAGGGCTACCCGGGCAACCTCTCGGTGGCGGTGACCTACACCCTCCTCGCCGGGGCGCTGCGCATCGACTACGAGGCCACCACCGACCGCCCCACCCACCTGAACCTCACCAACCACTCCTACTTCGACCTCGACGGCGGGGGCAGCATCCTGGACCACGAGCTGGCGATCCACGCCAGCCGGTTCACGGTCGTCGGGCCGGGGCTCATCCCCACCGGCGAGCTGCGCGGGGTGGCCGGGACCCCCTTCGACTTCCGGGCCCCGGCGCGGGTGGGTGACCGGATCGACCTCGCCGATCCGCAGCTCGCCCTGGCCGGAGGCTACGATCACAACTGGGTCGTCGACCGGGCCGGGCCGGGCCTGGTGCCCTGCGCCCGGCTGCGCGGGCCGCGTTCGGGCCGGGTGATGGAGGTGCTCACCACCGAGCCGGGCGTGCAGTTCTACGCCGGGAACTTCCTCGACGGCTCGCTGCGCGGGAAGGGGGGCCGGGCCTATCCGCGCCGCGCCGGGCTGTGCCTCGAGACCCAGCACTTCCCCGACTCCCCCAACCGGCCCGAGTTCCCCAGCACCGTCCTGCGCCCCGGCGAGCGGTATCGCAGCACCACCATCTACCGCTTCCCGGCCCCGCGCCGCGCCTGACCCCCTGGCCTTCCCCCCGGACCGCGGCGATACTGGCGCGGGGCGAGGTGCCGCGCGGCACGGGCGTCGGTGCGGGATCGGCGCGACGGGCCCCGCGGAGGGGCGGCCGTGCTCCTGCCCATCGGGCTCGACAACGCGCGCCTGGGCCGCTGGCCGGTGGTGTCGACGGCCATCGCCGGGCTCTGCCTCCTCGCCTGGGTGGGGACGAGCCTCTCCGGCGCCGAGGCCACCGCGGGCCGGGCGCGCCGCGAGGCGGTCCGCTACCTGGTCCAGCACCCCTACCTCGAGGTCCCCCAGGCCCTGGCCAGCAGGCTGGGGATCGCGCCGGGCGAGCGCGAGCCGGCGGCCCCGCCGCCCGGCCTGGGCCAGGTGGAGCGGGCCAGCGAGCAGGAGCGGCTGGAGGAGCTCTCCGAGGCCTTCGCCGCGGCGCAGGAGGCCACCCCGGTGTTCCGGTTCTCGGTGGTGCCGGCCCACGGCCTCCTCCAGCCCGGCTGGATCACCTACCAGTTCCTGCACGCCGGGCTGGGCCACCTCCTCGGGAACATGCTCATCTTCCTCCTGGTGGTCGGCCCCTTCCTGGAGGACGCCTGGGGGCCGCTCTTCTTCGCCGGCTTCTACCTCTTGGGCGGGGTGGTGGCGGCGGCGGCGCAGGTGCCGGCCCTGGGCCCGGAGGTGCCGCTGCTGGGCGCATCCGGCTCCATCTCCGCCTGCCTGGGCGCCTTCGCGCTCCGCTTCGCCCACCGCCGCGTGCGGATGTTCTACTGGGTCCTCCTCCTCCTCCACGGCCAGTTCCAGGTGCCAGCCTGGCTCTACGCGCTGCTGGGCTTCGCCGCCGACCTGCTCGGCCTGGGGCTCTCGGGCCAGGGCGGCGGCGTCGCCTACGCCTGCCACGTGGGTGGCTTCGCCTTCGGGTTCCTGGTGGCCCTGGTGGTCCGCGCCACCCGGCTGGAGGAGAGGATCGCCCCGGAGGGCGCGGTGCGTTGGCGATCGGGCCTGGACATGAACCGCGCCGCCGAGGCGCTGGCGGAGGGGGACGTGGCCGGCGCCCGGGTCCGCATCGCCGCCGCGCTCCGCAAGGCGCCCGGCGACCCCGAGGCGCTGCTGGAGATGGCGCGGCTGGAGGCCTCCGCCTACGAGCTGGCTGCGGCCACCGACGCCCTGGAGCCGGTCCTGGCGCGCCGCATCGCCTCGGGCGACCTGGCCGGCGCCCGGGGGCTGCTCGCCGAGTTCCAGGGCAGGATCCGCGCCGACCGGCTCAAGCCCGCCACCGCCTACCGGGTGGCCGAGCTGTGCGAGGGCGACGACGGGCAGCTGGCGCTGGCCCTGTACCAGGCGGTGGGGGCGGCAGGAGGCGCCCGGGGGGCCAAGGCCCTGGCCAAGGCGGCGCAGCTGGTGGCCCGCGCCGAGCCCGAGCGCGCCCGCGCCCTCCTCGACCAGGCCGAGCAGCTCACCGCCGACCCCGACGTGCTGGCTCCGGCCCGGGCCCTGCGGGCCCAGCTGCCGCCGCCGCCCGGCGAGGCGGCCGGTCCGGGCGGGCCGCCCGGAGCCGCCGCCCTGGGGCGCGACGAGCCGGCGGAGGTGGTCTGGTGCCGGCTGGTCGGCGTGGACGGCCCCCGGCTCAGCCTGGCAACCGGCGACGGCCGGGTGGGGCGGGTGGAGCCGGCGCGCGTGGCGCTGGTCTCGTCGGCCACGGTCGAGCGCCTGGTCCACGGCGGCGCGGCGCGCGCCAACGCGGTGCTGCTGGACCTGCTGCTGCAGGGCCGGCCGGGGGAGCGGCGCCTGGTCCTGCGCATGGCCGGGCACGAGATGAACCTGGCCGCTCACTTCCCGGGCACGCCGTCGGCCCGAGCCTTCGCCTCGCTGGTCGAGGGGCTGCTCCTCGGGGGCAACGCCGCGGCGGCGCCCGACCCGACGCGCGTCCAGGGGCGCCCCTTCGTCCGCTACCCCGACGTTCGGTCCTACGAGGAGGCCTGCTACGGCCGGTCGCTGCCGGAGCGCGGCGGGGTGCCGGCCTGACCGAGGTCCCGCTCCGGCCGGTGCCCCGCTTCCCCGCAGCGCCGCCGTCGCCTAAGGTGGCCGGGTGCGCGCCACGCCCGAGCTGGTCCGCGACCTCGACACGCTGGCTGCCTTCCTGGCGCTGGACGACCTGGGCGCCCTCGAGGCCGCGGCCCTGCGGCGCGCGGCCGGCGCCGGGTCGGTGGACTGCCTGGTGCTGGTGGGGAACTCGGTGCTCCACACCGCCGAGCGGGCCTTCGAGGCCTTCGCCGCGGGGCTGGCGCGGCAGCTGGTCATCTCCGGCGGCGTCGGCCACTCCACCCCCTTCCTGCGCGAGTCGCTGGCGCGCCACCCGCGCTACCGCGACCTCGACCGCCCCGGCCTCTCCGAGGCCGAGCTCCTGGGGAGCCTGGCGGTCGCCCGCTTCGGGATCGACCCGGCCGCGCTCCTGCTCGAGACCCGCTCCACCAACTGCGGCGAGAACGCCCGGATGACCCGGGCGCTGCTCGAGCAAGCCGGCCAGCGGCCGCAGACCCTGCTCCTGGTGCAGGACCCGACCATGCAGCGCCGCACCGACGCCTCCTTCCGCAAGGCCTACCAGGGCTCGCCCGCGCCCCGCCTCCTCAACCACCCCACCTTCGTGCCGCGGCTGCTGTGGGCCTCGGGCGAGGCGCGGTTCGACCGACCGGAGCGGGCCGGGCTGTGGTCGGTGGAGCGCTTCGCGGCGCTGGTCATGGGCGAGATCCCCCGCCTCCGCGACGACCCGCGGGGCTACGGTCCCCGCGGCCGGGGCTTCATCGCCCGCGTGGACCTGCCCGCCGAGGTGGAGGAGGCCCACGCCCGCCTGGCCAGGACCTTGCCGCCGCGCCCCTGACCATGCTGCGCCTCGACGACCAGGGATGCCTGACCATGCCCGGCCTGGAGGTGATGCTGGGGCACGACGACTACCCCGAGGGCCACCAGGCCGGGCTCACCATCGTCCAGAACGGCGTCCGGGTGGCGGCCAACGGAGACCTGCGGCTCGACCGGACGCCCGGGCAGTGGCAGCCGGTCCCCCGGAGCGGCCCGCGGGAGGTGGACCACCGCCGCCGGGAGATCCGCCTGCGGGGCGAGTTCCCCGACCCGGCCCGCGACGGCCGCGGCTTCAACCCCCTGCGCTACCCCGACCTGCGCCTGCGCTACGCCCTCCGGGTCCGGCCCGACGGCGAGGCCTTCCGGCTCCGGGTGGACCTGGAGGCGCCGCTGCCGCCGCGCTGGGTGGGGAAGGTCGGCCTGAACCTGGAGCTCTTCCCGGGCGCGCTCCTCGGCCGCAGCTTCGCCATGGACGGGGCGGTGGGGCTCTTCCCGCGCCAGGCCAACGGCCCGCTGCGCCGCGGGGCCGGGGGCGAGGCCGAGCTCGCGCCGCTGGCCGTGGGCCGACGCCTGGCCGTGGCCCCCGAGTCCGACCGGCAGCGGATCCTGATCCAGGCCCTCACCCCGGGCGAGCTGGAGCTGCTCGACGGCCGCGGGCAGCACACCAACGGCTGGTTCGTGGTGCGCACCGCGGTCCCGCCCGGTGCCTCGGAGCGGGCCATCGAGTGGCGGATCGCCCCGCAGGCGCTGCCCGGCTTCCGGGCGGCGCCGGTGATCCAGCGCTCCCAGGTCGGCTACCACCCGCGCCAGCCCAAGGTGGCGGTGGTGGCGCTGGACGCCCGCGACCCCGATCGCCCGGCGGCGGCGCTGGAGCGCATCGCCGACGGCGGCGAGCGGGAGACCGTCCGCGAGATCGAACCCCGGGAGTGGGGTCGCTTCCTCCGCTACCGCTGCCTCCAGCTCGACTTCTCCGAGGTGCGGGAGCCGGGGCTCTACGAGCTGCGCTGGGGCGCGGTCCGGTCCGGGCCCTTTCCCATCGGGCCGGAGGTCTACCGGCGCCACGTCTGGCAACCGACGCTGGAGTACTTCCTGCCCATCCAGATGTGCCACCTGCGGGTGACCGACCGGCACCGGGTCTGGCACGGAGCCTGCCACCTCGACGATGCCCGCATGGCGCCGGTCGACCACCGGCACCTCGACGGCTATGCCCAGGGCCCCTCCACCCTGTGCGCCTACCTGCCGGGGCAGCACGTGCCCGGGCTCGACCGGGGCGGCTGGCACGACGCCGGCGACCACGACCTGCGGCTGGAGTCCCAGGTCGACACCCTCCACGGCCTGGCGCTGGCGCGGGAGGAGTTCGGGATCGACCTGGACAGCACCACCGTGGACCAGGCGCATCGGCTGGTGGAGCTGGGCCGCCCCGACGGGCGGCCGGACGTCCTCGAGCAGGTGGAGCACGGCGTGCTCTCGGTGCTGGGCGCCCGGCGCGCCCTGGGCCGGCTCTACCGCGGGATCATCGAGCCCACCCTGGAGCAGTACCGGTGGATCGGCGACCCGGCCAACGTCACCGACAACCGCGTCTTCGACCCCTCGGCCGCCCCCCACCCGCCCCCGCCGATCGGGGCGCCCGGGGCGCCCGACGACCGCTGGGTCTTCACCGAGCAGTGCCCGGAGCGCGAGCTCCAAGCGGCCGCCGGCCTGGCCGCCGCGGCGCGCGTGCTCCGGGGCTACGAGGACGGGCTGGCCGAGGAGTGCCGGGTCGCGGCCCAGGAGCTGTGGGAGGCGACCCGCGGCGACACCGCCGCGGCCCGGGCCCCGGCGGCGGTGGAGCTGCTCCTCGCCACCGGCGACCGCACCTACGCGGACTGGCTGGTCGGGGAGCGGGAGGCCCTGGCCGCCGATCCGGAGCGGACCGGGTGGCTCCTCTGCCGGGTGCTGCGGCGGATCGGCGACCCGGCCCTGACCGCCGAGGTCGAGCGGGGGCTGCGCCGCTACGCCGGCGAGCTGGCCGGGCGGGCGGCGGAGACCCCCTACGGCGTGCCCTACCGCCCGGCCGTCTGGGGCGCGGGCTGGGAGGTCCAGCGCCTCGGGATGCGGAGCTACTACCTGCACCGCGCCTACCCCGACCTGTTCCCGGCCACGCTGGTCCTCTCGGCGCTGGCCTTCGTGCTCGGCTGCCACCCCGGGGACGACCCGGCCTCGTTCGTCTCCGGCGTCGGTTCACGATCGGTGACCTCGGCCTACGGGTTCCAGCGGGCCGAGGGCGCCCACATCCCGGGCGGCGTGGTCTCCGGCAGCGCCCTCATCCGGCCGGACCTGGTGGAGCTCAAGGACTGGCCGCACCTGTGGCAGCAGACCGAGTACGTGGTGGGCGGGGGCGCCACCGACTTCCTGTTCCTGGTGCTGGCGGCGGAGGCGCTCCTGGGGAGGGGGTGACGCGCGCGCCGGCCCTGGCCCCGGCGGGGCGCACCGGGGCGGCCCGCCCGCGGCCCTTCGCAAGGCGGCTGCCCGGCGATCGAGCAGCGCGATCCCGCGCAACGGTCACCGGAGGCCCCCCGCCCGGGTCGCTGGCCGTCGGATGCGGCAGCCCCAGGGAGGGAATCGTGCGGCGCCCGCGGCCGCGGATTTGCAAAAGAGAGGGGGCGGGGGCTCTCGCCGGGCCGCACATGACCACGCCATCCCTCTTCTCCGACTACGCCTCGCTCTCCGGGACCTTCGACGAGCTCTTCCAGGCCCCGGGACGCCCGCGCCCCTCCTTCGCCCGGGCCCTGCCCGCCCTGGCGCACCGCTCGCGCGAGGAGTTCGGCCGGCTCCAGGCCCTGTCCGAGGTGGCGCTGCTGAACCAGGGGGTGACCTTCTCCGTCTACGCCGACGCCCGGGGCACGGAGAAGATCTTCCCCTTCTGTCTCATGCCCCGGCTCATCTCGGCCGCCGACTGGGCCCACCTCGAGCGCGGGCTGACCCAGCGGGTGCGAGCCCTGGAGGCCTTCCTCGACGACGTGTACGGGGAGCAGCGCGTCCTGGCCGAGGGCGTCATCCCGGCGGAGCTGGTCCTGGGCGCCCGCGGGTACGACGCGCGCCTGCGCGGGGTGCGGCCGCCGGGCGGGGTGCGGATCCACATCTCGGGCATCGATCTCATCCGCGATCCGGCCGGGACCTTCCGGGTGCTGGAGGACAACCTCCGCTGCCCCTCCGGCGTCTCCTACGTGCTGGAGAACCGGCTCCTCTCCAAGCGCGTGCTGCCGGACGCGCTGGAGCGCGCCCAGGTCCACCGCGTGGACCAGTACCCCGCCCGGCTGGCCACCGCGCTCCGCTCGATCTCCCCCGAGGTACCGGAGCGCTCCACGGTGGTGGTCCTCACCCCCGGCCCCCACAACTCCGCCCACTTCGAGCACGGCTTCCTGGCCCGCACCATGGGCATGGAGCTGGTGCAGGCCCCCGACCTGTACCTCGAGGGCGACGAGGTCTTCCTGCGCACCACCCGGGGCCCGCGGCGGGTGCACGTCATCTACCGCCGCACCGACGACGCCTTCCTCGACCCGAGCTTCTTCCGGTCCGACAGCCTGCTGGGCGTTCCCGGCCTGGTGCGCGCCTGGGCGGCGGGCAAGGTCGCCCTGGCCAACGCGCCCGGGAACGGCGTGGCCGACGACAAGGCGGTGTACGCCTTCGTCCCGGACATGATCCGCTTCTACCTGGCCGAGGAGCCCCTGCTGGCCCAGGTCCCCACCTACGTGTGCGCCCGGCCCGAGGACCAGGCCTACGTGCTGGAGCGGATCGGGGAGCTGGTGGTGAAGGCGGTCGACGAGGCCGGCGGCTACGGGATGCTCATGGGGCCGCAGGCGGACGAGGCCCAGCGCGACGACTTCCGGCGGAGGGTCCGGGCCGAGCCGCGGCGCTACGTGGCGCAGCACCGCGTCGAGCTCTCGGCCTGCCCGACCTGGGACGGCCAGGCGCGCCGCATGGTGCCGCGCCGGGTCGACCTCCGCCCCTACGTGATCAACGGCCGCGCCGGCCCCTGGGTCCTGCCCGGCGGGCTCACCCGGGTGGCGCTGCGGGCGGGCTCGTACGTGGTGAACTCCAGCCAGGGGGGCGGCTCCAAGGACACCTGGGTGCTGCAGGGGGGCACGGCGTGATCAGCCGCGTCGCCGACCACCTCTTCTGGCTGGGGCGATACCTGGAGCGGGCGGAGTCGACGGCGCGGGCCCTGGCCGTCACCCGCAACCTCTCCCTGGACGGCGAGCTCCGACCCCGGCAGGCCTGGCTCCCGGCGGTGGTGGTGTTCGGCGAGGAGGAGCCGTTCCGGGCTCGGCTGGGCGAGGCGGCGCTCGAGGACGGCGAGGCGGTGCAGCGCTACCTCACCTGGAACGACGACGCGGCCTCGATCGCCCAGGCCATCCGCGGCGCCCGGGAGAACGCCCGGTCCGTGCGCGAGGTGGTCTCGCTCGAGACCTGGGAGGCGGTGAACGAGCTCAACCTGTGGCTGGCGGGGGCGGGCGGCGACGCCTTCGAGCGGGACCGGCACGGCTTCTACCGGGCGGTGCGCGAGGCGGTGCAGCGCACCCTCGGGGTGGTGCACGGCACCATGCTGCACGACGACGCCTTCGACTTCCTCTTCCTGGGGCTGATGCTGGAGCGCTCCGGCCAGACGGCGCGGACCCTGGACGTCCACCACCACGCGCTCGGGGGCGCCCACCAGGTGGTGGAGACCGCCTTGTGGCTGGCCTTGCTCCGCGCCTGCTCCGGCTTCGAGCCCTACATGAAGCGGTACCAGGGCGAGGCCTCGGCCGAGTCGGTGGCGGGGTTCCTGATCCTCGACGCCCGCTTCCCGCGCTCGATCGCCTACTGCCTGGGGGACGCGGCGGAGCGGCTGGGGCGGCTGCGCACGGCGGCGTCCGACCCGCGCGGCGGCAGCCTCACCCGCCTGCGGACCCTCCTGGCCTGGGTGCTGGACGAGGCCCCGCCGGCCGTGGGGACGGAAAAGCTCCACGACCTGCTCACCCGGGTGGTGGACGAGACCCACGCCATCTGCCACGAGATCGGCGCCGAGCTCCTCGGCGTGCAGGCCTCGCCCCCGGCCGGCGCCCCGGGCCCGGCGGCGAGCCCCCAGTAGCTCCGGACCCGCGCATGCCCAACCTCCTGGCCATGTCCTTCGAGGGCGCGCTCGCCCCCTCCTTCGACCTCCGCTGTCTCCACCCCGGCCGCCGCCCGCCCGACGGGTGGGGCATCGGCTACTACCCGGCCGGCGAGCCGGCCGCGGCGGTGCTCAAGGAGCCCTCGCCGCCGGTGGGCTCCATCCGCTCCGAGCTGGTGCGGGCCTGGGAGCACCTGGCCTCCTCGCTCTTCGTGGTGCACGTCCGCTCGGCGACCTGGGGACCGCCCACCGACGCCAACACCCAGCCCTTCGCCCGGGCCCACGGTCGCCGCGACTGGCTCTTCGCCCACTCCGGCACGCTGCGCCAGCGGCCGGTGCTCCCCTCGGAGGCGCTGTTCCAGCCGGTCGGGTCCACCGACACCGAGGCCATCCTGTGCGAGCTCCTGGGCCGGGTGGCCGGCCTGGGGCTGGGCTCGCTGGGGGAGCTCGACCCCGAGGAGCTGGTCCGCTGGATGGCCGAGCTCAACGCCCTCGGCAGCCTCACCTCGGTGCTGGCCGACGGGCGCGACCTGGCCGTCTACGCCGACCGCGATCCCGCCGGCCCCGGGCTGTGGGCCCTGGAGGTGCGCCCGCCCCACCCGCCGCTGCGCCTCGAGGACGCCGACCTGGCCGTCGACCTGGCCAGCCGCGGCGCGCGGGCGCGGCAGGGCGTGGTGGTGGCCAGCGAGCCCATGGTCACCAGCCTTCCGGACCCGCCCGCCTGGCGCCGGGTGCCCCCGGGCCACCTGCTCCTGGTGCGGCACGGCGCCGTCCGCGCCGTGGTCTCGCCTCCGGGGACGGCCCCGGCCGCCCGCGCCGGCTTCACCCCCCGTCCGGTGACCGGTCGGCCCCCGCGCGCCGAGCCGCAGCGGCTGCGCATCGCCCACCGCACCGTCTACCGCTACGCCCGCCCGGTGGAGCGGAGCACCCACCTGTTCCGCCTCACCCCGGTGCACGACCGGCTGCAGACCGTCCTGCAGTGCGAGGTGGAGGTCTCGGTCCCCGGGCGCGTCCACGACTACGAGGACGTGTTCGGGAATCGCGTCCGCCGCCTGTCGGTGGAGACGCCCTTCACCGAGATGGTCATCGAGGCTCGCTCGCTGGTGGAGGCGCTCGACACCGACCCGCTGGCCTCGCGCCCGTTCCGCGCCCGCACCACCATCCCCCTGGTGTGGATGCCCTGGCACCGCCAGGTGCTGCAGCCCTTCCTGCTCCCCCCGGAGCTGGCGGAGACGGAGCTGGAGGAGCTGTCCGACTACGCCATGTCCTTCGCCGACAGGAACGACTTCGACGTCCTGGAGACGCTGCTGGACATCAACGCCACGCTTCACCGGGAGTACCGGTACGTCCCCGGGGCCACCACCCTCTTCACCACCCCCTTCGACTTCTTCGCCCAGCGCCGGGGCGTCTGCCAGGACTTCACCAACCTGCTGGTGTGCCTGGCCCGGCTCCTGGGGGTGCCGGCCCGCTACGTGTGCGGCTACCTCCACACCGGGGCGGGCGCGGAGGGGCAGGCGCAGGCCGACGCCAGCCACGCCTGGGCGCAGGTCTACCTGCCGGAGGTGGGCTGGCGGGGCTTCGATCCCACCAACGGCGTGCTGACCCAGACCGGGCACGTGCGCGTGTCCACCGGCCGGAGCGCCGGCGACGCCACCCCCACCTCCGGCACCATCTACGTGGGAGGGGGCGGCGAGACCCTGGAGGCGGTCGTCTCGGTGGAGCGGGTGGGATAGGGGCCACCCCGCGGTGAGGCCCGGCCCCTACCCTCCGCTGGGGCCGGCGGGGTCAGAGCTCGAGGGAGGGCCCCATCTCCTCCACCCAGCGGCGGATCCCGCCCGAGAGGTTCCGGACGCGGGTCAGGCCTCGCTCCAGCAGCTGGCGCGCGGCGCGCTCGCTCCGTCCCCCGGCCGAGCAGTACAGGACCACCTCCCGGTCCGGGGCGAAGGACCCGAGGTGCTCGCCCAGCTGGGAGAGCGGGACCAGCCGCGCCCCGGCCAGATGGCCCCCGCCCCACTCGTCGGGCTCGCGGACGTCGACCAGGTCGAGATCGTCGCCGCGGCCGAGGCGCTCCCGGAGCTCGTCCGGCTCGATGGTGGGGACCGCGGTCTCCGGGGCGGGGTGGCCCGGCCGGCAGTAGCGAGGGTCCTCCCTGAGCTCCCGGATCTGGCGGGTGCCGCAGGCCGGGCAGAGCGGGTCGCGGTTCACCTTCACCGTCCGGAACTCGGGGCCGAGGGCGTCCACCAGCAGCAGCCGCCCCACCAGCGGCGTCCCGGCGCCGGTCAGCCACTTCAGCACCTCGCTGGCCTGCACCACGCCCACCAGGCCCGGCACGACCCCCAGCACCCCGCCCTCGGCGCAGCTCGGGACCAGGTCGGGCGGCGGGGGCTCGGGGTAGAGGCAGCGGTAGCAGGGGCCGCCCGGGGCGCAGAAGACCGAGGCCTGCCCCTCGAAGCGGAACACCGATCCGTAGAAGTTGGGCTTGCCGGCGAGCACGCAGGCGTCGTTCACCAGGTAGCGGGTGGCGAAGCTGTCGGTCCCGTCCACCACCAGGTCATGGGCCCGCACCAGCTCCAGCGCGTTCTCCACCGAGAACCACCGGTCCTCGAGGGCGACGTCGACGTGGGGGTTGAGGTCGCGGAGGCGGTCGCGGGCCGACTCCCCCTTCTTGCGTCCCACCTGGGCGGTGCCGTGGAGCACCTGGCGCTGCAGGTTGCTGGCCTCCACCCGGTCGGCCTCGACGATGGTGAGGGTGCCGACCCCCGCGGCGGCGAGGTAGAGGGCCACCGGCGAGCCCAGGCCGCCGGCCCCCACCAGCAGCACCCGCGCGGCCTTGAGCCGCCGCTGCCCCAGGGGGCCGACCTCGGGGAGCACCAGGTGGCGTCCGTAGCGGAGCTGCTCCTCCGGGGAGAGCCGCGGCAGGCCGCCCGGCGGGGTGGGTGCGGGCATGCCCCCGTCATACCCGCAAGCGGGCGGCCGGGCCAGGGGCCGGGGCCGGCACCCCTCTCAGAGCTCGAGGCCGACGCGGGGGGCGGCGCCGATGCTCGGGCCGCCCCGCCGGTCGCCGTCCTGGGCCGCGCCGCCGGCGCCCTTCACCTGGACGGCATGCGACGGCTGGCGAGATCCGGCGGGCGAAGGTCCACAGGCCCAGGAGCAGGCCGTTCGAGCCGGGGCCGCCCACGGGGAAGGCCGGGCCCGGGCGCAGGCCCAGGCAGGCGAGCCACCGCTCGGAGCTCCCCCGGGACGCGACGCTGGGATCGCTGGTGAGGCCGCCGCGGCGGTGGCCGCCCGCCTCGCCGAGGTCGACCCGCCCACCGCCGTCTGGGAGGCCGATCCGCTGGCCCAGGCCTGGTCGGCGATCGCCCCGATCTCCGGCGGCCCGTTGACGTCGAGCAGCAGATCCCCGCCCGCGTCCTGGAGGGAGCCCTTGAAGCGGTGCGGGTCGCGGGACGCCCCCGCCACCTCGGAGTGGAAGCCGGTCCCCTGCGGCCGGGAGAGGCCGCAGAACCCCCCCTCCAGGACCCCCAGGGCCGGGCGCCAGCCGCGGCGCCCAGGCCGCGCAGGCGCCCGGCCGGCGTGCCACGCCCACCGGGCTGCGCACGGGGGTGGCCGGGTGGGCGGCCCCCGGGCCACGCCTGGCGGCGCCCCTCCCGCTATGATGGGGCCATGTTCGAACCGACCCGGGCAGCGGGCTGGGCGCTCGTCTGCGAGTTCACCCGCTCGCAAGCCCTGAGGAGGCACGCGCTCTCGGTGGAGGCCAGCATGCGTGCGCTGGCCCGACGCGCCGGCGCCGCGGCCGCGGAGATCGAGACCTGGGGCGTGGCGGGGATGGTCCACGACTTCGACTACGAGCGCTACCCCACGCGCGAGGACCACGTCTGGCGGGGCATGGAGATCCTGCGAGAGCGGGGCTGGCCCGAGCCCCTGATCCGGGCGGTGGGGGCGCACGCCGGCTACACCGGGATCGCCCCGGAGGCGCCCATGGAGAGGGCCATCGTGGCCGCCGACGAGCTCTCCGGGTTCGTGGGCGCCTGCGCCCTGATCCGGCCCAGCAAGAGCGTGCGCGACCTGCCGCCCGAGTCGGTGCTCAAGCGCATGAAGGACAAGGCCTTCGCCCGGGCGGTGGACCGGGACGAGATCCGGCGGGGCGCCGAGGCGGTGGGCCTGCCGCTGCTGGAGCTGGCGGCGCTGGTCATCGCCGCCCAGATCCCCATCGCCGACCGGCTGGGCATCGGCGGACAGCCGCCGCCCGACCTGCCCGACCAGCCGGTCCCGACGCCGCCCGAGGCGGCCTGAGGGCGCGCCGAACTTTCCGAGCGCGTCCCGCCCCTTTGCGCCATAATGCCGGCCCGCTCGCGGGTCGCCGGTGGCACGGCGGGCCGGGGCGCTGCCCAGTGAAGCGGGAGGAAGGTCGATGTCGAGGATCCAGGTGCAGGTGGGGAAGGTCACCCTGGGCGGCCCCCGGCCGTTCCTCATGGCCGGGCCCTGCGTGGTGGAGGAGGAGGACCTGATGCTGCGCACCGCCGACGCGCTGGTGCGCATCGGCGAGCGGCTCCGGCTCCCCATCATCTACAAGTCGTCCTTCATGAAGGACAACCGCAGCGACCTGGCCTTCGACCACGGTCCCGGGCTCGACGAGGGGCTGGCCATCCTGCGCAAGGTGAAGGAGCGGTCGGGCCTGCCCATCCTCACCGACGTCCACTACCCGGAGCAGGTGGCGCCCGCGGCCGACGTGGCCGACGTGCTGCAGATCCCTGCCTACCTCTGCATGCAGTCCCACCTGGTGGTGGGCGTGGCCCGGACCGGGCGGGTGGTGAACCTGAAGCACGGCCAGTTCCTGGCGCCGGAGAACATGGCCAAGCCGGTGAAGAAGGTGGAGGACGCCGGCTCGCGCAAGATCGTGGTGACCGAGCGCGGCTACACCTTCGGCTACAACGACCTGGTGGTGGACCCGCGCGCCTTCCACCACTTCCGGGCCTTCGGCTACCCGGTGGTCTTCGACATCGGCCACAGCGTCCGCCGCTACGGGATCCCCAGCGCCGACCCGCGCGGCGGCCTGCGGGAGTTCATGCCGGTGCTGGCCCGGGCCGCGGTGGCCGCGGGCGTGGACGGGCTGTTCATCGAGACCCACCCCGACCCGGCCCGGGCGCACTGCGACGCGGCCAGCCAGTACCCCCTCGACCGGCTGGAAGCCTTCCTGGCGCCGCTTCTGGAGCTCGACGCGCTGGTGCGCAAGCAGGTGGGGGAGTGAACGCGCCGGCCCCGCCCGCCGGGCGGGGCCCTGCACCGGAGGAGACCCAAGCCATGGACCTCTACCTGGACTCGGTGGACTTCAACGAGATCGAGGCGGCCTTCAAGCTCGGCTTCGTGAAGTCGCTCACCACCACCCCCACCTTCATGCACCGCCACGGGATCACCGACATCCAGGGCGCCATCGTCAAGCTGTCCGGGATGGTGCCGGACCTCCAGGTCGAGGCGCTGGGCCGGACCCACGACGAGATCGTCGCCGCCGCCCACGAGCTCCTGGCGCTGCCGCTCAAGCTCGAGCCGGTGTTCAAGGTGCCGGTGTCGCTGGAGGCCCTGCGCGCCTGCAACACGCTGACCCGGGCCGGTCACCGGGTCAACGTCCACCTCATCTACTCCCTCAACCAGGCGTACATGGCCATGGAGGCGGGCGCCGCCTTCATCTGCCCGCTGGCCGGGCGCATGCACGACCAGGGGCAGGACGCCAACCGCCTCTTCGAGCAGATCGCCCAGGTCAAGGCCCGCTACGGCTACAAGACCAAGATCATGTACTCCTCGGTGCGCCACGCCGAACACGTGCGCTCGGCCATGCTGGTGGGGGCCGACGTCTGCACCGTTCCCTGGAGCGTGCTGCAGCGGCTCTGCGACAACGCCCTGACCGAGGTGGGCGCCAACCAGTTCTTCGAGCACACCACCCTCATGACCGTCCGGGCGCGCGAGGCCATCGGCTCCGGGGGCAAGGCCATCTGCGGGGTGGGCGAGCCGGTCTCGCAGGCGCTGGTGCGCATGACCGAGTCGCGGCTGGGCGCGGTGGCCCTGGTGGACGAGCAGGGTCGGCTGGCCGGCGTCTTCACCGACGGCGACCTGCGGCGCGACCTGCAGCGCGACGGCCCCGGCATCCTGGGCCGCCCGCTCTCGCAGATCGGCCACTCCGCCAAGCCGCTCACCGTCTCGGCCGACGCCCTGCTCTACGAGGCCGTGCGCATCTTCCAGCAGCACAAGGTGGACAACGTGGTGGTGGTCGAGGCCGACCGGCCCGTCGGCCTCCTCGACGTCCAGGACCTGGTGCGGATGGGCCTCCTTGGCTGACCCGGGCCGCCGGCGGACCGCCGCGGAGCTGGCGGAGACGATGGGGTCGGACCGCTTCGTGGCGCCGCCGGAGGAGCTGGCGGCGCGGCTGGGCCGCTGCCGCGCGCTGGTCCTGGACTGGGACGGGGTGCTGGGCAACGGCGCCCGCGGCCCGGAGGTGGCGCCGGGCTTCAACGAGCTCGACGCCATGGGGATCAACCTGCTCCGCTTCGCGCTGTGGCGGCGGGGCGGCGAGCGGGGGATCCCGCCGGTGGTGGTGGTGAGCGGCCAGGGGAACGCCGCCGCCCAGGCGCTGGCGGAGCGCGACCAACTCGACGCCCTGTACATGGGCTTCCTCGACAAGCGGGTGGCCCTGGAGCACCTGTGCCGGACCCGGGACCTGCGCCCGGAGGAGCTGATCTTCGTCTTCGACGACGTCATCGACTTCGGCATGGCCGAGCGCTGCGGGGCGCGTTTCCTGGTGGCCCGCCCCTCCCAGCCGCTGGTGGAGCGCTTCGTGCGGGGGCGCGGGCTGTGCGACTTCCTGGTCCGGGCGCCGGGCGGGGCGGGCGCGGTGCGCGAGGCCTGCGAGGTGGCCCTGGGGCTCCTGGGCGTGGACGAGGAGATCTTCGAGGCGCGGGGCTGGTACGCCGAGAGCTACCAGCGCTACCTCGAGGCGCGGCGAGCCGTCCCGCGGGTCCAGGGGTTCGCGATGGCGCGCGACCCGGCCACCGGGCGCGACGAGGTGCGCCCGGCCTGAGCTAGGGACTCGGCGCCCCCGCCCCGAGCCCTCGCTCCAGCTCGTCCGCCTCCCCTTCGTGCCCGGCGCGCCGCAGCGCCGAAGCCGCCGCACGCAGCGAGGACGCCGCGGCCGGGGCCCACCCCGCCGCCCGGGCCGCCTCGGCCGCGCGCCGGTGGAGGTCGGCGGCGCCCAGCGCCGCCTCCGGGCCGGGGAGGGCGTCCGCGGCCCGCGCCGCGCCGGCCAGCGCCAGGTGGAGCGCGCCGAAGTCCTCCTGGCCGGCGCACTCCCCGGCGGCGGCGAGGAAGGGCGGGCCCGCCTCCGCCCCGTCTCGCTCGGCGCGGCGGGCGCGCTGCAGCGCCAGCGGACAGCGGACCGCCGGGTCGGCTCCGGCCAGGCCGGCGGCCCGCTCCAGCAGGGCGCGCGCCTCCGCCGGCTCGGCCGAGCTCGCCAGCCCGACCAGGGCCAGGGCCCGGGCCACCGGATCCTCCGCGGCCTGGCCCTGCTCCAGCGCCCGCCGCAGGGCGGCCTCCACCCCCGGCTGGCCGGCGTCCTGCCGGGCGCGCGCCAGCGCCAGGTTGGCCCGGGCGGCGAGCCGCAGCTCCCGCGCCCGGAGGGCCTCCTCCGCGGCCGGCTCCAGGGCCTGCACCGCCTCGGCGGGCTTCCCCGCCGCCAGGCGGGCCAGGCCCAGCCGGTACTCCGCGTCGGCAGCCAGGTCGCGCCGGTCGGTGGCGCGGGCCTCGGCGGCGGCCTGCCGATAGAGGGCGGCCGCGGCCGCGGGGGAGCCACCGGCCCGGGCCTCGTCGCCCGCCCGCAGGTCGCGGAGGGCGCGCTCCACCGGCGCCGGCGGGCGCGGGGTGGAGCGGCAGGCCGCGACCGCGAGCAGCAGGGCGATCCCTGTCGCCGGGCGCCGCGTCACGGTCCCTCCGGACCGCGATCGAGCACCGCCGGCGGCGCCGGCGGGGCCCCGTCGGGCGAGGTGGCGCCGCCCAGCAGCCAGTGGCGCTGGAGGGACTCCAGGGTCTGGTTGGCTCGCAGCACCAGCGTCTCGGCCCGGGCCAGCAGCAGCTCCAGGTCGTCGGCCCGGCTGCGGGCCCGGGCGGTGACCGCTCCCAGGTCGCTGGCCACGCCGGAGGCGGCGGCGCCGAGGCGGGCCACGCTCTCCAGCGCCGTGTCGGCCCGCTCCACCGCCCCGGTCAGGCGGTCGTGCAGCGTCGGATCGGTGAGGAGCTTGCCGACGCTTCCCTCTCCGGCCCGCAGCGAGGCCACCACCGCCCGGAGCTCGCCCACGGCCCCGGCGGCCTCCGCCACCAGCTGCCGCTCGCGCGCTCCCCGGGCGATGCCGGCCGCCTCGTGCAGGAGCGCGGAGGCCTCGCTGCCCGCGCCGCCCTTCTCGAGCTGGGCCAGCAGGGCGTCGACGCGCTCCAGCACCGGCCCGAGCCGCACCACCAGCTCGTCCACGTGGCGGACCAGCCGGTCCACGTCGCCGGTCAGCTCGCTCCCCCCGCCCCCGGGGAGCTCCGCGCCCTCGGGGAGCGAGCGCTCGGCGAAGCCGCGCCGCAGCTCCACCGTGGGCTGGCCCAGCAGGCCTCCCAGGGGGACGTGCAGCACCGCGCGGGCGTCGGCGCGGAGCTGTTCCCGCGCCGACCGGCGGATCCCGAGCCGCGCCCGGGCACCGCCACCGCCCGGGGCCAGCTCCAGCACCTCGCCCACCCGGTCCGTCCCGAGCGTCACCGGGGCGCCCGCGGCCAGGGTCTCCAGGGCCTCCGCCGGGAATCGCGCTCCCACCTCGACGTTCCCCTCGAACCAGTGGCGCGACCGGCCGGCGGCGGCGATGCCCAGGAGCGCCAGCGCCAGCGCACCCAGCACGAAGACGCCGACCACCGAGTTCACGTGCCGCAGCTTGAAGGGCTCGGCCATGGCTCAGGCCTCCAGGAGCTGCCGCCGCGCGCCCAGGCGCCCGGCCAGCGAGGGATCGTCGGTGGCGGCGAGCAGGGCCGCGCCCCGCTCCCGTGCCCACTCCCGCACCGCCGCGCAGAGCGCGGCCGCGTCGGGCCGCGACAGGTCGTCGGTGAAGCCCTCGAGCAGGAGCAGCTCGGGCGAGAGGACCACCGCCCGGGCCAGCGCCACCCGGCGGTGCACGCCGGGCGGCACCTCGGCGGGCAGCGCCGCGGGGAGCGGCCAGGCCAGGCCGAAGCGGGCGGCGGCCAGGGCGCCCTGCCGGCGCGCCTCGGACAGCGCCAGCCGCCGGTGGTAGCGGAGGGGGAGGAGGAGGTTCGCCTCCAGGGAGATGTTGGAGACCAGCTCGCCGCGGCGCGGCAGGTAGCCCAGCCGCGCCGCCAGCGCCTCGCGGGCGGCGCGGGGCAGGGCGGCGGGGTCCTGGCCCAGCACCCGGAGCCGGCCGGCGCGGGGCGGGAGGAGCCCGGCGGCGGCGCGCAGGAGCGCGGCCCGCACCGCCAGGCCGGCTCCCTCCAGGACCAGGAGCTCGCCCCCCTCGACACGGATCGTGAAGACCTCCCCCGCCACCCCGCCCGGGAGGGGAAGCTCTACGGCGTCGAGGAGCAGGGCCGGGTCCAGGGGAGCCTCAGCGCCGCGGCAGGAGCGCGGTGACGAGCAGGTTCCAGGCCATGACCGCCACCAGCCCCCCCACCGCCGCGCGGCGCACGGCGCGCGGGACGTCGGTGGCGGCCGAAACCGCCAGCCCCTCCCGGCATGCGACCGCCGCCACCAGGCCGCCGGGCAGGAGCGCCTTGGCCGCGACCGAGAGCAGGTCCAGGCCACCGATGCTGAGCACCGAGGCCCGCAGCAGCTCCCCGGCGCTCCGCCCCTCCAGCGCCGCGCCCAAGAGGGCGGCGGCGAGCACGATCCCCGCCACCGCCAGCACGGTCAGCGCCGCCAGGGCCACGGCGGCGCCGGCCAGGCGAGGCGCCACCAGGTACTCCAGGGGGTCGACGCCCATCCCCTCCAGCGCCTCCACCTCGCCCGAGACGCGCATGGCGCCCAGCTCCGCGGCCATGGCAGTGCCGCTGCGGG
The DNA here is from genome assembly GCA_035541675.1 of Anaeromyxobacter sp. GTDB lineage: Bacteria > Myxococcota > Myxococcia > Myxococcales > Anaeromyxobacteraceae > Anaeromyxobacter. The sequence goes on along the minus strand of DATKMW010000157.1, from coordinate 39,677 downwards.
CCACCACGATGATCGCCGCCCCCAGCGGCCCGATCTCGCGGAAGGCCAGCACCACCAGGAAGTCGCCGGCCAAGGACACCCCGCCCAGGAAGCTGGACAGCACCGAGAGCGCGGTGGCCGCCGCCAGCGCCACGAGCAGGGCCAGCGGGACCGCCTCGACGCCGGTGAAGAGGATCTGCCGCACCGTCACCGCCCGCACCGCCGGCCGGGAGAGCCCCCGCCAGGTGGCGGGGACGGCGCAGCCGAGGAGCGCGGCGAGCTCCACGGCGTAGCTCGCCAGCGCGACCAGGGGGCGACCCGCGAGCGCCAGCACGGACATGCGCCGCCAGAGCCTAGCACGCGGCCCCGCTCCGGGGCCGGCTTCCCGCTACCTCGCGTCCGGACAGGGGCCCAGGCGTCGCGCCCGCAGGGTGGTCCGGAGCCTGGCGCCTCCCAGGTCCATCTTCAACCAGCCGTCGTAGGAGGTCGGGCTCCGGTACACGATCTGGCCCTGGCCCCGGCCCGGGGTCGCGCCGCCGCAGTCGAGCTCGAAGCTCACCGTGTCGCCGGAGCGGCGCACGTCGGTGGCCCGGCACAGCCCCTTGTCGACGGTCGAGGCCGGGTCCTCGTCGAGATCGGCCTGGGAGAGGCACTCGGTCTGCGTCGCCGGCGGCATGGGCGCGTCCATCCCCTGCACCTCGACGGTGGCGGTCACCTCCCAGAGCCCGGGCTGCATGCGCTCCCCGGCCAGGGCGCCCAGGGGGGCGGCGGCGGCCAGGGCCAGCAGGACGGCGGCGGCGCGGCGGATCATGGTCCCTCCCGGAAGTGCCGGGTCGAGTCTGGCACGCGAGCGCGGGGTGCGCCACGGCGCGCGGGGCGCAGGAGGTGTGAGGCACCCCGATGTCGCCGCACCTCAGGGCACGGCTTTGGCGTAGGCTCCCCTGGCCGGGCCGCGCCCGGCCGCGGCGCGGCCGCGAGGATCGAGAGCGGAGGGAAGGGCATGGCCAGCATCGAGGCGAGACGGGTCGAGTTCCTGGGCAAGCGGGCGGTGGTGCTGGCCAACGACCAGGTCCGAACGGTCATCGAGGCGGCGGGCGGGATGGTGCCCGAGTTCGGGGTCAAGCGCGGCCCCCACGGCGTGCTCAACGCCCACTGGATCCCCGACTTCCGCGACGTCTCCGGGGCGTCGTTCTCGCCGGCCCTCCACGGCCCCTACTGGAAGGTGAAGCTGCTCCACATGCTGGCCGGCGACTTCCCCTGCTCCCCGAGCTTCGGGGCGCCCTGCGAGACCGACGGCGTCAGCCATCCGGTGCACGGCTGGGCAGCCAACGAGGAGTGGTCCATCGAGGGCGTGGGCGCGGACCAGGGCGCGGCCTGGAGCCGCTCCACCCTCAAGAGCCCGGCGCCGAGCATGCCGCTCGCCTGGGAGAAGGTCGACCTGGTGCTGGCCGGCCAGCCGGCCTACTTCTCCATCACCCGGATCAAGAACTCCGGCGCGGCCCCCATCACCGTGAACTACATGCGCCACAACACCCTGGGCGCGCCCTTCCTGGTCGCCGGCTGCCGGATCAGCGTCTCGGCCGAGCGGTTCATCACCGCACCCGAGGGCACCGAGTTCGACCCCACCGGCCGGCTGGCCCAGGGCGCGGAGTTCCAGAGCCTGGCGGCGGCGCCGCTGCGGGCCGGCGGAACGGTCGACCTGCGCGAGGTGCCGGGCATGATCGGCTACACCGACATGGTGGTGGGGCCGGTCCCGGAGCGGCTGGCGCTGGGCTGGAGCTGCGTGGTGAACCCGGTGGAGAAGCTGGCCTACGTCTGCTTCTTCCCCGGCCTCGCGGGCCTGCCCGCGGGCGAGCTCGCCGGCAGCATGAACGAGCTCTGGCTGCAGTTCGGCGGGCGCTCGTTCCCGCCCTGGGCGCTGCACGAGGGCGGCGCCGACCGGACCTTCTGCCTGGGGACCGAGAACGGGATCGGCGGGTTCGCCAACGGCCTGGCCAGCGCGCGGGCCATGCCCCGGCTGCTGGGCCGCGAGACCCTGGCGGAGATCCCCGCGCGCGGCGAGCGGACCTTCTGCTACGGCACGGCGCTCGTCCCCCTCGACGACGCGCTGGTGCGCGAGGGCGTCCAGGCCATCGAGGCCGCTCCCGGCGGGATGGTGCTGAAGGGCCCGCGCGCCTCGCAGCGGGTGAGCGTGGGCGCCGACTTCGCCGCCGCCCGCGCCACCGCGGCCAAGGCCGGCCGGGGCTGAGATGCGGACGCGCCGGCTGGGCAGGGACGGGCCCGAGGTCTCCGCCCTCGGGCTCGGGTGCATGGGCATGTCCGACTTCTACGGCCAGGCCGACGAGGCCGAGAGCCTGGCCACCCTCCGCGAGGCGGTCGAGGCGGGGGTGACCCTGCTCGACACCGGCGACTTCTACGGGACCGGGCACAACGAGCTGCTCATCGCCCGGGCGCTGGAGGGCGTCCCCCGCGACCGGGTCTTCCTGGCGGTGAAGTTCGGCGCCCTGCGCGACCCGGCCGGCGGCTGGGGCGGCTTCGATTGCCGCCCGGCCCACGTGCGGAACTACCTGGCCCAGACGCTGCGGAAGCTGCGCACCGACCACGTCGACCTGTACCAGCCGTCCCGGGTGGACCCGGCCCTGCCCATCGAGGAGGTGGTCGGGACGATGGCGGAGCTGGTCCGGGCGGGATGGGTGCGGTACCTGGGCCTGTCCGAGGCCGGCCCGGAGACGCTCCGCAGGGCGGCGGCGGTGCACCCGGTCGCCGCCCTGCAGATCGAGTACTCGCTCATGAGCCGGGGGCCGGAGGCGGGCCTGCTGGCCACCTGCCGGGCGCTGGGGACGGGGATCACGGCCTACGGCGTCCTCTCCCGCGGGCTTCTGGGCGGGAGCATCGGCGCCAGCGGCCCGGACCGGCCCGGCGACGGCCGGGGCCGGTTTCCCCGCTTCCAGGGCGAGAACCTGAGGAGGAACCTGGCCCTGGTGGAGGCGCTGCGCGCGGCGGCTGCGGAGCGCGGCGCGACCCCGGCCCAGCTGGCCATCGCCTGGGTGCTGTCGCGCGGCGAGGACATCGTCCCGCTGGTCGGCGCGCGGCGCCGCGACCAGCTCCGGGACGCCCTCCGGGCCCTGGAGCTCCGCCTCTCCCCGGAGGAGCTGGCCCGCATCGAGGCGGCGGTGCCGGCGGCCGCCGTGGCCGGGACCCGCTACGACCCCCGCGGGATGGGGCTCCTGGACAGCGAGAAGGCCTGAGCCGCCCGGTCAGCCCTCGCCGCGGGCACCCGGCGCGCCGTAGTGCGACACGGGCGACTCGGAGGGAAAGGCGGGGATGGCGTCGGCCGCCTCCTCGTGCCGGTAGCACCAGGCCCAGCTCTCGCCGGGCTCGAACGACTTCACCACCGGGTGACGGGTGGCGTGGAAGTGGTGGGTGGCGTGCCGGCCGGGGGAGCTGTCGCAGCAGCCCACGTGCCCGCAGGTCATGCACAGGCGGAGGTGGACCCAGCCGGTCCCGGCCGCCAGGCACTCCTCGCACCCCTGGGCGGACGGCCTCACCGGCTCGTCGCGCTCCGCCTGGAGTCCCCCGAGCTCCCTGCACATGGTCCGGCTCCTCTCCTCCCCATCCCCGAGCCAGGAACATCGCCACGGCCTGCCGCGCGCGCTCGCCAGGTCCCCCACCGGAGGTGCTAGATTCCCCGCCCCGATGCGTCCTTGCGAGCAGCCTGGCGCACCCCCGGCCGGCCCCGCCACCGGCGGCCGCGCACTCGCCGTCCGGATCGGCTGCTGGCTCCTGCCCTTCGCCGCCCTGGGCGCGGCCCTGGTCCACTTCTACCCCGACAGCTACCAGCAGGACGGCGGCTTCCACTTCCTCTTCGCCCGCTGGGCCCTGGCGCACCCGCGGTTCCTGCTCGGCGTGTGGGCGCGACCGCTCTTCACCGCCCTCTACGCCCTGCCGGCGCAGCTCGGGTACCCGGCGGCCAAGCTGGCCACGGTGGCGGTGGCGCTGGCCACGGCCTGGCACACCGCCCGCCTGGCGCGCGCGCACGGGCTGGAGCGGGCGGAGCTGGCCGTCCCGCTCCTGTTCCTGGAGCCCTCCTTCCTCCTGGTGTGCTCGGAGACCATGACCGAGCCGCTCTTCGCGCTGCTCCTGGTGGTGGCGCTGCGTCTGCACCGCGCCGGCCGGGTCGCCGGCGGGATGTGGGTCGCCTCGCTCCTCCCCCTGGCCAGGCCGGAGGGGTTCTTCCTCTGCCTGCTCTGGGGCGCCTTCGTGGCCCTGGACCGGCACGGCGGCGGGACCCTCTTCCGCCGAGCGCTCTCCACCGCGCGCCTCCTGGGCGGGGTGGCGCTCTGGTGGCTGGCGGCGCTGCTCATGACCCACGACCCGCTCTTCATCGTCCACAACTGGCCGCAGGGCTGGAGCCTCGACGCCGGCCCGGCCACCGGCTCGCTGGCCCAGTACTGGCGGGTCCGGTACCTGCTCCTGGCCGGGCCGGCCATGCTGGTGCTGTTCGGGGTGGGGCTGGTGGCGCTGTGGGTGAGGCGGCGGCTGGGCCTGGCGGTGGCCTCGCTGGGGCTCCTGGTCGCCCTGCACTCGGTGTTCTTCCGCTTCGGCTTGTTCGGCTCCGCCGGCTACGCGCGCTACCTGGTGTGCGTGGCGCCCCCCATGGCGCTGGCCACCCTGGCCGGCTGGAACGCGCTGGCCGAGGCCCTGCCCGGCCGGCTGGCGCGGAGGGTCGGGGCCGCGGTCGGCGCGGCGGTGCTGTTGCGGGCGGCCTGGCTGTGCCTGGGCTACGTCGACTCCTACGGCAGCTCGCGCGACGCCCGGGCGGTGGCCGACACCGCCGCCTGGTTCCGCGCCCACCCGCGGCCGGTGGCCCGGCTCGTCTACAGCCAGGCCTACATGGACGTGCTGCTCGACGTCGACCTCTCCGAGCGCCCGGTGCTGGGCCGGGACCGGGAGCGGAACGTGGAGATCCTGCGGGCGCTGCCTCCGGGGACGCTGGTCTTCTGGGATGCCCTGACCGGACCCCAATTCCACGACGTCCGACCCGCCGACCTGGAGCGGGCCGGCTACCAGCGGCTCTACCGGAAGCCCTACCTGCTGGAGCCGCTCCTGCCCTTCCTGCACCGGCCGCCCCTGCCCGAGCACCGGCAGGAGATGTACCTGTACTACAAGGGGTGATCGCTACACCGGCGGGATCATCCGGGCCAGGAAGCTGCCCTTGCGCACCACCGGGAGGGCGTCGACCTCGGCGAGGGCGGAGCTCATCTCGGCCCAGGTGGCGTCGTGGGTGATGATCAGCACCGGGACCGCCTCGTCGGCGCCGTCGGCGCGCCCGCGCTGGATCACCGAGGCGATGGAGACGCCGTGCCGGCCGATGACCCCGGTCACCGCCGAGAGCACGCCGGGCCGGTCCAGGGCGGTCACCCGGAGGTAGAACTCGCTCCGCGCCTCCCCGTGCGGTCGCAGCCGGCTGGCCCCGCGCTCCCGGATGCGCGCGCCGCTGGGCGGCATGCGCGAGACCGCGCCGGAGAGGATGTCGCGCGCCGCCGAGACCAGGTCGGCCACCACCGCGCTGCCGGTGGGGAGCGCCCCCGCGCCCCGGCCGAAGTAGAGGGAGGGGCCCAGGTTGTCGTCCTCCAGGTAGAGGGCGTTGAAGACCCCGTCCACCGCGGCCAGCGGGTGGGAGGCCGGCACCAGCGCCGGGTGGACCCAGGCCTCCACCTGGCCGTCCGCGCTCACCGTGGAGCCGAGCAGCTTCATGCGGTAGCCGAGCTCCTCGGCCGTGGCCAGGTCGAGCGGGGTCACGTCGCGGATGCCGCCGCGGGCGACGTCCTCGGGGCCGATGGCCAGGTCGAAGCAGAGGTTCACCAGGATGGCCAGCTTCTGGGCGGCGTCGATCCCGTCCACGTCCAGGGCCGGGTTGGCCTCGGCGAAGCCGTGCGCCTGGGCGTCGGCCAGGATCTCCGCGAACGGCTTCCGCTCCCGCGCCATGCGGGTGAGGATGTAGTTGCAGGTCCCGTTGATGATGCCGGTGACGCGCCGGATGTGGTTGCCCACCAGGCCGCGGCGGAGCGTCTGGATGATGGGGATGCCGCCGCCCACGCTGCCCTCGAAGCCGAAGGCGACCCGCTTCTCCTCGGCGCAGGTGACCAGCTCCTCCCAGTGGGTCGAGAGGAGCGCCTTGTTGGCGGTGACCACGTGCTTCCCCCGCCCCATGGCCGAGAGCAGCAACGAGCGGGCCGGCTCGATCCCGCCGATCAGCTCGACCACGATCTGGACCGAGGGGTCCTCCACCAGCGCCCGCGCGTCGGTGGTGAACACCTCGGGGCCCAGCCCCAGCCCCTGGGCCCGGGCCGGGTCGAGGTCGGCGGCGCGGACCAGGACCAGCGGCGCCCCCAGCCGCCGCTCGATGAGCGCCGCGTTTCGGTGGAGGATGTCGACGGTGCCGGCGCCGATGTTCCCCAGCCCCAGGATGCCCACCCGGATCTCGCTCGCTCGGTTGCCCATCTCGTGCCCTCCGCTGGCCCGGGCGAAGCGTCCGCGACCTCGCCGACCGGGCGGGGCAGGATAGCACCGGCGGCGGGCCGACGCCGCTGCCAGCCGCCGACCGCCGGCCCGGGTCGTCCTCGAGCTGCGCGCTCGCCGAGCCGCGCCCCCGCGGCCGGGATCAGCCGCCGAGCATCGGCCGCACCCGCTCGGCGATGGCGGCCCCCAGCCGCGCCAGGGCGGGGACCTCGAGGTGCACGCCGTCCACGGGGCTCGCCTGCACCACGGCCCCGGCGTCGAGGAACGGGCAGCCCAGGCTCTCCGCCACCGCGCGGTAGTAGGTCGAAAGCTCGCGGGAGCGCTGCACCGCCACCTCGTCGAACCCCCAGATCCGGGTGAGCGGCCGGGCCGTCGCGACCGGCGGGGGCGCCACCAGGAGCACCTGGGGTGCCCCGCCCGACGGTCCCCGCCCGCTCGCCCGGATCACCTCCACCAGGCGGCCGGCGCCGGCGGCGATCCCCGCTGCGCCGTAGGGGAGGAAGGACTTCACGTCGTTGGTGCCGAGCATCAGCACCACCAGGTCGACGGGCTGGTGGCTGGCCAGGCACGGCACCAGGTAGGCGAGGCCGTTGCGCCCCTCCTCGAAGGGATCGTCCTGGATGGTGGTGCGGCCGCACAGGCCCTCCTCGATCACCTGGCAGCTGGCGGGGAGCAGCGCCTGCAGCACGCCGGGCCAGCGCTGCTCCCGGGGCAGCCGTGCCTGGGTGGCGGGGTCGAATCCCCAGGTGTTGGAGTCGCCGAAGCAGAGGACGGTGGTCATGGGGGGAGATCTGTATGCGAGATGGGCCGGCAGGTGAAGAACGTGCGCGGGTCGGGCCGGGATCGCGGCCTACCTCCCCGGCTCGGCCAGCCGCCGGCGGATGGCCTCGGCGATCTCCTCGAGGTAGGCGTCCAGGGCGGCCCGCGGGATCCGGCCGGTCCCGGCGGTCTCCGCCCGCAGCCGAGCGAACCAGCGGGCGGCCTCGGCGGCGATGGTCGCTCGCCTGGCCACGAAGTAGGGGTGTTCCCCGAACGACCAGTAGTTGCAGGGGCTCACCGCCATGTGGATCCGCAGCTCCTCCTCGCTGGCGGCCACGCCCGCCCAGGCCAGCGCGTCCAGGCGGATCCGGGCGCTGTCGAAGGTGACGTCGTCCATCATGCCGGTGGTCATCTGCGCCCCGTGGATCCGGTAGCGGAGCACCACCCCGGGCAGGTTGGCCCCGCCCCCCACCCGCAGCGCCCGGCTGGAGAGGTCCCAGTCGTTGCCCAGCCGCACCCGGCCGTCGAAGCGGAGCCCGTGGGCGGCCAGGCGCTCCCGGTCGAAGGTCATGGCGCCGGAGATGAACTCCGACTTGAACAGGTTCCGCACCCGGATGTCCTGGTCCCGCTCGGCGTAGCGCCACACCGTCCCCCGGGTCGGGTCGGCGTCGAGGAAGGTCTGCACCGCGCCGCCCACCACGATGAGCCCGGGGTCGCGCTCCAGCGCGGCGGCCTGCTCGGCCAGGCGGGTGGGGGTGGCGAGGTCGTCGGCGTCGAGCACCGCCAGGTAGCGGCCCCGGGCCGCGTCGATGGCGGCATTGAGGGCGGCCGCCTGCCCGCCGTTGCGGCCCATCCGCAGGAGCCGGATCCGTCCGTCCCGGCGGGCGGCCCCCTCCACCCGCGCCGCGGTGTCGTCGGCGGAGCCGTCGTCGGCCACCAGCACCTCCAGGTCCGGGAGGGTCTGCGCGCTCAGCGAGGCCAGGGCGGCCTCGACGAACCGGCCCGCGTTGTAGGCGGCCATGACCACCGAAACCAGCGGGCGCGCCGGCGAGCTCATCCGGCGAGCCTACCAAGAAGCCTCCCGCCGGCCGAACGCCCCGGCCGTGTCGCCCCGCCGCCCGGCGGCGGGGGTCGCGCGCCACCCTGGACGCGGCCGTCGAGGGCGGGATCGACTTCCTCGACACCGCCGACGTCTACCCGCTGGGCGGCACCACCGAGACCACCGGCCGCACCGAGGAGATCGTCGGGCGCTGGGCGGCCGGACGGAGGCACCAGCTGGTGGTCGCCACCAAGTGCCACTTCCCCATGTCCGGGCGGCCCGACGACCGCGGCAACTCCAGGAAGCACGTCCTCGAGGCCATCGACGCCTCGCTGCGCCGGCCGGGGACCGACTACGTCGACCTCTACCAGCTCCACCACCCCGACCCCGAGACGCCCATCGACGAGACCCTGCGGGCGCTCGAGGACGTGGTCCGCTCGGGCCGCGCCCGCTGCGTCGGATGCTCCAACTTCCTGGCCTGGCAGGTGGCGCGCGCGGTGGGCCGCAGCGAGGCGATGGGCGTGGCCCGCTTCGAGTCGGTGCAGCCGCGGTGCAACCTGCTCTTTCGCGAGTTCGAGCGGGAGCTCTTTCCCTTGTGCCTCGCGGAGGGCATCGGGGTCATCCCCTACAACCCCATCGCCGGCGGGCTCCTCAGCGGCAAGCACGCGCGCGAGGGCGGTCCGCCGTCCGGGACCCGCTTCACCTTGGGCACGGCCGCCGCGCGGGACGCGGCCGCGCGCGGTCTGGCCGACCCGCCCTGCGTGGCCGAGGCCTTCGGGCCGGCGCCCGGCCGCTAGCGGAGCCGGGTGCCAGCCGGCTAGACCAGGTCTCGCAACACCACCGGGACGCGGAGGATGCCTCCGCCCCGGCGCACCTTCAGCTCCAGGCGGGTGCCGGCGGGCCGCTCGCGCAGCAGCCTCCGCACGCCGGGGAGGGTGAGCCGGGCGGCGGCCACGCCGTCCACCGAGAGGATCCGGTCTCCCGGGAGCAGCCCCGCCTCGGCGGCGGGTGTGCCGGGGACCACCTCGATCACCTCGAAGGTGCCCTCGGTGAGGTGCAGCCAGACCCCGGCCCGATCGGAGGTGTCTGGCCGCGAGAAGCGGGCGTTCCTCTCCAGGACCACCTCCTGCTTCTGGTAGTCGAGGTAGACGGTGAAGCGCGAGAGGACGCCGTAGCCGACGTTGCCGGCCAGCTCGGCGGCGGCGAAGGCCCCGGTCCGCTGCGTCGCCAGCCCGGTCACCGGGCCGGGGATCGCGACCGGTCCCAGCTTGAGCAGGCGCGCCCGCACCTCGTAGCCGCGGACCGGGCCGCCGGCACCCCATCCCGAGATCCGCTCGGCGGTGGCTCCGTAGCGCTCCACCAGCCCGTGCGCCTCGACGAAGGGCGACATGAGGTCCAGCGAGGCCCGCGAGCCGGTGTCGAGGTCGAAGGCGCCCGGGATGCCGTCGATCTCGCCGGCGACCTGGGGGATGTGCTCGTTGAAGACGAAAGGGAGGACCGCGCCCGCTCCCCGGTAGTGGAGCGCCCCGGGTCGGTAGAGGGTGAGCCGCCCCCGCTGGTAGTCGATCCTGGCCGGGAAGCGGCGGAGGACCTCGTAGCCGACCAGCCCCTGCTGCGGGACCCCCTCCACCGGCTCGGTCCGGTCGAGCGGGTAGACGAGGAAGGCCTGCTTCTCCAGGAAGGCGTCCCCGATCTGGACCCGCTCCACCGTGGTCAGGCCGATGTCCTCGGTCGCCTCGCCCGCGCCGCCGATGGGGAGCTTGCCCTCGGCCACCAGCCCGAGGGCCCGGGCCACGGCGGGGGTGACGATGTTCATGCCGCCGGTGTCCAGGATGAGCCGGAAGGGCCCCTTCCCGTTCAGCAGGACGTCCAGGTAGATGTGGCCGTTGGCGATCCGGAAGGGGACGGTGGTCTCGCGCCTGCCGCCGGCCAGGCCGTAGTCCGGGGCCGGAGGCGCCGGCACGGCGAAGGCTGCGTCCGGGGCCGGGGGGCCGGCCTCCGCCGCCGACCAGGTGACGACCTGGTCGTGCGCCGGCTCGCCGTCGCCCAGCGAGGTGCGCAGGCCGAAGGGGATGCGGACCCCGCTCACCTCGCGCCAGCCGGAGAGGGTGGTGGTGACGCTCCGTCCCTCCACCACCTCCACCCAGCGGTCGAAGAGCCCGTCCTCGCCCACCCACAGCTCGAAGGGGCGGCCGCCGGCCGGCGCCACCTCCAGCGCCTGGAAGGTGCGGCCACCCTCCCGGCGCTCGCCCAGCGCGCGGAGCTCGGCAGCGCCACGCTCCGGGAACCACCAGGCCTGCGCTCGCCGGTAGGCGTCGGAGACCGCGCCCCGCCGCGCCTCCGCGGCCTCCTCCACCCGGGGAATGCCGGAGGAGTCCTGGCTCCAGGCGCGCTGGCCGTCCCAGCCGGCGGCGCCGCGGGTGGGCCCGATCTCCCAGCGGTCCCGGAAGCGCCCCGCGACCACGTCGATGACGCTCTCGATCCGGCCCTCGAGCCCGCCCATGGAGAGCGTCCCCTCGAGCCGCAGGGAACGGATCCCGCTCCAGGCCTCGCCCCCCTGGGCGGCGCGGGCGCGCCCGAGAAGATCCTGGGGCGAGGGGGCGGGCCCGGGGTCGGTGGCCAGGGCGGGCGAGGCCAGGGCGGCGAGGGAGAGCAGGGCGGCGGCGCGGAGGGTCATGTGCTTCCCCCGGGAGGGCGGTCCCCCCACTGTACGCCGGGTGCCCGGCCGCCATTTCGCGTAATCTCCGCGGGTCCACAAGGGGGTTCTCGCATGCGCCCGGGTCCCAGGCTCCGCGTGGTAGGGCTGGCCGCGCTCCTGCCGCTCCTCGGCCTGGCCCAGACCCTGCCGGCCTGCGCGGAGGGAGGCGCCCCGCGCCCGGGGGCGCGCCCGCCGCCCGCCGCGCCGCCGGAGGTCACCGTCCAGCCCGACCCCGGGCCCGACCTGGCCGGCTACGTCTCCGACCCGGCCGGCGACCCGCGGCTCGATCGCGACCGGCTGGTGCAGCTGCTCCGGGAGCGGGTGCGCTACGTCTTCGTCCTCTTCAACGAGAACCACTCCTTCGACAACGAGTACGGGACCTTCCCGGGGGTGAATGGCCTCTACTCCACCGGCACCCGGCCGCGCCCGGCCGCGGAGACGCCCGGCCTGGAGCAGACCTACCTCGACGCCAACGGCGCCACCGTCACCGTCCGGCCCTTTCGCATCGGCCCGGCCGAGAACGCCACGGTGATCGACAGCGTCGACCACTCCCACGCCGGCCTGGCCCAGAAGCTCCACGTGGTCGACGGCCAGCCCAGGATGGATCGCTACGCCTACCAGGAGTATCACCGCTTCGCGGTCAAGGGCGGCGCCGCCAACCTGGCCGAGGGCAAGCAGTATGCGAGGCTGGTCATGTCGCACGTCGACTGCGACACCATCCCCCTCTTCTGGCGGTGGGCCAGCCGCTTCACCATCTTCGATGCCATCTTCGCCACCGAGGACACCCCCTCCACCCCCAACGCCGTGGCCATGATCGCCGGCCAGTCGGGGGAGACGCAGTGGGTGAAGCACGGCCCGGAGGGCCGGACCTACACGGTGGGTGGCAGGACCGGCACCACCCAGGGCCCGCCGCTGGTCAACGATCCCCAGCCCTTCTACGGATCGCCGCTCGATCCCACCGCCCGCGACCGGGAGCCGGCCGGCACCCGGGAGAGCTACGCCGAGGGGAACATCGCCGAGAACCTGACCTTCGCCACCGTGCCCCTCACGCTGGAGGGGAGCGGCGCGAGCCAGGTGATGCGCCAGAACCTCGCCCCCGACCGCGACCTCCCCGACATCCGGCAGGACCTGGCCTACCTCGAGGGCCTGCACCTCGCCCCGGTCCCCTGGCGCTGGTACCAGGAGGGCTACGGGCGGGAGGCCACCGACCGGGGCGGCGGCGCCACCCATGACGCCTACGTGAGCCACCACCACGGGCCGCAGTACTTCGGCTACCTCTCGGACACCCCGCCGCTCCGCCCCAACCTGCGGAGCCTGACCGACTTCTTCGACGACGTGTCCCGCCACGCCCTCCCCTCGGGCGGCGTCATCTACGTCCGCGGCGGCTACCTGAACCAGGCGGGCCTGCTGCCGCCCATCACCAACCCGGCCACGCCGGCCGACGAGGTGGCGGCCATCCGAGCCAGCAAGGTGGGAGACGACGACCACCCCGCCTACTCCGACCGGCAGATCAGCGAGGCCATGGCCGCACGGGTGGTGAACGCCATCGCCGCCGACGAGGAGCTGTGGCTGCACAGCGCCATCGTCATCACCTACGACGAGTCGGACGGCTTCTACGACCACGTGCCGCCGCGCATCCTCTCCTATGGCCCGGACGGCCTGCCGCTGGCGCGCGGGGCCCGCGTGCCGCTCCTGCTCCTCTCGCCCTGGGCGAGGTCCCACGCCGTGTCGCACGTGGAGGGGGACCACAACGCGGTCATCCGGACCCTCGAGGCCGTCTTCGGCCGGCCGCCGCTGGCCAGCCTCCCCGACGAGGCCCAGGCCCTGGCGGCCGGCAACTCCCCCGCCTTCAACCGCTTCGGGCCGCCCGGCTTCGAGCAGCGGTTCCTGGGGCCGCGCGACATGGACACGCCCTTCACCGCCAGCCTGCTCTCCGGCTTCGACCCCCGGCGGCTCCTGGGCCTGGCGCCGCCGCTGCCGGCGGCGCTGGCCCGGGTGCCCGAGCAGGTGGTGAACGCCCTGCCGCACTACGGCGGGCACGGCTGCCGGGAGATCGGGATCACGCCCGAGGACGTGCGCCAGGGGATCGCCGAGCCCGTCCCGGCCGGCTTCAACCCCCTGCCGGCCACCTACCCGGAGGCGAACTGACGCCGATGGCCCCGGGTGGCCGAGCTCGCGTCCGTGCCGGCTGGGCGCTGGCGCTGGCGCCCCTGGCCGCGGCGGCCCTGGCCGCGCCCGCGGGGCCGTCCCCGGTCCTCGCTCGCGTCCGGGCTCGCGGGGCGGTGCGCTGCGGCGCCGTGGAGCGGCCCGGGCTGGCCCAGGTCGGGCCGGACGGGCGGCCGGGCGGGCTCCTCGTCGACCTGTGCCGGGCGGTGGCGGTCGCGGCGCTGGGCGCGCCGGAGAAGGTCTCCTTCCGGCTCTACGCCGGGCCGGCGGACTTCGAGGCGGTGCGGGGGCAGGAGGAGGACGTCTCCTTCCTGACCGGCTCGGAGATCGCCGAGCAGGAGCTGGCCGGGGCGGTCCTGCCGCTGGCTCCGGTCTTCGTGGAGCGCCACGCGGTGATGGTCCCCGGCGCCTCTCCCCGGCGCAGCCTGGCCGAGCTGGCCGGGCAGGGGATCTGCTTCCTGGTGGGCGGCTCGGCCGGGCGGAGCCTGGAGGCCTGGTTCGACGAGCACCACCGGACCTTCCTGCGCCACCCCTACTCCGAGGAGGGCGAGATGGGCGACGCCTACGCCGTCCAGCGCTGCCACGCCCTCGCCGGCGAGGCCACGTCCCTGGCCGCGCTCCGCCTGGCGCCGGGGGTGAGGGAGCTCCGCAGCCGCATCCTCCCCGAGCCGCTGGCCGCCTTCCCGCTGCTGGCCACCACCGGCACCGGGGACGGGCGGTGGGCGGCGCTGGTGGCCTGGACGGTGGACACCCTGGTCGCCGGCGAGCGGGCCGAGACCCGCTGGATCCCGGGCGGCGCCGGGGCCATGCCGGTGCCCGGCCAGGCGCTGGGGCTCGACCCGGGCTGGCAGCGGCGGGTCCTGGAGGCGGTGGGCGACTACCGCGCGCTCTTCGACCGGAACCTGGGCCAGGGCTCCCCCCTCCGGCTCGAGCCGGGGCCCAGCGCCGGGCTCTCCCGGGGCGGGCTCCTCCTGGCGCCGGCCCTGGACTGAGCGGGCCGGTCAGTCCGCCATGGTCGAGACGTCGCCCGGATCGGCGCCCATCTCCACCGCCTTGAGGTAGCGGCGCATGATCTTCCCGGACCGGGTCTTGGGGAGCGAGGCGCGCACCTCGATCTCCGAGGGCGTGGCGATCGGTCCGAGGTCGAGGCGGACGTGGTCCTTGAGCGACCCGACCAGCCCCGGCCCCTGGGGCACGCCGGACCGGAGCACGACGAAGGCCTTGATCCGCTCGCCCTTGAGCGGGTCGGGCAGGCCCACCACCGCGCTCTCGGCCACCGCCGGGTGGCGGAGCAGCGAGGACTCCACGTCGGCGGTGCCGATACGGTGGCCGGCCACGTTCATCACGTCGTCGGCCCGACCCAGCACCGCGAAGTAGCCGTCCGGGTCCCGGACGGCGATGTCACCAGCGGTGTACATGCCGGGGATCTGGTTCCAGTACTTCTCGTAGCGGGCCGGGTCGTTCCAGATGGTGCGGAGCATGTAGGGGAGGGGGCGGCGGATGACCAGGAGCCCGCCGTGCCCGTGGGGGACGGGCTTGCCCTCGGCGTCCACCACCGCCACGTCGGCGCCGGGGAGGGGCTTGCCCACCTTGCCCGGCCGGGCGTCGAAGGTGGGGAGGGTGCCCAGCACCGGGGCGGCGATCTCCGTCTGCCACCAGTTGTCGACCACCATGCCGCCCGACTGGCCCACCAGGTGCTTCTGCGCCCACAGGTGCGCCTCGGGGTTGAGCGGCTCGCCGGCGCAGGCGATGAGGCGCAGCCGCTTGAGGTCGTAGCGCGCCGGCGCCTCGGCGCCGTGGCTCATCCACATGCGAACCGCGGTGGGGGCGGTGAACATCACGTTCACGCCGTAGCGCTCCACCAGCTCCCAGGTGACGTCGGCGGAGGGGAAGTCGGGCACGCCCTCGCGGGTGAAGACGGTGGCCCCCACCGACAGCGGCCCGTAGACGATGAAGGAGTGGCCCACGATCCAGCCGATGTCGGAGGTAGACCAGTAGATGTCGTTGTCCCCGATCTGGTAGAAGGCGCGCGCCAGGTAGGTGGTGCCCACCAGGTAGCCGCCCACGGTGTGGACCACGCCCTTGGGCTTCCCGGTGGTCCCCGAGGTGTAGAGGATGAAGAGGGGGTCCTCCGCGTCCATGGGCTCGGGCGGGCAGTGGATGGAGTGCCCCTCCTGCACGTCGTAGAAGTCGTGCTCGCGCTCGGAGTCGAACGTGACCGGGGCGTCGCCCGGGCGCGAGCCGCGGCGGTGCACCACCACGTGCTCCACCGAGTAGAGGTCGCGCACCGCCTCGTCCACGGTGGGCTTGAGCGGGACCTTCTTGCCGCGGCGGAAGGTGAAGTCGGAGCAGACCACCACCTTGGCCGCGCAGTCCTCGATGCGGCTGCGCAGCGCCTGGGTGCCCATGCCGGCGAACACCACCGAGTGGATGGCGCCGATGCGGGCGCAGGCCAGCATGGTGATGATCCCCTCCGGGGAGAGCGGCATGTAGACGATGACCCGGTCGCCCTTCGCCACGCCCAGCCTCTTGAGGGCGTTGGCGAAGCGGTTCACCTCCCGGTACAGCCGGTTGTAGGTGTAGGTGTGCTCCTCGCCGTCCTCGCCGACCCAGATCAGCGCGGCCTTGAGGCGGCGCGAGCCGTAGACGTGCCGGTCGATGCAGCTCACGGTGGCGTTGAGCTTTCCCCCCACGAACCACTGGTGGTGCGGGCCGTCCACGCGCATCACCTCGCGGAAGGGCTCCATCCACTCCACCGCCCGTGCCTTCTCCCGCCAGAAGCCCTCGGGGTCGCGCTCGGCGAAGGAGCGTTCCACCGCGTCGTTCTGGATGCCGGCCTGCTGGGCCAGCCACACCGGAGCCTCGATGACGCGATGATCCTTGGTGAGCGCCTCGATGGCCGCGCGCTGCGCCTGGGTGAGCTCGCTCATCGTCGCCACGGACTCGGTCGCCATGTCGCCTCCTGGGCAGGGGTGGTGCGAAAGCCGGAGATCTCATTGGAACCGCAATCGCGAGGCAACCGGGTGCTTACGCTCCCGATGGGGCGGAAGCGCTCCTCCCTCCGGCCCCACTTGCGCTATGAACTGCGCTCGGGGCCCGGAGGGGCCCCGGGGAGCGGGACATGAGCAGGGCTGCGGCCAAGGCCAGGGAGCGCGGGGGGGCGGCGCCGGGAGCGCTGTCGGCGATCCGCGTCGATCCCGCCGACCAGACGCCGCTCTACCTCCAGGTGCGCCGGGGGCTGGCCAAGGCCATCCAGGAGGGTCGCTTCAAGCCGGAGGAGGCCCTCCCCTCGGAGCGTGACCTGGCCGGGCTCCTGGGAGTGTCCCGGGTCACCGCCCGCAAGGCGCTGGACGCGCTCTCCCGCGAGGGGGTGGTGGTCCGGCGCCACGGCTCCGGCAACTACATCGCGCCCAGGCTGGAGCAGCCGCTCTCCCGGCTCACCAGCTTCACCGAGGAGCTCCGGCAGCGGGGCTTCACCCCGAGCTCGCGCTGGATCCGGCGGGAGGTGGCCCCGGCGCTCCCCGAGGAGCTCCTCGCCCTGGGGATCTCGCCGAGCTCGAGGGTCGCGCGGCTCGAGCGGGTGCGGCTGGCCGACGAGGTCCCCATGGCCTTCGAGACGAGCGTCCTGCCCGCGGCCTTCGTGGCCAGGCCGGAGCAGGTGAAGGGCTCGCTCTACGAGTACCTCCGGGAGCAGGGCTTCGAGCCGGTCCGCGCCCTGCAGCACTTCCGGGCCGTGAACGCAGGCCCGCGCCACGCCAAGCTCCTCTCCATCCCCCGGGGCGCGGCCCTGGTGCACGTGACCCGGATCTCCTACCTGGCCGACGGGCGGATCGTGGAGGTGACGCAGACGTTCTGCCGCAACGACTACTACGAGTTCGTGGTGGAGCTCCGCCGGTAGCGCCCTCCTCAGCGGGTGATCGTCACCTTGGAGAGGTACCGGTGCCGGTCGGGGTCCATCCCCCGCGCCAGCGAGAGCGCCTCGACCATCGGATAGAAGCTGGCGATGGCGGCCAGGGGATCGAGGTCCTCGTGGCCGGTGGTCGAGAGGGTGAGGTCGCGGCCCGCGACGTCGTCGGGGGCGGCGAGGAGCACCTGCGCGCCACGGCGCCGCATCTCGGCGGCCTGGGCGACGAGGTCGGCCTGGGCCGGCCCGCGCACCGCGAAGACGAGCAGGGGATAGCCCTCGCCGATGAGAGCCTGCGGCCCGTGGCGCGCCTCGGCGCCGCTGAAGGCCTCGGCCTGGATGCCACAGGTCTCCTTGAGCTTGAGCGCGGCCTCCTGGGCGATGGGGAGCCCCAGGCCCCGCGAGATGACCATGAGCCGCTCGGCCCCCACGAGCGCCTCGACGGCGCGGGACCAGTCCTGCGCCAGCGCGACCTCGAGCGCCGCGGGGAGCGAGGGAAGGGCGCGGAGGAGGCCGTCGAGCTCCGCCCAGGCCGCGGCCAGGCGCGCTCCGGCGGAGAGGCTGGCGATGAAGCTCTTGGTCGCGGCCAGCGCCTTCTCCGGCCCGGCGCGGAGCGGGAGGGTCCACTCCGCGGCGGCGGAGAGCGGTGAGCCCTCGACGTTCACCATGGCCACGGTGGTGCCGCCGCCCCTGCGGATGGCGCGCACCGGCTCCACCAGGTCGGGGCTCCCGCCGGACTGCGAGATCGACAGCGCCAGGACCCGCTCCGCCCGGATGGGCGCTCGGTAGAGGGTGACCAGCGACATGGGGAGCGAGGTGACCAGCCGGCCGGTGCGGGCGGTGAGGAGGTAGGCGAGGTACCCGGCGGCGTTGTCGGAGCTGCCGCGGGCGATGGTCACCACCCCGCTCGGCGGCTCGGCGCGGAGCCTCTCCCCGAGCCTCGCGTAGAGCTCCTGGTCGGCATCGAGCTGGCCCTTCACCACCGCCGGCGCCGATCGCGCCTCAGCGAGCATGGTCGAGGTCAATGGACTCTCCCTCCACGTAGACGGCCGCGAGCTGCAGGGCCGGTGTGAGCACCACCAGATCCGCCCAGCACCCCTCCGCGATGCGCCCGCGGTCCTCGAGGCCGAGGTAGTCGGCCGCGAAGGTCGAGGTCCGGCGTGAGGCCTCGGCGAGGGGGAGCCCCAAGGAGACCAGGTTCCGCAGCGCCGCGTGCATGGTCAGGGTGCTGCCGGCCAGGGTCCCGTCGGCGAGCCGCACGCCTCCCAGGCACTTGGTCACCTTCTGCACGCCCAGGTGGTACTCGCCGTCGGGCATCCCGGCGCCGGAGGTGGAGTCGGTGACGCAGTAGAGCTTGGGGATGCAGCGCAGGGCGGCGAGGAGGGCGCCCGGATGGACGTGGAGCAGGTCGGGGATGACCTCCGCGTACTCGCCGTGGGCCAGGGCGGCGCCCACCATCCCGGGCTTGCGGTGGGCCAGGCCGGTCATGGCGTTGAAGAGGTGGGTGAACCCCCGGGCCCCGGCGGCCAGCGCGGCCACGCCGTCCTCGTAGGAGCCGAGCGTGTGGCCGATCTGGGGGATGATGCCGGCGCTGCGGAGCTCGCGGATGAGGTCGAGGTGCCCGGTCAGCTCCGGCGCCAGGGTCACCATCCGCACCGGGGCGAGCGCGTTCAGCGCCGAGAGCTCCTCCAGGGTCCCGCGGCGCGCCGCGGCCGGCTGGGCCCCGAGCTTCCCCTCGTTGATGTAGGGACCCTCCAGGTGGACGCCCAGGACGCGGGCGCCGCCCTCGGCGCGCTGGCGGACGCGCGGGCCGACGGCGGCCAGCACGGCCTCCAGGTCGGGCCGGGTGGCGGTGAGGGTGGTGGCGAGCAGGCTGGTCGTGCCGTGGCGCGCGTGGAGCCGGGCCACCGTGTCCACCGCCCCGCCGGCGTCCATGACGTCGGCGCCGCCGCCCCCGTGGAGGTGCAGGTCCACGAAGCCGGGGACGACCGCCGGGGCGCCCTCCCGCGGCGCGGCCACCCGCTCGCCGCGCACGGCGCGCACCCGGCCGTCGAACTCCAAGGACCCCATGATCCAGCCGCCGGGCGTGAGGATCGCCCCCTCCACCCGCCTCGCCTCACCCCCGTCGCTCTCCATGATCTCGCTCCCGGTCCCGCTTGCGTCCTCTATGTACCAATCGAATACCACTTTCTTTCACTGGTTTCAACCCGGACCCCTGCGAAACGGCGAGGATGCCCGGAGACGGAGCTGTACGGGGCCAGTTGCCGGGAAGATAGGCCTTGACAGGGGATGGAAAGTGGTATTTGAATGGTCTCACAAGGAAGCCGGAGGGAGCCGAGATGGCCAGCGCCCCACTGGAGCTCATGGCGGTCGTGACCGGCCGTGCCGTCCCCATCGAGTCGGTCCCCGATCCGGCCTTTGCCGAGAAGATGGTCGGCGACGGCATCGCCATCGAGCCCGAGGCCTCCACCGTCACCGCGCCCTGCGACGGGCGGGTCGTGCAGGTGCACCGCTCGAGGCACGCCTACGGGATCCGGGCCTCGACCGGGGCGCAGGTGCTGGTCCACGTCGGCCTCGACACCGTGGAGCTGAAGGGCGACGGCTTCCGGCCCCGCGTCCAGGAGGGCCAGGAGGTGAAGGCCGGCCAGCCGCTGGTCGAGTTCGACCGGGCGGTGCTCTCGCGCCGCGGGGTGAGCCAGCTCACCCTGGTGGTGGTCGAGAACATGGACGAGCATCCGGTCACCTGGCGCGCGGCACCGGGGGCCGCGCTCCGCGGAGGCGCCGACCGGATCCTCCGGCTGGGCGGGGCCGTCGAGGTCGAGCCCCCGGCCGCGCCGGTCCCCGGCCCCAGGGCCGAGGGGCGCGCCGTGGTGAAGCACGCCGAGGGGCTCCATGCCCGGCCCGCCGCGCTGGTGGCGGACGCGGCCCGCCGCTTCCGCTCGGCGGTGGAGGTGCGCTTCTCGGACAGGGCCGCCAACGCCCGCAGCCCCATCGCCCTCATGAGCCTGTGCACGGCCGCCGGCGACGAGGTCGAGGTGGTCGCGACCGGGCCCGACGCCGAGGCGGCACGCGATGCGGTGGTCCGGGCGCTGGAGCAGGTCGTGGCCCAGGCGGCGCACCCACCGGCCGCCGCCCAGGCGCAGGCCGCGCCCGGTCCCTCGCCGGGGTCGTCCGCGCTCGGCGGCGTGGTGGCCTCGGCGGGCGTGGCGGTGGGCGAGACCTTCCACCTCCGCTGGGAGGCGCCCCAGGCGCCCGAGCTGGGCCGCGGCGAGGGCCTGGAGCGGGCCGACCTGGAGCGGGCGCTGCGCGAGGTGGCGGCCGACATCGAGGCCGCCGTGGCCCGGGCGCAGCAGCGGCGCACCGTCGAGGAGGTGGCGATCCTGGAGGCGCACCGCGCGCTCATCGAGGACCCGGAGCTGTTCGGCCGGGCCGCGGCGCTGGTCGCCGCCGGGAAGGGCGCGGCCTGGGCCTTCGCCGCGGTGGTGAGGGAGCAGTGCGCCGTGCTCCAGGCCTCGGGGAGCGCGCTCCTCGCCGAGCGGGTGGCGGACCTCCGGGACCTCTCGCGGCAGGTGGTGGCCCGGATCATGGGCCGGCCCCCGGTCGTCCCGGAGCTGCCGGCTCGCGCCCTGCTGCTGGCCGAGGACCTGTCCCCCGGGGAGCTGGCCCTGCTGGACCGGAGCCGGCTCGCCGGCATCGTCACCCAGCTCGGTGGCCCCACCGCCCACGTGGCCATCGTGGCCCGGAGCCAGCAGATCCCGGCCCTGGTGGCGGTCGGCCCGGGGCTCCGGGCCGTGCCCGACGGCCAGCTGGCCGTGCTGGACGCCGAGCGGGGCGTCCTCGACTGGCGCCCGTCGGCCGCCGCCCTGGAAGCGGCCGGCGCGCGGATGACCCAGGCCGACGCCCGGCGCCAGGAAGCGAGCCGCTCCGCGGGCGCGCCGGCCGTGACCCGCGACGGGGTCCGGGTCGAGGTGGCCGCCAACGTCTCGCGCCCCGACGAGGCCGCGGCGGCCGGGGGCAAGGGCGCCGACGCGGTGGGCCTGCTCCGGACCGAGCTGATCTTCGCCGAGCGCGAGACGGCGCCGACCGAGGAGGAGCAGCGCGCGGCCTACCAGGCGGTGGTGGACGCGCTGGGCGGGCGGACGGTCATCATCCGCACCCTCGACGTGGGCGCGGACAAGCAGCTCGCCTACCTGCCCCAGGCGCACGAGGAGAACCCGGCGCTCGGGCTGCGCGGCGTCCGGCTGAGCCTGGCCCGGCCCGAGCTCCTGGCCGAGCAGCTCCGCGCCTGCCTGCGGGTCCGACCGCTCTCGCTGGTGCGGCTCATGCTCCCCATGGTCACCGACCTCGAGGACGTGCTGCGCGCCCGGGAGGTCCTCCGCGCCGAGGCGTCCCGCCTGGGCGTGCCGCCGCCGCAGCTGGGGGTCATGGTCGAGACCCCGGCGGCGGCGCTGCTGGCCGATCAGCTGGCGCCCGAGGTGGACTTCCTCTCCCTCGGCACCAACGACCTCACCCAGTACACGCTGGCCATGGATCGCACCAACGCCTCCGTGGCCGCGCGCCTCGACGATCTCCACCCGGCGGTGCTGCGCCTGGTGGCGCAGGCTGCGGCCGGCGCGGCACGCCACGGCAAGTGGATCGGCGTGTGCGGCGGGCTGGCCTCAGACCCGCTGGCGGTGCCGCTGCTGCTGGGCATGGGGGTGACCGAGCTGTCGGTGGGCCCGGGGGCGGTGGCCGAGGTCAAGGAGCTGGTGCGGCGGCTCGACCGCCGCACCTGCGCCGAGCTCGCCCAGCGGGCCCAGGCCCTGCCTTCGGCGGCCGCGGTCCGGGAGCTGGTGCGCACCTCGCTGGCCGGGCTCTGGCCGCCGACGAGCTGAGGCCGATCCCCCCTCGAGGAAGGACGAAGAGCAGGGTTCCACCGCCGTTCCTACCGGAGGTACTCCATGCAAGTGAAGAAGTTCGACGCGCTGCAGAAGTTCGGCCGCACCCTGATGCTCCCCATCGCCGTCCTCCCGGTCGCCGGCCTCCTGCTGCGGCTGGGGCAGCCCGACGTGCTCAACTGGCCGTGGATGGCCGAGGCCGGCGGGGCGGTCTTCGGCAACCTGGCCCTGCTCTTCGCCATCGGCATCGCGCTCGGCTTCGCCCGGGAGAACCACGGCGCGGCCGCGCTCTCCGGCGCCATCGGCTACTTCGTGATGACCGCCTGCGCCAAGACCATCAACGACAAGATCAACATGGGGGTGCTGGGCGGGATCATCGCCGGCCTGATGGCCGGCTACCTCTACAACCGCTTCCGGGACATCAAGCTCCCCGAGGCCCTGGCCTTCTTCGCCGGGAAGCGCTTCGTCCCCATCGTCACGGGCTTCGCCATGCTGGTGATCGGCCTGGTGGCCGGGTTCGTCTGGCCCGCCATCCAGAACGGGATCCACGCGGTGGGCGAGTGGGCCATCGCCGCCGGGGGCCTGGGCGTCTTCGTCTACGGCTTCCTGAACCGGCTCCTCATCCCCCTGGGCCTGCACCACGTGCTGAACAGCATGGTCTGGTTCGTGCTGGGCGACTTCACCGGACCCAAGGGGCTGGTGCACGGCGATCTGGCCCGCTTCTACGCCGGCGACCCCACCGCCGGAGGCTTCATGGCCGGGTTCTTCCCGGTGATGATGTTCGGCCTGCCGGCGGCCTGCCTGGCCATGTACAAGATGGCCAAGCCCGAGAACCGGCGCCGGGTGGGCGGCATCCTCCTCTCCGCCGCCCTGGTGTCCTTCGTCACCGGCATCACCGAGCCCATCGAGTTCGCCTTCATGTTCCTGGCGCCGCTGCTCTACGGCCTCCACGCGGTGCTGACCGGCATCTCGCTGGCCGTCTGCAACGCGCTCAACGTGAAGATCGGGTTCACCTTCTCCGGGGGGCTCATCGACTTCGTGCTGTCCAAGGGCATCTCCACCAACTGGTGGACCGGCCTCTTGATCGGCGTGGTCTACTTCTTCGTCTACTACTTCGTCTTCGTGGCGGCCATCCGCATCTGGAACCTGCAGACCATGGGGCGCGAGGAGGCGGGAGCGGAGGGCGAGGTGGCGGTGGTCCCCGCCGCCGGGCCGGGCTCCGACAAGGTGAGGGGCTACGTCTCGGCGCTGGGCGGCCGGGCCAACATCGTCTCCCTCGACGCCTGCGCCACCCGGCTGCGGGTGACGGTCAAGGACGGGGCGCTGGTGCAGGAGGGGCAGCTCAAGGCGCTCGGCGCCCGGGGCGTCATCCGGCCCTCGGCCGGCTCGCTCCAGGTGGTGGTCGGGCCCACCGCCGACGCCCTGGCGGACGAGATCAACGGGGCGCTCAAGGCGGCCACGGCCTGAGCCCGGCAACGGGCCCGCGCGCGCCCGGCGGCGCGCGCGGGCCCCGCCGGCCGCATCCGGCTTGCGCGGCGGCCTGGCCCGGCGCTATGGGGCCGGGCATGAGGCGATACGCGGCGTTCTTGCGGGGCGTGAGCCCCTCCAACGCGAGGATGTCCGAGCTCCGGGCGGCCTTCGAGGCGGCCGGGTTCGCGGAGGTGCGGACCGTCCTGGGGAGCGGCAACGTCGTCTTCGCCGCGCCGGCGGCCTCCCCGGGGACGCTGGAGCGCCGTGCCGAGCGGGCCATGCAGGGTCGCCTGGGGACGGCCTTCCCGGCGGTGGTGCGGTCCCTCGGCGACCTGCGCGCGCTCCTCGCCTCCGACCCCTTCGCCGGCCTCGGCGTCGCGCCCGGCGCCAAGCGAGTGGTGACCTTCCTGCGCGCCCGCCCCCGGGCGGCGCCGGCGCTCCCGGTGGAGCAGGACGGCGCGCGCATCCTGCGGCTGCGCGGGGGGGAGGTCTTCAGCGCCTACCTGCCCAGCCCCCGCGGCCCGGTGTTCATGACCCTGATCGAGCGGACCTTCGGCAAGGACGTCACCACCCGGACCTGGCAGACGGTGGAGAAGGTGGTCGCCGCCGGCGAGGGCCGCTGAGCGCGGCTCACCGCAGCGCCGCCAGCGCCAGGAAGGCCGCGAAGCCCAGAACGATGGTGAGGAGCACGTTGCGGGTCCGCGCCGCCACCAGCACCGCCACCACCCCGGCCGCCAGGCGCGGGCTGAGCGGCGACAGCTCCCAGGTGCCGCCCGGCCGGAGCACCTCCGGCGCGATCAGGGCGGTGAGCGTGGCCACCGGGACGAAGGGCAGCATGGCGTGAAACCAGCGGGGGAGCGCCACCCGGCCCTCGACGGCGATGAACGACAGCCGGGTGAGGAAGGTGATGGCCCCGCTGGCGATCATGACCACCCACAGGCTCACGGGCGCGCTCCCCGCCGGGAACAGATCCAGCCGGTGGCGATGCCGGAGAGCGCCGCCGTGAGCAGGCCCAGCTGGTAGGGCCAGCCGGAGGCGAGCAGCGCCACCGCGGCCGCGACCGCGGCGGCGGCCAGCGCGGCCCGGGAGCGGACCATGGGCACCACGATGGCGATGAAGGTGAGGGGCAGGGCGAAGTCGAGCGGGAGGGAGCGCGGCAGGCCCCGGCCGATGAGGATGCCGGCCGCGGTGGAGGCCTGCCAGCCCGACCACAGCGCCAGGCCGGCCCCCAGCAGGAACCAGTGGCGGTTCCGCCCCGGCTCCTGCATGCGGCCCACGGCGGCGGCGTAGGCCTCGTCGGTGAGCAGGTAGGCCAGGATCGCCCTCCAGCGGCGGGGGAGGTGCGCCAGGGCCGGCGCCACCGAGGCGCTGTAGAGCGCGTGCCGGAGGTTCACGAGCGCCACCGTGGCCACCATCACCGGCGCGGCTGCGCCCAGGCCGGCCAGCCGCGCCAGGAGGAACTGCGCCGAGCCGGCGAAGACCACCGAGGACATGGCCATGGCGGCCGCGGGGGAGAGCCCGCCGGCCAGCGCCAGCACCCCGTAGATGACCCCGAACGGCACCACGCCCACCAGCAGCGGCGAGAGCCGGAGGGCCCCGGCCGCCAGCTCGGCCGCGGGCGAGCGCTCGGGCGCGGGCGGGGCGAGGTCATCCGGGCGCGAGGCCATGGGGGGCCCTTGTACCTCGGCCGGGCGCTCCCCCGCCACGGTCCGCCCCGCGGGCGCCGCCTCAGTCGGCCCGGCCCAGCGCGCGCACCAGGGCCGCCCGCGCCGAGCCCAGGTTGTACTCGGCCTGCACCCGCTGCGCCGCGGCGGTGCTCTCCGCCACCTGCGCGTCGCCCAGCTCGATGATGCTGCCGGCGCCGGCCTGGTAGCGCCCCTCGGCGAGCCGGAGCTGCTCGCGGGCGTTCACCTCGGCCTCGGTGGCCGCCTGGACCGAGGTGACCGCCGCCCTCACCCCCAGGTACGCCTGCTCCAGCGCCACGCGGATGGAGGTCCGCAGCCCCTCCTCCTGGGCCCGGAGCGCGTCGAGGGTGGCGTCGGCCTCGCGGACGCGGGCGGGGGTCAGCCCGCCGTCGAAGAGCGCCCAGCTGAGGTTCAGGCCCGCGGTCCAGCTGGAGACGGTGTTG
Organism: Anaeromyxobacter sp.; assembly: GCA_035541675.1. Classification (GTDB taxonomy): domain Bacteria; phylum Myxococcota; class Myxococcia; order Myxococcales; family Anaeromyxobacteraceae; genus Anaeromyxobacter. Next base: position 14,135 of record DATKMW010000157.1, on the reverse strand, counting down.
CCCAGCGACGGGCCCTCCTCGGTGTAGGTCCCCTTGGCGCTCACCGCGGGCAGGTAGCCGGTCCGGGACGAGGAGCGCACCTGCTCCTCGGCGAGCTGCTGGGCGCGGAGCGAGGCCAGCTCGGGACGGGCCGCCAGCGCCTCGGCCAGCAGCGGATCGAGCGGTCCGTCCTCGCCGGGCACCGCCGGCATGGTGTCGTCGCCCACCTCGAAGTCGTCCCAGGTGGCGAGCCCCATGGCCTGGGCCAGCTGGGCCTTGGCGGTGTCGTAGGCGTTCTGCGCCTGGATGAGCGTCAGCCGGGCCGTGGCCAGGGCGGACTTGGACTGGGCCAGGGCGATGCTCGGCTGCGTCCCCACCTCCACGAAGGCCTCGGTCTGGCGCAGGTGGGCCTGGTCGTTGGTCACCGTCTCCTGCGCCACCCGCACCAGGTCCCGGTCGGCGCGGGCGGCGAAGAAGGCGGCCCGCACGCCGGAGATCACGTCGAGCCGGGCGGTGTCGGCGGCGTCGCGGAGGGACTGGGCGGCCGAGCCGGCCGAGCGCCAGCTCCAGTAGGTGCCCGGGTCGAAGAGCGACTGGCCCAGGCTGAGCTGCCCGCTCCACAGGTCGTGGCCGCCCGCGGCCCCGGCGGCTCGCGCCGCCGGCGAGGTGGAGTTCGTGCCCTGGCGCTCGTACCCGGCGGTGGCGTCGAGCTGGGGCAAGAGCCCGGAGCGGGCCTCGTCGGTCCGCGCCTCGCCGGCGCTGGCGCTCGCCTGGGCCTGGCGGAGCTGTGGATGGAGCGAGACCGCCGAGCGCACCGCCTCCTCCAGGGTCACGATCCGCTTCCCCGCCGCGGGGGGACCGGCGGGCGCGGCGGCCTGGCCGCCGGCCAGGCCGGGGGCGGCGAGCAGCACGAGCAGGAGGGCGCGTGGGGAGATCATTCGAACCTCAGGGCCTGGATGGGGTCGAGGCGGGAGGCGCGGTGGGCGGGGTAGAGGCCGAAGACCACGCCCACCAGACCGCTGAACACCACGGCGATGACCATCACCTCGGGGCGGTAGAGCACCGACCACCCCATGAACCTGGCGGTCCACTGGGCGCCGGCCACCCCCACCGCCACGCCCAGCAGGCCGCCGGCCGTGGCCAGCACCAGCGCCTCGGTGAGGAACTGCAGCAGGATGTCCCGGGAGCGGGCACCCACCGCCATGCGGACGCCGATCTCGCGGGTCCGCTCGGTCACCGACACCAGCATGATGTTCATGATCCCGATGCCTCCCACCAGCAGCGACACGGCGGCGATGATGGCCAGCAGGCTGGTGATGGTCCCGACGCTGTCCGCCGCGCCGGCGGCGATCTCGGCCATGTTGCGGATGGAGAAGTCGTCGTCCTTGTCCTGGCCCAGCCGGTGCCGGTCGCGGAGCAGCGATCGCATCTGGTTCTCGGCCTTGGTGGTGGTGTCGGGGCCGGTGGCGCTGACCTGGATGGCCCCGGAGATCAGGTTCTTGAGCCCGCCCTGGATCTTGGCGCGGAAGGTGGTGTGGGGGACGATGACCACGTCGTCGAAGTCCTGCCCGAACGACGACTGCCCCTTGGGCGCGAGCAGCCCCACCACCTGGAAGGGCACGTTCATGACCCGCACCTGCTGCCCCACCGGGTCGACGCCCGCCCCGAACAGCTGGGTGGCCACGGTCTGCCCGAGCAGGATCACCTTGGTGGTGGCGTCCACGTCGGAGGAGGTGAAGAGCGAGCCCTTGGCGGCCGGCCAGTTGCGGATGGCGAAGTAGTCGGGGGAGGTGCCGCCCACCGAGGTGGTCCAGTTCGCGTCCTCGGAGACCACCGAGGCGGCGGTGCGGAGGTAGGGGACGGCGTAGCGCACCGCGCTCAGGGTCTGGATGGCCGCCAGGTCGTCCCAGGTCAGGGTGGGGAGGCTGCCGAAGCCGCCGTGGGCGCCGCCCGAGGTGGTGGTCCCGGGCATGACCATCAGCATGTTGGCGCCCATGGAGTCGAAGTTCGCCTGCACCCGGGCCTTGGCGCCGTCGCCGATGGCCACCATGGCGATCACCGCCGAAACGCCGATCACGATGCCCAGCGTGGTGAGGAAGGAGCGCATCTTGGCGCGGCGCAGGGCGCGGAGCGCGACGCGCAGGATCTCCAGGAGCGTCACGGCGGTCCTCCGCCGGCGGGGCTGGCCCGCGTCTCCTCGGCGGGCGCCAGCGCCACCGCGGGCCGGGCCGTCCGCCGCTGGTCGGAGCGGACCAGGCCGTCCCGCATCACGATCACCCGCGAGGAATAGTCGGCGATGTCCGCCTCGTGCGTGACCAGCACCACCGTGATCCCGTCGCGGCCCAGCTCCTGGAGGAGCGCCATCACCTCGACGCTGGTGCGGGAGTCGAGGTTGCCGGTGGGCTCGTCGGCGAGCAGGAGGCGGGGGCGGTTCACCAGGGCCCGGGCGATGGCCACCCGCTGCTGCTGCCCGCCGGAGAGCTGGTTGGGGTGGTGGTGGGCGCGGTCGGAGAGGCCCACCCGATCGAGAGCCTCCCGGGCCCGGGCGTGCCGCTCGGGGGCCCCCAGCCCGGCGTAGAGCAGCGGCAGCTCCACGTTCTCCACGGCCGAGGTCCGGGGCAGGAGGTTGAAGTTCTGGAAGACGAAGCCGATGGTGCGGTTGCGGATGGCGGCCAGCGTGTCGGGCGGGAGCGCCGACACGTCCTCGCCGTCGATGCGGTAGCGGCCGCGGCTGGGGCGGTCGAGGCAGCCGAGCAGGTTCATCAGGGTCGACTTGCCCGAGCCGGACGCGCCCATCACCGCGGTGAACTCGCCCGACTCGATGGAGAGCGTCACGCCGCGGAGGGCGTGGAGCTCGGTCTCGCCCATGGCGTAGGTCTTCCAGACGTCCTCGAGATGGAGGAGCGACACGAGCCTGCCTCCTAGAAGAGCCGGGGTGGCCCGCCGCCCCGCGGGGCGCCGCCCGAGCCGCCGCGGCCGGTGGCGTCGGTGATGGCCTGGTCGCCGGCGGCCAGCTCGCCCTGGACCAGCTCGGTGAAGGAGCCGTCGGAGATGCCGGTGCGGACCCTGACCGGGTAGGGCTGGCCGTTCCTGAGCACCCAGACCGTGCGTCGCAGGTCGTCGGCGGGGCCACCGGCCGCGTCGGCCGCGCCGCCGGCGCCGGAGGGGCGATCGCCCTGGGCGCGCGGGGTGCCCTCGTCGGCCACGGCGCCGCCGCGCCGGGCGCCGGCCCCGGGGGCCGCCTGCGGCCCCGGCATCCCCGGCGGCGGCCGGAAGCGGAGGGCGGCATTGGGGACCCGCACCACGTCGTCGCGCTGGGCGTAGATGAAGGTGACGGTGGCGGTCATGCCCGGCTTCAGCTTCAGATCGGCGTTCTGCACGTCCACCACCGCGTCGTAGGTCACCACGTTCTGCACCGTTTGGGCGGCGTTCCGGACCTGCCGCACCGTGCCCTGGAACACCTGCCCCGGATAGGCGTCCACCGTGAAGCTGGCCGGCATCCCGGCGCTGAGCCGCCCGACGTCGGCCTCGGCCACGCTGGTGTCCACCTGCATCTTGGCCAGGTCCTCGGCGATGACGAAGAGGGTGGGGGCCTGGAGGGAGGCCGCCACCGTCTGGCCCACGTCGACGTTGCGGGAGATGACCACCCCGTCGGTGGGGGAGACGATGCGGGTGTAGTCCAGGTTGAGCGTGGCCTGGGAGAGCGCCGCCTGGGCCTGCGCCAGCGCGCCCTCGGCGGCGGTCACCGTGGCCGCGGCGGCGTCGGAGTTGGCCTGCGCGGTGTCGAGGTCGGCCTGGGCCACCAGCTTGCGGTCGGCCAGCTCTCGGGTGCGCCCCAGCTGGCGCTGGGCGTCCACCGCCTGGGCCTGTGCCTTGGCCAGGTTGCCCTGGGCCGCCACCACGTTGGCGCGCGCCTGCTCCACCGCTGCCTGGAAGAAGCGCGGGTCGATGAGGGCGATGACCTGCCCCTTCTTGACCCGGGAGTTGAAGTCGGCCGTGAGCGAGGCGATGGTCCCGGAGACCTGGCTGCCCACCTGCACGGTGACCAGGGCGGAGAGCGTGCCGGTGGCAGTGACCCGGGCCACCACCCGCCCCCGATCGACCGTGGCGGTCTCGTACTTGAAGGAGCCATCGCGGCCGGCGGCGCGGTAGCGCCAGTAGGCAGCGGCGCCGGCCACCACCAGGACGGCCACGATCCAGTAAGCCACGGCGCGGAAGCGTTTGCGGGTCATGTGCGGGCTCGGGCGTGCACCGACAGGCGAGGGGGGATCCCCCGGCGGTGCCTTCACCACCTCTTCTACCGCCGGCCGGTCGGGTGTCGTACCTGAAGCAACGGTTCGAAACACGGTTTTCGCCCCTTGTCGGTATGCGCGTACAGCGCCCCGCGCTCGAGGGCTAGGACCCCTGGCGGTCCGGCGCGTTAGATGGGGAGGCGCCGCCGCTCCCGCAAGGCGGGGCCGGCGCGGCCGGGGCCGCGGTCCAACGTCGCAGGGCGCACGGGACCGCCGCGGCGACGCGGGCGTACTACCGGGGCCCGAACGGGTTTATGGTTCGCCGCACGCGATGCGTCAACCTATGGCGGTGCACGCACGCGGGACTCCGGAGCGTCCACGGCCATGAACGTCCTCGTCCTCAACTGCGGCTCGTCGTCGGCCAAGTTCGCCGTGATCGATCCCGCCGACTCGCGCGAGCACATCAGCGGCATCGCCCAGCGCCTGGGCTCGCCGCAGGCCTCGCTCGACTGGAAGCGGGAGGGGAAGAAGTCCTCGCGCCCCATCCCCGGCGAGTGGCACGACGGCGCGCTGCGGGCGGTGGGGGAGCTCCTGCGCGAGCTCGGGCTGTCCCAGGAGCTCCTGGGCGTGGGGCACCGCGTGGTTCACGGTGGGTCGAGGTTCTCGGCGTCCATGGCCATCACCCCCGAGGTGGTGGAGAAGATCGAGGAGTGCATCCCGCTCGGCCCGCTCCACAACCCGCCCAACCTGCTGGGCATCAAGGTCGCCCAGGAGCTCTTCCCCGGGAAGCTCCAGGTGGCCGTCTTCGACACCGCCTTCCACCAGACCATGCCGCCGGTGGCCTACACCTACCCGGTCCCCTTCGAGTGGCAGGGGCGGCACGGCGTCCGGCGCTACGGCTTCCACGGCACCAGCCACCGCTTCGTCTCCCGCCAGGCCCTGGCCCTGGCCGGCCTGGCGCCCGGCGACCACGCCCTGGTGACGGCGCACCTGGGGAACGGTTGTTCCTGCACCGCGGTGAGGGACGGGAGGAGCATCGACACCACCATGGGCCTCACCCCGCTCGAGGGGGTGATGATGGGGACGCGCAGCGGCTCGGTGGACCCGGCCATCATCGGCCACGTCGCCTCCGCCACCGGCCAGCCGGAGCAGAGGATCCTCGACGCCCTGAACAAGCAATCGGGGCTCCTGGGCGTGTCCGGCCTCTCCAACGACATGCGCACGGTGGAGGAGGCGGCCGCGCACGGCAACGAGCGGGCCAGGCTGGCCCTGGACATCTTCTGCTACGTGCTGGCCAAGGCGCTGGCGGCGCTGGTGGTGCCCCTGGGGCGGCTCGACGCGCTGGTCTTCACCGGCGGCATCGGCGAGAACTCCACGCTGGTCCGGGCCCGGGTGGTGGAGCAGCTCCGATTCCTGGGGCTGGACCTCGACCCCGCCCTGAACGCCAGGCACGGCCGGGACTCCCGCGGGCGCATCACCGTCGGCGCCCGCCCCCAGGCGCTGGTGGTCCCCACCAACGAGGAGCTGATGATCGCCATGGACACCGCGGAGATCGCCCAGGCGCAAGGGTCCTAGCCTCAGGAGGCCGCCATGCCCACCACGCTGCTCGTCGCCCCCGCCGGCCGCCAGGTCGGCCTCACCACCGCCTGCCTCGGCATCGTCCGCGCCCTCGACCGCCAGGGCCTGCGCGTGGCCTTCGTGAAGCCCATCGCCGGCCGCGGCGAGGACCACTCGGTGGCCCTGGTGCAGCTGGGCGCCCACCTGTCGCCACCCGCCCCCATCACCCGCCAGGTGGCCGAGGAGCTCCTGGCGCACGGCGACGACCAGACGCTGATGGAGCAGGTGGTGGACATCGCCGCCCGCGCCGCCAAGGGGGCCGACGTGCTGGTGGCCGAGGGGATGGTGCCCGAGCCGGGCATGGTCTACTCCACCCGGGTCAACGCCCTCATGCTCCGGGCGCTCGACTCCGAGCTGGTGCTGGTGGCCGCGCCCCGCGACCAGAGCCCGGCCGAGGTGGCCGGCGCGGTGGCCATCGCCGCCCGCGGCTACGGCGCGCTGGCCGAGGGCCGGATGGTGGGGTGCATCCTCAACCGCGTCTGCGACGGCCCGGTGGCCCGCCCCGGTGCGGGCATCGAGGGGCTGGGCCCCTCCACCCACGGCGGCTGCGCCGGCTGCCCGGGCATGAACGCCAGCGAGGGGGTGCTGTCCGCCCACCGCGCCGCGCTGGTGACCGAGAACCTCCGCCCGGTGGCCACCATCCCCTGCAACACCGAGCTGTGCACCCCGCGGGTGAGCGACGTGGCCCTGGAGCTCTCGGCCCGCGTGATCCACGAGGGGGAGGCCCGGATCCGGCGCGTGCGCGAGGTGGCCATCTGCGCCATGACCGTGTCCAACGCCCTGAAGGCCCTCACCCCCGGCACGCTGCTCATCACCCCCGGCGACCGCAACGACGTGCTCCTGGCGGCGGCCATGACCGCCACCAGCGGCACCAAGCTGGCCGGAGTGCTCCTCACCGGCGGCATCGAGCCCGACGCGGGCGTGCTGGGCCTGTGCAAGAAGGCCTTCGACGCCGGCCTGCCGCTTCTCTCGGTGGAGGACGGGAGCTACGGAGCGGCCACCAAGGTGAGCACGCTCAACCCGGAGATCCCCTCCGACGATCGGGAGCGGGTGGAGCGGACCATGAACTTCGTGGCCGACCGCATCGACCCGGAGTGGGTGCGCAGCTTCGCCAAGGACACCCGGGTCCCGCGCCTGTCGCCGCCGGCGTTCCGCCACCGGCTCATCGAGGCAGCCCGGGCCGACGTGAAGCGCATCGTCCTGCCCGAGGGGGCCGAGCCGCGCACGGTGGCGGCCGCCTCCATGGTCGAGTCCCGCGGCATCGCGCGCTGCGTGCTCCTGGGGAACCCCGACGAGATCCGGGACGTGGCCAGCCGCCAGGGCGTGACCCTGCCGCCCGGCATCGAGATCATCGACGCGTCCAAGGTGGCCGGCCGCTACGTGGAGCCGCTGGTGGAGCGGCGCAAGGCCAAGGGGATGACCCCGGAGCTGGCCGCCCAGGAGCTCTCCGACCCCATCATGGTCGGCACCATGATGATGGCCCTCGGCGAGGCGGACGGGCTGGTGTCGGGCGCGGTCCACACCACCGCTCACACCATCCGGCCGGCGCTGCAGATCATCAAGACCGTGCCCGGCTGCAACCTGGTCTCCAGCGTCTTCTTCATGTGCCTGCCCGATCAGGTGCTGGTCTTCGGGGACTGCGCGGTGAACCCCAACCCCACCGCCGAGCAGCTGGCCGACATCGCCATCCAGAGCGCCGAGTCCGCCGTCGCCTTCGGCATCCCGGCCCGGGTGGCCATGCTCTCCTACTCCACCGGCGCCAGCGGCGCGGGCGAGGAGGTGGAGAAGGTGAAGAAGGCCACCGAGCTGGCGCAGCGGGCTCGCCCCGACCTCCTGCTCGACGGCCCGCTGCAGTACGACGCGGCGGTCATGCCGGACGTGGCCCGCCAGAAGGCGCCCAAGTCCAAGGTGGCCGGGCAGGCCACGGTGTTCGTCTTCCCCGACCTCAACACCGGCAACGTGACCTACAAGGCGGTGCAGCGCTCCGCCGGCGTGGTCAGCATGGGCCCCATGCTGCAGGGGCTGGCCAAGCCGGTGAACGACCTCTCCCGCGGCTGCCTGGTGGAGGACATCGTCTTCACCATCATCCTCACCGCCATCCAGGCGCAGCAGTCGGCGCGGGCGCGGGCCATGCCCAAGGCGGGGTGAGGCCCGGCGGCGCCGACGACCCGGTGCCGGTGCCTTCCCGGCTCGGGCCGGCCCTGGCGGTCCCACGGCGGGCGGCGACGACGAGCGCCGCAGTCCGGTCGAGTACCAGGGCGAACCGCTCAAGATCGGCTTCAACGCCCGAGGCGCTGGGCGCCCTGACCCTGCGCGCGCCCAGCGGGGACCTGGTGGAGGTGCGCAGCGTGGCCCGGCTGGTCTCCGCCGAGGGGCCCTCGCAGATCGACCGGCAGGCGCTGAAGCGGCAGATCACCATCCTGGCCGACCTCAAGGGCTACGCCCTCAGCCAGGCGCTCCTGGACGCCGACGCGGCCACCGCCGGGCTGCCCCCGGCATCCAGCACGACTTCGAGGGACAGGGAAAGGAGCTGGGCCGAACCACCCGCGAGTTCGGACGGGCGCTGCTCCTCGGGGTGATCCTCATCTTCATGATCCTGGCGGCCCAGTTCAAGGGCCTGCTCGACCCCATCACCATCATGATGTCGCTGCCGCTGGCGGTGATCGGCGCCCTGGCCGGCCTGCTCCTCACCCACGAGTTCATGTCCATCTTCGCCATGATCGGCATGATCATGCTCATGGGGCTGGTCACCAAGAACGGCATCCTCATCGTGGAGTTCACCGACCAGCTCCGCGAGCAGGGGCACTCCTGCATCGAGGCGCTGCTGGAGGCCGGGCCGCTCCGGCTCCGCCCCATCCTCATGACCTCGGTGGCCATGATCGCCGACTCCCGGTGGCCTTCACCCGCGGCGACGGCGCCGAGACCCGCACCGGCATGGCCTGGGCCATCATCGGCGGGCTCCTGGCCTCGACGGTGCTGACCCTGGTGGTGGTGCCGGTGATCTACGCGCTCCTGGACCGGTTCCGGCGGAAGCACGCGGTGCGGCGCACCGAGGTGGCCGGGCAGGCGGCGATGGCCGCCGACCGGCAGTAGCGCGGGCGAGCCGGCCATCTCCCCGGGCGGCGCGGGCGCTCGACGATCGCACCCTCGGGCGCCGCGGGCCGGCCCCCGCGGTGGACCGCCGGCGACCGGGCGTCCTGCGGGGCGGGGCTCGAGGCCTGCCCGCGGACCCATGTCCACCCGGGCTCCCCGCGGCGGCGCCGGCTGCGGGTTCGCCACGCCAGCGATGACGGGGATCTAGGCGAGGCCACACGAATGGGGCGGGTCGCCTGGCGCGGCGCCCCAGGAGGCGGCAGGCTTTTCCGCCCCGCTAGAGCTAGCCTGCCGCCCGCTTTGTCCATTCTCACGGAGGGAAACATGCCCTTGACCAAGAGAGCCGTGGCCGAGCTCATCGGGACGTTCTGGCTGGTGCTGGGCGGTTGCGGGAGCGCCGTGCTGGCGGCGGCGTTCCCGGCGGTGGGCATCGGGCTGCTCGGCGTGTCGCTCGCCTTCGGCCTGACCGTCCTCACCATGGCCTACGCCATCGGCCACATCTCGGGCTGTCACCTCAACCCCGCCGTCTCGGTGGGCCTGGCGGTCGCCGGGCGCTTCCCGGGACGCGAGCTGCCCCACTACATCGTGGCCCAGGTGATCGGGGCGATCCTCGCCGGGGCGGTCCTCTACGGGATCGCCTCGGGGAACCCCGCCTTCGACGCCGCGGCCGGGTTTGCCTCCAACGGCTACGGCAGCCACTCACCCGGCGGCTACTCCCTCGCCGCCGGCCTCCTCTGCGAGGTGGTCCTGACGGCCGGCTTCCTGTTCGTGATCCTGGGCGCCACCGACCGGCGGGCGCCGCCGGCCCTGGCCCCGGTGGCCATCGGCCTGGCGCTCACCCTCATCCACCTGGTGAGCATACCGGTCACCAACACCTCGGTGAACCCGGCACGCTCCACCGGCGTGGCCCTCTTCCAGGGCAGCTGGGCGCTGGCGCAGCTGTGGGCCTTCTGGGTGGCGCCGCTGGTGGGCGCGTTGGTGGGCGGCCTGCTGTACCCGTGGCTCTCGGGCGAGCGCGCAGGGGCGAAGGCCAGCAGCGCGGTGCCCTCGGCCGGATAGGGGCCTGCGCCTCCGGGCGGCGCCTGGGCGGGAGCGGAAGGGATGCGTTCGGCCGCGCCCAGGGACCCTGTCATGACCTCGAAGGCTCGGGCGGAGGCGGTCGAGACCCGCGACCTCGGCCCCGGCGACTTCCCGCTCCTCGCGCGGCTCTTCGGGCCGAGCGGGGCCTGCGCGGGATGCTGGTGCATGTGGTGGCGTCTCGAGCCGGGCGAGCAGCTCCGGGACATCGCCCACGCCCAGGCCCGGCGGCGCCAGAGGGCCCTGGTCGAGGCCGGCCGCTCTCGGGGGGTGCTCGCCTTCGTCGGCGGGGAGCCGGTCGGGTGGGTGGCCTGGGCCCGCCGCACCGAGCTGCCGCGCCTGGCCCGCTCTCGCACCCTGGCCTGCGACGACGCCGCCCAGGTCTTCAGCATCCCCTGCTTCTTCGTCAAGGCCGGCTACCGCGGGCGCGGCATCGCTCGGGCCCTCCTGCGCCACGCGCTCCGCACCCTGAGGCGCGAGGGCGCGACCGTCGTGGAGGGCTACCCCGTGGCGCTGGGCCGGCGCGTCTCCAGCGGCGAGGCCTTCACCGGCACCGTGCCGCTCTTCGAGAGCGAGGGCTTCGAGGTGGTGACGAGGGGGAGGACGGGCCGGCAGCGGGCCCGCAAGCTCCTGCGCTGGGTCAGGGCCCGGGCGGCAGCGCCGGGCCCGAGGCGCCGGGCCGGCGGCGGCTCGAGAGCCAGGCCACCAGGGCGGCGACGCCGCCCAGCACCACCACCCCCTGGATGACGCGGAGGAGCGACACCGCCCAGGCGATGCCGATGCCCAGCGCCGCCCACTGGACCCACCAGTGCCCCGGCGAGGTCATCGCGTTGATCATGAGGAGCAGCACCAGGACGATCGGCCCGAGGAGCAGGAACCTCACCGAGTGCAGGAGGCTTCGCATACAGCCCAGAGTACGACCCAGGGAGCGGGCCATTTCAGCCGGCCAGCGGCCTTGTGGGCCGCCCCGCGGCCGGGGGGTCCCCGCCCGGTCGAGCCCGGCCGGCTCAGTCCCGCGCCCGCGGGCTCTCCCGGCGGTGGAGCAGGAACACCCCGAGCAGCAGCGGCACCGCAGCCAGGAAGCCGACGCGCAGCGAGACCACCGAGGCCAGGGCGTTCAGCAGGATGGGGGCTCCCGTCACCGAGACCCCGGAGGCCAGGGATCCCAGGGCGGCGCCGCGGCGCAGTCCCAGCCCGGGGACGCGGATCAGCTGGTCGAGGAGCAAGGGGTAGAGCGGCGAGATGCCGAGCCCGGCCAGGGCCAGCGCGGCGGTGGCCAGGGGCGGGCCCACCGGCGCGGCGCAGAGGAGCGAGCCCAGGACCGCCAGGATCGCGCCCGTGCCCACCACCGGGATCCGGCCGATGAGCCTGGGCACCAGAAAGCGGCCGGCGGCCATGCCGGCGGGGAAGGCGGCGGCCGCCCCGGCAGCGGCGGCGGTCCCCAGCCCGCTGTCCTGCAGCCGGGCCGCCCCCCAGACCACGAAGAAGAACTCGGGCGAGATGGCCCCCACCATGGCCAGCCAGGAGCGGACCGCCGCCGCCACCGAGCGCCCCGGCGGCCGGGCCAGGGGCCGCGGTCGCGCCGGCGCCGGGGATCGCGGGGCCGCGGCCGGGCGGCGGGCGAAGACCAGCCAGAGCAGCACGGGGGCCGCCAGGAGCAGGGCCATGCGGCCGTGGCCGGAGGAGGCCTCGACCGCGCTGAGCAGGAGCGGCGCCGCGATGCCGGTGACGTTGCTCATGCCCACGGCGAAGGTGAGCTGGGCGGCCGCGTCCGGCCCGGCCACCAGCACCGGCCCGGTCAGGTTGGCGAACGCCCCTCCCACGCCCAACAGCAGCGCGCCGGCCTGGGCCGCGGGAATCCCGCCCGCAGAGGCCATGAGAACGGCCCCGGACGCCATGCCGGCGGCGGAGAGGCGCAGCACCGCCCAGGGCCCGGCCCGCAGCAGGAGCTCGCCGGTGAGCCCGGCCAGGAGCAACCCGGCGCCGAAGCCCCCGGAGAGCCAGGAGAGCTGGCCGCGGGGCACCGAGAGGTCGCGGGAGAGGAGGATCAGGCAGGGGCCCAGGCTGGTCACCAGGAAGCCGATGCAGGCCTGGCCCAGGGCGATGGCCGCCTGCGGCGTGCGCGCCGCCTCGCGCCAGCGCCGCCACCGGGGCGACGCGGTCGGGGTGGCGTCGGGGGGCGGGGCGGTGTTCACGAGGGGCTCGACATCCATTAAACTCGGTTGCCGAGGATATTCGCAGGAGGGCCGGATGACAAGCGGAGCCCCCCCCGGCCGGCGGGACCAGCGCTGGCGCGGCGCGCGGGAGGTGCTGGCGGCGATCCGTCGCGAGCCGGGCATCACCCGGGCGGCGCTGGCCCGCCGCGCGGGCCTCTCCACCGGATCCGCCGCCGAGATCGTGGCCCGGCTCCGCGCGCTGGCGCTGGTGCGGGAGGGGCCCGCGCCGGTGGTGGGCCGCGGACGCCCCACCACCGTCTTGGCGGCCCATCCCGGGGGCCCGCTGGTGCTGGTGCTGGACCTCAGGCACGAGGACTGGCGGATGGCGCTGTGCGGGCTCGACGGCCGCCTGCAGCCGCTGGCGTCGGAGCGCCACCGGCGCCGCGCCCCGCGCGCGGTGCTCTCCGCCATCGGCGCGGCGGTGGCCCGGGCGCGGGCGCGCTGGCCGGGGCGGGTGCGGGCCGTCTCGGTGGCGGTGAGCGGCACGGTGCAGGGGGGGCGGATCGTGCAGGCCGCCTCCCTGGGCTGGGGGGTGGTCGACCTGCGCCCGCTGGTGGGGGCGACGCCGCTGCCGCTGCTGGCCGGCAACGACGCCACCCTGGCCGGCGTGGCCGAGGCCCGCGCCGGCGCCGCCAGGGGGTTCCGCTCCGCGCTCCACCTCACCGTCGAGGTCGGGCTGGGCGGCATCCTGGTGGTGGGCGGCGATCCCATCGGCGGCGCCACCGGCGCCGGGGGCGAGTTCGGCCACATGCCCCTGGGAGACCCGCGCCGGCGCTGCCCCTGCGGCGCCCGGGGATGCTGGGACGTGGAGGTGGACGGGAGGGCCCTGGCCCGCCACCTGGGCGAGCGGCCGCCGTCCAACGCCCGCACCTACGGCCGCGAGGTGCTGGCGCGGGCGGCCCGCGAGCCGGCGGCGCTTCGGGCGGTGGAGGCCACCGGCCGGGTCCTGGGCGCGGGAACGGCCGGGCTGGTCAACGCCCTCGACCCCGAGGTGGTGACCCTGGGCGGCCTGGCGGCGTCCATGCTGGAGGTGGCGCCTCGCGCCTTCTCCGCCGCCTACCTGGGCGGCCTCATGTCCTTCCGGCGCGCCGCGCCGCCCGAGGTGCGACGGGCCGCCTTCCCCGAGGACGGCGCGCTGCGCGGCGCCGCCGAGGTGGGGCTCGACGCCGTCCTCGCCGAGCCGCAGCTCGACGGCTGGGCCCGCGAGCGGACCCTGGGGGCCAGGCCGGCCCCATGACCCGCCGCTGGCCCAGGGCCAAAGTTCACGCAGAAGAAACACGCCCAGGGCAAGACCGTCTTGCGCCACGCTCGGGCGGCCGCTATTGGGTGACCGGCGGGCGTGGGCTGGGCTGCACGCCCGATCTCGGGGCGGCGCGGAGGTCATTCCCAGATGTCTCAGCGCGTCAGGCAGCGCCGCCCCGGGCAGCACCGAAAGAAACTTCTTACTTGGCCGAGACTCGTGCCGTTCGGCCGGCGCCCGCCCGGCGACTGCGGGGAGGCGACCGGCCGCGGAGGGAGCGGAGATGCTGCCAGTCCTCAGACAAGGTGGAACGCCCGCCCAGGAGCCCACGGCGCTCTCGTGCCTCCGCTGTCAGCTCGGCGGCCGGCGGCGGCTCCTGTGCTCGAAGGTGGATCAGTGCAAGGCGCTCCCGCAGTCCTTCCTGCTCGGGCCGCTCCTCCTGCTCAGCTGGGCCGTGCTGGTGGGGGCCTTCGTGTTCGCCGTCCGGTGACCGGGGGCCGGCGCGCGGGAGGAGGCCAGGCCGGCTCCGCCGCCGAGAACGGCCCTGGCCCGAAGCCCGGAGGCCCGGGGAGGGCCTCTACCCGGTGACCAGCACCGTGCACGACCGCGGCCCGTGGGCGCCGATGACCAGGGCCTGCTCGATGTCCGCGGTCTTGGAGGGGCCGGCGATGAAGACGCCGA
>DATKMW010000156.1:0-8808 GCA_035541675.1 Anaeromyxobacter sp. | reverse complement strand
TCGACCTGGATCTTCATGTGCCTTCCACCCTTTGGGTGTGGACCTCGGTAAGGGCGGTACTGCTACGTGCGCCGCCGGCCCCGAGTCAAGCGCTGAGTGGGCGGGGAGGGACTCGAACCCTCACGCCTCGCGGCTCTGGATCCTAAGTCCAGTGCGTCTGCCAGTTCCGCCACCCGCCCATCCTGCTAGGGGCCGGGTGGGGCTCGGCCCCCCCCAACCCCCGGCTCGCTCCGGGGCAGGCGGACCGCCCGCCCTGTGCTCGCCGCGTCCTCGATTCCCTTCCACGCTTTGCCGGGGTCCGGTGAGGCATGGCCCCTGCTTCCAAGCGTTTACCACGCCGGCGCGGGCTCCGCCGCTCCCGGAAGCCGGAGGCGCTCGGCCCGGAGCCCCGGGGAGGGACGGAAGGCCGCAGACTGTAGTAAGAGGGGCGCGTGGAGGAGCCGCACGAGCATCCGCCGGAGGCGGCCTGCCCGCCGACCTGCCCGGGCTGGGCGCGGGGTGCGCTGGAGTTGTTCGCGCTGCAGCGCCGCTACCCCGAGATGCTCGAGGCCTGCCGCACCGCTGCCACCATCGAGTGCATCATCGTCGCCCCATCGGCCCCGGGCGTGGTCCTCCCCGAGTACCTGCAGGACGAGGAGCTCGTCCGCGTCAACCTGGTGGTGGCGCGCGACACGCCCGAGGTGCTCCTCGACGAGTGGGGCATCCGCTGCACGCTCACCTTCCGCTCCCGGCGCTTCGACTGCGCCTTCCCCTGGCCCTCGGTGCTGGCCGGGATCCTGCGCGCGCCCGAGCGCCGGCGGCCGCGGTTCGGGGTGATCCAGGGCGGCAAGAAGGACGACGGCCCACCCGGCTAGGGCGGCCCGCGCCGGCCCGGACGAAGAAAGGCCCGCCGTCTCCGGCGGGCCTCTTTCAGTGAGCGCAGAAGGAATCGAACCTTCAACCTATGGATTAAGAGTCCATTGCTCTGCCAGTTGAGCTATGCGCCCGTGGACCTCGGTTGGCCGAGGGCCGCGGTTTGTAGCAGCGTACGGCGGGGGTGTCAACGGACACCGCGCCCCGCCGGACTCCGCTGGGTGGCACGCCCGGAGGGACTCGAACCCCCGACCCGCGGCTTAGAAGGCCGCCGCTCTGTCCAGCTGAGCTACGGGCGCAGGTTGCAGCAAGGTGGGTGAGTAAAGGGGCTCGAACCCTTAACCCCCGGATCCACAGTCCAGTGCTCTACCGATTGAGCTATACTCACCGTCAACCCATCATCCGTCCGGCGCCGCATGCACCGGCCGTTCGTGGCGCGCCCGGAGGGAGTCGAACCCCCGACCTGCGGCTTCGAAGGCCGACGCTCTATCCAGCTGAGCTACGGGCGCGTAGCTACGGCACCTCACCTTCCGTCGACGTCTCAAAGAGGATTCGGGGCGGCGGGATTCGGACCCGCGACCTCCTGCGCCCAAGGCAGGCGCGCTACCAGGCTGCGCTACGCCCCGGAAGCGAGGCGGCAGGCGGGCCCGTACCGTTTCCGAGAACGCCCGTCTTTAGCGGACCTTAGGCCTCGCGTCAAGCGCCCTTCGCCAGCCCGGCCAGGACCGGGAGAAGCCCGCGAAAAGCCTCGCCGCGGTGCGAAATGGCGTCCTTCTCGCCGGCCTCGAGCTCGGCCATGGTCCGCTCCGCCGCACCCTCCCTCGCCCCGGGAGCGGGGGACACCACGAAGAGCGGGTCGTAGCCGAACCCCCCCCGACCCCGACGCCGGTGGCCGATCCGTCCCCGGCACCGCCCCAGCACGCTCGCCACCACCTCGCCGTCCGGCCTGGCCAGGACCAGCACCGCCCGGTACTCGGCCCCCCTCCGCGCGTCGGGCAGGCCCCGCAGCGCCCGCAGGAGCTTGTCGTTGTTCCGCTCGTCGCGGGCGGCCCGGCACGCCTCCGGCCCCAGCTCGGCGGCGGCAGCCCCGGCCAGCTCGCAGGCCGGGCTCGCCGGTGCCGGCCCCGGGTCCAGATCGGACCAGCGAGCCGAGTGGACCCCCGGCGCCCCACCCAGCGCGTCGACGCACAGGCCCGAGTCGTCGGCGACGGTGTGGAGACCCGACCAGCGGGCCCAGGCGACCGCCTTCTTCCGGGCGTTCTCCTCGAAGGTGGCGCCGTCCTCCACCACCTCGGGCGGCGCGCCGGCGAGGTCGGCCGGGCCGACCACCTCCACCTCCAGCCCCGCCACCAGGCGTCGGAGCTCGCGCAGCTTGCCTTCGTTGGTGGTCCCGAAGAGCAGCCTCACGGCCTCACCGGAGCGCGGCAGCCTGCAGCGGGCCCAGGGTGGCGATGCCCTGGAGCGCCACCTCCAGCATGCGGTCGAGGTCGGCCCGGGGGAACGGCTTCCCCTCGGCGGTGCCCTGCACCTCCACCAGCTCCCCCTGGCCGGTCGCCACCACGTTCATGTCCACCTCGGCGGTGGAGTCCTCGCCGTAGTCGAGGTCGAGGCAGACCCGCCCCTCGCAGATGCCCACCGAGACGGCGGCCACGCTGCGCCGCACCGGGTCGGAGGCCAGGTTCTTCTTCCGCGCCAGTGCGCGGATGGCGCCCACCAGGGCCACGTACCCGCCGGTCACCGCCGCCGTCCGGGTCCCGCCGTCGGCCTGCAGGACGTCGCAATCCAGGGTGATGGTGCGCGGCCCCAGCGCCCGCAGGTCCACCGCGGCGCGGAGGGCGCGGCCCACCAGCCGCTGGATCTCCAGGGTGCGGCCGCCCTGCTTGCCGCGGGCCGCCTCCCGCGCCATCCGCTCGTGGGTGGACCGCGGGAGCATCCCGTACTCGGCGGTGACCCAGCCGGCGCCGGTGCCCATGACGTGCGGGGGCACCTTCTCGTCGATGGAGGCCGTGCACAGGACATGGGTGTCCCCGAAGCGGGCCAGGCACGAGCCCTCGGCGTGCTTGGACACGCCCGGCTCCAGGACGATCTTCCGCAGCTCGCGCTCGCCGCGACCGTTCGCTCGCATGGGCGGCGGGGATAGCATGCGGAGGCCCGCGGCGCCACGGGTTCGGCGCGGCCGGGGGGGGCCTCGCCGCCGCCCGGTGGAGCCGGGGGCGTGCCGAGCTCACCTCCCTGAGGGCGAGAGGGCCCTGGCCGCGCCGCGCTCGCCGCCCTCCGCGCCGGGGCTGGGCGGACCGGCACGGCCTCCTTCTCCGGCGCCTGCCCGAGTCGCAGGAGCCGTGCCAGGGCCCGCTCCGCGACCCCCTCCCTCCGCCGCCGCGACGGACGGCCCCGCGGTGGCCGGCCCGCTCCTACCTCCGCGCCCGCCGCGTCTCCTGTCGCCAGGCGCGGACCCCGTCGGCGATGGCGGCCGCGATCCGCTCCTGGTAGCCGCGGGACATCAGGCGCGCCGCGTCGTCCTGGTGCGAGAGGAAGCCCAGCTCCAGGAGCACCGCCGGCATCCGCGCCCCGGCCAGCACGTAGAACGGCGCCTGCTTCACCCCGTGGTCCTCCGCCCCCAGCGCCGCCACCAGCCGCTCGTGGATGTCGTAGGCCAGGCGCGAGGAGCCGGCCAGGCTCTCGGCGTCGGCCAGGTCGGAGAGGATGCCCGCCACCGGGTCGGAGGGGTCGACCAGGTCCTCGCCGGCCAGCCGGTCGGCGTTCTCCCGGGCCGCCACCGCGCTGGCGTGGGCATCGGTGGCGTCGGCGGAGAGGAAGTAGCTCTCGATGCCGCGGGTGCGCGCCCGCTGCTCGGCGGTGGGCATGGAGTTCAGGTGGATGGAGATGAACACGTCGGCCTTGATGGCGTTGGCGATGGCCGGGCGGTTGGCCAGGGGCACCGAGAGGTCGCCGGTCCGGGTCATCACGACTCGCACCCCCTGCGGCTTGAGCGCCGCCGCCACCCGCCGGGCGATCTCCAGCGTCAGGTCCTTCTCCTTCACGCCGGCGGGCGAGAGGGCGCCGTCCTGGTCGCCGCCGTGGCCCGGATCGATCACCACCACGAACGGCGCCTCCCGGGCCACCCGGGGAGCGGCTGGGCCGGCCGCGGCGGCGGCGGCGAGGAGCGCGGCGAGCGGCGTGAGCACCGTCGCGCATTCTACCAGCCCGTCCGGTCCGGGCGCGGGTTGGAGATGGAGGCCCACCCGGGTGACAATGTCCCCACACGCGGCGAGGAGGAGACGGGCCCGATGAGCGACGGAGAGTTCATGCGCCGGGCGGTGGCCCTGGCGCGGGAGGGCATGGAGAAGGGGCACGGCGGCCCCTTCGGCGCGGTGGTGGTGAGCGCCGGGCGGATCGTGGGCGAGGGTTGCAACAGCGTCACCTCCACCTGCGACCCCACTGCCCACGCCGAGGTGGTGGCCATCCGCTCGGCCTGCGCCGCGCTGGGGCGCTTCGACCTGCGCGGCTGCGACGTCTATACCAGCTGCGAGCCCTGCCCCATGTGCCTGGCCGCGCTCTACTGGGCCCGGGTGGATCGGGTCTTCTTCGCCAACGACCGGGCCGACGCCGCCCGCATCGGCTTCGATGACGCCGCCATCTACCGCGAGTTGGCCATGCCGGCGCCGGAGCGGAGCCTGCCGCTCGTCCGCCTGGCCGACCCGGAGGCGCTCCACACCTTCGACGAGTGGACGCGAAAGGCCGACCGGGTCCCCTACTGACGGCCCCGGCGCCCCGCTCCGCGGGGGCCGTCCCGCCCGGTCGTCCCCACCGGGGAACGCGCCCGGGCGCCGCCCGATCAGCTCCCCGCGGCCTGGAGGTACAGCTCGGCGCTGCGGTTCCCGGGCGAGATCTCCAGCACCGTCCTCCAGTGCTTCACCGCCTCCTCCTTGCGGCCGGAGGCGAGCAGGGACAGCCCCAGGTTGAGCCGGGCCGGGACGTACTGCGGGCTCTGCCGGATGACCTCCTCGTACTCGGCCACCGCCGCGTCGCGCTCGCCGGCGTCGCGCAGCGCCCCGGCCAGCTTGCAGCGGATGTCGGCGAAGGCCGGCCCCAGGGCCAGCGCGCGCCGGTACTCGGCGATGGCCTCGGCGTAGAGGCCGGAGGAGAGGAACACGTCGCCGATGTCGGCGTACATGTTGGCCAGCTTGCCCTGGACGTACCGGTCGAGCTTCCCGCGGGCCACCCCGGAGCGAGAGAGGGCGTGGCGGTAGATGTCCTGGGCCTCCTTGTACTTGCCGGTGTCGTTGTAGGTGACCGCCAGGTTGAGCGCCGCGTCCGTGTACCCCGGGTTGATGCGCAGGGCGGCCTCGAAGGCCCGCAGCGCCTTCTGGTATTGGCCCTGGTCGTGGTAGATGACGCCGAGCATGTTGTAGACGTCGGCGAACGACTGGTTCTGCTCCACCACCTCGGTGAGGTACTGCTCGGCCAGGCCGTACTCCTTCTTCAGGTAGTAGCCGCGGCCCAGCTCGAAGGCCTGCCTCAGGGTATCGGTCATGCGCTCCTCCCGGGTGCGCCGACTCTACCGCAGCGCGGCCCGTTCCTCACGCCCTTCACAGCCCATCGACGAAGCGCCAGCGCTCGCCCTCCCGGACCAGCGTGTAGACCTCCCTGCGGTGCTCGGTCCCGCCCGTCGCCCCCGGGAGATCCTGGTCCTCTCCCACCACCGCCCGGTCGCGTTCCACCCGGATCTGCCAGGCCCGTACGTGGAACTCCCGCTCCGGCGCGCGCGCCCGCTCGGCCAGGCGCGAGAGGAGCGCCGCCCTGCCACCGGGGCCGGCGTAGTCCTGGGAGGCGAGGCGCGCCGCGGCCTCCGCGTCGCGCCCGGCGGCGGCGTCGGCGCGCCGGAACAAGGCGGAGAGCACCCCCCGCAGCCGCTCGAACTGCTGCCCGTCGGCGCACCACAGGGCGATGGAGCAGGGCGTCATCCGGAAGGTCTCCCGCCCGACGTAGGCGAGGTCGGCCCGCTCCGCGCGCCACACCACCTGGCCCTGGGCCTCCACCACCGCCACCACCTGCGCCCTTCCGTCGGCGGCCGACACGGTCACGTCGGCGAAGCGGACCGGCTTGAGCTCGGCCGTCCCGCCGGCGTGGAAGCCGTAGACGTCGGCCAGGCTGGCGCGGTCCTGGTGGCGGAGCGCCTCCTTCACCTGCGCCTCGGGTCCGGCCGCGGCGATGGGGAGGTCGATGGCGCCCAGCTCGGCGCGGTAGCGCCAGAGGAGGAAGGCCACCGCCGCAGCCAGGGCCAGGGGCACGAGGTAGGGCGCGCCGATCCGGGCCGCGCGCGCGCGGCGCTCCGCCCGGGCGCGCGGGGAGAAGAGGGGCCGATCCTGGCCCTCACCGGAGGGAGGCAAGGAGCTTCTCCGCCTCGGGGCGCTCCCGGCTGTCCGGATGCTGGGTGATGAGGCGCTGGAGCGCCTGGCGCGCCAAGTGCTTCTCGTTCATCCGCACGTAGGTGTGGGCCAGCTTGAGCAGGGTCGGCTCGGCCAGCGAGGTGCTGGGGTAGGCGTCCACCAGCTCCTGGTAGCGCCCGGCGGCGCCGGCGTAGAACCCCCGCTTGTAGTAGAAGTCGCCCACGTAGAGCTCGCGCTTGGCCAAGAGGTCGTCGGCCTTCTGCAGCGACTTCCGCGCCTCGGGGACGTACTGCGAGTTGGGGTACTTCTCCAGCACCGCCCGCAGCGCGGCCGCGGCCTTCTCGGTCTCGCGCTGGTCCTTCTCCTGCAGGGGCGGGAAGAGCGCGAAGTCGGGCGGCGCCGCCCGGAGGTGGGCCACGCCGGCGCGGAACTGGGCGTAGTCGATCTCGTCCGAGGAAGGGTGATCCTTCACGAACCGCTCGTAGGCCTCGGCGGCCTCCAGGTCGCGCCCGTCGGCCATCCGGATGTCGGCGATGCGCAGCTCGGCCCGGGCGCTCACCGGCGAGAACGGGTACTTCGACTTCACGTACTCGAAGAACCGGGCCGCCTCGGCGTTGTGGTGGTCCTTGAGCTCGTCCATGCCCCGCTGGTAGTTGTCCTCGGCGGTGGTGCCGAGCTTGAGCGTCCCGGAGATGGTGGTGTGCTTGGTGGCGCAGGCGAGCGCACCGGCGCACCAGACCGCGGCGGCGAGGGCGAGCAGGCTCGGGCGAGGCGGGCGGGGCATGGGGCGGGGGAGGATAGCAGAGGGCCGCCCGGGGCGCAGCGACGGGTTTCTGCGAGGCCCCTACCCCTCGCCGTCGAGGTAGATGCCGAGCACCGCGGCCACCACCCGCCCGCCGAACCCCCGACCCGCCAGGAAGCGAGCCAGCCGCGCCCGCCCCTTCCCGTCCAGGGCGGCGAGCGGGGTGCCCCGCGCCCGCCGCTCCGCCAGGGTGCGGCACAGGTCCAGCTCGGCGGCGGCGGCTCCCCGACCGCCCTCCTCCCCGGCCTCGAGCGCCTGGCGCACGGCCGCGCGCGCCGCCCCGGGCGCGATCCCTTCCTGCGCCAGCCGCTTCTCGACCAGCTGGGGGCCGAGCCTTCCCGGCTTGAGGAGGGCCCCGGCCCGCGCCCGCGCGTACTCGGCGTCGTCGAGGTACCCCAGCCCCCGCAGCCAGGAGATCACCGCTTCGGCCTCGCCCGCGAGCTCCTCGCGCGCCAGCCGGGCGCGGACCTGGGCCTCGGTTCGCGGCCTGGCGGCCAGCAGGCGCAGCGCGATCTCGCGGGCCCGGGCGGCGCGCCGCGGGCCGGTGACCTCGGCCGCCTCGAGGGTCGCCTTGCCGCGGCTGCGCCTCGCGGTCACGGCGGCTCTAGAACCGTTCGATCTGGAAATCGTCGTCGCCGCCGGCGCCGGCGGGAGCCTTGCTCGGGGGGCCCTTGGCCGGCGTGATGCGGGCCACCGCGGTCGGGGGGGCCGCCCCGCCGGCCGCGGCCGGCCGGGCCGCCGGGGTGCCAGGGGAACCGCCGGCGCGGGCCGGCTTGGCGCCGGTCTCGGCCGGCTTCTCGAACGAGTCCCACTTCGAGTCGGAGGTGCCGCTGATGCCCGAGACCCGCAGCGCGAAGTCGTCGGGGTTGGTCGCCTGGCGGAGCGCCTCCTCGTAGGAGATGAGGTTCGACTTGAGGAGCCCCATCAGCGACTGGTCGAAGGTCTGCATCCCGTAGGTGGTGTGCCCCTGGGAGATGGCGTCGGGGATCTCCTTGGTCCGATCCTTGTCCTCGATGAGCTCGCGCACCCGGGCGGTGGCCAGCAGCACCTCGATGGCCGGCACGCGCCCCTTGCCGTCCGCCCGCGGGACCAGCCGCTGGCTGATCACGCCCTTGAGCACCGACCCGAGCTGCAGCCGCACCTGCTTCTGCTGGTAGGGCGGGAAGGCGGAGATGATGCGGTTGATGGTCTCGGTGGCGTCCAGGGTGTGGAGGGTGGACATCACCAGGTGACCGGTCTCGGCGGCGGTGAGGGCGGTCTCGATGGTCTCGAGGTCGCGCATCTCGCCCACCAGGATCACGTCCGGGTCCTGGCGCAGCGCGCTCTTCAGCGCCTGCCCGAAGCTCATGGTGTCGACGCCCACCTCGCGCTGGTTCACGATCGAGCGCTTGTCGCGGATGAGGAACTCGATCGGATCCTCGATCGTCATGATGTGGCAGGTCTCGTTCGAGTTGATGTGGTCGATCATCGCCGCCAGCGTGGTCGACTTGCCCGAGCCGGTGGTGCCGGTCACCAGGATCAGGCCGCGCTGCTCGCCGGCGATCTTCTCCAGCACCTTGGGCAGCATCAGCTGCTCGATCGACTGGATCTTGAAGGGGATGACGCGCAGGACGACGCCGAGCGTCCCGCGCTGCTGGAAGATGTTGACGCGGAACCGGCCCAGGCCGGGCACGCCGTAGGCGAGGTCGAGCTCGTTCTGCGCCTTGAACTTCTCCTTCTGGTAGTCGTTCATGATCCCGAACGCCATCCGCCCGATCTCCTCGG
>DATKMW010000155.1:0-51107 GCA_035541675.1 Anaeromyxobacter sp. | reverse complement strand
GTCGCGTCCGCCGCTCCCTGAGCGGGACCTCCGCGTCAGGGAGCGACCGTCTCCGGGGACGCCTGGGTGGTCGCGGCCATCGCGGCGCAACGGGGCGATGCTCCGCGCGCTCGTCGAGGGGGCCGGGATCCCGGAGGCCGGCTCAGCGCGCGCGCCCGCCCAGGTAGGCCCCCTGGACCCTCGGGTTGGCGGCCAGGGCGGCGGCGGAGTCCTCGAGCACGATCCGGCCGACCTCCATCACGTAACCGCGATGGGCGAGCCGGAGAGCGGCGCGAGCGTTCTGCTCGACCAGCACGATGGTCACGCTGCGCGCCTGGTTGATCTCGCGGATGGTGCGGAAGATGGTCTTCACCACCAGCGGGGCCAGGCCCAGCGACGGCTCGTCGAGGAGGAGCAGGCGGGGATTGCCCATCAGCGCCCGGGCTATGGCCAGCATCTGCTGCTCGCCGCCGGAGAGCGTCCCGGCCAGTTGCTGCTCGCGCCCGCGGAGCGCGGGGAACAGGCTCATCACCCAGCTCACGGTTTCGGCCACTCGCCGCGCATCCTTGCGGGTGAAGGCGCCCAGGGTCAGGTTCTCCTGGACGGTGAGCGTCCCGAACAGCCGTCGACCCTCGGGCGCGTGGGCGATGCCCTGATGTACCAGCTCGTGGGCAGGGACGGCGTGCACGTCGCGCCCCTGGTAGAGGATCCGGCCCGCCGATGGCCTGAGCAGGCCGCTCACCGTGCGCAGGGTGGTCGACTTGCCGGCGCCGTTGGCGCCCAGGAGGGTGACGATCTCACCTTCCTGCACCCTCAGATCGATGCCGTGCAGCGCGCACACGCCGCCGTAGCGGACCTCGAGGCCGCGGATCTCGAGCATCGGCGCGCCCATGCTCAGGCCTCCTCCGTGCCCAGGTAGGCCTCGATCACCTTCGGGTCGCGCTGGATCTCGGCCGGCGTCCCCTCGGCGATCTTCACCCCGTACTCCAGGACCACGATCCGCATGCAAGCCCGCATGACCAGGCTCATGTCGTGCTCGATGAGGAGCACGGTGATGCCGCGCTCGCGGATCCGGCCGATGAGTCCCACCAGGTCGTCCGTCTCCTGCTCGTTCATCCCACCGGCTGGCTCGTCGAGGACGAGCAGCTTGGGATCGGTGGCCAGGGCCCGGGCGATCTCCAGCCGCCTCCGGTCGCCATGAGAGAGGCTCCCGGCCAGCTCGATGGCCCGGGAGCGGAGGCCGACGAAGGAGAGCTCCTCGGCCACCCGCTCCAGCGCGGCCTTCTCCTGTCGCACCTGCCCGGGCGGCCGGAGCATGGCCGCCAGGAGGCCTCCGCGGGTGCGGCAGTGACGGCCGGAGAGCACGTTCTCCACCGCGGAGAGCTGCTGGAAGAGCCGGATGTTCTGGAAGGTGCGGGCGATGCCCAACGAGACGATCCGGTGGGGGCGCAGCCCGGTGACCGACCGTCCCTCGAAGAGGATCGTTCCCTCGTCGACGCGGTGGTTCCCGGTGATGAGGTTGAAGGTGGTGGTCTTGCCGGCGCCGTTCGGGCCGATGAGGCCGATCACCGTGTTCGGTGCCACGTCGAAGGAGACGTGGTCGACGGCCCGCAGGCCGCCGAAGCTCTTCGACACCCCCTCGACCCGGAGGAGTGGGCGGCTCACGGCAGCGCCTCCCGCTCCGGCGCCCCGGGCCCCGGCGAGGGCAGATCGGCGGCCCGGAAGCGCGGCAGGTGCACGGGGAAGAGCCCTTGCGGCCGGACTGCCATCATCAGCACCATGGCCGCACCCACCACCAGCATGCGGGCGCTGGCGAATCCGCGGAAGACCTCGGAGAGCCCGGTGAGCATGGCCGCGCCGGCGACCACCCCGGGGATGGAGCCGGACCCTCCCAGGATGACCATGGCGAAGAGCTGGACCGACTCGCCCACGCCGAACGACTCGGGCGAGATGGAGGTCATCTTCGCGGCGAAGAGGGTCCCGGTCATGCCCGCCCATGCCGCCCCCAGCGCAAAGACCTTGAGCCGGTGGCGGGCGGTGGGCACCCCGCTCCCCTCCGCGGCGATCTCGTCCTCGCGCAGGTAGTTGAGCGCGCGGCCGAAGCGGGAGCGGGCCAGACGGTGGAAGAGGAAGACCGTCAAGGCCACGAAGCCCCAGATCAGGTAGAAGAACTCCTCGGATCTTCGGATGCGGTGTCCGAAGAGCGACGGGCGGGCGATGCCGATGATGCCGTTGGCGCCGCCGGTCAAGCCGAAGACGTTGTTGACCAGGGCGATGCGTACGATCTCGCCCATGCCGATGGTGACGATGAGCAGGTAGTCGCCGCGCAGGTGGACCACCGGGCGGGCCACCAGCACGGCGAACAAGGCCGCCACGGCGCCGGAGAGCGGCAGGGTCCAGAGGATCGGTACGCCCAGGCGCGTGTTGAAGATGGCGGCGGTGTAGGCCCCCACCGCGTAGAAGGCGGCGTGGCCCATGTTGAAGAGCCCGGCATCGCCGAGGATGACGTTGAGGGAGAGGGCCAGCAGCGCGTAGAGGCCGACGTTGTTCAGCACCTCGACCCAGTAGCGCCCATCCGGCGACAGGCCGGCGAGGAGGGGGACCACCGCCAGGGCGGCCGCGGCGATCCCGTAGATCAGCGCCAGGCGGCGGTTCATACCTTGTCGGCCACCCGCTCGCCCAACAGACCCGAGGGCCGGACGATGAGGATGAGGATGAGCACGCCGTACGCGATGGCGTCGCGCCAGGCCATGGAGAGGTAGGCCGCGCCCAGGGCCTCGATGAGGCCGAGGAGCAGGCCGCCCAGCATGGCACCGGGGATGTTGCCGATGCCGCCCAGGATGGCCGCGGTGAAGGCCTTCATGCCGTAGGTCCAGCCCATGGTGAACGAGATCTGGCCGTAGTACAGGCCGACCAGGAGCCCGGCGGCGCCGCCCAACGCCGGCCCGATCACGAAGACCAGCATGATGATCTTGTTCACGTCGATGCCCATGAGGCGGGCGGCGTCGGGGTCGATGGCCACGGCGCGGACGGCGGCGCCCAAGCGGGTGCGCTGCACGAAGAAGTAGAGGACGGCCATCATGGCCACCGAGGCGAGCACCACCCCCACGCGCAGTACGGGGACGTGGAGGCCGAGGATCGAGAAGGCGGTCTGCGGGAGCACGTCAGGGTAGACCTGGTAGCGCGCGCCGTAGACCAGCATCAGCCCGTTCTGCAGGAAGATGGAGGCGCCCAGCGCCGAGACCACCGCGTTGAGGCGGGGTGAGCTCCGCACCGGCCGGTAGGCGACGCGCTCCAGGAGGACGCCCAGCAGCGCCACCAGCCCCATCACCATCAGGGCCAGCACCAGCAGCCCGGGCCCTATCCCCAGCCGCTCGTGGAGGAGCAGGGAGGTGAGCAGCGTCATGCCCAGGTAAGCGCCGTAGGTGAACAGGTCGCCGTGAGCGAAGTTGATGAGCTTCAGCACCCCGTACACCATGGTGTAGCCGAGGGCGATGAGGGCGTAGATGCTGCCCACCGCCAGGCCGTTGGTGCACTGCTCGAGGAATGGCCGCATGGGCGGAAACGAGGAGGGGAGGGGCCGGGGCGACCCCTCCCCGAGTCCCGGTGGGACCGGCGCTACGGCTGGAGCACGAAGCTGCCGGCCGCGTCCACCGCGTAGACCCGGTACAGCTCACCCACGCGATCGCCCTTGCCGTTGAAGGCAATGGTGCCGGTGTAGCCGGGGAAATCCTTGAGGCTGCCCACCAGGTACTCGCGGAGCTTGGGCGTCTCGGTGGACTTGGTGGCCTCGATGGCCTTGGCGATCACCCGGAAGCCGTCGGCCGCCAGCACGCCGTAGATGGAGTTGGGCGCCTCGCCGTACTTCTTCTGGTAGGCGGCCATGTAGGCCTTGGCCTCGGGGGTGTCGAGGTCCTTGGGGACCGGCGGGGAGAGGAAGCGGAACCCCTGAGCGGCTTCCCTTCCGGCGATCTTCACCAGGTCGGGGTTGTTGATGGCGTCGCCGCCGACGAAGGGCACGTTCCAGCCCATCTGCTTCTTCTGCTTCAAGAGCAGGCCGGCCTCGGGGTAGTAACCGGTGAAGAAGACGATGTCCGGCTGGGCTGCCTTGAGCTTGGTGAGGATGGCGGAGTAATCCTGCTCCTTGGGCGTGAGCGCCTCGAAGAAGACCGGTGTCACTCCCTTCGCGCTGAGCAGGGTATTGATCTCGTCGGCCAGCCCCTTGGAGTAGGCGGAGCTGTCGTGCACCAGGGCGATGCGCTTGGCGCCCGACTTCTGGATCACGGCCGCCGCCACCCGGCCCTGCTCGTCGTCGCGGGGGCAGGTGCGGAAGAAGTTCTTGAGCCCCTTCTCGGTGAGCCGGACGGCCGTCGAACCGTTGGCGATCTGGAGGATGCCCTCCTCGTCGAAGATGGTCTGGGTGGCCTCGGTCACGGCCGAACCGTAGGTGCCGATCACCGCCACCACGCCCCGGGAGGTGAGCCGCTGCGCCGCCAGCGAGGCGGTGCGCGGGTCGCCGCCGTCATCCTCGATGACCAGCTCGACCTGCTTGCCGAGCAGCCCGCCCCTGCCGTTCAGCTCGGCGGCCAGCAGCTCCCCGTTGCGCTTCATCTCCTGGCCCTCGCTGGCCCAGGCGCCAGTCAGGGGCGCGATCATGCCAATCTTGATCGTGTCGGAGGCGCGGACGGTTCCGGTCATGCACACGCCGAGCGCCAGCGCCAGGGCTCCCATGACTCTCTTCATGCTCGACTCCCAGGGGTTGGAGGTGAGCGATTCAACACCATCTGGAGGGAAGGGGCAAACCCCCGGGCTGGCGGCGCAGGACGCGGCGAGCGTCAAGGCGACGCGGGGCCCGGGCCGAGGCGGCCCGGGCCAAGCAGGCCTGGCCTCCGCGGTCCCTGGGACCGGTCATGGCAGCCGCGGCGGCAGGCAGCGTTGCAGCCGCCGCCGCAGGCGATGGTGCCCGCCCAGTGGTTCTGGAAGCGACCCGGTTCTCCTCCCGCCGGCGCTGTCGTGACGCGCAAGCACCGGTGCAGGTCGATCGAGGGGCTGATGGCCCACGGTCGCCGGCTTCCTGCTCGCCCACGATCGTCGAGGGGCTCTCGACCCTTTCACTCGGGAATCGCGGCTCCTGCTTCGGAATCGCGATCGGCCGTTTGGTCGCCCGCGTCGGCTCGCGGCCGACGAAGGGTCCCACCAGGCGAACGCCGTGAACCCGGGACGAGGGGTGCTCGAGGAGCCTGGTGCGGGCCCCGCCACCAGGTGCGGGCGCAAACCGCCGCTGAGGTCGATGCGGCGATCGGGGGCCAGATCTCATGAGGCTGCCGGCTCGTACCTGCGGCTCCTCCGGCGCTGGCCGGCATCGCCGGGCCCGGCGGGATGGGCTGGCCGCTCCACGAGTCCCGCGTTCCTGGGAATCCAGGGATGCGCCGCCATGGTAGGGTATCTCCGTGCCAGCCGCAGACGGCGCCGCAGCGGAGCCGACTCGGGAAGTCCATCGGACGCGGCCCGAGCCGACGGTGCCCGCCTCGCCGGCCACGGGCGCGGGAAGGGACGACCCTTCGCTCGCCGCAGGAACCGCCGCCCTGCTGCGCTACCGCCGCCGCACTTTCCGGTTCGGCGCGCTCCTCATCGCCTCGTGCTGGGTCATCGATCTGTTCCAGCCCCACCTCGCTGAGGTGGCGGTGGTCCGGGTGCTGTGGGTCGCGGCGGTGCTGGTGGCCGCCTCGTTGCAGCGGCCGGAACGCCCCCGGCTCGCCAACCTGAGCTCCCACCTCGGCTCCCTGGCGACGGGCGCCGCGGTGGTGGCGATCGTGGCGCTGGACGGTGGGACGTCCAGCGTCTACGTGGGCATGCTGCTCGCCACGCCGTTCGCGGTGCTCGTGGCCATGGTGGAGCTCCCGACCGCCGCCGCGCTCAACGGCGCGATCTGCGTGGCCGGCGGCGCGGCCATCCGCCTCTGGGAAGGACAGCCCTGGATCCAAGTCGTGTCGTGGCTCCTGCTCTCGACGGTGATGACAGCCCTGGCCACCTGGGGAACCATCGCTGCCCGGCGCGCCTGGCGAATGGAGGTCGCCGCCGAGAGACGGCGCTGGCAGGCTCTCGAGCAGCTCGCCGAGAGCGAGCGGCAGCGGGCCGAGGCACAGCGGTTCGCGGAGGTGGGAAGGCTCGCGGCCCACGTGGCCCACGAGGTGAACAATCCCCTCTCGGTGGTGAAGTCGAACGTGCAGTGGCTCGGGCAGGGGACGGGGAGCGACGGCGGAGAGCGCGAACAGGTGGTGGCCGACACGCTGGCCAGCGTGGAGCGGATCGTCGAGGCGGTGGACGAGGTCCGGCGTAGGGCCGGGGATCGCCTAGCCCGGTCCCCCCAGGGCGCGGTCGTCAAGCCGGATCGTTGAGGACCGCCGTTGGCTCTCCGGGATCGTTGGCGCAGCTGGTCGAGGCCGGGCGGGGCGGACTACAAGCTCGTTCCGCGCGGGGGCCGGATGCCCGGGGTTGGGCGCTTGGGGTGAGCGGGGAGCGCCCTGGCTGCCCGACGCGGGAGAACCAGGGACCGGGCGCAGATGGGTCGTTCGCGCGAACACGCTGCGTCACGGGCTGACACGCCGCCACGTTGGCGGGCCGCTGGCTCACCGCGCTGGCCGAGCGGTCCGCTTCCCTGCGCCGCCCCGGCCCTTCCGCCGCGGGCGAGGACCCGGCAGGAAGGGGAAGCAAGGCGCGACCTGGGCGCAGGGGCGGCGAGCTGCCGGGACGTTCCACGCGCCCGAGCCATCACCAGGGTCATCCCCGCGGGCCAGGACCGTCTCGCCGGTCCTCCTCCGCACCCGCGGCCACGAAGACCTGCACCTGCGCCGCCTCCAGCACCTGGGCCAGGGCCGGGGGGACGGCGGCGTCGGTGAAGAAGCGGTCCACGTCGGCGAAGTGTCCCAGGCGCACCATCGCGCTCCGCGTGTACTTCGAGTGGTCGGCGACCAGCCACACCTCCCGCGACTGCTCCATGATGGCCTGGGCGATCCGGACCTCCCGGTAGTCGTAGTCGAGCAGGGTCCCGTCGGTCTCGATGCTGGAGACGCCGATGACCCCGACGTCGACCTTGAACTGCCTCATGAAGTCGAGCGTGGCCTCGCCGACGATGCCGTGGTCCCGGTGCCGGACCAGCCCCCCGGCGATGAACACCTCCGCCTGCTCGTTGGCGGCGAGGATGGCTGCCACGTTGAGGTTGTTCGTCACCACCCGGATGCCGCGGTGCTGCGCCAGGGCCCGCGCCACCTCCTCCGTGGTCGTGCCGATGTTGAGGATGAGGGAGCGGCCGGACTCGACCTGCTGCGCCACGAGGCGGGCGATCCGCCGCTTGGCGTCGACGTTCATCACCAGCCGCTGCGAGTAGTCGATGTTCTCCACCGTGGAGGGCAGGCCAACGCCGCCGTGGTAGCGGGCGACCAGCTCGGCGTCCTCCAGGCTTCGAACGTCCTTTCGGATGGTCTGCGAGGTCACCTTCAGGACGCGCGCCAGCTCCTGGACCGAGGTGTCACCGTGTTGCCTAAGTAATTCAAGTACTTGCTTCTGCCTGGGGGTCATGGCGCTCCCGCGAACCGAACGCAACCGATCCGAAACGAATCGAAACGGTTGACATTCGTTTCGTTTATAACTATATTTCTTTCGTATTCAGCGTCAAGTTCGTCGGTCAGTCTTCCAAAGCGAGTCTATCCGCACTGATCATACGCCAAAATGAACCACGTCAGATCGCCGTCTCTGCGCACCTCGAACCTGGAGCGGCTCTCCTGCTCGGCGCTCGACGTTCTCGTCCTGGGCGGCGGGATCAACGGTGCGGTCACGGCCGCCGCGCTGGCGGCGCGCGGAGCCCGGGTCGGCCTCCTCGAGCGCCGGGACTTCGGGTCCGCGACCTCGCAGGAGTCCTCGAACCTGGTCTGGGGAGGGATCAAGTACCTCGAGACCTACGAGCTCGGCCTGGTCCGGAAGCTCTGCCGGGCTCGCAACCAGCTCCTCCGGTCCTTTCCTTCCTCGGTGCGGGAGATCCGCTTCTACACGTCGCACTCCCGCGACTTCCGGCACCCGCGGTGGAAGCTCGTGCTGGGCACCCTCCTGTACTGGGCCCTGGGCTCGTTCTTCACCCGCCCGCCGCGCCAGCTCTCGCTCGCGACCATGGCCCGGGAGGAGCCGGTCCTGGCGCTCGAGGGGCTGGACGGTGGCTTCGAGTACTCCGACGCCTTCCTCCCGGACGGCGACGCCCGGTTCGTGTGGGGCTTCGTCCGCGCGGCTCTCGACCACGGCTGCCTGGCCGCCAACTACCTGGAGGCGGTCGGCTCGCGCCGCGAGGGCGACGGCTGGGTCACGACCGCGCGCGACGGGGTAGGCGGCAGGGAACTGGCCATCCGCTCCCGGGTGCTGGTGAACGCCTGCGGCCCATTCGCCGACGGGGTCAATGCCCGCGACGGCGTCTCGACGTCCCACCGCCACGTCCTCTCCAAGGGGATCCACCTCCTCGTCGACCAGCTCACGCCCAGCCCGCGCGTGCTGACCTTCTTCGCCGACGACGGTCGGCTCTTCTTCGCCATCCCCATGGGCTCGAGGACGTGCATCGGAACCACCGACACCCCGGTGGAGCGGCCCGACGTGACCGTGACCCCCGAGGATCGCCGCTTCGTGCTCGAGAACATCAACAAGCGGCTGCGCCTGGCCCGCCCGCTCCAGGAGCGCGATATCATCGCCGAGCGCTGCGGCGTGCGCCCCCTGGCCGTGAACGGAGGAGGGCCCGGCGTGCGCGACTGGATGCAGCTCTCCCGGCGGCACGTCATCGAGACCGACCCGGTGGCGCGCCACGTCACCATCTTCGGAGGAAAGCTCACCGACTGCGTCAACGTCGGTGAGCGGCTCTGCCTCGAGGCGCGGCGGCTCGGGGTGGCGCTGCCCTGGCCGGACCGCCCCTGGTACGGCGAGCCGCCCGCGGCGCTCCGGGAGGAGTACCGGCACCAGTCCCGGCTGATGGGGCTCGACGCCATGGTCCCGCCTGGCGCGGGCGAGCCGCCCTCGGAGCGGCTGTGGCGGCGGCACGGCCTGGAGGCGCTCTCCATGCTGGAAGCAATCCGACGCGACCCGCGTGCCGCCGAGGTCGTGCTTCCCTCGTTCCAGGTCCTCCGCTGCGAGGTCGAGGCGGCGGCGACCCGGGAAATGGTGGTCACGCTCGAGGACTTCCTGCGGCGCCGGACGGAGCTCGCCTTGGTCTCTCGCCGCGAGGACCTCCGCGCCGCACCGGCCATTCGCGAGGTCGCCCACATCCTGTTCGGCGAGGCGGCCCCGGCGCAGCTAGCGGATTTCTTCCACGAGCCGCAGGACCGCGCAGGTGCGGGGCCGGCCTAACCCGACGTTCTTGTCTTTCGAGGGGCTCGCGCATGACCAGCATTGCGTTCCGGGCAGTGAGCAAGGCGTACGGCAGCAACCCTCCGGTGCTTCGCGGGGTGGACCTGGAGATCGGCGACGGCGAGCTGGCCGTGTTCATCGGCCCGTCCGGCTGCGGGAAGTCGACCCTCCTGCGGCTGGTGGCCGGGCTCGAGGAGATCACCTCCGGCGACATCTTCATCGGCGGCCGCCTGGTCAACAAACCCCCCCGGCCGATCGCGGCATCGCCATGGTCTTCCAGAGCTGCTGATCCGCTGCGCCAGAGTCATGGCCTCGACCTGGTCGTACGTCACGTAGATCTGGCCGGCAACCACTGGGGCTGACCGCGGGAGTTCGCGGCCCTGCGCAACTACGGTGAGGTCCTGACCGGCTCTCCCATGATGCGCTACTCCCTGAACAGCCTGGCCATCACCGTTCCGTCGGTGGCCCTGGCCGTGGGGCTGGCGGCCATGGCCGGGTTCGCGCTGGCCACCTACGAGTTCCGCGGCAACCTGGCCCTCTTTGCCATCTTCGTCGCCGGCAACTTCATCCCCTTCCAGATCCTCATGCTCCCGGTGCGGAACCTGCCCTCCAGCTCGGGCTCTTCGACACCATCCTGGGGATCGTGCTCTTCCACGCGGCGTTCCAGACAGGCTTCTGCACGCTCTTCCTGCGCAACTTCATCAAGCAGCTGCCCTTCGAGCTCATCGAGGCCGCGCGCGTCGAGGGCGCGTCCGAGTGGACCACCTTCCGGCGGGTGGTTCTGCCGCTGATCCGGCCGGCCCTGGCGGCGCTCTCCGTCCTCATCTTCACCTTCGTCTGGAACGACTACTTCTGGGCGCTCACCCTCACCCAGGGCGACTCCGCGCGGCCGGTGATGGTGGGCGTGGCCATGCTCAAGGGCCAGTGGGTCGCCTCCTGGAACCTGGTCTCCGCCGGCTCGATCCTGGCCGCCCTCCCGCCGGTGGCCATCTTCTTCACCATGCAGCGCCACTTCATCGCAGGGCTCACCTTCGGGGCGACGAAGGGCTGAGCTCCCCGGCGCCGCCCCTGCCGGGAGGTGCCGGGGAGGGGAGATCGGCGTCCTCCGCGACGACGATGGCGCGCAGCGATCCCACGATGGCGCTGATGCGCTGGACTGCCGCCAGCGTCTCCGCCCCCACCTCCTCCCGCTCGCGCCGGTCCTCCGTGCCCGTCAGGTAGCTGATGTTCACCTTCACGGCGGCGAGGGGGTTGTTCACCTCGTGCGACACGTGCGCCGCGAGTTGCTGGAGCGCCTCCACGGCGTCCACCGCCCGGCGGCGGCTCTCCTCGAGATCCCTGCAGGTGCGCTCGAGCTGGAACCTGAGGCGGAGCCCGCGCCGCTGGCTGCGGGTGAAGTTCTCGAAGACCACGGTGACGCACACCACCAGGCCCAGCACCGCCACCTGCGTCCACAACCGGTCCGCGAGCGGGCGCCCGCGAGCCCAGGAGAGCTCCAGGGCCAGGTGGCCCAGGGCCTGGAGGGCGAGCACGCTCACCCGGCCGCTGAACGCCAGGGGCAGGAACGTGGCCGCGGTGAGGATGCAGATGACGAAGGCGAGAGCGTGGACGGGCGAGTCGGCGAGCCCGAGCGCGTAGTAGACCCAGTCGTTTCCCCAGGTGTAGGCCACCGAGAGCCCGATGACCAGGGCGGGAAGCCCGCGCCAGCGGGGGGCGCGGACCGCCGCCAGCCACCCCACGACCGGGAGCAGCCCCCAGGGCAGCCGATGGGCGGCGATGGCCAGGAGCGTGGGCCGAGCACCGAGCCCACGGGTGAGGATGAGGTCGAAGACGAGGAAGACGAGGCTTCCGACGGCGGCGTACCTGCCGAGGACGCGGCTGCGCGGCTCCCAGCGGCTGCGGAGGAAGGCACGGAACATCTCGAGATCGGCGGCCTCTTCCATGGCGGTCGCAGCACCCACTAAAGGACTAGGGTACCACGCCTCGCGGCGAAAGCGCGAAGCTGGGCGGCGCCCGCGGCGTGGCCGCCTGGACCGACAGAGGCTGGCGCCGCCCCGGGGGGTTCCGTCCGGGCGACAGGAGGCTCCCGCGGGCGCGGGCGTTCCCCACCGGGATCTTCACGCGGGGTCGTGCCGCGCCGGGTCGAGAGGTGGTCGCATCGCCTCCAGGGAGCGGGTCCCCGAACGCGCCCACCGACGTGCGGGGGGACGAGGTGTTCACTCCGGGCCGCGACCCTCTCGACCCCGTGGCGATGCGGGGCACGTCGGCCCGCCCCGCCCGCTTCCTCCGGTGACGGCGCTGATGGCGGCGGATGAGAAACGGGGGTGGGCCCGCGGGTCGCCCGGTTTGGCGACGGGGCTGGCCGCGCCCCTGCCGGCCGGCGCGGGGTGCGCCCTCCTCCTCCGCTCGCTCAGCGGAGGGCGGGGGGTCGATGGGGCCAGGCCCTGCTTGCGCCTGGAGAGCGACTCCGCCGGCTGGAAGGCGGCATCGTCGCTCGACACGCGCTCTCGCCTGCGGCGGCCATCGCCTCGTCGCGCTCGCGCCTCACCTCGGGTCCTGGATGAACCCGCCGCGGCCTTCCGGTGCCAGCGACGCAGGCGCGCCGGCGTTCGCCGGCGCGCCGCGCCGTGGCCTGGCCTGCGCGGGTCCGTTGCGCGGGCAGCGGAGTCCCTGCTCAGAAGATGCTGTTCGGGTTGTAGAACTTGACCACGTTCTCCTTGTTGATGATGGGCGAGGGCAGGACGGTGTCCTTCTGCGTCTGGGCACCGGCCAGGATGGCCATGAGCCGGTTGAACCCGGCGCGGCCGATCTGATCGGAGTTGTTGAGCCCGGTGGCCACGTAGTTCGTGTTGTCCAGGATCTCCTTCAGGGCCTCCTTCTGCCCGTCCACCGCGGCGACGATGATCTGGTCCTTCTTGCCGGCGTCGGCGACGGCCGACTTGGCCCCGAGGCACATGGAGTCGTTCTCGCAGAACACGGCGTTCAGGTTGGGGTTCTTGGCCATGAGGTCTTCCATGGCCTTCTTGCCGCCGTCGGTGCTCCAGCCGCCCCAGTCGGGGAACACCACCATCTCGATGCCGCTCCCCTCGACCTTGCTCTTCACGCCGTTGGTGCGGTCCAGGCCGATGCTGTTGTCGGCCGGCCCGCCCCGGATGATGGCGAGCTTGCCCTTTCCGCCGAGTTGCTTGACCAGGTACTCGCCGATGCCCTGGCCGATGGCGTAGTTGTCCGGCCCGATCCAGCTCGTGTACTCGCCGCCCTTGAGCTTGCGGTCCACCATCACCACCGGGATGTGCGCCTTGGCCAGGGCCTCCAGGGCCGCCGGCGCTGCCTCGATCCAGGCGGCGGACAGGACCACGCCGTCCACCTTCTTGGCGATGAGGTCCTCGACGTCGGCGGTCAGCTTGTCGATCTTGCCGTCGGCGTTGGTGACCACCACCTCCACGTTGCCGTAGGGCTTGGCCTCCTCCTCCACCGCCTTGGACATGCCGATGAAGTAGGCGCAGCACAGGCTCAAGTTGGCCATGCCGATCTTGATCTTCTTGTTGCCGGATCCGGCCGCCGGGCCGGCCTGCCGGGAGCACGCCGTGACGAGGAACAGCGCTGCCCCGAGGATGATGCAAAGCCTGCGAGCCATACCGAGTCCCCTTTCTTGATGCTGGTGGTCTCCTCACACCGCGCGATGCGAGCCGCCCGAGCCGCGCGGCGGTCCTTCAGTCGCTTCTTTGGCGGGCCAAGACCGCGAAGACGATGAGCGCGCCCTTGACGATCTGCTGCCAGTACGCCTGCACACCGTACAGGTTGAGCAAGTTGTTGATCAGCCCGAGCAGGAGCACGCCCGCCAGCGTGCCCCGCACCGTCCCCACCCCGCCTGCCAGCGAGGCACCGCCGATGACGCAGGCGGCGATGGCATCCAGCTCCATGGCCGCTCCGACGCTGGGCTGGGCGATCCCGAGCCGGGTGGTGAGCACCAGCCCGGCCAGGCCGGCGAAGCCGCCAGAGACCAGGTAGGCCAGCAGCTGGTGGGCGCGGACGTCGATGCCTGCCAGGCGGACCGCCTCGACGTTGCCCCCGATGGCGTAGAAGGTCCGGCCGGCGGTGGTGCGGCCCAGGAACCAGGAGACCAGGATGAAGCAGGCGGCCACCAGCAGGGCCACGGTGGTCACCGGCCCCAGGCTGGCCACCACGATCCGGCGGAAGGCGGCGTTGTTCTGGACGACGGGGGTCTCGGAGAAGACGTACACCAGCCCGCGGAAGGCGGACATGGTGGCCAGGGTGGCCACGAAGGGCGGCATGCGGAGGTAGGCGACCAGAGCGCCGTTCGCTGCCCCGGCGAAGATGCCCACCAGGAGCCCCAGCGGCACCGCCACGGGCCAGGGCAAAGCGTTGAGCAGCACCGCGCCAACGATGCCGCCCAGAGCCAGCACCGCGCCCACGGCGAGGTCGATGCCGCCGGTGAGGATGACCAGCAGCATGCCCAGGCTGATCAGCCCGTTGGTGACGATCTGGCGCTGGAGGTTGCCGAGGTTGGTGGCAGAGAGGAACGCGTCCGAGGAGACCATGGCCACGGCGGCCAGGACCAGGAAGCCGGCGATGGGCAGGTAGGCCGCCAGCCGGCTCCACCGGTCGGCCTCGGCGTCGGAGCCGGATAGCCCCAGCCGCTCCCGGACCCGCGCCAGGATGCCGTTCGCCTCGCGCATCAGGCCTCCTCCGGCGCGACGCCCGCGGCGGCCGCCAGCAGCCGCTCCTCGGTCGCCTCACCCCGCTGAAACCGCGCCACGATCCGCCCGCCGCGCATCACCAGGATGCGATCGGACATGCCCAGGACCTCCGGCAGCTCGGAGGAGACCAGCAGGACGGCCATCCCCCGCTCGGCCAGCCCGGCCACGAGCCGGTAGATCTCGGCCTTGGCTCCCACGTCGACGCCGCGGGTGGGCTCGTCGAGGAGCAGCACCCGCGCGCCCCGCAGCAGCCACCGGCCCACCATCGCCTTCTGCTGGTTGCCGCCGGAGAGGCGGCGCACCGGAGCGTCCACCGAGGCGGTGCGCACGTTGAGCTCGCGCACCTGCTGGCCCACCAGCGCCTCCTGCACCCGGCGGAGGAGGACGCCCAGACGGGACATCCGGGCAAAGGAGGCCAGGCTGAGGTTGTCGCGCACCGACATCGCCGGGACCAGACCGTCGCGGGCCCGGTCCTCGGAGAGCATGGCGACACCGGCGTGGAGCCCCTCGGCCGGCGAGCGCGGGTGGTAGGGCCGGCCGTCCAGCGCCATCTCCCCGCCGTCGGGCCGATCGGCGCCAGCGATGGCCCGGACGAGCTCGGTTCGCCCACTGCCCACCAGTCCGCTGACGCCCACGATCTCTCCCGGTGAGAGGTCGAGCGATACGTCGTGGAACGCCCGGCGCCGGCTCAGCCCCCGCACCACCAGCACCGGCACGGGAGAGGCCGGGGGGGTGCGGGCCGGGAACACCTCCCCCAGGGAACGGCCCACCATCATCCGCACCAGCCCCTGCTGGTCGACCTCGGTGGCCAGCAGGGTGCCCACCCGGGCCCCATCCTTCAGCACGGTGATCCGGTCGGCGATGGCGAAGACCTCGTCCAGCCGGTGGGAGACGTAGATCACCGTCCCGCCGCCCTGGCGCAGCGAGCGGATGGCCGCGAAGAGCCGCTCCAGGTCGCGGCTGGAGAGGACCGCCGAGGGCTCGTCGAGGACGAGGATTCGCGGACGCTCCAGCAGGGCCTTGGCGATCTCCACCATCTGCCGCTGGGAGACCGGAAGGGAGCCGACCCGCCGCCGCACGTCCGGGACCTCGAACCCCAGCGAGGCGATGGCCTCGGCGGCCCGGCGGTGGGCGTCGTTCCAGTCGATCCACATCCCGCGCGCTCCCGTCGGCATCTGACCGAGGAGCACGTTCTCCGTCACCGAGACGGTCGGGACCAGGCTGAACTCCTGGTAGACGACGCGGATGCCGGCCGCCCGCGACTCGAGCGGGGTGGCCAGGTCCACCGCGGTCCCGTCGAGGGCGATGGTGCCGGCGTCCCGGCGCACCGCGCCGCCCAGCACCTTGATCAGGGTGGACTTGCCGGCTCCGTTCTCGCCCGCCAGGGCGTGGACCTCGCCGCCGTCGATGGTCAGGTCCACGTCGCGCAGCGCGAGGGTGGCGTCGTAGCGCTTGCGCACTCCGCGCAGCTCCAGGCGAGGGGCGCCGACGCTCACCGTTCCGCTCCTAGGGCAGCCCGTCCAGCGCGTCGTGGAAGAGAATGGCCTTCTGCTCGGTCATCTCCAGC
This sequence comes from Anaeromyxobacter sp., assembly GCA_035541675.1. Taxonomy (GTDB): domain Bacteria; phylum Myxococcota; class Myxococcia; order Myxococcales; family Anaeromyxobacteraceae; genus Anaeromyxobacter. The sequence continues at coordinate 35,462 of DATKMW010000155.1, read as the reverse complement.
AGCGTGTCGTGCACCGCCTCGCGGCCCGTACCCGAGAGCTTGACGCCGCCGAAGGGAAGCGTCTCGGCCCGCAGCGCGGAGCCCCAGTTCACCATCACCCCGCCCGCCTCCAGCCGGTGGGAGACGGAGAGGGCGGTGTGGATGTCGCGGGTGAACACGGCCGCCTGGAGGCCGAAGGGTGAGTCGTTGGCCAGGGCGACGGCCTGGTCGATGGTGGAGAAGCCGACCAGAGGCACCACCGGGCCGAAGGTCTCGTCGCGGAACACCACCGCGGCGGCAGGGACGTCGAGCAGCACCGTCGGGTCGACGAAGGCGCCCCGCCGCTGTCCGCCGGTGAGCAGGACCGCGCCCTGGTCGACCGCCATCTGCACCCGCTCCACCACCTGCTCGGCGGCAGCGGTGCTGATGAGCGGCCCCACGTCGGTGGTCTCCAGGAGCTGGTCGCCGACCGAGAGACGCCGGGCCCACTCGGTCAGCCGGTGGGCCAGATCCTCCTTGACCGACTCGTGGACCAGCACCCGCTTCACCGCGCAGCAGATCTGGCCGTTGCCGCGGGCCAGCCTTCCCAGGACGATGCCCTGCGCGGCCCGCTCCAGGTCGGCGTCAGCGCAAACGATGGTGGCGTCGTTGCCGCCCAGCTCGGCCAGGACGCGCTTGAGCGTGCCGGCCGCAGCCCGGGCCAGGGCCACGCCGGTCTCTACGCTGCCGGTGACCGTGATCAGCTGGACGCTCGGGCTCGAGGCCAGCAGGGGGCCGATGGTCTCGCCGCGTCCGGTCAGCATCTGGTGGGCGCCGCGGGGCAGGCCGGCCTCCTCCAGGAACCGGGCCAGGGCGAGCAGGGTCAGGGGGCAGGGCGTGGGGGGCTTGCTGATCAGGGCGTTCCCGGCGGCCAAGGCGGCCGCAGACTTGTGGGCCCAGAGCTCCACCGGATAGTTGAAGGGGACGATGGCCGCCACCACGCCCAGCGGCTGGCGGATGGTGACCGCGAAGTGACGCTCCATGCCCGGGATGGCGTCCATCGGCATCACCCGGCCGAAGACCCGCTTGGCCTCCTCGCCGAAGCCGCGGAAGATGCGGGCCGCCGCGCTCAGCTCCTCGCGCGTCTGGCGGATGGGCTTGCCGTTCTCCTTGGCCAGGAGCTCCGCGAGCGCCGGCCGCTCCGCCTCCATCCGGCCGGCGACCTCGATGAGGATGCGGGCCCGCTCGTGGGCGGGCAAGCCGCGCATGCCGGAGCGTGCCCGCTGGGCGGCCTGGATGGCCCGCTGGACGTCGGCCTCGGTGGCCACCGGGACGTCGTCCAGCCGGGCGCCGGTGCCGGGGTTCACCACCGTGCGCGTGGCGCCATCCGAGGCGCCCACCCACTCACCGTCCAGAAGCATGGATGCCATGGGGACTCCGCTGGTCTTGGTCTTTGCCGCGAGGCGCCGACTGTAGCATCAGCCGACCCTCTGTCAACGCGTTCGGAACATCATTCCATTTTGGCTCCGGCCTCCGGATGGCCGAGGATGGAGGAGATCCGGGCCGCCGCCGCGCGCACCGCGGCGGTGGCCTGGCCGATGCCGTCGGCTGGGAAGCGGAAGGTGGGCCAGGAGGCGGAGAGGGCGGCCACGACGGCGCCGGTGTGGCCGAGCACAGGGGCGCCGATGCAGCGGATCCCGTGCTCGTGCTCCTCGTTGTCGATGGCGAAGCCCTGTCGCCGGACCTTGTCCAACTCGGCCTCCAGCGCCACCCGGGCCACCAGGGTACGGGGGGTGTGGGCCACGAGCCGCAGGGTGCGGAGGGCGGCGGCGCGCTCCTCCGCCTCGCCGAACGCCAGGAGCACCTTCCCGATGGCGGTGCAGTGCAGGGGGATGCGCCGGCCCACCCGCGAGAACATGCGGATGGTGTGCTTGGACTCGATCTTCAGCACGTAGACGGCGGCGTCCCCCTCCAGCACGCCCATGTGGACCGTCTCGCCGAGGTGGTCGGCCAGCTCCTCCGCCACGGGCCGCGCGGCCGCGTACAGGTCGAGATGATCGAGAGCCCGGGACCCCGTGTTGAAGAGCTTCAGGGTCATGGCCCAGCGGTCCTGCTGGTCGCGGCGGGCGTAGCCCAGGGACTGCAGGGTCACCAGGAATCGGTAGGCGGTGGCCTTGGGCAGGTGGACGTCCCGCGAGAGCTGCTCCAGGCTGAGCGAAGGATCGCGCGAGAGCCGCTCCAGGACGGTGAAGGCCCGGCCCACCGCGCTGACGAGTGGCAGGGCGGAGCGGCGGCGCGGCGCCGGGGAGGGAGGGGGAGGCGGAGCGAGGTGGGCGCGCCCCCGCGAGGGACCGGGGCGGCGGGGCCGCCTGCGGGCCGCGGTGCGGCGAGGTCGCGGGAGGGTGGCCATGGGCGTTCGCGGAGGAGGCTAGCGGAAAATGGAATGGCATTCCACCACCGATTGACAGCGCCAGCGGGATTGCTACTGTCCGGTCCACACATGAGCGGCCGGGTGGTCACATTCGGCGAGCTGCTGCTGCGACTCAAGGCTCCCGGCCAGGAGCGACTGCTGCAGTCGCCGCTTCTCGAGGCCACCTTCGGTGGGGGCGAAGCCAACGTGGCCGTCTCGCTCTGCCGCCTCGGATTGCGCGCCTCCTACGTCACCGCGCTGCCCGAGGGGCCGGTGGGAGACGCTGCGCTGCGCTGCCTGCGGGGACACGGGGTCGACACGGCCCACGTCCGGCGTCGCCCGGGGCGCATGGGCATCTACTTCCTGGAGGGCGGCGCCGATCTCCGGGCCTCGGCGGTGCTCTACGATCGCGCCGGCAGCGCCGCAGCGGCCATGGCCCCGGGCGACTTCCCCTGGCGCGACATCCTCCCCGGAGCCGACTGGTTCCATGTCTCGGGGATCACCCCCGCGCTGTCCCGCTCGGCGGCCGACGCGACCCTCGAGGCGGTCTCCGCCGCCCACGGGGCTGGGGTCCGGGTCTCGGTGGACCTGAACTACCGGCGAAAGCTGTGGGCGTACGGAGTGGCCGCGCCGGAGGTGATGCGCCCCCTGGCGACCCTCGCCGACGTGCTGGTGGGCAACGAGGAGGACCTGCAGCTCGCGCTCGGGATGGCCGTGACCGGGGCGGATCCCTCCCGGGGGAAGGTGGACCCCGAGGCCTACCGCGAGATGGCGGGCCAAGCCCTGGCGCTGTTCCCCCAGGTGAAGCGGGTCGCCATCACTCTGCGGCAGAGCCGGTCAGCGGACCGGAACGCCTGGAGTGCGATCCTGGTGGGCCGCGACGGCTACCAGATCTCGCGGGCCTACGAGCTGGAGGACATCGTCGACCGGATCGGCGGCGGAGACGCCTTTGCCGCCGGGCTGATCTACGGACTGCTGGAGCTGGGCGGCGAGGCCGAGGCGCTCGAATTCGCCACGGCGGCTTCGGCGCTGAAGCACACCGTCCCCGGAGACTTCAATCTGGTGGATCGCGCGGAGGTGCAGCGGCTGCTGGGCGGCGAGACCTCTGGTCGGGTGAGCCGCTGAGACCAGGAGCCAGGCGCCTCGGATGCGAGGTTCCCCTCGTCTCGCGGAGGGGTTGGACTCCGAGTCCTGGGCTCGATCCCTCGCGCGGTCGGGGAGGCGGGTAGCGAAGGGAACGGGTCTTCAGGTCCCATTCGGGTCTCAGCCTTCGCCCCCGCGTCCGCCTCCACGTCGCGGCGGCTTTTCCTCGGTCGATCCCTTAGGCTCGCGGGGATGTCCGCCGCGCTGACCTCCGAGGAAAGAGCTTCCGTGCTCTCTCTCGCGCCCGCCTTTGCGCTGGTGCCGCCCGAGGGGCGCGCGCTGCTCGCGGAGATGGTGACCGTGGAGGCCGTGGCCGCCGGGCGCCACCTCTTTCGCGCGGGAGACGTGGCCGGGGACCTGTTCGTCGTCGCCAGGGGCCGCCTGGCCGTCCACCTGGCCGATGCCGCGCCGGGCGATCCTCCCCTGCAGGAGCTCGGGCCCGGCGAGGTGGTGGGCGAGTACGGCCTCTTCTCCGGGCTTCGCCGGACCGCGAGCGTGGTCGCGACCGAGGACGCGGTCCTCATGGCGCTCGACTACGAGCGCTTCCGGAACCTGCTCCTGGAGGAGCCGACGGTGACGCTGGCGCTCCTGGAGACCGCGGTGCGACGGCTGGTGGAGATCGAGGCAGGAGGGCGCGCGCCCAAGGGGCCGCCCGGGGGCGTGCCGTGACGGAGGCGGTCAACCTCGTCGCCTGGCTGGCCAACGTGCGGCGGCGCTACGCCGCCGCGCTCGCCGGCGCGCTGGCTGCCGCGGCGGCGGCGGCCGGGCTGGGGTACGCCGAGAACGCCGCCATCCACGCGCTGGCCGACGCGACCGCGACCGGCGGCGGCCGGCTCCTCCAGGTGGTGGTCGGCCCGTTCACCGCCCTGGGAGCGTTCGGGGTGCTGCGGGCGGCGCGCCTGGCGGTGGAGGCGTGGCAGCGAGCCTACACCGGCGCGCTCCAGAACCGGGTCAAGGCGGCGCTGGAGGTGGAGGTGGTCGCGAACCTCCTCCGGCGGGACGACGCCTTCCTCGCCGGCCGATCCACCGGCGAGATCCTGCACCGTCTGGAGGGGGACGTGACCCGCCTGGTCGGGACCCGGATCGGGTTCACCGGGGAGGTCTCGGCGGCCTTCATCCTCGGCGGCAACCTCCTCTACATCTACCGGAGCGACCCCCGCTTGTGCGCCATCGCCGCGCTGGCCTGCGCGGCGGGCGCAGCCTGGACGATGCGGCTGGGGGAGCAGGTCGCCGACTCCGACCGGCGCTACGTCGCCGCCGACGAGAGCGTGCGGGCCTTCGCCGAGGACGCCATCCGCGGAATCCCGGAGATCCAGGCGAGCGCCCTGGAGGGCTGGGTGCTCGATCGCCTCCGCTCGCGCCAGGCGGTGCGGACCGCGGCCAGCGACCTCTTCGGCAGGCTGAACGCGCTCATCACCGGGGTCGGCGGGGCCTCGCTCCTCGGGGCCTTCGTCGGGCTGGTGGTGGTGGCCGCCTCGGGGCCGCGGGCGGGCGCGGCGGCGCTGGTCCCGGTGCTTCTGAAGGTGCTACCGGAGATCTTCTCCAGCGCGGCGATCGTGACGACCAAGCGCCGCGACGCGCGGCTTGCGGAGGTCAGCCGCCGCCGCCTGGCGGAGTACGCGGCGCCTCCCCGGGCGTCGGGGGGCCCGCAGGCCCGCTCCCCCGCGGGGGAGGGCGGCGCGCTGGTCGCCGAGGGCGTGACCTACCGCCACCCGGGCACGGCCGCCGGCGTCCACGACGTGAGCTGCCGGATCGAGCCGGGCCGCTGGGTGGCGGTCACGGGCCGCGCCGGCGCCGGGAAGACCACGCTGCTCTCGCTCCTGCTGGGGAGGATGACCCCGCAGCGCGGCCGGGTGGAGCTGGACGGGGTTGCGGTGACCGCCCTGGCCGAGCCAGAGCGCGGGCGCCTCTTGGCCTACGTTCCCCAGACGCCGGTGGTGGTGGACGGCACCGTCCTCGACAACCTGCGGTTCGGCCAGGCGCTTCCGCCGGGGGCGCCGCTGCGCCCCCGGGAGGTCGCGCTCCTCGAGGCCCTGGGGCTCGGCGAGGTGCTGCGGCAGCGGGCGCTGGGGATGCGGGTGGGCGAGCTGCCCGCCGACGAGCTGGCCCGCGGTGCGCTGGGCGCGCGGGAGCGGGCGCGGGCGGTCGCGGAGCGCTGCGGGATCGCGCTGCGGCCGTTCGAGCAGGGCGGGGTCCCGGCCGAGGCGCTGGCGCTGGAGGCCGTGGCCGGGGGGATCGCGCCGCCCGGCGCGCTGCTCGAGGTGCTGCTGTCGCGGCGCGGGCGCCGGGCCGCGGCGCGATGCGGCCGGCGGGTCCTGGCCGCCGCCGACGCCCTGGTCCGCGAGCAGACGCGCCTCTTGGCGCTCCCCACCTTCGAGGCCTTCTCGCGGCTCGCACCGGTCCCGCTCGACGAGCGCGTCTGGCGGCTGCGGCGGGAGCTCGCCGGCCAGGAGGGCCCGGACCGGGCCCGGGCCGCGCTGGCGCTGGCCACCGCTTCCGTCCGCGAGCTCCGCGGCGCGGGCGCCGACCTGGCCGCCCTGGCCCCGGCGCTCGGCCCGCTCCACCGGCTGGTCCGGGGGATCGTCCTGCCGCTCGATCCCGCCCGGATCAACCCTTACCTCACCTGGCGCGACTTCCTGCTCTTCGCTGAGGTCGAGGCGCCCCGGGCCAGCCAGGGCTCGGACCTCGAGGCCGGCCTGGTGGCGCTGCTCGAGGCCGAAGGGCTGGCCGGGGTGCTGCTCGGGGCCGGCGCCGGCTCGCCGGTGGGCAGGCACGGCTCCCGGCTCTCGGGCGGGCAGCGGCAGCTCCTGGCGCTGGCCCGGGCCCTCTCGCGGGAGCCGCGAGTCCTGGTGCTGGACGAGCCCACCTCCGAGCTCGACGCGGCCACGCGGGACCGGGTGGTGGCGGTCCTCGAGGGCTTCAGGGACCAGGGGCGCATCCTGGTCACCGTCACCCACGACGAGGCGGTGGCAGGCGTCGCCGACGAGCGGATCTCGCTGGTCAACGGCCGGATGGCCGCCGCGCGGGTGGCGCTGCCCCGGATGGCTCAGCGGTAGGCGGGGAGCGCGATCCCCGCCCACGAGGGCGCAGACGGCCTCGGCCTCCCTGGCGGGACCGCCCCGCTGGGGCAGCCGGTCGCGTCCTCGCCCCGGGGCGAGGAGGGCCTGCCGTGCCGCCACCGGGGCGTCAGGGGTCGGGGGCCTCGCCACCCGGCGCCGGCCGGGAGAGCGGCCGGAGCGCGGGGTAGAGGGCCTGGAAGGCCGCGTAGCGCTCCTCGTAGTCGGCGAGGTGGCGGGGCTCGGGCTCGCTCGTGCGGGCCACGCGGGGGAGCGCGGCCACGTCCCGGAGCGCCGCGCCCGCGGCGATCATCGCCAGGCGAGCCGCCCCCAGGGCGGCGACCAGGTCGGCGTCCTCGACGATGGCCAGGGGCCGGGCCAGGACGGTGGCGATGATCCCGCTCCACAGCGGGCTGCGGGCCCCGCCTCCGACCAGGCCGACGAAGTCGAGCTCCTCCGGGCGGGCGAGGAGGACGTCCTGGGCCAGGCGGAGCGAGAAGGCGACGCCCTCGAGCACCGCCCGCGCCAGGTCGACGGAGTCGCAGGCGGGGTCGAGCCCGACCAGCGCCCCGCGCGCCGCCACGTCGTCGCGGGGCGTGCGCTCGCCCCTCAGGTAGGGCTGGAACAGGACGCGGCCCGGACCGTCGCCCCGCGCCCCGACCCGCTCCAGGAGGGCGTCGAGGTCGGGCTCGTTGCAGAGCCGGGCCGCCCAGGCCAGACAGCTGGCGCCGTTCAGCATGGCCGCCATGCGGAACCACCTCCTGGGGAGGCAGTGGGCGAAGGCGTGGACCAGCGACTCCGGCGAGGGCCGGTATGCGTCCTGGGCCGCCAGGTAGAGAGAGCCCGTCCCCAGGGAGATGAAGCCGCGGCCCTCCTCGACGCAGCCGAGACCCAGCGCCGAGGTGGCGGCATCGCCCCCGCCGCCCGCGACCGGGATGCCCGCGGGCAGGCCCAGCTCGGCCGCGATCTCGGACCGGAGCGCCCCGGAGACCTCGGTGCCCTCCAGGAGGCGGGGCAGGCAGGAGCGGGGGAGGCCGATCTCCTCCAGGACCGGCTCGGCCCAGACCCGCCGGCGCTCGTCGAGGAGCTGGCCGCCGGCGGCGTCGGAGGGGTCGGTGGCCAGCTCCCCGGTGAGCCAGTGGCGCACGAAGTCCTTTGGCCAGACGATGTGGGCGATGCGTCGGAACTCGTCGGGGCGGGCGCGCCGCAGCCAGAGGAGCTTCGGCGCGGTGAAGCTGGGCATGGGGAGGACGCCGGTCAGCTCTCCGATCCCGGGGAGCGCCGCGCGGAGCCGCCGCGCCTCCTCCGCGCCCCGGCTGTCGCTCCACAGCAGCGCGGGCCGGACCGGCTCGCGCCGCGCGTCCAGGGGGACCAGGGTGTGCATCTGGCCGGAGAGGCCGATGGCCCGCACCGCGCCCAGCTCCCGGGGTGCCTTTCGCCGCATCTGCCCGATGGCCGTGCGCACCGCGTCGAGCCAGCGGCGGGGGTCGAGCTCGCTCGTGCCCGGCTCGGGCTGGCTGACCTCGTAGCCGGCGGTGGCTGAGGAGACGGTGGCCTGGCGGTCGTCGACCAGCGCGGCCTTGGTGGCGGTGGTGCCGATGTCGATGCCCAGGAACATCCACCCTCCGGTGGCCCATCACGGCCTGGCGGAGGCCTCACGAGGCAGCCGAGCGCACCCCGGGCAGGGTTGCACGGGCGGGCCTCGAGGTCGAGGATGCCCTCGCGCCGGGGTGGCGGGCGCTAGTCCACGGGCGGTGGCGGCGGGTTGGCCGGCGGCGGGGGAGGCGGCTGGGACGGCTGCGCCGTCGGCGGCGGCGCCTGCGGCGCCTGGGGGCCGGGGCCGAGCCCGCGCAGGCCGCGCTGCGACTGGCGGACCCGGTCGCCCACCCGCCACGGCACCGGGCCCCGGTAGGTGAACCTGCCCAGGCCGCCGTCGTCGAAGCGGACGAAGACCTCGTAGAACCGCTCCTCGCTCGAGCCCTGGCTCACGGCCGCGCCGGTGGCAGCGCCACCCGCGGCGCCCACGACGGCGCCGCCGCCGCCGCCGATGGCGTGGCCCAGGAGCCCGCCCACCACCGCGCCCGCGATCGCGCCGCCCACCGGGCTGCCCTCGGTGTGGCGAACGGTCTCGCGGATGCTCTCGATGCGCCCGTCGCGGTACCACGCCGGCGGCGGTGCGTAGTAGGGACTCCCCACCGGGCGGCTGTAGGTCTCGGTCGTGTAGCAGCCCGTCAGCGCCAGGGCCGACGCGGCCGCGATCAGGATGGGTGCCTTCGCGCTCATCGGACTATCCTCCGCATCAGCTGCATCCACTAACACCGGAGCACGCGAAGCGTTTCGGGGTGCGGCACCTGGAGGCACCCCGCCAGGGTCTAGCAGCCCGCACGGGGGGTCCGATCAGGCCTGGGCGCGGGCACCTTGAGGCGCGGGCATGGGCGTGCCCCCCGCGGTGTGCTGGCTCGCCAGGAGGGCCTGTACCTCGGCGAGCAGCTCCGTGCGGGTGAACGGCTTGGGGAGGAGCCGGCACTCGCCGTCGAACACCCGCCGCCGCAGGCTCTCGTCCTCGGAGAAGGCGGAGCAGACCAGGATCCGCCCGTCCGGGTGGCGCGCGCGGAAGGTGGCGATCACCTCGCCCACCGGCGCGCCGGGCATGACCACGTCGGTGACGAGGAGGTCGACCAGCCCCATCTCCTCGATGGCCCGCATGGCCTGCGTGCCGTCGGACACCTCGCTCACCCGGTGGCCGGCCTCGGCCAGGGCGGTGCAGACGAGGGCGCGCACGCGGATGTCGTCCTCGACCACCAGGACGTGCGCCTTCGGGTGCAGCGCCGAGGCCAGCGGCACCTGGGGCTCGGGGGCGGCGCCGGGGAAGGTGAGGGTGAGCACGGTCCCGGTGCCGGGCACCGAGCGGAGCCGGACCTGGCCGCCCGCCGCCTCCAGGAGCTCCTTCACCGAGGAGAGACCAAACCCTTCGTCGGGCCGACCCCGGCGCCGCGGCAGGGGCTCGAAGGCCCGCCGCCGCTCTTCGGGGGCGAGCCCGAAGCCGGTGTCGGAGACCTCGAGGATGGCCGGCGGGAAGGGCGTGCCCGCACCCGGAGCGGTGCCGGCGCGCACGGCCAGGATGAGCGTGCCGCCGCCGGGCATGGCGGCGCGGGCGTTGAGGGCCAGGCTGAGGAGGATCTGCTGGAGCTGGCCGGGGTCGAAGTGGGTCCAGACCGGCTCGTCGAGGCGGGTCTCGATCTGGATGTCGGGCGGGAGGAGGCGGCGCAGCGCGCCGGCCGCGGCGGCGGTGGCCCGGGCGAGGTCGAGGGCGCGAGGCTGGGCCATGCCGGCCCGGGAGGCCAGGAGCACCTGCTGCGTGAGGGTGGCGGCGTTCCGGGCGGCTCCGGAGATCTCCGCCGCCGCCTCGGCGGCCTCCCGGTCCTGGAGCCGTTCGGTCAGCCACTCCGCGTTGGCGATGACCAGGGTGAGCGTGTTGTTGAGATCGTGGGCCAGGGCGCCGGCCAGCCGCCCCGCCAGCTCCGCCCGCTCCGACTCGGCCAGGCGGCCGCGGATGGCCTGGAGATCGCGGAGCGCAGCCGTCTGGCCGTCGAGGGCGTCCCGGAGCCGGCGCGAGGCGCGGTAGGCGGCGACAGCCACCAGCAAGGCCAGCGGCAGGCCTGCAGCCAGGGCGACCCGCCACGTCTCCACGAGGCCACCTCCTGGCGAGCGGTACCCTGCCTCGGCGGCTCGCCGCCGTGCGCGGCCCGGGGCCGCCCCCGCCGCCAGTGTAGCGCGTGGGGTGGCTCGCCCCGAGGGCCGCCGGGGGCGGGGGGACGCTCCGATGGGGAGGGGCCGGGGTGGCCCGGGGTGGGGCGCGACCTCGACCCCACTCCGCGTGCGCCGCCGGGCGGCCACCGCGGGTCGAGGAGAGACGACGCTCTAGCCGCCGAGCCGCTCCAGGAGTACCTGCCGGACCAGCGCCGGGTCGGCGGCCCCCTGCGACTCGCGCATGGCGGCGCCGAGGAGCACGCCCAGGAGCTTCTTCTCGCCAGCCCGATAGCGCTCGACCTCGCGCGGCTGGGCGGCCAGGGCCCGGTCCACCGCCGCCGTCACCGCGCCGCGGTCCACGACCTTCTCCAGGCCCAAGGCGCGCATGCGCGCCTCGGGCTCGCCGCCGCCCTTGAGCAGATCGGCGAGCAGGACCTTGGCGGCGGCGGGGGCGAGCCGCCCCGCGTCCACCAGCTTCACGAACCGGCCGAAGCCCGCCGCCGGGAGCCCGAGCCCGTCGAGGGGAGCGCCTCCGGAGGCCCCGGCGAGCTCGTTGAGGATCCAGCGGGAGGTCGAGGCGGCCCTGGCGCCGGCCGCCACCGCCCCATCGAAGTAGGCCGCCGCCGCGGCGTCGGAGGCGAGCAGGTGGGCCTCGCCCTCGGGCAGCCCGTGGGCTGCGCGGAGCCGCTCGAAGCGGGCGGCCACGGCCGGATCGGCTGCCCTTGCCTGGGCCCGCGCCTCGTCGCGGTCCAGCTCCGGCTCGCGGGAGGGGCCGGGCTGCGCCGGGCGTCGCTCGCGCGCTGCGCGGGGCCCGGCGGGCTTCTCCGCGGCCCGCGCCGACCAGGTGTCCTTGAGCGTCAGGGTCCGGTTCCACACCGGCGCGCCGGGGCGGGACTCGACCGGGTCGGCGAAGAAGTAGCCCTGGCGCAGGAACTGGTAGCGGCTGCCGGGGGCGGCGTCCCTGAGCGCTGGCTCGACCCGAGCCTGCGGGGCTTCCCGGAGCGAGGCGGGGTTGAGGGCGTCGAGGAAGCTGGTGGCCAGCACGTCGGGCTGCTCGACCTCGAAGAGCCGGTCGTAGAGGCGGACCGTCGCCGGGACCGAGCGGGCGGCGTGGACCCAGTGGACCGCGCCCATGCCCTTGCGCCCGCGCTCGGCAGAGAGCGACGACGGGTCGAAGCTGCAGCGCAGCGCCTGGACGTCTCCGGCCTCGCCGCGCTCCACGCCCTCGCAGCGGACCACGTAGGCGCCGGCCAGACGCACCTCGCGCCCCGGGGCCAGCCGCCGCCAGTCGCGGGGCGGGGTCTCGGTGAAGTCCTCCCGCTCGACCAGGATCTCGCCGCCGAAGGGCACCTTGCGGCTCCCGCCGCGCTCCGGCTCGCCCGGCCACCAGGGGAGGTCGAGCTCGACCTCCTTGCCGCGCGGCCAGTTCTCGATCCGCACGGGCAGCGGGTCCAGGACCGCCAGCGCCCTGGGCGAGCGGGCCTCCAGGTCGGTGCGGATGGCGTACTCCAGCTTGCCGATGTCCACCAGGCTGTTGTTCTTGGCCACGCCGATGAGGTCGGCGAAGGCCCGCAGCGCCTCCGGGGTGACGCCGCGGCGGCGCATCCCGGCCACGGTGGGCATGCGCGGGTCGTCCCAGCCCGAGACCCGCCTCTCGTTGACGAGCTGGAGGAGCTTCCGCTTGGACATCACCGTGAAGCCCAGGGCCAGCCGGGCGAACTCGTACTGGTGCGGGCGCGGGTCCCAGGGGCCGAGGTTGTCGAGCACCCAGTCGTAGAGCTCGCGGTTGGACTCGAACTCCAGGGTGCAGATGGAATGGGTCACGCCCTCGAAGGCGTCCTCGAGGGGATGGGCGTAGTCGTACATTGGGTAGATGCACCACCGGTCGCCGGTCCGGTGGTGGTGGGCATGGCGGATCCGGTAGAGCAGCGGATCGCGCATGATCACGTTCTTGTGCGCCATGTCGATGCGGGCGCGGAGCACGCAGGCGCCGTCCTCGAACTCCCCCTTCCGCATGCGCCGGAAGAGGTCCAGGCTCTCCGCCGCGGGGCGGTCGCGGAACGGGCTGTTCACCCCGGGCCGATCGAAGGAGCCCCGCTGCTCGCGGATCTGGTCCTGGTTCTGGCTGTCGACGTAGGCCTTGCCCTCCTGGACCAGCCGCTCGGCGCACTCGTACATGCGCTCGAAGTAGTCGGAGGCGTAGAAGACCCGGTCGCCGAAGTCGCCGCCCAGCCAGCGGACGTCGGCCTCGATCGACTCGACGTACTCGGTGTCCTCGGTGACCGGATTGGTGTCGTCGAAACGGAGATTGGTCCGGCCGCCGTAGGCCTTGGCCAGTCCGAAGTTCAGGAGGATCGACTTGGCGTGGCCGATGTGTAGGTAGCCGTTGGGCTCGGGCGGGAAGCGGGTGACCACCCGGCCGCCGGTCCGGCCGGTTCGGAGATCCTCCTCGATGATGTCGGCGAGGAAGTTCTGGGGTCGCGCAGGCTCGCTCATAGGTCGGGGGAAGTTGGTATCCCACCCAGATGAAGGGTGCAACCTCGCACCGTTGCTGAGAAAGTCGGCAGGCATCCCGCCGCGGGAGGGCGGCGGAACGCCGCGGCCCCGGGGGGAGGTCAGAGGGAGGCCTGGCAGGGCAGCGATCGCGAGGATGTCCCTGGCCAATCTCAGGGTTGCCTCTGCAAGCGGGCGTGGAGCGCCAGGGCTCGACGGCTCCTGCTGCGCCCCTGGAAGCGGAGGACTCGAAGCAACCCGTCCTCCACCGCCCACGCCGAGCACCTCCCCGAGGAGGACGGCCGGAACCGGCAGAGCCCCTCCACCTCGAAGGCCCTCCGCCGCGAGCTGGCCGGGATGTCGGGCCAGTGGCGCAAGCTCCCCCGCGCGCTCCGCGAGGAAGGCCCCGGTCCACCTGCCGGAGGGGGAGCGCGTGCTCCGGGCGCTGGCGCCGGGCTCGTCGCCCCGCGAGATCCCGCTCGGCGCCGCCCGGGGCGCCACCTGCCAGGCCGACAGCCGGACGATCCGTTACCGGACCCGTGGCCGCGCGGGGCGACGCCGACCGGTTCCTCCCTTCCGGAGGGCCCGGAGCTCGAGGCTCCGTGGCCGGGCAGCGGCCGACCGGGGGTCGGAGGGGATAGAGCGGCGAGGCCCTACAGCTCCTTCCCCCTCCGCGCCTCGCCGCCGGCGCTCAGGCGCGCCTGCACCACCTTGCAACCCGCCAGGTCGCCGAGCTTCCGGGAGATGGCCTGGGACAGGGTGTCGTCGCCGACCTTGACCGCCAGCGCCACCACGTTGCCGCCCACCCAGGCCTCGCGCCCACGCTGCACCTCGCCCCCCAGGGAGGTCGCGTTCTCGCCCACCCAGGCGTCGCCTTCGAGGATGACGTTCCCGCCGACGCTGGTGGCGGAGCGGTTCACCCTCGCGCCGGGCTCGAGCACCAGGTCGCCGCCCAGGGCCATGGCCTCGTCGACCTCGGCCCCGGTGCGGACGACCACCCGGCCGCGCAGGGCGGTGACGCTGGCGAGATGCTCGCCGGGCAGGACCACCGCGTCGCGCCCTTGCTCGAGGCGCTCGCGCGGCCCGAGCTGGATGGTGCAGCCGGTCTGGCCATCGCGGCCCGTGGCCGGGACGGCGGCAGCGAGGACGGCGGCGGCAAGGAAGGCAGCGGCGACGGCGGGGTGCGGGAGCATGGCGGCCTCCGGAGTGCTCGAGGCCCCTTACGGCCGCGGCCCGTGGCTATTTCACGCGGCGCGCTCGGGACCCCCAGGGGGAGCCGGGCAGGACCCCGGCTCGGTATCGGGCTTCCCGGCGCGGAGCTCGCCGAAGGAGGCTCGCTACCGGCCGTCAGCCGATCGACGCGATCGCCGCGTCCAGCCGGGCGAGCGTCTCCTCGCGCCCCAGGATCTGGATGACGTCGTACATGCCGGGCGAGGCGGTGCCGCCGGTGAGCGCGACGCGGACCGGCTGCGCCACCTTGCCGAGCCCCACGCCGCGCCTCTCGGCCGTGCCCTGGAAGAGCGCCTCGAGCGGCGCGGTGTCGAGCGTCGCGAGCGCCGCCACCCCGTCGCGGATCTGGGAAAGGACGGGCCGGGTGTCGGCGGTGAGGAACTTGGCCCTGGCCTTGGGATCGAGCTCGACCCTCTCGTAGAAGTATCGGAACTGCCGTACGTAGTCGCCGAACGTGGCGGCGCGCTCGCGGGCCACCGCGCAGACGTGCCGGAGCTTCTGGTCGTCCGCGGCCCCCAGGCCCGCGGCCTGGAAGTAGGGCAGGGCGCGGCGGGCCAGCTCCTCGGCGGACATAGGCTTCAGCCACTCGTGGTTGACCCAGGCCATCTTCTCCGGGTTGAAGACGCCGGCCGTCTGACCCACGTCCTTCAGGTCGAAGACCTTCACCAGCTCCTCGAGGGTGAAGATCTCCTGGTCGCCGTGCGACCAGCCCAGACGCACCAGGTAGTTCACCACCGCCTGGGGCAGATAGCCCATGTCGCGGTAGGCGGTGACGCTGGTGGCGCCGTGGCGCTTGCTGAGCCGGGCCTTGTCGGCGCCCAGGATCATGGGGAAGTGGGCGAAGGTGGGGACCGGGTAGTCGAGCGCCTGGTACATGAGGATCTGCCGGGCCGTGTTGTTGACGTGGTCGTCGCCGCGCCCCACCAGGTTCACCTGCATGGTCACGTCGTCCACCACCGCGCCGAAGTTGTAGAGGGGCACGCCGTCGTAGCGGAGGATGACCTCGTCCTGGAGGGTGTCATGGGG
This sequence comes from Anaeromyxobacter sp., assembly GCA_035541675.1. Lineage (GTDB taxonomy): Bacteria > Myxococcota > Myxococcia > Myxococcales > Anaeromyxobacteraceae > Anaeromyxobacter. The sequence goes on along the minus strand of DATKMW010000155.1, from coordinate 20,396 downwards.
GGTCGCGATGGCGCCCTTCACCAGGTCGACGAAGGTGGTGGCCCCGTGCTCGGGGACCCGGAAACGGATCACGTGGGGGCGCGTGGGGTCGTAGGGCTTGCCGCGGCAGGTGCCGGGATAGCGGAACTGGACCTTGGCCGCCTCGGCCGCCTTGCGCTGCACCTCCAGCTCCTCGCGCGTGCAGTAGCAGGCGTAGGCCTTGCCCTCGCGGACGAGCCTCTCGGCGTGGGCCTTGTAGAGGTCGAGCCGCTGGGTCTGGAAGTAGGGCGGGTGCGGGCCACCCACCTCCGGCCCCTCGTCCCAGTCGAGCCCCAGCCAGCGCAGCCCCTCCAGGATGGCTCCCACCGCCTGCTGCGTCGACCTCTCCCGGTCGGTGTCCTCGATGCGCAGGATGAAGGTCCCGCCCGTCCGCCGCGCCCAGAGCCAGTTGAACAGGGCGGTGCGGGCGCCTCCGATGTGGAGGTAGCCGGTGGGGGATGGGGCGAAGCGTACGCGGGGCTTGTCCATGGAGGGCGGAAATTACCATAGCCGCCCCGCGCCGGTGGGCGCGCGACGCCTTACCGGACCACCACCCCCGCGTACCCCACCACCTGGTCGTCGTCGCCGCTCACCTCGCCGGAGTGGGCGTAGCGGACGAGCTCGGAGCGCTGCGCGCCCAGCGCCCGGGCGGCGAGCAGCATCACCACCGCGGGGATGACGCCGCACATGGAGATGTCCTCGTCGTGCACGCGGCGATAGAGCCCCTCGGCGTCGAGCGCCAGGAGGGGCTCCAGAGCCCGCTGGTCGGCGGCGCGGGCGGCCGGGGCGGGGAGGTAGTGGCTCATGTCCGACGAGGCGACGACGAGGGCCTGTGCCGCCCGCGCGGCGGCGGCCACGGCCGCGGCCAGCGCCTCGCACTCCGGGTAGGAGAGGTGCGCGAGGCAGATCGCCGCCAGGGAGAACCCCGGGCTCCTCCGCTGCAGGAAGGGGAGCTGCACCTCCAGCGAGTGCTCGCGCGCGTGCGCGGCCGCGTCCGGCGCCACCCCGGGCGCCTCCGCCAGCACCTGGCAGGTGGCCTGGTCGCGCGGGACCTGGCCCAGAGGCGTGCGCCAGGCGTCGGCCGGGGCCAGCGCCACCCGGGCCCTCCCCAGGCCGGTGTGGTTGGGCCCGAGCACGATCACCCGGGGCGGGACGGAGGCGGCGGCGTAGGTCGCACCGGCGACCGCCCCGGAGTACATGTACCCCGCGTGAGGGACGAGTAGGCCCAGGGCCGGCGGCGCCTGGCGCGTCGCGGTCCCGAGGAAGCGGTCGACCGCGGACGCCAGGGCGCCCGCCGCCGCCGGGTAGAACGCCCCCGCCACCGCCGGCTCCCGGATCATGGCTCGATGGAGTATAACGGGCTGCAGATGGCCGGAAAGACCGTACTCATCGTGGACGACTCCCAGGCCGTCCTGGACTCGCTCACCCCGGCCTTCGAGGAGGCGGGCTACGACGTGGCCAGCGCCCTCGACGGTGAGGAGGTTTTCCGCAAGATGTCGGCGTCGAACCCGGACGCGCTGCTCCTCGACATCTACATGCCCAAGCTGAACGGCGCGGACGTGTGCCGGCTGGTGAAGGCGCACCCGCACTGGAAGAAGACCTTCCTGGTGCTCATGTCCTCGCGGATCAGCGATCGGGAGACCGACGTCTACCGCCGCATCGGCGCCGACCAGGTGCTGAAGAAGCCCCTCGACCCGGCCCAGGTGGTGGGGCTGGTGGGCGAGGCGCTGGCCGCGCGGGCGAGGCGCTGAGCCGGGAGGGGCTCCACCCTCAGGGGCAGGTGCTGCCCGACACCGTGAAGGTCCTGTCGGAGTTGGACTTCATCGGTCCGGGCGGGTTCCAGACGGCGATGGAGTAGGTGGTGCCGGCCACCGCGCTGCGGGTGTCGAGGACGGCGGTGAGGTGGGAGGCGTCGGTCACCGTCACGGTGGCCGGCACGGTGGACCAGGTGCTCCCGTCGGCCGAGTACATGAGCTGCGACACCTGGTTCCCCTGCGCGTCGGCCAGGGCGAAGTTGGTGCCGGTGACGGTGACGGTCACCGGGGTGTCGCTCTGCACCGCGCAGCCGGGGGTCACCGAGGTGACGGTGGGCTGCCCTGGCATGACGGTGAAGGACACCTGGTTGGAGGAGCCGGCCGACGGGTTCTGGATGGCCAGGGCGTAGACCCCGGTGTCGAGCCCGGTGAGCGGCAAGGTGGCCACCACGGTGGTGCCGGAGAGCGAGCTGGGGGGGATGGAGAGGGCGGTGCTGCCCGGGCCGGTGAAGAGGACCAGGGTGTTGGCGGCGGTCCCGCGCAGGTTGGAGGCGGTGAGGGTGACGGGGAGGCTGGTTCCCTGCTTGCCGCCCCCGGGCGTTGCCGAGTAGAGCACCGCCACGTTGGAGAGGACGCGGACGGGGAAGCTCGGTGAGGTGAAGACGTTGGAGCCGTCGGAGAGGGTCAGGTACGCGGAGTAGAGCCCGGCGGGCTGGCCGGCCAGGCTCACCGTGCCGACCGCGCTGGTGGCGGTCACCGAGACCGAGGGGGCGGAGAGCGGGGCGCCCGCCGGGGTCAGCAGGGTGATGGCCGGAGCGGTCGGCCCGGAGTGGGTGCCGGTCCACAAGCCGGATCCGCCGAAGGTCAGCTGGACCGAGCCCCCCTGGTAGAGCGGGGAGGGGGAGACGCTCAGGTTGGTGATGCTGGGCAGGCCGGCCACGCAGGCGAAGTCGAGCTCGTTGGAGGCGGTGGAGCCGTTCTGCACGTACACCTTGGCCGCCTGGGCGCTGGATGGGAGCGTGAACTGCGAGACCAGGAGGTGGGTCGCGTCCACGTAGGTGGTGGGCACCGCCACCGCCGACGCGGAGCCCCACTGGAAGTACACGGTCGAGGTGACGTCGAAGCCCGAGCCGACCACGGTGATGTCCAGGACGGCGCTGGGCTCGCCCGAGGAGGGGCTGAGCGCGGCCAGGACCGGCTTCTGGCTGTTCACCTGGACGGTGAGGTGGTTCGAGGCGACGGTGCCGTCGTTCACCACCCACAGGTCGTAGCTGCCGGGCGCGAGGCCGGTGGCGTCGAGGGTGCAGGTGAGCCCGCCCTTGCCATCGCTGGTCGAGGGCAGGGCCGTCTCGGAGATGCTGGAGTTGAGGATGTGACACAGGCTGGAGTCGGTGAAGCCGCTGCCGGTGACGTCGAGCGGGGTCACGGTGCCGGTGTTCACCGAGCTGGGCGTGACGCCGGTGAGGGTGGCCGCCAGCGCCACCACGTCGAAGGGGGCCTCGTTGGAGATGACCAGGTCCGGGTTCACCACCCGGAGCTCGAGCTGTGTGACGGGCACGTCGGAGAGGTCGAGCGAGGCGGTGAGGTGGCCGGAATCCACGAAGGTGGTGGAGTAGGTGGCGGTCCCGCCGGTGGAGATGGCCCGCACCTCCGCCCCGGAGGCGAAGCGTTGCCCGGTGAGGGTGATGGGGACCGGTGCCAGCGCGCCATGGGTGGCCTGGGAGGGGCTGACCGACACGATGTAGGGGGCCACCGCGGACGAGGGGCCGCAGGCCCCGTCCCGGCAGATCTGGCCGGAGGCGCAGCTGGTGTCGCACCGGCCGCAGTGGGCCGGGTCGTAGTTCAGGTCGATGCACTGCTGCTCGCCGCAGGTGGCCTTGCATCGGGAGAGGTCGACCGAGCTCGAGCCCTTCCCGCAGCCCTGGGAGAGGAGCGCGGCCGCGGCCAGGAGGACCGTCAGCGCCGCCCCGCCCCCCCGGCGGCCCCGAAAGCTGCGGCGGGCGCCTCCCGCCGGCGCCGCGCCAGGCGCCGGCCGCAGGCGCCGGCGCGCCAGCGGCACCAGCAGGAGGAAGAGCAGCGCGGTGAGCGGGCTGGCCGCGCCCGTGCCGCAGCCACAGCCGCTCGAGGAATTCGTGCCGGCCGAGGAGGTGTCGCGCTGGGTGACCGGGTAGCACTGGCCGCCGGAGCAGGCGCCCACCGGGCACTCGACCGCGTTGCAGGGGTCGTCCTGGCACACGCCGTCGACGCAGGTCTGGCCGCTGCCGCACCCCACGGTGGCGCAGGGGTCGGTCTGGCATCTCCCGGCCAAGCAGATCTGGCCCGGGTCGCAGCTCACCGAGGCGCAGGGGTCCGCCTCGCAGAAGCCGTCGATGCTGCACTTCTGGCCGCTGGCGCAGCTCGACCAGACGCAGGATTGCACGCAGTCCCCGGCCCGGCAGAAGGTCCCCACCGGGCAGGAGGTGCCGGCACAGGGGTCGGCCACGCAGTAACCCTGCTGACAGATCTGGCCCGTGGGGCAGCCGGAGAGGAAGCAGCCGCCGCCGGTGCAGACCCCGCTGGCGCAGGTGGCGCCCACGCCGCAGCTCACCCCGGCGCAGGGGTCGACGCAGGTGCCGTACAGGCAGGTCTCGCCGGGCTGGCAGAGCACGCCGCCGCACAGGCCGCGCTGGCAGGTTCCGCCGTTGCAATAGAACCCCCCGGGGCAGGGCTGCTCCACGCCGCAGCTGCCCGGGACGCAGACCCCGGAGACGCAGGTGAAGCCGGAGCCGCACAGGGTGTCGGGGTTCTCGTCGATCTGCCCGTCGCAGTTGTTGTCCTTGCCGTCGCAGATCTCCGGCGTGGGGAGCACCGTCCCGGAGCAGTCGCCCAGCACGCCGGCGGCGCAGCTGCGCGTGCCGTTCCGGCACTGGCCGGCGGGCTCGCAGTTGGCGTCGCCGCGGTTGCAGCTGGCCCGGCAGAGGTCGTCGACGCAGGTCTTGCCGGTCGGGCACGTGGCCGTGCTGGTGCAGGAGACCCGGCAGTAGCCCTGGAGGCAGGTGGAACCACCCGTGCAGGTGCTGGAATCAGTGCAGGGGGCGTCCTCCACCACCCAGGCGACCTTGCAGGCGGTGCCGTCGGGGTAGGTGCCGCAGGAGGCGGGGCCGAAGCAGACGAGCGACGGGTCGCCCGAGGCGGGGCAGGCGTTGCAGGCCGGCTCCTCGTGGTCGGGCACGCCGTTGCAGTTGTCGTCGGCGGTGGCGCTGGAGCAGTCCGGGGGGAGCGGGGTCTGCTCGCCGCTGCACTCCCCCCAGGCGCCGCCCGTGCAGGTGCGGGTCCCGGCCTGGCAGATGCCCACGCCCTGGGTGCCGGCGGGACCGGTGTAGCAGGGCTGGGTCTGGCCGTCGGTGCAGCCGCAGGAGGGGATGACCCCGGTGCAGGTCATGTCCACGAAGGAGCCGCTGCTGTCGGTCTCGCAGGTCTGGGCCTGGGGCAGGATCTCGCAGTTCGGGTAGGCGGAGGGGTTCTTCCAGGCGTCGGCGGGGCACACCGCGCAGGCGCCCCAGGCCCCGGCGCTGCAGGCGGCGATGCCCGGCTTGCAGATCCCGCGGGGCTGGCCTGTGGCCGGGTCGATGCTGCTGGACGGCCCGGTGTAGCAGGAGCCGGAGAGCGGCACCCAGGACCCGTTCACCAGCACCTGGTCGGGGTGGCCGGTGCAGGCGTCGTCGAGCCCGTTGCAGATCTCGGTCGCCGGCAAGACCTCGCCGGTGCAGGCGGACATGCCGTAGCTGCCGTCCGAGTTCTGGACGCAGGTGCTGACCCCGCCGTGACAGAGGCCGACGTCCTGGGTCCCGGCGGGACCGTCGTAGCAGTTCGCGGTCAGGCCATCGTCCACCAGGCCGTTGCAGTCGTTGTCCTTGCCGTCGCAGACCTCGGGCTGGGGGGTGTTCACCGGCTTGCAGTAGGGCGAGCCGCTGGAGTCGCAGCTCATGACGCCCTTGGCGCACTCGCCCAGCTGCCCGGTGTTGCAGGCCACCCCGCTCTCCACGCAGGCGGCCCCCAGGTTGAAGAGGGTGTTCAGGACCAGCCGGCTCCCCGAGACCTCGAAGGAGCCGTCGGTGCCGGAGTAGCTGTGGCCGGCCAGGTAGACGATGGTGCCTCGCCCGCTCGAGGGGGGCAGCATGGAGAAGATGGCGTAGTCCGAGTGGGTCCCGTCGGAGATGAACTCCACCACGCCCGGCTTGAAGGCCGAGGGCTTGTAGTCCTCGACGGCGCCGCTGGTGGCGACGAAGGGGAAGTCGCCGATTTGCATGAGCGGCGAGGGGAAGCCGGTGAGGAGGTTGGCCGAGTCGGTGGCCGCGTCCTGGCGGGAGATCTGGGGCCAGAGGTTGATCCAGAAGCCGGTGGGAGAGGAGGTCTCGAAGTGGGTGGCCGTCCCGCCCGAGTTGTAGGTGCCGCTGAAGCTGGTGGTGGTGCCGGTGTTGGCGAAGACGCCCTCGAAGCTCCCCAGGCCGGCGCACTCGGCGAAGACGTCGTGCCCGGCGGCCGAGAACGAGCCGATGGTGGCGAGCGCCGCGGCGATGGTGGAGGCGGCGTACTTGCTGGTGCAGGGGCAGGTGGCCTTGGTGAAGCCGGTGCAGTCGCTGCAGGAGCTGGGCGCGGCCCAGTGGGGCACCCACAGCACCTGGTAGCCGTTCTTGTAGAGGTTGGAGGTGGTCCAGTCGCCGGCCACGGCGGGGAGGAAGTCCTCCATGGTCAGCTTGTCGTAGATCTGGCCGTGGGTGCCGGTGGCGGTGCCGGATGCGCCGGCGGTGTCCAGGCCGGCGCGGGTGAGGTAGCCCTGGATGACCGGCTCGGCGTTCTTGTTGCCGGCGCCGTCGCTGCCGATGTCGAGGAGGGCCAGCTTGGGCGGGACCGTGCCGCCCGCGCTCCAGCCTCCGGCCATGGTCTTGGCCACGTAGCCCTGGAAGGCGACGTTGGAGACGTGCACCTTCACCCCGGAGAAGGTGGCGCTGTAGGCCTGGAGGATGGCATTGGCCTTGGCGAAGTCGGACCCGTCGACGACGAAGGGGCCCCCGCGATAGTCGATCTTGCTGGCCGAGGTGGGTGCGGTGGTGGAGATGGTGCCGTTGCCCCAGTTGTAGAGAAGCGCCGGCGGCCCGTTGCCGTACTGGATGGACATGTCCACGTCGGTGGTGGCGGTCTTGGAAGGATTGATGATCCAGTAGACCGCGACGTTGTTGCGGACCAGCTGGTACACCAGGCCGTAGGCGCGGATGGCGTCCCCGGTGGCCTTGGCCTGGGGGCAGGCGAAGGGGGTGTAGCCGGTCCCGCTCGAGTCGCTGTGCAGGTCGTCGCTCATGGACTGGTAGCAGACGTCCATGGGGATGACGATCGAGCCGCGCGAGAAGGTCTTGATCCCCGGGGCCAGGGTGCCGCAGGTCGGGGCCATGAGCGGCAGGGCGGCGCCGGCCAGGATCAGGGGGATGAGACCGGCCAGGACCCGGCGCCGGACTCTCGGACGGGAGTGGATCATGATGGCGCTCCTGACCACGAAGAGTACCACGTTGACCATCCGTGCTCCGAGTGACGGGCCTGCCGGGGAAGGTCGCACGTCGGCGCACATGGGAGGAGGCGAGGGGCCGTGGGCGTTGACGGGCCCACCCGGCCATGCCATGGGGAGCGGGCTTGTCGGCGCCGCCCGATACCGGGAGCCCCCTTCCGCCGCCGGACCCGCCGCGGAGGCTCGTGCTCACTTGGGCCCTGGCCATCGGCGGACTGGCGGCGGCGCGGCTCCTCTCGCGGGTCGAGCCCACCGGCGTGCTCGCCGCCAACCTGGCCGGGGTGGCGGCGCTCCTCTTCATCGTGCTGCCCGATGGCCGCCTCCGGGCGCGCGGGGAGTCCTGGCGCGACCATGGCGCGCCGCCGGTGGATCTGGGGCGCCCCTCGACCTGGGCGCCCTGGGGCCGCGGTGCCCTGGCCGGCCTCCTCTCCAGCGCGGTGGTCCTCCCCGCCTTCGCGCTCTGCTTCGCAGCCTACGCCTGGGCGCTGCCCCATCTCGCCCCCGGCCTGGCCCGGACCCTGACCCCCTACGCGTCGCCCGGCCACCCGGCGCTGCGCCTCCCCGCGGACCTGTGGCTGCGGGCGGTGCTCCAGCTCCTGGTGGTGGCGCTCCCCGAGGAGCTCTTCTACCGAGGCTGGCTCCAGACCGCCTGGGCCCGGACCGCGCCCTCCCGCGGGGTGCGGGTCCTGGGCGCCCGGCTCGGCGCCGGCTTCCTCGCCACCCAGGCGCTGTTCGCCGCCGGTCACCTGGTGGTGCTCGTCCCCTGGCGCCTGGGCACCTTCCTCCCTGCGCTCTGGTTCGGGTGGCTGCGCGAGCGGCACGGCGGCGTGGCCGCACCGGTGGTGGCGCACGCCCTGTCGAACCTCCTCATCCAGGTGCTGGAGGCCAGCTTCTACGGATAGGGCCGCAGGCGGCCCGGGCCGGGGCTACAATTCGCCGGTGCCCGGCAAGATCCGCGAGATGCTGGAGGACCTGGAGGAACGGACGCTCCACCCGCGCGCGGCCCTGTCGTCGAGGAGCCGGGGGCGGGACCGGCCCGAGGAGCCCGACGTCGAGCGCCCCTCCTACCAGCGCGACCGCGACCGGATCCTCCACTGCAAGTCGTTCCGGCGCCTGGCCGGGAAGACCCAGGTCTTCCTGGCGCCCCGCGGCGACCACTACCGGACCCGGCTCACCCACACGCTGGAGGTGGCGCAGGTGGGGCGGTCCATGGCCCGGGCGCTCCGGCTCAACGAGATGCTGGTCGAGGCCATGGTGATGGGGCACGACCTGGGCCACACGCCCTTCGGCCACGCCGGCGAGCAGCTCCTCGACGAGGTGGTGAGGGGCGGCTTCCACCACGTGGTCCAGTCGGCGCGGGTGGTGGAGGTGCTGGAGAAGGAAGGGCGCGGGCTCAACCTGACCCGGGAGGTCCGCGACGGGATCCTCCGCCACTCCAAGGGGAGGGGGAACGTGCTCCTGCGCGGCGCCGGCCAGAAGGCGCTGACCCTGGAGGCGGAGGTGGTCCGCATCGCCGACATCGTGGCCTACGTGAACCACGACCTGGACGACGCGCTGCGGGCCGGCCTGCTCTCCGAGGGCGATCTGCCGGCCGGGATCCGGGCCACCCTGGGCAGCGGCCGCTCGGAGCGCTTCGCCACCCTGGTCCACGACGTCATCGACACCACCCGGCTGGACCAGGGCGGCCACGTGGAGATGTCGCCCGACGTGCACGGCGCCCTCCTGGAGCTGCGCGACTTCCTCTACGCCCGCGTCTACGAGAACCCGGTGGTCCACGACGAGTTCCTCAAGGCGCAGCGGATCCTGCGCGACCTGCGGGACTGGTGCCTGGAGAACCCGGAGCGGCTCCAGGAGCGCCACGGCGTGGTGGCGCGCCCGGGCGAGACGCTGGAGCGGGCCGTGACCGATTGGCTGTCGGGGATGACCGACCGCTTCGCCATCGGGACCTGGGAGGAGCTCTTCGTCCCCCGCCCCTGGAGCCTGCTCTAGGCCGTCGGCCCGGCTCAGCCGTTCAGCGCGCTCACCGTCACCTGCAGGGAGCGGCTGACCGAGACCACGCTCCCCTCGGGGACCTCGATGAACCCGTTGGGCGAGAGCAGGCGAGAGGCGAAGCAGACCGCCTTGACGCGCCGGTGGGGCCTGAGGCGCGGGTCGCTCTCCGGCGTCTGGTCGGTGATCCCGTCGACCGGGCAGGGGATGATACCCTCGAGGAGCGCGTAGAAGAGCGGGCCCCCGCGCCGGGTGGCGGCCATCACCCGGCCGTTGGTGGCCACGAAGCACAGCCTGGCGGGGCGCTGCTCGCCGGCCTCGCGGCTGTAAGCCTCGAGCCGGCGTACCGTGCGGGCGAGCGCGCGCCCGACGGCGGGAGCGTCGGCGTCCAGGTCGTCGAGGGCGCCCGCGTCCTTGAGCTCCTTGAGGAGCCACATGAAGGCGTGCTCGGAGTCGGTGTCCCCGGCGATGTTGCGCCGCAGGAAGTCGGGCAGTTCGGCCAGGAGCCGGGGGCGCACCCGGTCGAAGGCCTCGACCGTCCCGTCGTGCGCGAAGAGCCAGCGGCGGAACCGGAAGGGATGGGTGTTCTCGTCCTTGGCCTTGCCGATGGTGGCCCGGCGGGCGTGGACCACCAGGGCCTCGGAGTCCACCCGTCCCACCAGGTCCGGCAGGGTGAGGGGCAAGGGCGCCCCGGAGGGCCGCCGGGAGAGGAGGACGTTGCCGGCGTGGTAGTGGCCGAAGCCGTAGGCGTCGGGCGGGGCGGTCCCCTCTTGCAGCGAGACGTGCGCCCCGAGCCGCGCCACCTGGCAGCGCAGGAGGTTGGCATCGCTCTGCAGGATCGCCGCCAGCACGCCCATGTCGACCTTCCCTGCGAGGTGCGCGGACCAAGCGCCACGCCTCGCCTCTCCACTCATAACGGCCGGCGCGGCCGAGGCCATCCCGAGGTCGTGGTGGGGCCCCGCACGCCCGCGCGGCGGCCAGCTGTTTGACACGCCGGCGAGGCGGCCGCTAGGATTTCCTAACCCAGCGTAACCGCTGGTCCTCCGCCCATGAACGACGACATCGCGGTCGGCATCGATCTCGGGACGAGCTACAGCTGTGTGGCGGTCGTGCAGGAGGACGGCGCCGCGCCGGCGGTCCTCCCCAACGAGTGGGGGGAAAGGACCCACGCCTCGGTGGTCTCCTTTCTCGACGACGGCACGGTGCTGGTCGGGAACGACGCCAAGAAGAACATCATCACCAACGCCGAGAACACCATCTACTCGGCGAAGCGGCTCATCGGCCGCTTCTTCTTCTCCGACGAGGTGAAGAAGGCGCAGTCGGTGATGCCCTACCGGATCCTGGAGGGGCCCAACAACTCCGTGCGACTCGGGGTGAAGGAGAAGGTCTTCGCCGTGCCGGAGATCTCCGCCCTGGTCCTCAAGGAGATGAAGGCCATCGCCGAGACCTCCCTGGGCCGGGAGGTGAAGAAGGCGGTCATCACCTGCCCCGCCTACTTCAACGACAACCAGCGCCAGGCCACCAAGGACGCCGGGCGCATCGCCGGGCTGGAGGTGCTGCGCATCATCAACGAGCCCACCGCGGCCGCCCTGGCCTACGGCTTCGGCAAGGACATCAACCAGAAGATCTGCGTCTACGACCTGGGCGGCGGCACCTTCGACGTCTCCATCCTGGAGATCGGAAAGGACGTCTTCGAGGTGCTCTCCACCGCCGGCGACACCTACCTGGGCGGCGACGACTTCGACGACCGGATCATGGCCTGGCTGGCCGACGACTTCCTGGCCCGCCACGGCCTGGACCTTCGGCAGAACAAGTACTGCCTGCAGATGCTCAAGGAGGCCAGCGAGCAGGCCAAGATCCAGGTGGGGCGGGAGGGGGCCGCGGCCATCGACGTGCAGGGGATCTGCCAGTCGCCCGAGGGCCAGGTGCTCAACCTGGAGCAGAAGCTGTCCGGGGACCACTTCAACCGGATGGTGATGGACCTGGTGCAGCGGACCTTCAAGGTCTGCGACGAGGCCCTGCAGTCGGCGCGGCTCACCGCCGGCGACGTGGACGCGGTCATCCTGGTGGGGGGCCCCACCCGGCTGCCCATCATCCGCAACAGCGTCCGCCACTACTTCCAGCGCGATCCCATGACCGGGATCGACCCCGACGAGGTGGTGGCGCTGGGCGCCGCCATCCAGGGGCGGGCGCTCCTCTCCACCCGCGCCGCCGAGTACGGCCAGGCCAGCTACCTGCTCGACGTCACCCCGCTCACCCTGCGGGTGGCCACCGTGGGTGGCTTCACCGAGCCCATCATCGACAAGAACACGCCCATCCCCATCGAGAAGTCGAAGACCTTCACCACCAGCCGCGACGGCCAGGACCGGGTCCGCATCCGGGTCTACCAGGGCGAGAGCAAGCAGGCCGACGCCTGCGAGCTCCTGGGCGAGTTCGAGTTCACCGGGTTCCGCATCGGCTACCGGGGCGAGGTGCAGATCCAGGTCACCTTCGAGATCGACTCCAACGGCATCGTCAACGTGTCGGCCACCGACCTGGAGACCGGGCAGAAGACCTCGACCACCATCAACCTCTCCTCCGGCCTGTCCGAGACCGACCTCCAGAAGGCCATCGACGACAACGCCGCGGTGGAGCTGGCGCGCGCCCAACACACCGCCTGAGGGCGACGCGGTGGCGCGCCCCTGCTATCCTGGGGCGGAGGGCCAGGGGCGACCCCGCTGGCGGGGCGAGGTCCCGACGAGAACGCATGGACGCGCAGTTCCTGATAGAGCTCGAGACCCTGGCCGAGGTCCTCGACCAGCTCGACTACTTCGGGGTGCTGAAGGTGCCCCAGACGGCCAGCCCGGGGGAGATCAAGGCCGCCTACTATCGCGAGTCGCGAGCCTACCACCCCGACCGCTACGCCACCGTGGAGTCGGCCGATCTGCGGGAGATGATCGGCCGCATCTACCGCCGGGTGAACGAGGCGTACACCGTCCTGCGCGACGACCGGAAGCGGACCAAGTACCTGGCCGACGTCACCGGCCCCGAGCGGGAGAAGAAGCTCCGCTTCACCGAGGCCGACGAGGCCCAGGTGAAGGAGGCGCAGAAGAGGAAGATCGAGGAGCAGTTCGGCCAGACGCCCAACGGCCGGAAGTTCTACGCCGCCGCGCTCAAGGAGATCGAGGGCCAGCGCTGGGATGCCGCCGAGCGGGCGCTGAAGAGCGCGCTCATGTACGAGGCCGGCAACCCCAAGTTCAAGGAGCTCCTCGCCCAGGTGCAGGCCGAGTACGAGAAGGTCCGTCCCAAGGGCGACTACCGGATCAAGTAGCCGTGCTCGTCGACCTCGCCGCGCTGCTCGTGCTCGCCGTCGCCACCCTCCACGGCGCGGCCGGGGGCGCGCTGCGCCAGCTCGTGCAGCTGGCCGCGGCGGTGGTGGGCTGGCTGGCCGCCCGGCACCTGGTCGGCCCGGTGGCCGTCGGCCTGGATCGCTGGCTGCCGCGCCTCCTGGCCCGTCCCGCCGCCTCGGCGCTCCTCTTCCTGGGGGCCTTCGCCCTGGTCTCGCTCCTCGGGGGTCTCTTGCTGCGCGCCACCCGGCTGGCCGCGGCGGTGCGGGGTCCCACCGACCGCGGCGTGGGAGCCCTGCTCGGCGGCGTCAAGGGAGCGCTGGCCATCTGGGTACTCCTCTCCGCCGCCGCGCTGGCCGGCCAGGCCCTCCCGGGCCGGTTCGGCGGCGAGCTCTCCTCGAGCGAGCTGGCCGGGCTGGCCCGGGGCCACAACCTCCTCGCCCGCATCGACCCCGCCCGCGCCAGGATGGTCGAGCGGGTGCTCAAGGCCGCGCGCCAGGCCGAGCGCGACGGCGCCCGCACCGGCGAGGGCGTCGCCGCCCGGGCCCTGCTCTCCGACCCCCGCCTCCGCGAGCTGGCCGACAAGGGCGGCGAGCTCGACCCGGCCGAGGCCGCGCGCCTGCTCGAGGACCCGCGCGTGCGGGAGCTGGTGGAGAGGCTGGGCGAGGAGGTGGGGAAGGGGGAGTGAGCTCGTGACCGGCTCCGCGCCCCTACCTCCCCGCCAGCGCCCACCCGCACAGCTTGTAGAGCAGCCGCGCCGCGACGTTGCCGTCCCACTCGCCGCCGGCGGGGTCGGGAGCCACCTCGACCAGGTCGAAGCCGACCAGGCGGCGGCCGCTGCGCACCACGGCGGCGACCAGGTAGGCCGCCTCCTGGAAGGAGAGGCCTCCGGGCACCGGCGTGCCGGTGTGGGGGCAGAGCGAGGGATCGAGGCCGTCGATGTCGAAGGTGAGGTAGACCTCGCCGGGGAGGGGCTCGAGGATCCGCCGCACCTGCGCGGCCCAGCTCTCGCCCTCCGCCCGGCCGCGGGCCAACTCGGCGTCGTGGTGCTGCACGATGCGGCCGCTCGAGCCGGCGGCGAGGTCGATCTCCTCCTCGGAGAGGTCGCGCAGCCCCACCTGGACGATGCGGGAGATCTCGGGGAGCCGCCGAGCGGCGTTGTAGAGCACCGACGCATGACTGTAGGTGAATCCCTCGTAAGCCACCCGCAGGTCGGCGTGGGCGTCGACGTGCAGGACCCCCAGCCCGGGCCGGCGCCGGGCATGGGCGGCCAGGCTCCCCAGGGCCACCGAGTGGTCGCCGCCCAGGACGCCGGCCACCTTCCCGGCGGCGAGCAGCGCGCTCACCCGGTCGTCCACCCAGGCGTTGACCCGCTGGCAGGCCTCGTCCACCTCGGCGGCGGCGCGGGCCAGGGCCGGCGCGCCGCCCGCGCCGCCGGCGGCGATGACCGGCGCCGCCCGGGCCCGGGCCTGCCGGCCGAGCCGCTCGATCTCCGGCGGCGAGGGCAGGAGGTGGATCCCGGCCTGGTAGGGACGACCGGTCTCGACGTCGAACAGGTCCACCTGGCGGCTGGCGGTGAGGATGGCCTCCGGGCCCCGGGAGGTGCCGCCGCCGTAGGAGTTGGTGGCCTCGAAGGGCACCGGTACCAGGACCAGGGCAGCCTCGGCCTCGGAGTGGGGGAGGCCGAAGATGCCCGACCCGGGCTGCGCGGCCGCGGAGGGGTCGAAGGGCATGGCGGCTAGGCCTGGCCGGGCTTGTCCGCGGCCGGCCGGTCCGCCTGGGCGGTGAGCTGCACCAGGCCGACGCTTCCGTCGTCGGCCGGCTTGAAGGCCAGGTCGGCCAGCCTCGCCTGCCGGTAGACGTCCAGCATCCTCTCCTGCCCCAGCCGCCAGATCGCGGTCATGGTGCAGCAGGTGGAGTGCCCGCAGGCCTCCTCGCCGTCGAGGCAGACGTTGAGCGCCACCGGCCCCTCCACCGCCTCGATCACCTCGAGGAAGCTCACCTCCGCCGGGGTACGTGCCATGGCGTAGCCGCCGTGCGGGCCCCGGGTGGAGCGGACCAGGCCCGCATCCACCAGGGTCTTCAGGATCTTGGCCAGGAAGTCCTCGGGGACGTCCATCTGGCGGGCGATCTCCCGGAACGGGACCACCGCCTCCTGGGAAACCGAGGCCAGGTAGATCATGGCCCGCAGGCCGTAGTCGATCTTCCGGGAGATGCGAAGCACGTGCTGCATGGCGAAGTCCACCTCGGCGCGGGTGTGCCCCCCACCGCGGGGAGGCAGGCTGCCATGGGCTCGCGCGCCCGACTCGATTACCTTAACACGCTCGAGGTGCCCTTTCATGGACCGGGACGGCCCAGTCGGCAACGGACGCATCGACCTCCACTCCCACAGCCGCGCCTCCGACGGGCAGTATGCCGCGGCCGAGGTGGCCGAGCGCATGGCCCATGCCGGCGTGTCGGTGTGGGCCCTCACCGACCACGACACGGTGGCGGGCCTTCCCGCCGCCGCCCGGGCGGCCGGGCGTCTGGGCCTCCGGCTGGTGCCGGGCATCGAGCTCTCCGCCTTCCTCGACCGGCGGGAGATCCACCTGCTCGGCCACTTCGTGGACCCGGAGCACGACGGGCTGCGGCGCTTCGAGGACGACCTGGCCCTGCACCGCCGCCAGCGCATGCACGCCATCGTGGAGAGGCTCTCGGGGCTGGGGATCCGGCTGCAGGTGGCCGACATCGAGAAGTTCGGCGACGGCAAGACCATCGGCCGCCCCCACGTGGCCCGGGCGGTGCTGGAGACCGGCGCGGTGGGGAGCGTAAAGGAGGCCTTCGACCGGTACCTGGGCGAGGGTCGGCCGGCCTACGTCCCGCGCTTTCGGCTGGAGGTGGACGAGGCGGTCCGCCTGGTCCGGGGCGCCGGCGGGACCTTGACCGTGGCTCACCCGGGCGTCTCGGGGCTGGAGAAGGGCGACCTGGCGCGCCTCGCCGCGGCCGGCGTGGTGGGGGTGGAGACGCACCACGCAGACCACAACCCCTCGACCCGGGAGAAGTACCTGCGCCTGGCCGAGGCGCTGGACCTGGTGCCGACCGCAGGCAGCGACTTCCACGGCGAGGCGGTGTCTCCGGACCGGCGCCCAGGCCAGGTCACCATGCAGCCGGAGGAGCTCCGTCGGCTCGAGGCGCGGCGGCCCTAGGAAGGTCCACCTGCGAAGGGAAGCGGCGGCCGCTCAGGTGCCGCAGCCCTGTCCCGAGTGGCACAGGTTGCAGGTGGAAGGGTTGCTCATCTTCGAGGTGGTGTGAGGGAAGGTCCAGGCGTTGGTGTAGCTGGTGCCGCTGGTGGTGGCCCCGGTGCCGGCCGGCGAGGCGTGGCACTCGGCGCAGTCGACCGGGTAGAAGTGGTTGGCGCGGGTGATGGTGCAGCTGTCGCCGCCGGTGCCGCGCCGGGCAAGGATGCTCGTCAGCGTGAAGGGGCGGGAGTCGCCGGCGCCGGCGGACTGGGTGGTGGCCCCGTTCCAGGCCGTGCCGATGAGGTCGGTGCCGGCCTCGTGGCAGGCGTTGCAAGCGCTGTTGATGAGGGTCGAGGCGTGGTCGTAGCCGATGGCCTGCAGGCCGCCCACGCCGCCGGTGTGGCAGGTCGCGCAGGCCAGGGTGGCCGTGCTGGGATGGGGCAGGTTGGTGATGCCCGCCTGGGTGGTGGGGGTGGCGGCGGGCGGCGCGGGGATGGTGAAGCCGCCCACGACGATGTACGGGGGCACGCCGGTGGCGCCCAGCCAGTTGGGCGCGGCCGGGGTGCCGGTCCCGGGCCAGCTGTGGCACTTGCTGCAGTCGTCGGTGCCCGAGGCGCTCGTGAAGGTGGAGTGGTCCTGTGCCGTGAAGCTGCTCCCCGGCTTCACGTTCATGTGGCAATCGCTGCACCGCCCGGTGGTCAGGTTCAGGACCAGCGGGGTGGAGGCGCTGAAGTTGGTGTGGAACGAGGCCTGGGCCCACTCCTTCCCGGAGATGCCGGCCGCGGTGGAGGGGCCCACCTGCGTGTGACAGAAGGCGCAGTCGTGGCCGGTGGCGTTGACGTCGGCATGGGTGATCTGGTCGTAGGTGCCGGCCGGCACGCCGGTGCTGGCGTCGCTGCTGGCGGTGGTCAGCGTCGAGGAGCTGGTCAGCCCCGTGGGCAGGTTGTTGCCGGTCCCGATGGTCGATCCGTTCCCGTTGGTGAGGCCGTGGCAGTTGGCGCAGGTGCCCGGGCTCGCCACCCGGGCGTGGAAGGCGGTCGACCTGCTCCAGGCGGCCCCCGAGGGCTGCGCGTCGGCCTGGTGGCAGGCGGCGCAGTCCAGGGCGGCCACCGCGCTGTCGGCGTGGCTCATCCACTGGCCGCCGTTGGTGGCGGTGCCGCCCGCGGCCAGGAGGTAGCTGACCGTGCTCTGGGTGGGGGCGGTGGGGGCGGTGCTGGAGTGGCAGTCGAGGCAGGAGGTGGGCTGGGCGCTCAGGCTGGGGTGGAAGGCCCCGGTCTGCCAGAGGGTGGAGGCGGCCGGCGTGGTGGTGCTCTTGCCCAGGGCGCTGGTGTGGCAGGCGTCGCAGCGCTGGACGGTGACGGTGGTCGAGCGGTGGGACATCCGGTAGAGCGTCCCCGACGACAGATCGGCTCGGGCCGCGTCGGCCATGAGCGGGTAGTGGCAGGCGGTGCAGTCGGCTGGCACCGCGCTGCCGATGCTGGCGTGGAAGAGGCCGTCGGCCCAGGTGCTGCCCGGGCTCTTGTGGCAGGTGGAGCAGTCGAGGCCCGGCACACCCGAGGCGCTCACCCCGCCGATGCTGGCCGTGGAGGTGAAGAGGGCGGAGTGGTCCATGGGCTGCAGGTCCGAGGCGAGGTGCTCGACGATGCCGGTCGGCACCATCTGGGCGTGGCAGTCGGCGCACTGCGCGGTGGGCTGGGGCAGCGGCGTCACCGCCCCGCCCACCGTGGCCGAGTAGCTGGTGAGGGCGGTGTGGAACCGCCCCAGGGCGAAGGAGGTCACGGTCCCGCTGGAGTCGTGGGTGTGGCAATGCCAGCAGGTGGCGTTGTTGGGCGCGTTGGTGGGCCCGGGGAAGATCACCGAGGGGATGGCCGTCGAGGTGTGCAGCATGGCGTTGTAGATGGTGGCGGTGGTGCTGCTCATGCCGGTGACCAGCGATCCGGTCCGCTGCAGGGCGATCTCGGTGACGCTGATGTACTGGTCGCTTGCGGCCAGCGTGGATCCCGGGTAGCCCTGGGCGCCCTTCCAGTCGCCACCGGGCAGCGCGTGGGTCGAGGGGTTCAGGTAGTTGACGTAGCTGCCGGCGGCCACCGTGGCCTGGTGGCAGCCGAAGCAGTCGCCTGTGCCGTTCAGGGTGTGGTCGAACCCGAGCAGCGCCGCGGCCGAGGCCTCGGTGGCCCCTGGCTGCAGGTCGGGGCGCTGGGTCATGTGGCAGGCGATGCAGGTCGATGCGGCCGCGGTGCCCGCCCCATGGGCGAAGTGCCCGTTCACCCAGTTCTGCGAGCTGCCCCAGGTCCCGGTGCCGGGCCCGGTGTGGCAGGCCGCGCAATCCAGCCCGTCGCCGTGGGTGATGCCGGCGGCGTTGGTGACGTAGTCGAAGGGCGAGGCCGTGTAGCTGGTGGCCCAGCCGGAGGTGCTGATGGGTCGCTCGCCGCCGTGGCAGGGGAGGCAGCTGGTCGGGGTGGTGTCGCCGGAGTGATGGAAGCGCCCGCCCGCCCAGGAGCTGTAGCCGGAGGTCGCCGCGGCGGTCGCGTGACAGGAGGCGCAGTCGCCCAGCGCCGCGGGGGCGGTGTGGTCGAAGGACTGGCCGGGCGGCATCGAGGCGTTGGCGGAGGTGAGCAGGCCCGTCGGCCGGGTGTTGGCGTGGCAGTCGAGGCAGGAGGTGGGCTGGGCCGAGCCGAGCGAGGCGTGGTAGGCGGGCGCGCCGGTGCCGGCGGCCCCGCTGGACCAGGTGGCGGCCAGGGTGGCCGAGGGGGGTGCGTGGCAGACGCCGCACTCGGCGGTGACCAGCGCGGTGGTGGTGGGGGCGCCGCCCGACCAGGCCACCGCGTCGTGGCGCATCTCGCCCGAGGGCGGGGACCGGGCTGGGTGCGAGGCCACCGGCCCGACGAAGCCCACCGGCGCCGCGTCGGAGTGGCAGTCGACGCAGGTGGCCGGCTGGGCCAGGCCCAGGTTGGCGAGCGAGGAGTGGAGGCTACCGGGGTAGAAGGTGCCGGAGCTGGCGTCGGCGTGGCAGTCGCCGCACGTCCCGAGGACGGTGGCGTCGATCGCCGTCGAGTCGTGGTTCATGGTCATGGGCAGGTCCTGCGCCACCGCGGTCAGCCTGACGATGGTGGTGGCGGTGAAGGACGGGACCTGGCCGGTGACGGCCACGTCCTTGAGCGGGTCGTGGACCGGCCCGGAGGGCTTGGCGGCCGTGGCCCAGGAGCTGGTCTTGTGGCAGCCGCTGCAGTCGGAGGTGATGGCCTGGTGGGTGAAGCCGGCCACCGGCAGCGCCGCGAACGACGCGCCCACGGCGTGGCACCCGGCGCAGTTGCCGGTGATGCCGGTGTGGCTGAACGGCTGCCGGGTCGGCGCCGGGTGGCACTGGTAGCAGGAGGCGGTGGCGAAGGCGTAGCCGGTGACGCTGTTGTGGACGAGGTCGGTGGGGGTCTGGTCGTGGGTGTGGCAGCCGACGCAGTCGAACTTGGAGAAGGTGGCCGGGTCGGTGTGGCAGGTGGCGCAGTCCAGGTTGGCGTGGTCGCCGCTGGCGATGGGGAAGTAGGAGTGGACCGCGGGCGTCAGGTTGGGGAGCCTGGGGCCGGAGCCGCTACAAGCGGCCAGGAGTGCGCCCAGGGCGAGCGCGGCGGCGGCCACGGTGCGGCGATGGGTCATCCGCGATCTCCTCGGAGGCCTCGGGCGACACCAGGCCGCCCCGGGAAAGGCGGGAACTATAGGGCCAGCGCGCCGGGCCGGAACAGGCCCTGTCCGGTCCCTGGCCTGCCCGACCCCGCGATAGATCGTCACGAAAGGTGAACGGGTTGTTTCCGTCCCCTGCGGCCCGGTGAACGTCTTGTTTCCGTGCTCCCTGGTCCCACACGCTCGCACAGCGTCGCCGCCCCGGGCCGGGCCCGACGGTGGCCTCGTCGCCGGCGGGGATGGCCTTGTCGGCCCGGGTCCTCGGTGCGCCTGGCCGTCGCGCCTCTCGCCCGGGCGCGGGGCCAGGGCGGGGCGGCGGGGCAGGTGGCCTCGCCGCTGGCCCCGTTCGCGGTGGGAGGCGCCCACCGTGGCGGCGAGCTCCCCGGGCGCGCGGGAGACGCCGACGGCGGAGGAGGCCTCGGCGCCGGCCGCGTTCCGCTGGGCGACCTTGCTCGTCTCGGTCGCGGCCCGGTCGACCTGATCGGTGCCGGTGGCGTGCTCCCGGCGACGGCGGCCTCTCCGGGGCGATCTCGGCGAGCTTCCTGTCCAGGCGACGGGCGCCGACCTCGCCGCGGTGGCGTCCTTCACCGGCTGCCGGACGAGCTCCTCGGCCTTTGCGCCCGCCTCCTCTGCGCGCAGGCCGAGGACCGCGACGCGGCCGGGTGCGGCGCGCTACAGCTCCTTCCAGACGCCGGCCAGCGCCGCCTCCACCTTTCGGTAGGTGGCGTACTTCCGCCGGTAGACCGCGGAGGCGGCCGGGTCCGGCTCGTAGCGCGCGCCGATCTTCACCATGTGGCGCGCCGCCTCGGCCAGGTCGGCGTAGACGCCACCGGCCACGGCCGCCGCCATGGCCGCCCCCAGGGTCCCCAGCTCCCGG
>DATKMW010000154.1:0-45659 GCA_035541675.1 Anaeromyxobacter sp. | reverse complement strand
CATGACTTCGATGGCTTGCATGACAAGGCATGTATGGTCATGGGGAACTGGCTTGCACGGGACCTCGCGATAGACTCCGCGGGACATGCGCAGACTCGTGGCCCTCGCCTTCGAGGTCGCCCTGGCCCAGGCGATCGTGCTCGCCCCCGCCCTGCTCGCCGCGAGCGGCGGCGGGCTCCTCGACGCGGCCCAGCTTCGCGCCTGGGCCGTGGGGCTGGCCGCCACCTGGATCCTGGAGTGCCTGGCGATCGTGGCCGCCGGCGCCGCGCTGGGGAGGCCCATCGTCTCGGCGCTCCAGGCCGGCGCGCGGGAGCCGGGAGCGGTGTCAGCCGGCACCCGGGCGGCGCTCGAGCTCCCCACCCGCGGCGCCACGGTCCTGCTCGTCACCGCCCTGGTCGGGACCGGCGGCGCGATCGCGGTCGCCCAGGCCCGGGGGTATCTCCCCTCCGACGTGGCGCTGTCCCTCCTGGCCGTGGGAGTGGCCGCCGCCTTCCTCGGCGCCATGGCCGCCCACCTGCTCTGCGCGGTTGCGGTGGCGCGCCTGGTCGAGGACCTGGGCTCTCCGGAGGTGGTCCCGGGCGCCTCGGTCCGGAGCAAGGTGGCCACGCTGGGTCTTGCGGTGGCGCTGGTGAGCGCGCTGCCGCTCGGCGCCGCCGCCTACCTCCGCTCGCGGCTGGCCGCGGCGGACACGCTGGAGGCCTCGGCCGGGCAGCTCCTGGACCTGGCCGCGCTGGACCGGTCGGCCCGATCGCCCGGCGAGCTGGCGCAGGCGCTGGGCCAGGCCGCCGGGGCGCCGGCGGCGGTGATCGCACCCACCGGCAGGGTGCTCCACCAGGTGGGCGAGCCCTTCTGGCCGGAAGAGGGACCCGCCCCCACGCCCGGGGCGACGCGCACCGCCCGGGGCTGGGTGGTGGTCCGGGAGGTGCGCCCGGCCGGCTTCGCCGCGCTGCTCGTCTCCGAGGAGGTGGTCCGCGAGCGCCTCCGGCCGCTGGCCCGGGTCCTCCTGGCGGTGGGCCTCACCGCCCTGGCCGGCGCCGGGGCCGTGGCCTGGTTCATGGCCAGCGCCCTGGCGCTGCCCTTCCAGGCGCTGGGCAGCGCCGCCGAGCGGATGGCCGCCGGCGACGTCACCGCCAGCGCCCCGACGGTCTCGCGCGACGAGATGGGGGTCCTGGCCGATCGGTTCCGCCGCATCGGCCGGCTGGTGGGCGAGCTGGTGAGCGAGGTGCGCGAGACGTGCAACGGCGTCTCGGCCGGCCTGGTCGAGGCCGACGCCATCGGCGCGCGCGTCCGCGACGGCTCCTCGGCGGAGCAGGCCGGGGTGGCGGCGCTGCAGCAGGCGGTGGGGGCCATGGAGGGCTCGATGGCCCTGGTCTCGCGCGGCCTGGGCGGGCTCTCGGACTACGTCTCGGCCACCACCCGCACCGTGAGCGAGATGGCCGAGGCCTTCGACGAGGTGCGGCGCAAGGCCGGCGAGCTGGAGCGGGCCATGGGCACGGCCCTGGGCGACGTCGAGCACCTGGGCACGGCCGGGCGCGACGCCGAGGCCCGCCTCACCGACCTGGAGAACCTGGCCGGGCGGTCGGGCGGGACCCTGGCCGAGGTGCGGGCCTCGGTGGCGGTGCTGGAGCGGGCCGCCGGCGAGAGCGAGGCCACCGCCGCCACGGTGGCGGAGATGGCCGAGCGCGCCGGGCAGGTGGTGGAGGGCACGGTCCACGGCATCGACGACCTGCGCCGGGCCGTGGCCGACGCCCACCAGCGCATCGCCGTGCTGGGCCGCCGCTCCGACGACATCGACCAGGTGGTGGACTTCATCTCCGAGGTGGCGGGGCGGACCAACCTCCTCTCGCTCAACGCCTCCATCATCGCCTCCCAGGCGGGGGAGCACGGCAAGGCCTTCGCGGTGGTGGCCGACCAGATCCGCGACCTGGCCGCCCAGATCGCCCGCTCCACCAAGTCGATCGGCGACATCATCCGGGCGGTGCGCGAGGACGTGCAGGGCACCGCCTCCCTCATCGAGCGAGGCGACGCCCTGGCGGCCGAGGGGGTGCAGCTGGCCCGCAACTCGCTCGAGGCCCTGGGGCAGATCCGGCGCTCCACCGCCCGGGGGCGGGAGACGGCGGCCGGCATCCGGGCCGCCGTGCAGACGCACGCGCTCTCCTCCCGCGAGGTGGCGGCGCTGGTGGAGCACGTGGCCGAGGGCTCGCGGGCCGTGGCGGCCGCGGTCCAGCTGGTGGGGCGGAACGTGGGCGGGGCCCACTCCATCTCGCGCGGCGTGACCGGGATGGCCGACCGGGTGGCCCGGACGCTGGAGGAGCAGGCCGGCCTGGGAAGGCGGCAGCTGGAGAACCTCTCCCGCGTGGAGCGGATGATCAAGGAGATCAACCAGGCGGTGGAGAGCCACGCCGCCGCCACGCGCAACGTCAGGGCGGCACTGGCGTCCCTGGGGGACGTCGCCGCCGCGCACGACGCGGCCCTTTCCGGCCTCACCGGGGTGGCCGACCAGATCGGCGCCCGGGCCCGGGTGCTGTCGGAGCGGGTGGGGCGGTTCCGGGTGTAGCGCCCGGGGTCGTCGCCCCGGCCCGTCAGTCCGCGGGCGTGGAGGGCGGCGCCGGCTGCGGGGGCGAGGCCAGGGCGCCCGGCCCGGCGGGGCGGAACTGGGGGTGGCCCAGGGCCCCGGAGATCTGGAACTGGTAGGCGCCGTCCGGGCCGCGGGCCGAGGCCAGCGCGGCCTCGGCCACCGGCCGGAGCTTGGCCGCGGCCGGCTTCTGCCACAGCGCGGGCTGGATGCGCAGGCGCGCCCTGCCCGTCACCGGCGCGAGCTCGATCCGGGGCTGCAGCGCCACCGAGAGCGCCTCGGTGGAGACCTCGGCGTCGCCCCCCCGGGCCTCGAGCCGCTCCACCGCCGCCCGCCCGTCCCCCAGCTGAACGGCGGCCGCCACCGCACCCAGGGCCAGGGCGGGCAGGGCCAGGCTGCCGCCCATCTGCGGGACCGGGAGCTGGCCGCCGGCGATGGCCGCCCTGGCCACCGCCAGCGCGATCCGCCCGCTGGCCTTCTCCGGCGCGCCGCCGGGCACGGTCACGTCGAGGGAGCCGGACAGCGTCCCGCCCAGCTCGACCCCGGTGGCCTTGCGCAGGGGCGAGGCGCGCGCCAGCTCCACGCCCGCGACCTCCAGCTCCAGCCGCCGCGAGGCCCCGGAGAGCGCGGCGCTGCCCTCCACGGTGCCGTCGAACACCGCCGCGTCGAAGTGGAGCACGCGCCGGCCCACCAGGAGCGGGAGGAGCTCGAGGGAGGCATCCAGCCGCTCGACCGGGAAGGACAGATCGGCCCCGTCGCTCAGGGTGAGCCCCTCCAGCCTCACGCCGGGGAGGAACCCCGGGCCGGGCCGGACCCGCTGGGCGTCGACCTGCCAGCCCCGCGCCCCGGCCTCGAGCATGAGCCGCTCCCGCACCGCCTCGGCCGGGAAGGTCCACCGCAGCGAGAGCACGAAGGCGGCCAGGGTGAAGGCGCCGTAGAGCAGGCGGCGGCGGAGGGTGGCGAAGGAGAGCTTCATGGCGCTAGCCCTTGAGCTGGTAGGCCGAGACGGTGAAGGTGGCGTCGACCTGGCGGGGATCGTCGGCGCGGGTGTTGAGCCGCAGGCGCCGGACCCGCACCACCCCCTGGCCGTGCTCCAGGGCCTGGAGGAAGCGGGCCAGCTTGCCCAGCTCGACCCGGGCCAGGTTCACCTCCACCACGTCCTCCTTGAACCCCTCGGTCTCGCCCGGGGAGTTGGTCGGGCGCAGGTCGCCCACGTCGATCTGCATGGCGGTGCCCTGCTGCGAGATGTAGCTGAGCAGCTGGACCGGCGGCCCCTTGAGGCGGGCCTCCAGCGCCTGCTTCTCGGCCTGGCGCTGGCGGTATCCGGCCGCGAGCTTGGAGACCTGCGAGAGCACCCGGGTCTTGTCCCCGATCCGCTGCTCGCGGGCGGAGATGGAGGAGGAGATCTGCAGGGAGACCAGCGAGCCCACGAAGAGCAGGACCGCGGCGGCGGCGGCGGTGACCATCACCCGCTCCCGGGCGGAGAGCTTGCCCAGCCGGTTGGCGAGCTCGGTGCGGAGCCTACGGAGGAGTTCCACCTCAGCCCCTCCCCGCGGGCTCACGGCCCGCGCCGTCGAGGCAGGTGAGCCCCGCGTCGATGGAGAACTCGAACTTGCCGTCGGAGCGCTTGCGAGCGCTGCCCGAGCGGGCGTCGGAGAAGCAGCGCGAGCCCTTGATCCCCCCCACCAGCTTGTCCACGCTCTCGGCGCTGTCGGTGGAGCCCTCGAGGTGGAGCTTGTCGCGGGTCACGTCCATCTTCTCGAATCTCACCTTCACCTCGGGGGGGACCCGGTCGGAGAGCTCGGAGAGCAGGTCCACCGCGCTCACCCGGGGGAGCCCGGCGGCGGCCCCGCGGCCGCGCAGCACCGACTGCGCCTCCTCGAAGCTGGGGAAGCACCTGCCGAGGAGCTTCTGCTCCGCGTCGCACAGGGCCCGGTCGAGCAGCGCCTCCTGCCGCGCCAGGGCGAAGACCTTGGCCCCGGCCGAGGCCACCGCCAGGAGGACGAGCAGCGCCGCGAAGACCCCCAGCCGCAGCACCCGGCCCTTGAGGTGCTCGAAGTCCCGGGTGAAGGCCAGGTCGCCGCGGCGGAGGTTGAGGCGCGGGGCGCGCCCCCCCTGGTGGCCGCGCAGCGCCAGGGCCAGGGCCAGCGCCTGGGCGGGCGCCTCCTCGGCCGGGATGGCCTCGCCGGCCGGCCCCGAGAGGGCCAGCGGCGCCACCGGCCCCTCCACCTCGGCGGCCAGCAGCTCGGGCAGCCCGGGGAGGCGGCCCAGCTCGCCGCAGAGGTGCGCCCGGACCACCCGGCGCGGCCCCGCCCGCGCCCGCCAGGCGCGGAGCGTGGCCCGGAGCTCACGCACCAGGCCGGCCAGCGCCCGCCGCAGCCCCTCGGCCGCGCGCGGGTCGGCGGCCAGCGAGGCCAGGCCCGGGTCGAGCGGGCGGCGCCGCGCCTCGGCCGAGAGGAGCTCGTGCGCCTGTGCCTCGGCGCAGCCCAGGTCGCGGGCCAGCGCCCGGGCGAGCAGGGCCGCCCCGAAGGGGAAGGTGCGGGCCTGCTCGCAGGTGCCGTCCACCACCACGCACAGGCTGGTCCGCTCCTGGCCGAGGTCGATGACCACCTCGGCGGCCGGGTCCTCGCCGGGCTCGGGCCCGGGGGGCGAACCGGCGGCGCCGCTGGCCAGCAGGGCGGCGTAGGCCGGGCCGGGGGGCAGGACCGCGCGCGGATCGACGCCCAGGGGGGCGAGCGCGGCCAGGAGGTCGGCCAGCTCCTGGCGCCGGGCCACGCCCACGTAGAGGTCGGAGCGTCCCTCGCGGGCGCCCAGCAGCTGCCAGTCCCAGGCCACCGCGGCCAGGTCGAAGGGGAGCTGCCCCTCCACCTCGAAGGGCACGGTCTGCTCGATGCGGCGCAGGTCCGCGAAGGGGAGGGTGACCAGCGAGGAGGAGAGCCCGGTGCCGGGGAGCGCCGCCACCGTGTCGCCAAAGCGCCAGCCGCGGGCCTCGATCAGCGCCTCCAGCGTCGCCACCTGCCGGCCGAGGAGCGGTCCCTCCCCGGGCGGGACCACCGCCGCGCCGTGGTCGCGGACCGTGAAGCCGCGGTAGGTGCTCTCCAGGAGCACTGCCTTCACGGAACGTGCGCCGAGGTCGATGCCCAGGATCTTCTGCGCCATCTGGCTACTCCTCGCCCCAGTGGACCAGCCGGCCGAAGGGGGGCAGCGTCGCGGCCGCCGCCTGAGCGGTCGGGTCGGTCGAGACGTTGAGGTTGGGGTCGAAGCTCACCACCGCCTCGGTCTCGTGGGTGACGTCGCCGGCCACGCCCAGGGCGCGGATGCGGAAGACCGCCGAGTGATCGGTGAAGGGGGACTTGGGGCTCGCCAGGTTGAGGTCGGTGCGGACCTTCACCCCCACCCCCTGGAGCACCTGCTGGAACTGGGCCGGGGTGATGGCCAAGAAGCCGCCCATGCGCGCGGCCAGGAGCGCCTTGTAGAAGGTGTCCTGCAGCTTGGGGTCGAGCAGGCTGGCCTGCGCGGCCGGGTCGGTCATGATCGAGGCGAGGAGGAGCTGCTGGCGCGGGTCGTCGCTGTTCACGTTCAGCGCCGCGGCGTTGGGGAGGTAGACGGTGAGCTGGTCCCGGAACGCGGCCATGAAGGCGTCCGTCACCCCGGCCACCAGGTGGAGCTCCTCCAGCGAGTCCATGCGGGCGTTCTTGGTCTTGTAGCGGTCGGCCCCGCGATCGTAGGGGTAGTTCTCGTCGGCGAAGCCGTTCTCGAAGGGGTTGGGCGGGACCACGAAGGCGCAGTTGCCTCCGGGGAAGCTGGCCGTGAGGACCGAGGCGGTGGAGTCCTCGTCCACCCAGTCCTTGAGGTTCGCGATCAGGTCGGTGCGCGAGTAGCGCTGCCCCTCGGCGTCGGTCCGGTCGAAGAGCGGGTCCCACTTGGCGTCGCAGGTGAGCCGCAGCAGCTCCTCCACCTGCGGGCCGAGCAGGCCGGTGGTCCCCAGGGCGTCGAGCTGGACGTTGATCTTCTGCCCCTCGTCCTCGATCCGCGCCTCGAAGCCTCCGGCGGGATCTCGCGGCAGGGCCGCGGCGGGCGCCGGCGCGGCCCCCGCGGGCGGGGGGGTCGGCGCCGCGGCCGCCGGGGGCGGCTGCGGGGTCGCGGCGGCGTCCGCCCCCGGCTCGTCGAAGAGCGCGTGGCTGAAGGCGGAGTTCACCTGGACCAGGCTCCAGATCTGCGGATGCGGCAGGGCCGCGGCGGCGGAGCCCGGGTCCGCGCCGGCGGCCGCGGCCAGCGCCTGGCTGCCGGTGGACATGGCCTGGTCGATCTGCGCCTGGAAGGAGAGCACCAGGCGGGAGAAGACCACGGCGCTGTGGGCCTGGGCGGCGGCCCGGAGCTCGTCCCGGGCGTTGGCGGAGGTGCGGAGGCGCACCTGGGTCTCATAGGACAGGTCCACGGCCAGGGCGGTGAGGACGGCGATGGCCGCGATGGCCACCAGCAGGGCGGCGCCGGACTCGGACGATCTCGCGGCTCGCGCAGGCACGGTCAGAACTCCAGCGAGCTGGTGAGGGCGATCCGGGCCTCGGTGGAGAGCTTCTCCACCCGGCCGTCGGCCAGCTCCAGCTCCAGCTCGATGCGGACGCGCACCGGCAGGTCCTTGGGGTGGTCCACCGCACGGGTCGACCACTCGCGCACCAGCTCGTGCTTCTTGGGGTCGAAGTACTGGATCCGGAAGGCGCGCAGGTGGTCGGCCACCAGGTCCTTGCGGCCGCCGCGGTCGGGCTCCTCGTCGAGGCGGACCTTCTCCCGCCGGAACAGCGCCCGCGCGCCGGGGTGGGCTGGGTCGGCCTCCAGCGTGTACTCGACCACCGCCTGGTCCGACTCCCGGGCGTCCCGCGCCAGCCGCTCGTGGGCCATGGTGGAGAAGAGGAGGTCGTCCTCCTTGCCCACGAACAGGGTGGGGCGCTCCCGGAAGCGGTTGTGGTCGTAGTGCTCGGAGAGGAAGGCCAGCTCCACCTCGCGGGAGAGGCGAGACAGCGCCAGCCGCGCCCCGGCGTAGCGATCGCCCTGGTCGCGGCTGATCTCCTGGGCCCGGTCCACCTGCCGGAAGGCGCCCAGGGTCATGACCGCCATGGCCGCGGTGATGGCCATGGCCACCAGGACCTCGAGCAGGGTGAAGCCCAGGGCGGGGCGGCGGGTCACGGCGCGCTCCCCTTGCCCAGCGAGGTGACGTGGGTCACCACCGTGAAGGACTCGTCGCGGGCGCCGTCCTTCCAGGAGACGGTGAGCCGGACCTCGCGCAGCCCCTGCTTGAGCTGCTCGCCGATCCTGGTGAGCTGGCCGCGCAGGAGCGGGAGCACGGCGGTGGCGCCGGGGAAGAGGGTCTCGATCCCCGATGCCTGGTCGCCGCCCGACGGGTCCTTGGCGCCGAGGAGCTGGGCCAGCTCCAGGCCGGTGTCGTCGGGCTTGGTGCCGGCCAGCAGCGCCAGGAGCTGGTCGGGCCCCAGCTCCAGCTTGGGCTTGACCACCTCCAGCTTGAAGTGGACCTCGGGGTGGCCGTCGGCCTCGAAGGTGCCCTCCTCGGTCTCGTCGAAGTCGTGGAAGCCGTCCTTGTCCAGGTCGTCCTGCACCGCGGCCAGCTTGCCGCGGGCCAAGAGGGTGGCCACCTCCAGCCGGACGGCGCGGGTGTGGTTGCGGAGCGCGGCGCTGGTCATCTGCGAGATGGCCAGCATCGAGCCCGCCAGGATGGCCAGGGCGATCATCACCTCGAGGAGGGTGAACCCGCGCCGCCGCATCACTCCCTCACCTCCACCTTGCCGGCCACCACCCGGGCGCGTCCGGTGAAGGGCTCGGTCACCACCGTGAAGAGGTGCTTGCCGTCCACCACCGGCACCCAGGCCTTCTGGGCCTGGCCGCCGGGGAAGAAGTAGACGTAGACGATCCCGGACTCCTGGGGGTCGCGCCGGCCCTCCAGGTGCACCGGCCCGAAGACGGCCTTGCCGGGCAGCTCGCGCCGGTCGACCAGCCGGTCGGTGTACTTGCCGAAGGTCGAGCTGGCCAGCACCCTGCGCACCTCGGGGTCGGTCTCGTCCGGGAAGCGCTCGGCCAGGGCCTCGTCGTCGCCGCGGTCGCCGCCCGGGGCGATGCCCGCCGGTCCCGGCGCGCACTCGGCCCAGAAGGCGCGGTGGTCGAGATCGATGGCCACGCGGCAGGTGGCGTGGCGCAGGGCGGCGGTGTCGAAGAGGACCCGCATCGAGCCGGCCAGCTCGCCGGCGGCCCGGCGCGCGTTGGCGCCGGAGATGCCCGCCAGGGCGGGCACGGCCAGCGCCGCCGCGGCGGCGACGACCCCGATCACGACCAGGAGCTCGATGAGCGTGAAGCCCGGGGATCTGGTGGGGCGCGGCGGCAAGCTCGGCCTAGTAGTTGACGATGTCGTCGGGCGTTCCCGGTTGCCCGTCGGGCCCGTTGCTCTTCACGTCGTAGGCGTCGGGGTGGAGCTGGCCGGGGCAGAGGTAGACGTAGTCGTGGCCCCAGGGGTCCCGGAGCGTGCCCTCGGCGTTGTTGGGCTTGAGGAACCCCTCCTTGACCAGGATCTGCAGGCCCTCCTCGGTGGTGGGGTAGCGCCCCCGCATCACGTGGAAGGCGTCGACCCCCTGGCTGGAGATGTTCTGGACGTCGGTCTTGGCCTGCTTGATCTGGGCGTCCTTCTGCCGTCCGACCACGTTCACGGCCACGGCGGCGGCGATCATCCCCAGGATGACGAGGACGACCATGATCTCGATGAGGGTCATGCCGCGCTCCCCGGCCCGCCGGCGGGGCCCGAGGTGCGTGGGGTGGATGCGCTGGTACACGGTCAGCCTCCTGCGAGGTTGTTGATCTGGAGGATGGGCATGAGCACGGAGAAGACGATGAAGGCCACCACCCCGCCCATGCCCACGATCATGAGCGGCTCGAGCAGCGAGGTGAGGGCGGCGATGGTGGTCTCGACCTGGTCCTCGTAGGCGTCGGCCACGTTGGCCAGCATCTCCTCCAGCGCCCCGGAGCGCTCCCCCACCGCCACCATGTGGTGGACCAGGGGGGGAAACTCGCCCGAGCGCTTGAGGGGCGCGGCGATGGACTCCCCCTCGCGGATGGCGTCGCGGGCCTGGTCGATGACCTCGGCCAGCCGGGTGTTGCCCATCACGTTCTTGACGATGTCCAGGGAGGTGAGCAGCGGGACGCCGCTGCGGAGCAAGGTGGAGAGGGTGCGGGCGAAGCGGCCCACCGCGATCTGGCGGATCACCGGGCCGAAGATGGGGAAGCGCAGCCGGGCCCGGTCCCAGCGCTCGCGGCCGGCCGGGGTCCGCTTCCAGCGCAGGAAGGCCCAGACGGCCAGCGCCAGCACGGCCAGGATGGCCCACCAGTAGCCGGCGGCGAAGGCGGAGACGGCGATGGTGACCTGGGTGTACCAGGGCAGGACGGCGTTGGTGTCGGCGAAGATGCGGGTGATCTTGGGGATGACCACCGTGAAGAGGATGCCCATGATGATGGTGCCGATGCACATCATGGCCACCGGGTAGGCCATGGTGCCGAGGATCCGGGAGCGGAGCCGGGCCTGGCTCTCGGTGAACTCGGCCAGCCGCTTCAGCACCACCTCCAGCGCGCCGGAGTGCTCGCCGGCCCGGATCATGTTCACGTAGAGGTTGGAGAAGACGCGAGGGTGGGCGGCCAGCGCGTCGGCCAGGGCGGACCCCTCGTTGACCCGCTGCTTCACGTCGCCCAACACCCGCTTCAACCGCTCGTGCTCCACCTGGTCGACCAGCGCGGTCAAGGCCTCGACCAGCGGGATGCCGGCGTGGACCAGCACCGCCAGCTGCCGGGTGGCCACCGCCAGCTCGCGCGCCCCCACCCGCCCCAGGAGCCAGCGCCGCACGCTCACCTGGCGCGAGGCGGCCGCCTGCTGCTGCTTCTCCGCCACCACCTCGGTGAGGTAGACGCCCTCGCGGCGCAGCACGCCGCGCAGCGACCGCGGCGAGTCCGCCTCGCGCAGCCCGCTGACCGGCTTCCCGGCGGCGCTGAGCGCCTTGTACTCGAAGACGGGCATGGGCTAGCGGATGTCCTCGGCGGTGACCGACAGCACCTCCGCCGCGGTGGTGATCCCCTTGGCCACCTTGAAGGCGCCGTGCTCGAGCAGGGTCACCATCCCGCGCTCCACGGCGGCGCGCTTGATGGTGGTGGCGTCCACCGACTTGAGGATGAGCGGCCGCACGTCGTCGTCCACCAGCATGAGCTCGTAGATCCCGGTACGGCCCTGGTAGCCGGTGCCCTGGCAGGCGGGACAGCCCACCGCCCGGTAGAGCCGCGCGGGGCTCCCGGCCCGGGCCAGCACGTCGTCGCTCAGCCCGGCCTGCTGCCGCTCCTCCGCGGTGGGCACGTAGGCCTGCTTGCAGTGGGGGCAGAGCACCCGCACCAGCCGCTGGGCCAGGACGCCCACCAGCGAGGAGGCCACCAGGAAGGGCTGCACCCCCATGTCCACCAGGCGGGTGATGGCCCCGGCGGCGTCGTTGGTGTGGACGGTGGAGAGCACCAGGTGGCCGGTGAGCGAGGCCTGGATGGCGATCTCCGCGGTCTCCAGATCGCGGATCTCTCCCACCATGATCACGTCCGGGTCCTGGCGCAGGAAGGAGCGCAGGCCGTTGGCGAAGGTGAGCTCGATCTTGGGGTTCACCTGGACCTGGCCCACGCCCTTGAGCGGGATCTCCACCGGGTCCTCGATGGTGAGGATGTTGAGGTCGGGCGAGTTGATCTTGGCCAGCCCGGCGTAGAGCGTGGTGGTCTTGCCGGAGCCGGTGGGGCCGGTCACCAGCACGATGCCGTGGGAGCGGGTGATGAGCCCGTCCATCACCTTGAGCTGCCAGTCCTCGAAGCCCAACGACTCGAGGTCCAGCACCACGCTGGACTTGTCGAGGAGGCGCATGACGATCCGCTCGCCGTGGGCGGTGGGCACGGTGGAGAGGCGGATGTCCACGTCCTTGCCGGCGATCTTGATGCGGATGCGCCCGTCCTGGGGTAGCCGCTTCTCGGCGATGTTCAGGCCGCCCATGATCTTGATGCGGCTGGCGATGGAGGCCTGGAAGCGCTTGGGGGGCCGGATGACCTCGCGGAGCACGCCGTCGATCCGGTAGCGGACGGTGATGTCCCTCTCCTCGGGGTTGATGTGGATGTCGCTGGCCCGCTCCTTCACGGCGCGGAAGAGGAGCGAGTTGACCAGCCGGATGATGGGGGCCTCGTCGTCGGCGTCGAGGAGGTCGGTGGGCTCCTCCAGCTCGTGGGCCACCGACTCCAGGTCGCCGGTCTCCAGGTCCTCCATGAGCGAGGACTGCTCGTCGGCGGCGCGGTCGTAGACGGCGTTGATGGCGTCGATCACCATCTGCGGCGGCGCCACCGCCGGCGCCACCGGCGCCTGGAGCAGCATGGAGACCGCGTCCTGCGCCCCGGTGTCGAGCGGGTCGGCCACCGCCAGCTGCACCGCCTCGCCGTCGCGCGCCAGCGGCAGGACCCGCGCCGCCTTGGCGAAGTGGATGGGGATCTTGGCCGCCAGCTCGTCGGAGACCGAGGCCGGGTCGATGTGCTCGAGGAAGGGGAGGTCGAGCTGGACGGCCATTGCCCGCAGCACGTCCACCTCGGTGACCGCATGCAGCCGCACCAGGATCTCGCCCAGGCGGGTGCCGGCCTGCTCGCCGCGCTGCAGAGCGAGCGCCTCCTCCAGCCGCGCGGCGGGGAGGCCGGCGGTCTCCAGGAGGATCTCGCCCAGGGGGCGCCCGCACAGGGGCGAGGGGGCCGGGGCGGCGGGGGCGGGGCGCGCGTTCACGGCTAGGGCCCACCGGGATCGGGCTCGCCGTCGCCCGGCGCGGGCGGCGCCGGCTGGGCGTTGGGCTGCGGCTCGGGCGGGGGGGCCACCGCGGGCGGCGCCGGCCGGGCGCGCTGCGGCAGGGGCGGGGTGGCCGCGGCGGGCCCGCCCGGTGGCGAGGCCATGCCCTCGCCCGGCAGGCCGGCGCCGCCGTTCTCCAGCCGCGCCCCCTCCTCCGCCACGCTCCGGTGGATGAAGGTGAGCGGCCCGGGCTTGCGGCCGTAGTCGATGTCCGCCTGGTAGGGCGACTTCTGGCCGTAGAACTGGACCATGAAGTCGTCCTCCTCCTTGCGCTTCTTGGCGTAGATGCGCCGGTAGTCGTCCTCGTCGCGGATGATGTAGGGGGTGAGGAAGACGAGCAGGTTGGTCTTCTGCTTGATGGTGCTGGTGTCGCGGAAGAGCGCGCCCAGGACCGGCAGGCTCCCCAGCAGCGGGACCTTCTCCACCGAGCGGGTGTTGCGGTCCTGGATCAGCCCGCCGATGACGATGGTGCTCTCGTCGTGGGCCACGATCTGGGTCTTCACGCTCCGCTTGGCGGTGGTGGGGCCGAGGGTGGGATCGGTGGAGACGATCTCCTCGTTCTGGACCTCGACCGAGAGGCGGACGTTCCCGCCCTCGTTAATCTGCGGCTTCATCTTCAGCCGCAGCTCCACGTTCTGCCGCTGGATGCCCGCCGCCAGGCTGGAGAGGCCGCTGGTCCCGGCCAGGCCGGCGAGGGCGGTGGTGCTGGTGGAGCTCTGGCCGGAGAGCAGGTTGGAGACGCCGGAGGGGAAGTACCCGGTCTGGAAGGGGACGTTCTGGCCGACGGTGATCTCCGAGTCCTCGTTGTCGGTGGCCAGGACGTGGGGCGTGGAGATGACGTTCACGTCGGAGCTGGACTGCAGGGCCCGCACCAGCACGCCCAGCGAGGGCAGCGACAGGCCGGTCAGGTCCTTGAGCACGCCGGAGGTGGGGCCGGAGAAGCCGGTCAGGAAGCCGCCCAGCGAGATGATCGAGGCCGCGTTCAGGGAGGAGACCGAGCCGGGCGCCGAGACCAGGGGGAGGACGCCCTGCTTGCCGTTGATGGTCACGTCCACGAAGGCATGGGCTCCCACGCCCAGGTCGAGCTGGTTGGTGACGTTCACCTCCATCACCACCGCCTCGACGAAGACCTGCCGCCGCGGCCGGTCCAGCTTCTCGATGAGCCGGGCCATGGCGGCGAAGTCGGCCCCGCTGGCCTGGATGAGGAGGGCGTTCTGGGCCTTGTCGGCGGTGATCTTCACCTCGCCGCTGAAGAGCTCGGCGGTGGCGGCGGTGTCGCCCGCGGCCGGCGCGGCGGCGAGGGCAGCCGGCCGCACCGCCGGGGCCCCCGGGCCGGACGTGGCGGGGAGGTTGGCGGGGGTGCCCCGGGGCTTGCCCTGGGCCAGGCTGGAGAGGGTGGTGGCCAGCTCCTCGGCGCTGGCGTTCTTGAGGAAGACCACGTGGACCCCACCCTCGGCGCTGGTGGGCACGTCGAGCTGCTCGAGCAGGTCCTGCAGCCGCTGGAAGCTCTTCTCGTCGGCGATGACGATGAGCTTGTTGGTCCGCTCGTCGGGCAGGACCTTGGTGACGGAGACGTCCACCGCGCCGGCCGGGGCGCCCGGCTGCGCCGCCGGGGCGGTGGGGTTGGCCGGGAGCGGCCGGCCGGGGCCGGGGGCGGCGGCGCTGATGCCGCGCCGGGAGCGGCCGTTTCCCTGGACCTGGAAGATCTGGTTGAGCTTGTCGGCCACGTCCTTGGCGGCCGCGTAGCGGAGCTGCACCACGCGGATGAGGTCGCCGCCCCCGGGCCGGTCGATCGACTCGATCATCCGCTCCAGCCGGCGGATGTTGAGGCCGGAGTCGGTGATGATCAGGGTGTCGGGCGGGATGGACTGGATGTCCGCGCCCTGCGGCGAGATGAAGTTGCCGAGGACGCCCCGGAGCAGGTCGGCGTCCGCCGCCTGGAGCCGGATCACCTTGGTGGCGATCTGCTCGTTGGCCGGCAGGCCCGATTCCGAGTCGGTGTAGGTGGGGATGGGGAGCTTCTTGGAGTCGGGCGTGCGGCCGAGCTTGTAGTACCTGCCGGTGGCGTAGATGGTGATGTTGTTGGCGGCCAGCGCCGAGAGGAAGGCGGCGTAGGCCTCCTCGGCGGTGACCGGCGTCTTGGAGAGCAGGGTGACCTTCCCGCGGGCCACGTCGTCCGTGTAGATGAAGTTCCGGCAGGTCCAGCGGCTGGCCTGCTCCAGCACGTCGACGATGTCCGCCTTGCTGAAGGTGAGCATGAAGCGCCCCTGCAGGGGCACGCAGCTCCCCTCCACCGGGCGGATGGTCGCCTCGCCGCCGGCGGTCGGGTGCCCTGCGGCGGGCGGCGCGGGGGCGGCCGGGGCCGGGAGCGGCGTCGCCACCGGCGAGGTGGGGAGGACCACTCCGCCCGGGTCGGCCTGGGCGCCGAAGGCACCGGGCCGCCGCTGGGGGCGCGGGCGGTCGTCCTTGTCCCTGTTCCGCTGCCGGCCGGGCGGCAGCGGGGTGGCGCCGGTGGTGGGCGGATCGAGCGGTGCCTGGGCGAGCGCCAGGGCGGGGACGAGGAGCAGCGCGGCGAGGAGCGTTCGCATGGAGAGGCCTC
Source organism: Anaeromyxobacter sp. (assembly GCA_035541675.1). Taxonomy (GTDB): domain Bacteria; phylum Myxococcota; class Myxococcia; order Myxococcales; family Anaeromyxobacteraceae; genus Anaeromyxobacter. The sequence continues at coordinate 30,593 of DATKMW010000154.1, read as the reverse complement.
GGCACCCGTTCAGGGGCCGGTGATGTTGTATTCCTTCCGGATGGGCTGGCCGTTGCGCTCGAGTTCGATGGTCACGTGCGTCGAGTCGCGGAGCTTCTGGTAGAGCTCCAGCGCCTTCTCCGGGGAGTTGATCTCGTAGCCGTTCACCCGCTCGAGGACGTCGCCGTTCTCCACGCCGATGGCGGAGTAGAGCGAGCCGGGCTGGATGGCGAACAGCTTGAAGCCGTTGGCCACCCCGTTCTTGAAGGACGGCACGATGCGAGCCTGGGTGGCGATCTGGTTCAGGTCGCCGATGGTGTTGTCGAGGACCTTGCGGTCGACCTCGTAGCGGTTGTTCCCCACGGAGCGGACGCCCTCCATGGTGTTCCCGCCGGGCGCCGGCGGGTGCGGGAGGGGAACCGTGCCGAGGTTGGGGAGGCCGGCGGAGGCCAGCTCGGAGCCGGCCGAGGCGTCGGCCTCCACGTACTCCTTGGTCCCCTCGTTGCACAGGACCGCCACCAGCTTGAAGGCGTTGTGGGTGATGTCGGCCTCGGCCCCGAGGCGCTCCAGCCCCAGCAGCTCGGCGTTGCCGATCCGGTCGCCCACCGCCAGGACCCGGGTCTCCCGGCTCGACAGGTCGAGGAGGCTGGCCAGCGAGGCGCGCCGGGGCTCGGTCAGCACCCCACCCACCAGCGCCAGGCGGAGGTCCGACTTCACCGGCAGCGCAGCCGGGTCGGCGCAGTTCCGGGGACGCAGCGCGGCAGACGAGGCATTGGCAGGCGTCGCCTCGGGCTGCGCCGGGGGGTCGGCGCCGATGAGGTGATAGAGCCGCGCGTCGTCGATCGAGGCCACCGCCGCCGGCCGCGCCGGCGCGCTCGCCTGCGCCGAGAGGTCGGCCTGCGGCCTCGGCCGGATCAGCGCCCCCACCACCGTGTTGACGATGCGCGCGCTGAACCACGCCGCCAGGAAGAGCAGCGCCAGGTTCGCCGTCCAGGCGTACTTGCGGAAGAAGAGGTCGAGCATCGGGCAGAGCCCCAGGCAGCCGCGAGCAACCGACGTGCCACCCGGGCCTCCAGTTTCCCAGGTTCAACCTCCCGTGGCCACGAGGAAATCCCGGGGAGGAGCGCCGCCGTGCCGACAGGGGCGGCGAGGGCTTGCCAATCTGACACTCGCGGCCGCGGAAACCCCCCGCGCGGCGCCAATTTGGCAGCCGGGAAGCGGCCGCTGCGGCGGACGGGGCAGGCGATGCCGGAGCCGGGCCGCGCCCGCCTACGCCTCGTCGGGATCCCCCGGGCCGGTGCCGCCCGGCTCGGGCCCGACCAGGCGCCCCTCCTCGTCGCGGTCCAGCTTCCGGTAGATGGTCCGTGCGGCGATGCCCAGGATCTGCGCGGCGAGGTTCTTGTCGCCCCGGGTCTCGCGCAGCGTCTCGCGGATCACCAGGCGCTCGATCTCCTCCAGGGTGGTTCCCAGGGGCACGACCAGCGAGGCCGCCGCGCCGCCGGGGGATCGCTCGGCCGGCGCCGCCCGGATGGCCTCCGGCAGGTCGGGCACGTCGACGCCGTCGCCCCGGCAGAGGATGACCGCGCGCTCGACCGCGTGGAGCAGCTCGCGCACGTTGCCCGGCCAGGCGTAGAGCTCGAGCGCCGAGAGGGCGGCGGGGGTGAAGGCGCGGACGGGCTTGCCGTGCTTCTCCGCCATCCGGCGCAGGAAGGCCATGGCCAGCAGCGGCACGTCCTCGCGCCGCTCCCGCAGGGGCGGCAGCCGGACCGAGACCACGTCCAGCCGGTAGAAGAGGTCCTCGCGGAAGCGGCCGGCCTTCACCTCGGCGGCCAGGTCGCGGTTGGTGGCGGCCACCACCCGCACGTCCACCCGGGCGCTCTCGGTGCCGCCCACCCGCTCCAGCACCCCGTCCTGGAGGAAGCGGAGCAGCTTCACCTGGAGCGAAGGGGGGATCTCCCCCACCTCGTCGAGCAGGAGGGTGCCGCCGCGAGCGCGCTCGAAGCGCCCCTCCTTGCGGGCCACCGCGCCGGTGAAGGCGCCGCGCTCGTGCCCGAACAGCTCCGACTCCAGGAGCCCCTCGGGGATGGCGGCGCAGTTGATGGGCACGAAGGGACCCTGGGCGCGCGGCGAGAGGTCGTGCACCAGCCGCGCGGCCAGCTCCTTCCCGGTGCCGCTCTCGCCCGAGAGCAGCACGGTGGCCGAGGTGGGGGCGGCCTGGCGGAGGGTGTCCAGCACCGCCCGGAACCCGGGGGCGTCGCCCAGCAGGCCCCCGGCCTCGCCCGGCGACAACTCGGTGAGCCGTGCCCGCAGGGCCCGGTTCTCGGCCACCAGGGAGGCCCGTTCCAGCGCCTGCCGGACCGCCTTGACGATGGCGTGGCGCTTCACCGGCTTGGTGATGAAGTCGTAGGCCCCGAGCTTCATGGCCGCCACCGCCGACTCCACGGTCCCGTAGGCGGTCATGAGCACCACCTCGGTGCCGGGGGAGACCGTCCTCACCGCCCGCAGGAGCTCCTCGCCGGACATGCCGGGCATGAGGAGGTCGGTCACCACCACGCCCACCGCCTCCCGCCGCAGGACGTCCAGGGCGGCGGGGCCGGACCCGGCCAGCGCCACCCGCCAGCCCTCTCGCTCGAAGATCTTCCCCAGCGACTCGAGGTTGGGGCTCTCGTCGTCGACCACCAGGACGAGCGGCGGACGGTCGGTCACCGCAGGAGGATACGCCAACCGCGCCGGGCGCGCCGCGATCGAGCTAGCGCCCCAGCGCCGCCCGGATCTCGTCCCCGAAGAGGATCCAGGCGCCGGCCGCGGCCAGCGCCAGGAACGCGGTCACCAGCGCGTACTCCCAAAGCCCCTGGCTGGATGGTCGGCGCGGCAGCTTCCGGGCCATGGCCGGGGCCGGCGCGGAGCGCTACTCGGCCTTCGCCTCGGGCTTGGCCTCGGGGGCCGGCGCGGCCTCCGCCTTGGCCTTGGTCTTGCCGGTCTTGGCCCGCTTGGCGGCGCGGTTCTCCTTGGCCGGCTCGGGCTTGGCCGGCGCGGCCTTGGGAGCCTCGACCTTCTTCGGGACCGGGGCGCCCGACTGCGCGGCGTAGCGGGTCTTGAACCGCTCGATGCGGCCGGCGGTGTCCATGATCTTCTGCTTGCCGGTGAAGAACGGATGGCACTGCGAGCAGATCTCGATGTGGAAGTCGCCGCGCACCGAGCGGGTCTCGATCACGTTCCCGCAGGCGCAGACGACCTTGGCCGGCTTGTACTCGGGGTGGATACCGGGCTTCATGTTCGCCTCTCGAGCCGCTTGCATCGCCTCCCGAGGCGATGGTCCGGGCTCGGCAGTGAAGGCGGAGGATCTAGTCGGATCGGGGTGTTGCGTCAAGGGCGCAGATCTGCGGGGCTTCACTTCCCCCCGCCCACCATCATCTTGAAGAACTCGTCGTGGCTCTTCACCTGGCGGAACTTGTCCAGGATGAACTTCATGGCCTCGACGTTGTCCAGGCCGTTCAGGATGGTCTGCCGCAGGATGTAGATCTTGGACAGCCAGTCGGTGGGGAGGAGCAGCTCCTCCTTGCGCGTGCCGCTCTTCCCCACGTCCATGCAGGGGAAGATCCGCTTCTCCATCAGCTTGCGGTCGAGGACGATCTCCGAGTTCCCGGTGCCCTTGAACTCCTCGAAGATCACCTCGTCCATGCGGCTGCCGGTGTCCACCAGGGCGGTGCCCACGATGGTGAGCGACCCCCCCTCCTCGATGTTGCGGGCGGCCCCGAAGAAGCGCTTGGGCTTGTGGAGGGCGTTGGAGTCGACGCCGCCGGAGAGGATCTTGCCCGAGGGCGGGACCACCGAGTTGTAGGCGCGGGCCAGGCGGGTGATGGAGTCGAGGAGGATGACCACGTCGCGCTTGTGCTCCACCAGGCGCCGGGCCTTCTCGATCACCATCTCCGCCACCTGGACGTGGCGCGTGGCCGGCTCGTCGAAGGTGGAGGCCACCACCTCGCCCTTCACCGTCCGCTCCATGTCGGTGACCTCCTCGGGCCGCTCGTCGATGAGCAGCACGATGAGGGTGCACTCCGGGTGGTTGGAGGTGACGGCGTGGGCGATGTTCTGGAGGAGCACGGTCTTGCCGGCCCTTGGCGGCGAGACGATGAGGCAGCGCTGCCCCTTCCCGATGGGGGAGAAGAGGTCCACCACCCGGGTGGTCATCTCGCCCGGATCGTGCTCGAGCTTGAGCCGCTCGGTGGGGTAGAGCGGCGTGAGGTTGTCGAAGAGGACCTTGGACTGGTTCTCCTCGGGCGGCTCGCCGTTGATGGAGTCGACCTTGAGCAGCGCGAAGTAGCGCTCGCCATCCTTGGGCTGGCGCACCGTGCCGCGGACCGTGTCGCCGGTCCGCAGGTTGAACCGCCGGATCTGGGAGGGCGAGACGTAGATATCGTCGGGGCCGGGCAGGTAGGAGAAGTCCGGGCTGCGCAGGAAGCCGAAGCCGTCGGGCAGGACCTCCAGCGTGCCCTCCCCGCCGACCTCCATCTCCTCCTTGGCCTCCTCGGCCGCCTTGGACTGCGCCTGGAGGATGGCGAAGATCAGATCCTGCTTCTTCATCGCCCCGGCGGCCTCGATGCTGAGGTCGCGGGCCAGCCGGGCCAGCTCGGCCACCTTCTTGTGCTTGAGCTCGGCGATGTCGGACGGGGCGTGCGTGGCTGTCGGTGCGGCTGCGGGCATGTCGGATCTCGGGGATGGGTCCTGGCTTGTCGGGGGCGAGGCGGGCGCCCGGGAGGGCGTTTGCTGCGAGGGGTCTCTGGGAGAGGCCGGCGGGGGAACGGAAACGTATGCAACCGGACGACCCGTGTCAACGGCGCGGCGCTGCGTTGCTGAAGTCGCGGCGCACACACCGCCCCTGTCGCACGAACGAGGGGTGCAGAGCGTCACTAGGTCGGCGCCTCTCCCGGGGGTAACATGCGCTGTAGCAAGGAGGGTTCCAGGGGCGATGGCCCAGCCATCCGTCGACGCGGTAGTAGCAGGCACGAAGGGTTTCGCGGTCGCGCTCCTCGCGCCGCTGACCACCCGTGTCGGCACGCGGCCAAGGGTCGCCGCGGATGCCGGGCAGGTGCTGGGGCTCTGCGGCACGCCCGGCGCGCTGGTGATCATCGAGTTCCTCGGGGAGGGATCGCTGGCGGCCATCCAGGCGCTGGTCCGCGACGGCCAGCAGCTCCGGGTGGTGGCCGGGGTCCCGGCCGCCCACGCCTCCGCCGAAGAGCCCCTCCGCGCGCTGGGAGTGCAGGTGGCCCGCTGGGACGGGAAGGTCGACGGCGTGCTCGGGGCGGTGGATCGCGCCCTGGGAGCGGGCGCCCCGGGCCAGGCACCCGCCCCGGCCACGCCGCAGGCGCCGCGTGCCCCGGCCCCGGCGGCGGCGCCCCGCCCGCCGGCCGGGACCCAGCCCGCGCCGCCCCGCCTCGCCGCACCCGCCCCGTCCGCCCGGCCTCCGCCGGCCGGCCCGCCCGTGGCGCCGCGCCAGGCGGCGCCGGCCGCTCCCCGCCCCGCCGGCGTCGCTCGGCCGGCCGCCGCTGCGCCGAGGCCGTCCCCCGTCGCCCCGGCCGCGCCGCGCCCCCCAGCAGCCGCGGCACCCCGGGCGCCGGTCGCTGCCGCGCCCACCGCACCCCGGGCGCCCGCCGCCGGGCCGCCCCCTCCGCCCGTCGCCCAGGCCAGGCCTGCCGCCCAGGCCAGGCCCGCCGCCCCGCGGCCGGCGCCGGCCGTCGCCCCCGCGCCGGCCATCCCCTCCCCGGCGCCGGCGGCCCCCGTCGTCGCCGGAGCGCCCTCCCTCCCGGTCGCCGCCCCGGCGCCCGTCGCCCCGGTCGCCGCCGCGGCGCCGGCAGCCCAGGCCCCGCCTGCCCCTCGCCCGGCCACGCAGTTCTTCGCCGACCTCGACGAGGGGGATCTGAGCGTCGAGGTGGCCGACGCGGGCCCGGCGCCGGCCCCCCCGGTCGCGGGCTTCGGCGCGCCCGGCGTCTACGTCCCGCCGCCGGCGCCGAGCAAGGTCGCCTGGCCGGCGGGGATCTGCTCCCCCGACCAGGCGGAGGACGCGCTGCGGCGCGCCATGGATGGCGCCGCGCCGGCCGGCGAGCAGCTCGGCGCCCTGGCGCAGAAGACCCTGGAGACGCTCTCCGCCGTGGAGCGGGCGGTCCTGGCGGGCGAGCCCCAGCCGGTGGACGCCGGCCCCATTCGCAAGGCGGCGGTGATGCGCCTGCGGGTGGCCGAGGCGCTTTCCAGCGCACCGCCCACGGGGAGCGCCATCGACTCGGCGGCGCTGAGCGGGATCCTGGGCGAGATCGACGCCCTGCTGGCCGAGGTGGCGCCCATCCTCTCCGCCGCGCCGCCCGAGCTCGCGCCCGCGCTGGAGACCGTCCGCAACGCCCTGGTGAGCGAGGCCATCGATTTCTCCGAGGCCGCCCAGCGGGTGGCGGTCACCACGGCCGCGGCCCCGGCCGCGGCCGTGCCCCGCAAGGTGGCAGCGGTCAGGATCATCGAGAACTACGCCGAGCAGGAGCGGCCCCCCGAGGCCCGGAGGACCTGGCTGTGGGTCCTGCTCGGGCTGGTGTTCGCCGGGGTGGGCGCCTACCACGCACAGCGGCTCCTCGCGCGCCCCAAGGCGGTCGAGGTGGCCACCGTTCCCGGCGCGCCCGACGGGCTTCGCCTGGTGGAGGCCGGCGGGAAGCGCATGCTGGTCGCGCTCCCCGGCAGGAAGGTCGACACGGCGCAGGTCGAGGCATTCCGCGCCCAGCAGGCGCTCAAGGGGATCGAGGTCCGGGAGGTCACTCCGGGACTGTACGCGCTCATGCCGGCGGCGCCCGCCGGAGGAGGCAAGCAATGACCGCCACCGCCCGCCCGCACTCCCGCGGCTTCACGCTCATCGAGCTGATGATCGTGGTGACCATCGTCGGCCTGCTCTCCACCGTCGCGCTGCCCGTGTACAGGCGGGCCACGCTGCGGACGCGGACGGCCGAGCGCTCCAACATCCTCCACGCCATCGAGATCGGTCTCCAGGACGCCTACGTCCGCGGCAAGGTGCCGGCCAACGGCATCCTCTTCGGGACGCCCAACCCCGCCGGCGTGCCCGGCCCCTCCAAGCGTCACTTCGACCCGACGTTCAACGGCTGGCCGGACATCGGCGTGGTGATCGAGGGCGACTGCTTCTACACCTACGAGTTCTGGGCCATCGAGGGGTTCGGCGGGCTCAACGCACAGTACTGGATCTGGGCCGTCGGCGACCTCGACGGCGACGGCATCCAGAGCACCAAGCAGATCGGGGCCATCCGCAACAACGGACAATGGATGGAGGCGGCGCCCTTCCCGGCCGACGGTGCCGAGGACGAGGTGACCTTCGGGTCGTTCTAGTCCCGCTGGGGTTTTCGGGTTGCCGCGGGGGGCCGGGCCAGCGATCCTTTTCGCATGCCCTCGGCCTCTCCCGCGGACCGGGCCCGCGAGCTCCGCGACCGCCTCCGCGCCGCCGACCACGCCTACTACGTCCTGGACCAGCCGGTCCTCTCCGACGCCGAGTACGACCGGCTCATGCGCGAGCTCCAGGCGCTCGAGGCCGAGCGCCCGGAGCTCGCCACCCCCGACTCGCCCACCCAGCGCGTCTCCGGCGCCCCCTCCGAGCGGTTCGCCAAGGTGGCGCACCGGGAGCCGATGCTCTCGCTGGGGAACGTGACCAGCGACGAGGAGCTACGGGAGCTCGACGCGCGCGTCCACCGCCTCCTCTCCCTGCCGCCCGGGGAGGTGGTCGACTACGTGGCCGAGCCCAAGCTGGACGGCCTGGCGGTGGAGCTGGTCTACGAGGGAGGGGCGCTCGTCTCGGGCTCGACCCGCGGCGACGGGGTGAACGGAGAGGACGTCACCGCCAACCTCCGCGTCATCGGGGCGGTGGGAGCGAACCGCGGGGTGCCGCACCGCCTCGCCGGCGGGCCGCCGGCGCGGGTCGAGGTGCGGGGCGAGGTGCTTCTCTTCAAGGAGCACTTCCAGGTGATGAACCGGCAGCTCCTGCGCGCCGGGGAGGAGCCCTTCGCCAACCCCCGCAACGCTGCCGCCGGCTCGCTCCGCCAGCTCGACTGGCGCATCACCGCCCGCCGCCCGCTCTCCTTCATCGCCTACGAGGCGCTGGTGCCGCCGGCGGCCCAGGGCGCGGCCCCGGCCTGGCGGACGCACTGGGAGAAGCTCCAGGACCTCGGCGCCTGGGGCTTCGAGGTGAACGCCGAGAACGCGCGCTGCCGCGGCATGGGCGAGGTGCTGGCCTACCGCGACCGGATGGCGGAGCGGCGCTTCGCGTTGCCCTACGACACCGACGGCATCGTGGTGAAGGTCGACGACCTCGACCGGCGGCAGCGGCTGGGGGCGGCCTCCAAGTTCCCCCGATGGGCGGCGGCCTTCAAGTACCCGCCGCAGGAGGAGGCCACCCGCATCCGCCGCATCTGGGCCTCGGTGGGTCGGACCGGCGTCCTCACGCCGGTGGTGGAGTTCGACCCGGTGCAGCTCTCCGGCGCCACCATCTCCAACGCCACCCTGCACAACGAGGACGAGATGCGCCGCAAGGACATCCGCCAGGGAGACTGGATCCTGGTGCGGCGCGCCGGCGAGGTCATCCCCGAGGTGGTGAAGCCGCTCCCGGAGCGGCGCAGCGGGGAGGAGACCCACTTCACCTTCCCCGCAACCTGTCCGGTGTGCGGCGCGCGGGTGGTGCGCGAGGAGGGGGAGAAGGTCTGGCGCTGCACCGGCGCGGCCTGCCCGGCCCAGCTGGTGGGCCGGCTGCGCCAGTTCGCCTCGCGGCGGGCGCTGGACATCGAGGGGCTGGGAGAGAAGCTGGCGGCCGGCCTGGTCGAGCGCGGGGTCAAGGACTTCGCCGACCTCTACGCGGTGCCGTTCGAGACCTGGCAGCAGCTCTTCTCCCGGCCGCGCAAGGAACTCGACTCCGACGAGCCGCTGCCGGAGAGGGCCGCCCAGAACCTGGTGGCGGCGCTGGCGCGCTCCCGGGAGACGACGCTGCGGCGGCTCCTCTACGGCCTGGGCATCCCCCAGGTCGGCGAGGCCACCGCCGCCACGCTGGCGCGGGCCTTCGGGTCGATCGAGCGCTTCATGGACGCGGGCGAGGAGGAGCTCCTGGGCGTGCGCGACGTGGGCCCGGAGACCGCCGGCGAGATCCGCGCCTGGACCGCCGAGCCGCAGAACCGCCGGGTGGTGGAGCGGCTCCTCGCCGCCGGCGTCCGCGCCGCGCCGGAGCGGGTCGAGGCCCGCGGGCCGTTCGCGGGCAAGACCGTGGTCCTGACCGGCGGGCTCGTGAGGCTGTCGCGGGACGAGGCCAAGGCGGAGATCGAGCGCCGGGGCGGCAAGGTCTCGGGCTCGGTCTCGCGGAAGACCGACCTGGTGGTGGCCGGTGAGGAGTCCGGGTCCAAGCTCAAGAAGGCGCGAGAGCTGGGGGTGAAGGTGGTGGGCGAGGAGGAGTTCCTGCAACTGCTGGAGGCGCAGGGATGACCGGGGGGGACCTGGTCCGCGTCCACGCGGTGGTCTTCGGCCGGGTCCAGGGGGTCGGCTTCCGCTACACCACCGTGGACGAGGCCCGCCGCCTCCAGGTCCGCGGCTGGGTGCGCAACCGCGCCGACGGGTCCGTCGAGGTGGAGGCGGAGGGCCAGCGGGCGGCGGTGGAGGCGCTCGTCGGCTTCCTGCACCAGGGGCCGCGGGGGGCCTGGGTGGACCGCGTGGCGGTCACCTGGGGGGCCCACCGGGGCGAGCTCGGGTCGTTCCAGGCCCGGCACTGACGTTGTGCCGGGCACGGCCCCGTGCTATTCAGCCCCTCCCCCGGGCGGGCAGGCGTGCCCGGCCAGAGACCCCCGCGGCGGGCGACTCGCGGTTCCAACCCGCGGCCCGGCGACCGATGACGACCTTCCCCGCGCTCCCCTCCTCCGCGCTCGACGAGCTCGTGCTCGCCGCGCAGAAGCCTTCCCGCTACGTGGGCGCCGAGTTCGGCGCGGTGCACAAGGACCTGGCCCAGGCCCGGGTCCGCTTCGCCCTGGCCTTCCCCGACACCTACGAGGTCGGGATGTCCAACCTGGGCTTCCGCCTCCTCTACCACCTCCTCAACGACCGGCCCGAGGTCGCCTGCGAGCGGGTGTTCCTCCCCTGGCCGGACATGGAGGGGATGCTCAAGGCGCGCGGGCTCCCGCTCTTCAGCCTGGAGTCGCGGGCGCCGGTGAGGGCCTTCGACGTGCTGGGGATCACCCTCCAGTTCGAGCTCGCCTACACCAGCGTGCTGGCCATGCTGGAGCTCTCCGGCATCCCGCTCCTCGCCGCCGACCGGGCCGAGGACGACCCCCTGGTCCTGGGAGGCGGCCCCTGCGCCTTCAACCCCGAGCCGGTGGCCGACTTCTTCGACTGCTTCGCGGTGGGCGACGGCGAGGAGGTGGCGCTGGAGATCGCCCAGGCGGTCGAGGCGAGCGGCTTCCGCCGCGGCGGGGCCAGCCGGCGGGAGCTCCTCGCCCGGCTGGCCGCCATCCCCGGCGTCTACGTGCCGGCCTTCTTCGCGCCCCGCTACGACCCGGTCACGCGCCAGCTCGCGGCGCTGGAGCCGCTCCGCCCCGGGTACGAGCGGATCGCGCGCCGGGTGATGCCGGACCTCAACGCGCTCCCCACCACCGCCTACACCCGGCCCATCGTCCCCTTCATGCAGACGGTCCACGACCGGCTGCCCATCGAGATCCAGCGGGGCTGCACCCGCGGCTGCCGCTTCTGCCAGGTGGGGATGATCACCCGCCCCACCCGCCAGCGCGATCCCAAGGAGGTCCTCCGCCTGGCCGAGCTGGGCCTCAAGGCCTCCGGCTACGAGGAGGTGGGGCTGCTCTCGCTCTCCTCCGGCGACTACGCCCCGCTCAACGGCCTGCTCGACGACTTCCTGGCCCGCTGGGAGGGCGAGAAGATCGCCATGAGCCTGCCCTCGCTCCGCACCGAGACCATGAGCGACGCGCTGGCCAAGAAGATCGCCCGCATCCGCAAGACCGGCTTCACCCTGGCGCCCGAGGCGGCCACCGAGCGGATGCGCGCGGTCATCGACAAGGGCAACCGGGAGGAGGACCTGCTGCGGGCGGTGGAGTCGGTCTTCCAGAACGGCTGGTCGCTCCTCAAGCTCTACTTCATGATCGGGCTCCCCGAGGAGCGCGACGAGGACGTGGAGGCCATCGCCGAGCTGGCCCGCAGGTGCCTCTCCACCGCGCGCCGGGCGCTGCCCAAGGGGCAGGGCTCGGCGGCCATCCACCTGGGCGCCTCCACCTTCGTGCCCAAGCCCTTCACCCCCTTCCAGTGGGAGCCGATGATCTCGCCGGCCGAGACCCGCCGGCGCCAGGGGCTCATCACCGCGGCGCTGGGCGGCCGGAACGGCGCCATCCAGTTCAAACCGCACGACTCGCGCCAGTCCTCCATCGAGGGGGCGCTGGCCCTGGGCGACCGGCGGGTGGCCACGGCGGTGCTTTCCGCCTACCGGCGGGGGCAGAGGCTCGACGGCTGGACCGAGTGGTTCGACGAGGGGCGCTGGCTGGCCGCCTTCGAGGAGTGCGAGCGGCAGCACGGGGTGGGGCTCGACTTCTACGCCCACCGGCGCCGGCGGCTGGACGAGGTGCTGCCCTGGGACCACATCGACTGCGGCGTCACCAAGGCCTACCTCATGAAGCAGCTGGCGGCGGCGCGGAACCTGGCCGAGGTGCCCGACTGCGTCCTCGCCCCCTGCACCGTCTGCGGCGCCTGCGACTACGAGGTGGTGAAGAACCGGACCTACCGGGCCGAGGACTACCGGCCCGATCCCCCGCCCCCGCCGCGGCCGCCCCCGCCGACCTTCCGCTCCCGCGTCCGGATCCGCTATGCCAAGCAGGGCCGGCTGGTGGCCCTCTCCCACCTCGAGCTCATGCACGCGCTGCTCCGCGCCGTCCGGCGCGCCGGCCTGCCGGTGGCCTTCTCCCAGGGCTTCCATCCCAAGCCCAGGGTCGCCTTCGGGCCCGCCCTCCCCGTCGGGGTGGAGAGCGTGTGCGAGTACCTGGACCTGGAGCTCCTCGGGCCGGCGGACGCCCGGGAGGTGGGGGCGAGGCTTGCGCCGGAGCTGCCGGGCGGCCTCACCGTCCTCGGGGCCGAGCTGGTCGATCCCCGGGCCCCGTCGGTGTCCGAGGCGCAGCGCGCGGTGCACTACCGGGCGGTATTTCCGGAGGATAGCTGGGGGGAGGAGGGCCTGCGGGAGAGGGTCGAGGCCTTCCAGGGTGCCGGCGAGGCGGTGGTGACCCGGACCGCGCCCCACAAGAACCTTCCGAGGGGGCGCCATCATAAGGTCGCGGGGCGGAAGGAAAGAGAGATAGACTTGAAGAAACTTGTGACCCACCTAGGGGTCGAAGGTCCCGCGGTGGTCACGTTCAGCCTCCGGGCGGATCCGTCGGGGAGCGCCAAGCCAGCCGAGGTGCTGGCGGCCATCTTCGGGGACGGCACTCCGCCGCAGGGGGTGAAGGTTCTGAAGGAGGGCGTCAGCTTCGAGCGGTCCGGGTACGGCCCAGCCAGCGAAGGCCAGCCCCGCGCGCCTCGATATCAGGACGCCTGAGCGAAACGACGCGCCCCGCTCGTGCCGCGCGCAACGCGGCCGCCGGGCGCGAGGAGAGTGGAAGCTTTGAGCGCGAGCTCGACAGCCGATCCAGGTCGCCCGGCGCCGCCGGGACGGCCGCGATCGTGGCCCGCATCGTGGGGCCTCCCTCTCCCCGTGCCTGGGCGGGGTGAGAGAGGGCCGACATGGCGGGCAACTGCATCCTGGTGATCAACGCGGCCGGCGCGGAGACGCGCGTGGCCCTGGTCGAGTCGGGGACGATCCACGAGTACTACCTCGAGCGGAAGCGCGAGAAGGGGATCGTCGGCAACATCTACAAGGGGCGGGTGGTCAGGGTCCTTCCCGGCATGCAGGCCGCCTTCGTGGACATCGGCCTGGAGAAGGCGGCGTTCCTGTACGTGGGGGACGTCTACGGCGACCCGGACTTCTCGGAGGAGTTCGAGCTCACCGAGGGCGAGCACGCCTCGGAGGTGCCCGAGGTCCCCTCCGAGCAGGAGGCGGAGGAGGCCGAGGCCCGCGCCCAGCTCGTCACCGATGTGCCGGCGCCCGTCGAGGCGGCGGCGCCGGTCGAGGGCGCGGCGGATCCCGCCTCGGGCGGGCCCGCACTCGGCGAGCCTCCGATCGGCGAGCCTGCGGTCGCCGAGCCTGCGGCCGAGCAGGCGGCCGAGCAGGCGGAGGCCGCGGAGCCGGCGGTGGCGACGGAGCCGCTCCCGGCGGAGCGGCCGGCTCCGGTCCTGCTCACCCAGGAGATCCAGGCGCCGCTCGAGGCGATCCCGGTGCCTGCGCCGGCCGAGGGGGCCGAGCCCCCGCACGCCGCCGCGGCGGACGCCGCCCCGGAGCTGGACCGGCGCGAGGCTCGCGGGGCCGAGGTGGCCCGGGAGGTGCGGGGCGAGCCCGCCGCCGCGCCGGCCAGGGGGGACCGCGAGCGGGAGCGGCCACGCCGCGACGAGCACGGGCGGCGCGAGGGGCGCGACCGCGAGGGCCGGGAGCGCAACGGCGGCCGGAACGGGCACCGCGAGGAGAAGCGGAAGGAGCCCAAGAACATCCAGGACCTGCTCAAGGAAGGGCAGGAGGTGATCGTCCAGGTCGCCAAGGACCCCATCGGCACCAAGGGCGCCCGCATCACCAGCCACATCTCGCTCCCCGGCCGGCACCTGGTGTTCATGCCGACGGTGGACCACATCGGAATCTCGCGCCGCATCGAGAAGGAGGGCGAGCGGCGGCGCCTCCGCGAGTTCGTGGATCACATGCGCCCGGAGGGCACCGGGTTCATCGTCCGCACCGTGGCCGAGAACGTGGAGCAGCAGAAGCTCGAGGCGGACATCCGCTTCCTCATCCAGGTCTGGAACGAGATCATCCGCACCAAGGACAAGGTCTCCGCCCCGGCCCTGCTCCACGGCGATCTGGATCTGATCCTCCGGGCCACTCGCGATCTCTTCACCGCCGACGTCAACAAGCTGGTGATCGACGAGCGGGACGAGTACGAGCGGATCCTGCGCTTCGTGCGCGAGCAGGCGCCGCACCTCGAGACGCAGATCGAGTACTACTCCGGGCAGGAGCCCATCTTCGACGCCTACGGCATCGAGCAGGAGCTGAAGCGGGCCTCGCAGCGCAAGGTCTGGCTCCGCTCGGGCGGCTACATCATCCTCGACCAGGCCGAGGCGCTCACCGCCATCGACGTGAACTCCGGGCGGTACGTGGGCAAGAAGAACCTCGAGGAGACCATCACCAAGATCAACGTCGAGGCGGCCAAGGAGATCGTCTACCAGCTCCGGCTGCGCAACATCGGCGGCATCATCATCATCGACTTCATCGACATGGACCGCTCCCAGAACCGCGACAAGGTCTTCAAGGCCTTGCAGGACGCGCTGGGGCGGGACAAGGCCAAGACCAACGTCCTCAAGATCTCCGAGCTGGGGCTGGTGGAGATGACGCGCAAGCGGGTCCGGGAGTCGGTGACCCGGGTCATGAACGAGCCCTGCAGCTACTGCGACGGCCGCGGGCACATCCGCTCGCGCATCACCGTGGCCTACGAGATCCTGCGCGAGATCCGGCGCGAGGCGGTGCACTACCACGAGCCGGTGCTGGTGGTGAACTGCCACCCCGAGGTGGCCCGCATCCTCCAGGGCAGCGAGCGCGACGAGCTGCGCTACCTCATGGACCGGTTCAACAAGACCGTCCAGGTGCGGCCCCAGGCCGGCTACCACCAGGAGCAGTTCGACATCTACGGGCGGCAGGAGCGGGTGGAGCAAGGGCGCGACCGGCGGGGCCGGGACCGGGGCGAGCGCCGGGAGCGGCGCGACGGCGAGGCCCCGGGGGCCGACGCGGCCGAGGTGTCCGCGGCGCCATCCGCCGAGGGCGGTCCCGCCGCGGAGGAGAAGGGCTAGCCCCCCAAGGTGCAGGCGGGCGCGAGCGAGCTGCGCCGGGACCCAGGCGCGCCGCCGGGCGGTGCCGGGGACGGGGTGGCGCCGCTCCGCCCCCTCGAGCGCCTGGCCGGCCTGCTCCGGGCCGGGCTCCGCGCCGCCCACGGCATCCGCGGGGAAGGGGTGCGGATGAGGGCCATGGCCCTCACCTACATCTCGCTCTTCGCCATGGTGCCGGCCCTGGTGGTGGCCTTCTCGGTGGTGCAGGCCTTCACCGGGATGGAGCGGCTCTCGCAGGAGGTCCACGAGTTCCTGCTCCAGAACCTGGCGGTGGGGGCGCGGGCGTCGATCGAGCCCTACCTCGATCGCTTCGTCCAGAACGCCCACCTGGCCCGGGCCGGCCTGGTGGGCGGAGCGCTCCTGGTCTGGTCGGCCGTCTCGCTCTTCTCCAACGTGGAGCGGGCGGTGAACGACCTCTGGGAGGTCCAGCGGCGCCGTTCCCTGCGGATGCAGGCGCTCATCTACTGGATGGGGCTCACCGTGGGGCCGCTCCTGCTGGCCGCCTCGGCCACCGTCAGCCAGGTGGCCCAGGCCTACCTGGCGTCGCGCGGGGCGCGGGCGCTGGCCCTGGGCGCGGCCTGCCTGCTGTCCTCGGTCTTCCTCACCGGCATCTACCTGCTGGTTCCCAACGCCAAGGTGCGCCTGCGCTCCGCCGCGGTGGGTGGGATCTCCGCCGGCGTCGGCTGGGAGCTGGCCAAGTGGCTCTTCGCCCTCTTCATGGCCCGCTTCGTCCGCTACAACGCCATCTACGGCTCGGTGGCCGCGGTGCCGATCTTCCTCACCTGGCTCTACCTGTCCTGGTCCATCGTCCTCTTCGGCGCCCGGCTGGCGTTCGTGGTGCAGAATGCACCCAGCGTGATGGTGGGCGGCCGCGCCGCCCTGGGCCCCTCCGCCCGCGAGCTCCTGGCCGGGCAGGCCATGCTCCAGGTGGCGCGCGCCTTTCACGCCGGGGCGCCGGCGCCGGCGCCGGAGAAGGTCGCCGAGACGCTCCACGCGGGGGCGACCGCGCTCGACGCCCTGGAGGCCCTTGCCGGGGCGGGTCTGCTGAAGACCCTGGCCGGCGGCGGCCTGGTGCCGGCGCGGGAGCTCCAGGCCATCACGCTGCTCGACGTCCGGCGCGCGCTCGCGGGGGCGCCGCTCCCCGAGCAGCGGAGGGGGACCGCGCTCGCCGCCGCCATCCGAGGCGCCGACGAGCGGGCCGAGGAGCGGCTCGCGGCGGTCACCTTTCGCGAGCTCTGCGAGGAGCGGCCGGCCGCAGACCCGCCGACGCGGGGCGCTACCTGACCCATTAGGGGCAATGACCGGGCAACGGGAAGGCGCGGGCTTACTCCTAAAGTGGTAGCCCGGCGCAGGCGCCGGCGCACCGAAGCTGCATGCCCGTGGATCCCTTGCTGATTTCGGCGTGTTCGGCTAGGCTCCCCGAGAACCCTGGCGGTTTTCCGAGGGGTCGGGACCCTTTGAATTCCGGAGCGCCGATGCTGAAGTCGGACCTCATCAACATCTTGGTCGTGAAGCGCGGGGTGACTCAGAAGCAGGCGGAAGCCACCATCGAGACGATCTTCGACTCGATGAAGGACGCGCTTTGCAAGGGCGAGAACATCGAGATCCGCGGGCTTGGCGCGTTTCACGTCAAGCACTACGAGGGCTACCAGGGGCGCAACCCCAAGACCGGTGAGGTCATCCCGGTGAAGCCCAAGCGCGGGATCCTGTTCCGCACGGGAAAAGAGCTCCGCGACCGCGTGAACCGCCCGGAACTCCTGGACAAGGATCGTGAGCCGGGCACGAGCGGCGGGGCTGGCTCGGGGACGGGCACGCCGCCCGTGGCCGCCGGGGCGTAGCCCCACGGGCCGCAAAGGTCAGCACCTCCAGGCTCGGGGTCCCGATGCGCCCCACGGCGCGTGGCCGCAGCTCGGGGTCCGCTCAAGGCCGGTCTTCTCCGCACGCACGGTGGCGAGACGAGCGGCCGCTTCGGGCGGCGCACCCGGCGCGTTCGTGGGCCGGGCCGCCTGCGAGGGGCCGGCTCCCTTTCGAGCCCCTCCCGCCGGCCCGGTCGCCGATGCCGCCGACAGGGAGGCGAGCGGCGGGGCGAGGCCCTTGCCGGCGGCCAGCAGGCGCAGCGGCGCCCGGCCTCGGGGGCGGGCATCCCGCCCAGAGGCCGCGCCGGCGGGCCCGCGCACCGGGCTCGACGGGGAGTCCAGGCTTCCAGGCGGGGCCCGCGGGCCGACGCGCGCGCCGCTCGGCCCGCGCCCCCGCGCCGAGGCCAGCCGGGCGCGTCCCGCCGGCCGGGCCGGGGGACCGTGGTAGCCTCGGGGCGTGCCGCGCGAGTACCTCCGCCGCATCTCCGACGCCATCGTCCGCGCGCAGAGACCCATCCGCGTCTTCCGGGCCATCAACTGGGGGCCCAGGGTTCACCAGCAGTTCTTCCGGCGCGAGGCGCGCGAGCTGCCGCGTCCCGTCTACCCGCCGCTGGGGTTCGAGGCGTCCGACAAGATCAAGGAGCTCCGCGCCATCCGGCGCCAGATCCGGGGCCGGAACCCGCTCGAGGTGCTGCTCCGCCGGAAGTGCGACGAGTTCATCCTGGTGGTGGAGATGCTGGCCGCGCGCGGCACGCGGCGGTTCTACGAGCTCTCGCGGCGCATCTACGGCGACCCGCGCGATCGCTTCCCCGATCACAACGTGGACAACCTGGCCATCGCCAGGCTGTGGGCGTCGCGCCCCCGGGCGCGCGACGAGGAGCTGGCCTACTCCGCCGAGGAGGCGGCGGTGCGGGTGGCCGAGATCTGCAACCCGCTCTTGGGCGGGCACGTCCGGGTGGTGGTCCGCTCCCGCCTCACGGCCAACGCCGCGGCCGGGGCCACCCGCATCACCCTGCGCAAGGGGGCCCGATTCTCCGAGCGGCGGGTCCGGGCCTTGGCCCAGCACGAGGGGCTCTGGCACGTCCTCACCAGCATGAACGGCTACCGGCAGCCGGTGCTGGCGGTGCTGGGGGTGGGGCTGCCGCGGCACACCGAGTCGCAGGAGGGGACCGGCATCGTCTCCGAGTTCCTGAGCGGCGACATCACCGACGAGCGCTACATCGAGCTGGGCGAGCGGACCATCGCCGTGGACATGGCCGCCCGGGGAGCCGACTTCCTGGAGGTGTACCGGTACCTGCTGGCCCGCTTCCCGCCGGAGAAGGCGGCGCTCATGAGCGAGCGGGTGTTCCGGGGCGGGATCCTGGAGGGCGGAGCTCCCTTCACCAAGGACGCCGCCTACCAGCGCGGCTACTGCCGGGCCTTCAACTTCATCCGCGCGGCGCTGGAGCAGCGCGACGTGGAGCTCGTCCGGGCCTACCTGGCCGGCAAGATGAGCGTCGACGACGCCGAGCTGGTGCGGGACCTCATCGACGACGGGCTGTGCGTGGGGCCGGTGTACCTGCCGGAGTGGTTCATCGACATCGACCGGCTGAACGCCATCTCCACCCACAGCGTCACCATGAACCGCTTCAGCCTGCCCTCGGTGGCGCGCTACTACGCCCGGCGGCGGGCGGTGCGCTCGGCGGCCGAGCCGCTCTCCGGACGCCGCGAGGGCGCGGAGCCGGACGAGGAGGGGCGCGGCACGGCCGAGGCGGACGAGGACCTGGGCGAGTAGCGGCCGCCCCGGCCGCGGGCCCTCCCCGTGGCCAAGCCCATCCCGGAGCCCTCGAGGTCGCGAGCCCGGCGCAGGGCTCGGCGGCGAGGAAGAGACCCTGGGCGCACCGAGGGTCCGAGCCCCCCCGGCAACGCCGCTCGCCCTCCCCGGCCGGAAGCTCCCTGGGCGGACCGCCGATCCCGCAAGGGGGGGTCCCGACCTTGCGTGTGCGCGGCGGCCGCCGCGGTGCACACATCGACCAGGTGCCGCGGAAGCCCCCTCCTCTGCGCGCCGCGCCCGGCTGGGCCGGCGCGCGGGTCCTCGCCCTAGGCCACTCGACGCGGCCCATCGAAGAGCTGCTCGCGCTCCTGCAGGGCGCGGGTGCGGTCGCGGTGGCGGACGTCCGCACCATCCCGCGCTCGCGGGCCAACCCGCAGTACGAGGGGCCGGCCCTGGCCCGGGCGCTGGCACGGGCCGGGATCGGATACGTCCACCTCCCGCGCCTGGGCGGCCTCCGCCATCCGCGCAAGGGCTCGGAGAACGGCGCCTGGCGCAACGACAGCTTCCGGGGATACGCCGACCACATGCAGACCCCCGAGTTCGAGTCGGGGCTGGCCGAGCTCAAGGACCTCGCCGCGGCCGGCCCGGTGGCGCTGCTCTGCGCCGAGGCGGTCCCCTGGCGTTGCCACCGCTCGCTCATCGCCGACGCGCTCCTCGCCCGCGGGGTCGTGGTGCAGCACGTCACCGGCCCCGGGCGGACGCGCCCCCACGCGCTCACGCCCTTCGCGCGCATCGAGGGGAGGCGGGTCACCTATCCGGCGGAGGCTCCCGCGCCGCGGCGTCGGTCCTCCGGCAGGTGAGCGCCACCTCGGCGTCGTCGGCCGACCAGGCCGCTGGGTCGCGCTCCCGCCCACCAGCCCTGCCTCCGCGCCCGTCGGGGACCACCGCGCGCCCGCGACCCTGATCGCTCCCCGACCCGGGCTCGTCCCACCCCGGGAAGCCGAGGCCGGCGCGGTCCCGCAAGGACCTCCCGGGGCCCGGGTCGCTCAGCCGCCCGCCGGGCGCCGCAGATCCGGCTCGGACGGCAGCGCCACGCCGGTGAGCGCCTCGCAGGCGAGCAGCAGGCCGTCCTGGATCTCGAGGACGGAGGCTGCGGGGTGGGACGGGCGCTGGCGCTGGTGGAAGAAGCAGCGGCCCGTTACCGAGGCCGCAGGGTCGTCGCTCACCGAGAGCCAGACCTGGGTCCGGCCACCGGCCTCGAGGTCGTCCGGCGCGCCCGGGCCGCCCATCCGGGTGGGTACCCAGCCCGGCTCCACCGCGTTGGAGCGCACGCCCGGCCAGCGGCGGGCCACGGCGAAGGCCAGGACCACGTCGAGGAGCTTGGAGTCGGAATAGGCCTGGGAGCCGTCCCAGGGGCGCCGCTGCCACTGGAGGTCGGAAAGGTCGGGATCGCCGCCGCGGTGCATGCCCGAGGTGAGGTAGACGAGCCGCGGCGCCGGGGCCAGAGCGGTGAGCAGGTAGGGCGCGAGCACGTTCACCGCGAAGAGGCGCGAGAGCCCGTCGGCGGTCTCCACCCGACCGTCGCGGTAGCCCACGCCGGCGTTGTGGATGACCGCGTCGAGCGGGCCGGCGGCGCGGGCCTGGAGGGCCAGGGCGCGGGTCTCGGCCACGCTCGCCAGATCGCCCACCAGCGCCACCCGGGCCCCGGGGACGGCCGCCAGGGCCTCCCTGGCGCGGGCCGGGCTTCTCGCGTGGAGGAGCACCTCGTGGCCCTGTGCCAGCAGCTGCCGGGCGGAGATCCGGCCCAGGCCGTCGGAGGAGCCGGTGACGAGGACGCGGGCCACGTTCCACCTCCCGGGAGGCGCGAGCCCCCGGCCGGTTGTAACCGAACCGCCGCCGCCGCGCCGGCGGCCGGGAGGGAACCGCCCGGTGCGGCACCCGCTGTACCTCCCACCCGGCGGGCGGGGGCGTCCGCCTGCCGCCCGCGGACGAGGGCCGGCGCGGCGGCGGGGCACGACCAGCGCCGCGGGAGCGCGATGGGCGGTCTCGCCCCCTGGGTGCGAGGGGGCAAGGCGCACCGCTGGGTGGGCGAGGCACGCCGGTGTCGGGCCCTGTGGGCGGCGGCTGGCCTCGATGCCCCGGGGAAAAGGCGGCTAGAGTGGGGCCGCCGCGGATCTCACCCATGCGCCTCCTCGCGCTCGCCGCCGCTGCCCTCGCCGGCCTGGCCGCCTGCAGCGCCGGGGGCGGGAAGCCCGGCTCGGGCGCGGTCCCGCCCTGGGGCGGGAAGCCACCCCCCGCGGCCTGCGCACCGCCGGTGCAGATCCGCGACGTCTCCTCGCCCACGGCGGTGGTGGGCGGCGGAACGGCCGCGAGCTGCACGGAGGAGGAGCTCCGCGCCAAGGCCGCCGCCGTCGATGCAGGCGGGGGCGGCATCCTGGTCTTCGACTGCGGCTCGGACCCGGTCACCATCACCCTGTCGAGCCAGCTGGTCTTCACCCACGACACCGTGCTCGATGGCGGGGGCCTCGTCACCCTGAGCGGTGGCGGGACCACGCGCATCCTCTACCTCGACTCCAGCTACGACCAGACCACGCCGCGCCTGTGGGTGCAGCGGCTCACCTTCTCCGCCGGGGCCAGCGCCCGCGAGGCGGGTGGCGACACCGCCTCGGGCGGCGCCGCCATCTACCGGGACGGCGGCAGCCTCACGGTGGTGGACTGCGCCTTCGTCGGCAACCACGCTCCGGCCACCGGTCCGGACCTGGCCGGGGGCGCCATCTACGCCTTCGGCGGCGGGGACACGGTGGTGGTCGGGTCGACCTTCATCGGCAACTCCGCCTCGGACGGGGGCGCCATCGGGAGCCTGAACGGCGATCTGGTGGTGGTGAACAGCGCCTTCTCCGGGAACGAGGCCACCGGCACAGGGGGCAACCCGGGCGATGGCGGCTGCGGGGGCGCGCTCTACCAGGACGGCGCCCGCGAGATCACCACCCTCTGCGGCGTCAGCATCCAGGGGAACCGCGCCGGCGCCATCGGCGGGGGCGTGTTCCGCGTCTCCAACAGCGCCGACGGGACCATGACCGTGGATCTCTCGGCGGTGGACTCGAACGCCGTCACCGCCGCCGGCACGGGCGACGCGGGAGGGCTGTACCTGGAGGGGCTGGCGCTGACCGTGACCCGGACCACCGTCTCCCGCAACAGCGCCTGGTACGGAGGCGGTCTGTGGGTCTCCGGGGGCTCGGTGCAGCTCGCCGACTCCACCGTGGCTGCCAACGAGGCCACCGTGAACGGGGGCGGGCTCTGGCTCAGCCACGCGCCGCCGGGCGCGATCCTGAACTGCACCATCGCCGACAACCAGTCCACCGGGGCGGACACCGTGGCCGGTGCCATCTTCGGGACCGGCCCCGCCCTGGTGAACACCATCGTCTCGGGCAACACCGCCCCCTGGTCGCCCGGCTGCAGCCACCCGCTGGCCGACGGGGGCGGGAACCTCGAGTGGCCCGACGGCGCGGGCTGCGCCGCGGGCGCGCTGGTGGCGGACCCGATCCTCGGCCCGCTGGGCGCCAACGGCGGCGCCACCGAGACCCTGCTCCCCGCCGCCGGGAGCCCGGCCCGAGGGCTGGGGACGATGCCTTGCCCGGCCGTCGACCAGCGCGGGGTGGCTCGCGCCACCCCCTGCACGGCAGGCGCGGTCGAGGTGCCCTAGCGAGCTTGGCGACGGCGGCGAGTCGGGCGCTCCGCCGTCAACCGATGGCCGCGCCGAAGAGCCGGCCCACCAGGTAGGTCACGCCCGCGGCCAGCGCCGCCAGCCCCACCATGCGCGCTGCCGAGCGGACGAGCCCGGTCCCGGAGAGGAACCCGACCAGCCCGCCCACGGCCGCCAGCACCACGCCGGCCAGGCCGGCCGCGACGATGGCGGCGGCCGGTCCCGGCGCGAGGAGGAAGGGGACGAGCGGCACGGCGGCCCCCACCGCGAACATGCCGAACGACGACAGGGCCGCGCCCATGGGCGAGCCCAGGTCCTCGGGATCCAGGCCCAGCTCCTCGCGCACCAGGGTGTCGAGGGCGCTGTCGGGGTTCTTCAGGATCTCGGTCGCCGTTCGCATCGCCTGGTCGGCGGAGAGCCCCTTCTGCTTGAAGATCTGGGCCAGCTCGGCGGCCTCCTCCTCCGGCGCCTCGGCGATCTCGCGCCTCTCCAGGGCCACCTGCCGGGCCAGGAGGTCGCGCTGGCTGGCCACCGAGGTGTACTCCCCCGCGGCCATGGAGAAGGCGCCGGCCAGGAGCCCGGCCAGGCCGGTGATGGCCACCGACCGGGGCGGCACACCCGCCCCCGCCACCCCCAGGATGAGCGAGAGGTTGGAGAGCAGGCCGTCGTTCATCCCGAAGATGGCGGCGCGGATCGATCCGGCCCTGCCGCCGCCGCGGTGCCAGCGCTCGCGCGAGGAGATGAGGCCGCGGGCCGAGTCCGGCTTGGCGGCGCCCATCCCCGAGAGGGTCGCCCGGTGCTGGCGCTCCTCCGCGGCCATGTCCGCCGCCTCGCCCCCCTGCCGCTCGTAGCTGTCGATGGCGCCCGCCTCGGCGTCGGCCACGAGCGGGAGCACGGCTCCGGCGCCGAACCGCCCCGCCAGCCAGAGGATGGCGCGCACGCGCGCGCTGGGCTCGTCGGGCGGGACGGCCACCTCCTCGTGCTCCAGCTTCCGCTGCCAGATCTGGGCGTGCCGCCGCTCGTCCCCGCTCATCTCTCGGAAGGTGCGCGCCCGCTCCGGGTCCTTCTCGTGTCGGGCGAGGCCCTCGTAGAGCGCCGCCCCATCGCGCTCGTCGAGGAGGTTCTGCAGCCACAGGTCGGTGCGAGGTTTCATGGACTTGGAGTCTACCCAGGTCGACCCGCGGTTTGCTTCCCGTTCCCAGGAGGGGACCGCGGTCGCGGGTCCGTCACTCCGTCCAGAACCTCGCCACGAGCTGGGAGCGGCTCGAGCAGCGGGTCTTGGCGAGGAGCGCCGAGACGTGCAGCTCCACGGTCTTCTCCGAGCAGCCCAGCCGGCTCGCCACCGTGCGGTTGGACTCGCCCTGTGCCACCAGCGCCAGCACGCCCGCCTGTCGCGGCGTGAGCCCCCAGCGCGGCGTGACCGAGGCCAGGCGCGAACGCGCGTCGCCCTCGCGGTCCGGGAGGATGACCAGGTGGTGGCCCGGCGCCTCCTCCAGCGGAATCCTGAAGGCGTTCGTCGAAGGCGCAGGAGATGCGTCCCGGAGGCTGGCGAGGACCTCAGGGGCCGAGGAGGTCAGGAGCGCCTGGCCGCGCGAGTTGGCGTGGAGCACCGTATCCGGAGCCGCGACGATGAAGGCCGGTGAGTGGAGCGCCTCCAGGGCAGCGGTCAGGGCGGCCCGAGCGATCCCGAGGGAGCTGGGCGTCTCATGGCCGGCGGCCGCGAGCCGCGCCTCCCTCGCTGGTGCTGGGTCGCGCGCGGGCTGAGCGAAGGGGTCGGCAACACCCTGGGCGAAAGACCTAACATCCACAGCGGAACCCCTCCCTCTCTTGGTCCGTCGCGCCATACCCGGCGGAATACCCTCGGCGGTGTGGGGACAGAGCGTACTCGTTCATTCGGCGTAGGGTATCGGGGAAAACCCTTGTCGCGCAGTGATTCTGTGAGCCAGGTTCCGGTGATGACCAGCCGTGCACGGGTTGCGGGGGCGGGTCGATCGTGACGGAGCGCGGGACGGCCCGGCAGCGGCCCAGGCGAAGCGCTCGGCTCGAGCGAGCGAGCCGGTCGCGCCGCCCTTGCTGACGGTTCGCCCCCGGCGCCGGGCCGCAGCGCGCCAGCTGCGCCCGGCGCATGGTGGGTCCTGCGCCTGGGTGGGCGGGGCGGGTGAGGCGGAACCCTCGCCAGCCGTGGACGTTTCCTCTATAAGAACCATTCCTCTGGAGGAATCACTGCTTGCGCAGGCTCGAGACCACGGACCCGGCGTTTCCGAGAGGCTGGCGCGAGCTTTGCGCGCGAGGCTCCGAGGACGACGAGCGGTCCGTCCGGGAGGTGGCGGCCAGCATCGTGGCCGACGTCCGCCTCCGGGGCGACGCGGCCCTGCTCGACCACACGCGACGCCTCGACGGCTGGAACCCGGGTGGCGCAGCGGAGCTATCGATGGGGCGAGAGGCGTTCGCCGCCGCGTTCCGCTCGCTCCCCACCGCCGGGCGGCGTGCGCTGCGTCTCGCCGCGCGCCGCATCGCCGACTTCCACGAGCGCGAGCGCGACGCCGAGGTGCCCGCCTTCCGCGACCGCGCTGGCGCCACGCTGGCCCAGGTGGTCCGCCCGCTGGCCCGGGTGGGCCTCTACGTGCCCGGCGGCACCGCCCGCTACCCGTCGTCGGTCCTCATGACCGCCGTCCCGGCGCGGGTGGCCGGGGTGCGGGAGGTGGTGGTGGCCTCGCCCGGCGTGAAGGGCACCGGCGAGATGGATGCCTGGACCCTGGCCGCCTGTCACGTGGCCGGGGTCTCCCGCCTCCTTCGGATCGGCGGCGCCCAGGCCATCGCCGCCCTGGCCCACGGGACGGAGTCGATCGCCGCCGTGGACAAGATCTGTGGTCCCGGGAACGCCTACGTGGCCGCCGCCAAGCGGCTGGTCTTCGGGGCGGTGGACATCGACATGGTGGCCGGCCCCAGCGAGATCCTGGTCCTGGCCGACGGGGGTGCGGACCCGGCCGAGGTGGCGAGCGACCTGCTGGCGCAGGCGGAGCACGACGTGCGCGCGGTGGCGGTGCTGGTCACGGTCTCGGCGCGGCTGGCGGACCGGGTGGAGGCCGAGGTGGCCCGCCAGCTCGCCTCGCTGCCGCGCCGCGAGATCGCCGCCCGCTCGCTGGAGGAGCGCGGGGCGGTGGTCCTGGCCCGGGGGCGAAGGGAGGCGCTCCGCCTGGCCGACCAGTTCGCGCCCGAGCACCTGGCGCTGCACGTCGCGCGCGCCGCCCGGCTCGTAC
The DNA here is from genome assembly GCA_035541675.1 of Anaeromyxobacter sp. Taxonomy (GTDB): domain Bacteria; phylum Myxococcota; class Myxococcia; order Myxococcales; family Anaeromyxobacteraceae; genus Anaeromyxobacter. The sequence goes on along the minus strand of DATKMW010000154.1, from coordinate 5,021 downwards.
CGCTGCTCTCCCGGGCCGGAGCCCTGTTCGTGGGGCGCTCCACGCCCGAGGCGGTGGGCGACTACCTGGCCGGCCCGAGCCACGTGCTGCCCACGGCGGGGACGGCCCGCTTCGCCTCGCCGCTGTCGGTGGCCACCTTCCGGCGTCGCATGAGCGTGCTGGAGCTCTCCCCCCGGGCGCTGGCCGAGCTGGCGCCGGCGGTGGAGGCGCTGGCGCGCGCCGAGGGGCTGGTGGGCCACTGGCGGGCGGTGGAGCAGCGGACGGCGCGGCAGCCCGCTGCCCGGCCGGGGCGCGCACCGGCGCGGAGGAGGTCCTAGATGAGGCGTGCGAACCGAGCGGCGCGGGGCGTCCGCCGGGGCAGGGCCGCCCGGACCACCCGGGAGACCGACGTCCGGGTGGAGCTGGCCCTCGAGCCGGGCGAGTCCTCCATCACCACCGGCGTCCCCTTCTTCGACCACATGCTGGAGCAGGTTGCCCGGCACGGCGGCCTGACGCTCACCGTGAAGGCCAAGGGCGACCTCCAGGTCGACGCCCACCACACCGTCGAGGACGTGGGGATCGGTCTGGGCGAGGCGCTCCGCCAGGCCGTGGGCGACAAGGCCGGCCTGGCCCGCTACGGCCAGGCGGTGGTGCCCCTGGACGAGGCGCTGGTCGAGGCGGTGGTCGACCTCTCGGGGCGGCCGCACCTCACCTTCAACGCCGGGCTCCCCTCGGGCAAGAAGTTCATCGGCGCCTACGACGTGGACCTCACCCAGGACTTCCTCCAGGCCTTCGCCAACCACGCCCGGCTCTGCCTGCACGTGAACGTCCGCTACGGGCGGAACCTGCACCACGTGGTGGAGGCCGTCTTCAAGGCCATCGCCCGCGCGCTGCGCGCGGCCCTCTCGCGCGAGGGGCGCGGCCTGCCCAGCACCAAGGGGACGCTGTGAGCTCGCCCGGCACGGTGGCGCTGGTCGACTACGGCGCGGGGAACCTGCGTTCGGTGGAGAACGCCCTGCGCGAGGTGGGCGCGGCGGTGCTGGTCACCCGCGACCCGGAGGCGGTGCGGCGCGCCGACCGCGTGGTGGTGCCCGGCCAGGGCTCCATGCCGGAGTGCGCCCAGGCCATGCAGAGGAGCGGCGCGGCGGAGGCGCTGCGCCAGGCCATCGACCGAGGCGCGCCGGTCCTGGGGATCTGCGTGGGGCTGCAGCTCCTCTTCGAGGACGGCGAGGAGGCGGGCGGCGCCCGCGGGCTGGGCATCCTCCCCGGCCGCATCGCCCGCCTGCCGGCCACGGTCAAGCTGCCGCACATCGGCTGGTCGCCGGTGCGGAGCACCGGGCCGGCCGTACCGCTCTTCGCACCCCTGGATGGCGAGTACGTCTACTTCGCCCACTCCTACGCCGCCCCGGCCGAGGCCCCGGGGGTGGCGCTCCTGGCGGAGCACGGCCGGCCCTACTGCGCCGCCCTGGCGCGCGATAACCTGTACGCGACCCAGTTCCACCCGGAGAAGAGCCAGCGGGTGGGCCTGGCGCTGCTCGACCGGTTCGTGCACCTCTAGGAGCCCCGAGACCGATGATCGTCATCCCCGCCATCGACCTCATGGGCGGCGAGGTGGTCCGCCTGGAGAAGGGCGACTTCGCCTCGCGCCGCACCTACGCCGGCAAGCCCGCCGAGCGGGCCGCGGCGTTCGCCTCCGCCGGGGCCACCCTGGTCCATGTGGTGGACCTCGACGGGGCCAAGGTGGGCTGGCCGGTCAACGTCGATGCGGTGGCCGCCATCTGCCGGGTGCCGGGGCTGGAGGTGGAGCTGGGCGGCGGCCTGCGCACGCTCCCCGACATCGAGCAGGTGCTGAAGCTCGGGGTGAGGTTCGTGGTGCTGGGCACGGCCGCGGTCGAGAGGATGGAGCTGGTGGAGAAGGCCTGCCAGGCCTTCCCCGGCCGGGTGCGCGCCGGCATCGACGCCCGCGACGGCGAGGTGAAGGTGGCCGGCTGGACCTCGGGCACCGGCCTGCAGGTGGCCCAGGTGGCCCGCCGGGTGAAGGCCGCCGGCGTGTCGCTGGTGGAGTACACCGACGTCGGGCGCGACGGGATGTTCAGCGGGGTCGACGCCGCCGGGGCCGCCCGCCTGGCCGAGGAGGCCGGGGTGCAGGTGGTGGCCTCCGGCGGGGTGGCCAGCCTGGCCGACGTGGTGGCCTGCCGCGAGGCGGGGCTCGCCGGCGTCATCGTGGGCAAGGCACTCTACGAGGGGCGGATCCCGCTCGGCGACGCCCTCGCCGCGGCCCGGGGGCGGTGACCAGCATGCCGGCCAAGCGCATCATCCCCTGCCTCGACGTGAAGAACGGGCGCGTGGTGAAAGGCGTCCACTTCAGGAACCTCCGCGACGCCGGCGACCCGGTCGAGGCCGCCGCCCGCTACGACGCACAGGGCGCGGACGAGATCACCTACCTCGACATCTCCGCCACCCAGGAGAACCGGGGCACGCTCCTCGACCTCGTCACCCGGACCGCGGCCCGCGTCTTCGCCCCGCTCACGGTCGGCGGCGGGGTGCGCTCGGAGGAGGACTTCGTGGCCCTGCTCCGCGCCGGGGCGGACAAGGTCTCGGTCAACTCGGCGGCGGTGAGCGATCCGAGGCTGGTCGATCGCCTCTCGAGGCTGGCCGGCGCACAGGCGCTGGTGGTGGCCATCGACGTGAAGCGCCGGCCCATCGCGCCGGGCCGGGACCAGGAGTGGGAGGTCCACGTGGCCGGCGGCACCAAGCCGACCGGCGTCGAGGGCATTGCCTGGGCGCGCGAGGTCGCGGCACGGGGGGCGGGCGAGATCCTGCTCACCTCCATGGACCGCGACGGAACCCTGGCCGGCTACGACCTCGAGCTCCTCTCGCGGGTCTGCGCCGCGGTCACCGTCCCGGTGATCGCCTCGGGCGGGGTGGGCAACCTGGAGCACCTCGCGGAGGGGCTCCGCGTCGCCGACGCTGCCCTGGCGGCGTCCATCTTCCACGACGGCACGCACACGGTGGGCGAGGCCAAGGCCTACCTGCGCGGGCGCGGAATCGAGGTGAGGCCGTGAGGATGGCGAGAGCGGCTGCGCCGGCGCCAGCCGGCGGGGCGCGGGGCCGGCGGCAGGGTGCGGCCGGGCGAGCGGAGGGCCCGTCGGCCGGGCTCATCGCGCTCCTGGCCCGGGTCCGCTTCGACGAGCGGGGGCTCGTTCCGGTCATCGCCCAGGAGGAGGACGGCACGGTCCTCATGCTGGCCTGGGCCAACCGCGCGGCGCTCCTGGCCACGGCGCAGGGGGGGCGAGCCACCTACTGGTCGCGAAGCCGGCGGGAGCTCTGGCGCAAGGGCGACACCAGCGGGCACGTACAGCGGGTACGGGCGATGGCGCTGGACTGCGACGGAGACGCCGTGCTCTACGTGGTGAGGCAGACAGGGGGGGCGTGCCACACCGGCGCCTGGAGCTGCTTCTCGGAAAGGCAGGAGATCCCATGGCAGACGAGCGCTTCCTCGGCCAGCTCTGGGCGACCATCGAGTCCCGCAAGGCGGACGAGACCGCCGCGAACAGCTACACGCGCCAGCTCCTCGCCGACCCCCCCAAGATCCGGCGCAAGATCATCGAGGAGGCCTACGAGCTGAACGAGGCGCACCAGGCGCTCTCGCACGGCAAGGACTCCAAGGACCACCTGGCCCATGAGGCCGCCGACCTGCTCTACCACCTGTACGTGCTGCTCGCCTCCGCCGACGTGACGCCGGCCGAGGTCTACGCGGTCCTGGAGCGGAGGCACTCGCTCCCGTCCGGCCCGCGGCCCGGAACCCCTTGACAGAGGCCGGGATTTCTTCTAATAGCGGCCGACCAGACCCGTGTAGAGCCGGGCGCCCCTGGCGTCCGGCTCGAACCTTTTAAAGGGACCCGAAAGAGCGGTCCAGAGCGGTGCGAGGAACCGAATGACCGGAGTGCGCGTCAAGGACGGCGAATCCTTCGAGAACGCCATGAAGCGCTTCAAGAAGCAGTGCGAGAAGGCGGGGATCCTCTCGGAGATCCGCAAGCGCGAGCACTACGAGAAGCCCAGCGTGAAGCGCAAGAAGAAGGCGCTCGCCGCCAAGAAGCGCGCCCTGAAGAAGATGCGGAAGGGGTTCTAGAAGGCGGCCCATGGCCCTGAAGGAACGGCTCGACGCGGATCTCAAGGCCGCCATGAAGGAGAAGGACGGGGTGAAGGTGTCGACCGTCCGGCTCCTGAAGAGCTCCATCAAGTACCGCGAGATCGAGCTGGCCAAGGCGCTGGACGACGCCGAGATCCAGGGCGTGCTCGCCTCCGAGGTGAAGCGCCGCCGGGACTCGGTGGAGCAGTACCGCGCCGGCAACCGCGCCGACCTGGCCGAGAAGGAGGAGGCGGAGATCCGCGTCCTCCAGGGGTACATGCCGGCGCCGCTCTCGCCGGACGAGCTGAGGGCCAAGGTGGAGGAGGCGGTCCGGCGGGTGGGTGCGGCCGGCCCCAAGGACATGGGGGCGGTGATGAAGGTGCTCCTGCCCGAGGTGGCGGGCAGAGCGGAGGGGAAGACGGTCTCGGAGCTGGTGCGGGCGCGCCTCTCCGGGAAGTGAGCCGGGCTCCCCGCCGGGGCCGGGCTGCTGCCGCGCGCGGCGCGGCCGGGAGGGTTTCCTGATCCCCGACGCCATCATCCAGGAGGTCCGGGATCGCGTGGACGTGGTGGCGGTGATCGGCCGCCACATGGAGCTGAAGCGGTCCGGCCGGACCTGGAAGGGAAACTGCATATTCCACGGCGAGAAGACGCCGAGCTTCCATGTCTACCCGGAGGACAAGCACTTCAAGTGTTACGGCTGCGGGGCCTTCGGCGACGTGTTCGCCTTCCTGCAGCGGCTCGAGGGCAAGGAGTTCCCCGAGGTGGTGAGGGCGCTGGCGCAGGAGGTGGGGGTGGAGATCCCCGAGTCCTCGGAGGAGGACTCGGCCGAGGCGCGCGCCCGCCGCAAGGAGCGGAACGAGGTCCTGGCCGCCAGCGACGCCGCCGCCCGCTACTGGGCCGCGCGCCTCTC
>DATKMW010000153.1:0-2974 GCA_035541675.1 Anaeromyxobacter sp. | reverse complement strand
CTCAGCGACGAGAAGAAGACGCCCTTCCAGACCACGGGCCCGGTGGACATGTCGGGGGCCATCGCCCAGAAGCTCATCGACAAGGGCGTCACGGTCACCTTCCAGAAGCCGGAGCAGAACTCCCTGTGGGTGGCGGTGCTGCTCCAGTACCTGCCGCTGGTGTTCGTGTTCCTGCTGATCTTCTTCTTCATGCGGCAGCTGCAGTCGGGCGGCGGCAAGGCCATGAGCTTCGGCAAGAGCCGGGCGAAGCTCATGACCGAGCACCACAACAAGGTGACCTTCGCCGACGTGGCCGGCATCGACGAGTCCAAGGACGAGCTCGAGGAGATCATCTCCTTCCTCAAGGACCCGAAGAAGTTCACCCGGCTGGGCGGCCGCATCCCCAAGGGCGTGCTGCTCATGGGCCCCCCGGGCACTGGCAAGACGCTGCTGGCCCGGGCCGTGGCCGGCGAGGCCGGGGTGCCCTTCTTCTCCATCTCCGGCTCGGACTTCGTGGAGATGTTCGTGGGCGTGGGCGCCTCCCGCGTCCGCGACCTGTTCGAGCAAGGGAAGAAGAACGCTCCCTGCATCATCTTCATCGACGAGATCGATGCCGTCGGCCGCCACCGCGGCGCCGGTCTGGGCGGCGGGCACGACGAGCGCGAGCAGACGCTGAACCAGCTGCTGGTGGAGATGGACGGCTTCGAGTCCAACGAGGGCGTGATCCTCATCGCCGCCACCAACCGGCCCGACGTTCTCGACCCGGCGCTCCTGCGCCCCGGCCGCTTCGATCGGCGCATCACCGTCCCGCGCCCCGATCTCAACGGCCGGTTGGGGATCCTCAAGGTCCACACCAAGAAGACGCCGCTCGAGGCCGCGGTGGACCTCACCCAGATCGCCCGCGGCACCCCCGGCTTCTCCGGGGCCGACATCGAGAACCTGGTCAACGAGGCGGCCCTCTACGCCGCCCGCCGCAACAAGGAGCGGGTGGCCCTGGACGACTTCGAGTTCGCCAAGGACAAGGTGCTGATGGGCACCGAGCGGCGCTCCATGTTCATCTCCGAGAAGGAGAAGCGGAACACCGCCGTCCACGAGGCCGGCCACGCGCTGGTGGCCTTCGTGCTCCCCGGGACCGACCCGGTGCACAAGGTGACCATCATCCCCCGGGGCAGGGCCCTGGGGCTCACCCAGCAGCTCCCCACCGAGGACCGGCTCAACATGTACCAGCAGTTCGCCCTCAACCAGATCGCCATCCTCATGGGCGGCCGGCTGGCGGAGGAGCTCACCTTCGGCGAGCGCTCCACCGGTGCCGGCAACGACATCGAGCGGGCCACCGAGCTGGCACGGGCCATGGTGTGCGAGTGGGGCATGAGCGAGAAGATGGGGCCGCTGGCCTTCGGGCGGAAGGAGGGCGAGGTGTTCCTGGGCCGGGAGATGACCACGACCCAGGGCTACTCGGAGCAGACCGCCCAGGACATCGACACCGAGGTCCACCGCATCGTGACCGAGCAGTACCAGCGAGCCCGGCAGGTGCTCATCGACCACAAGGAGCAGCTGGCCCGCATCGCCGACGCCCTCATCGAGTTCGAGACCCTCGACGCCGCGGACATCGACGTGCTCATGAGCGGCCGCAGCATCACCCGGGCCCCGCCTCCCAAGTCGGTGGCGCCAGCCGTCCCGGAGAAGGGGAAGCGCGGGCTGCTCGACGCCGTCGGTGGAGGGCTGCCCGCCACCGGCAAGGCCTAGGGGACTGCGGTGCGGATGCGGATCGGGGCCAGGACCTTCGAAGGGCCTGGCCCCTTCCTCATGGGCGTCCTGAACGTCACGCCCGACTCCTTCTCCGACGGCGGCCTCTTCGCCGACCCGGGCGCGGCCGAGGCGCGGGCGCTGGCCATGGCCGGGGAGGGCGCCGACCTGGTCGACGTCGGGGGCGAGTCCACCCGTCCCGGTGCGGCGCCGGTCCCGGTCCGTGAGGAGATCCGGCGGGTCCTGCCGGTGGTCGAGCGCCTGCGGGCCCACGGCTTCCCGCTCCCCGTCTCCATCGACACCTCCAAGCCCGAGGTGGCGCGGGCGGCGCTCGACGCCGGGGCCGACCTGGTCAACGACGTCGGCGGGCTTGCCGCGCCGGGGATGGCGGAGCTGGTGGCGGCGCGGGGCGTGCCGGCGGTGATCATGCACACCCGCGGCACCTCGGCCGACATGGCCTCGCGGGCCGTCTACCTCGACGTGGTCGGAGAGGTGGCCGCCGAGCTCGGCGAGGCCCTGGCGCGCGCCGAGCGCGCCGGCGTGCGGCGCGAGCGGGTGCTTATCGACCCCGGGATCGGGTTCGCCAAGACCGCCGCGCAGAGCGTGGCGCTGCTGGCCGGGCTCACCCGGCTCCGGGACCTGGGCTGCCCGCTCCTGGTGGGCCCGTCGCGCAAGAGCTTCATCGGCCAGATCGGCGGGGCCGGCGTGGGGGAGCGGCTCCCCGGGACCCTGGCGGCGGTGGCGGCCTGCGTCCTGGCCGGGGTGGAGGTGGTTCGCGTCCACGACGTCGGCCCGGCCCGGCAGGCGGCGCTGGTCGCGGCCGCGATCCGGGATGCCGCCAGGACCCCGCCGCCATCCGGGAGGTGGTAGGTTGCGCGCCGACGGCGCCGAGATGCACCAGGAGGGAGGGCCCGAGGTGGCCAAGCGCGTGGCGAGCGGGGGCGGGAGGGGAGGGCGGGCCTTGGCGCCGGACGAGTCCGGCAGCCCGGCCGTGGCCCGCAAGCTGTTCGGGACGGACGGGGTGAGGGGGGTGGCCAACGTCCACCCCATGACCGCGGAGATGGCGCTGCAGCTGGGTCGGGCCCTGGCCTACGTGGTGCGGAGCGGACCGCACCGGCACCGGATCGTCATCGGCAAGGACACCCGGCTCTCCGGCTACATGCTGGAGCAGGCCATCGCCTCGGGCATCAGCTCCATGGGCGTCGACGTGATGCTCTGCGGGCCGCTGCCCACCCCGGGGATCGCCTTC
>DATKMW010000152.1:0-16259 GCA_035541675.1 Anaeromyxobacter sp. | reverse complement strand
CCTCGGCGATCCGCCGGGGGGGCAGCTCGGTGTGGCCCAGCAGGGCCCGGGCCGCCGCCAGGGCGTAGGGGCCGCCGGAGCCCACCGCCGCCGCGCCGCCGCCGGCGGTGGGGTCGGGCTCGATGACGTCGCCGGAGCCGGACAGCACCAGGGTGTGCTCGCGGTCGGCCACCAGCAGCAGCGCCTCCAGCCGCCGCAGCAGCCGGTCGGTGCGCCAGTCCTTGGCCAGCTCCACCGCCGCCCGCGGCAGCGACCTCCCGTGGGCCAGCAGCTTCTTCTCGAAGAGCTCGAAGAGGGTGAAGGCGTCGGCGGTGCCGCCGGCGAAGCCGGCCAGCACCTGCCCGTCGGCGAGGCGTCGCACCTTGCGGGCGGTGGCCTTGACCACGGTGCGGTCGAGGGTCACCTGCCCGTCGGAGGCCAGGCAGACCTTCTCCCCGCGCCGCACGCAGAGGACGGTCGTTCCGTGCATCCGGGAGGTATAGCGCGATCACCGGGCCCGCGGGTGGGCCCCATCGTAGACCGCCGCCAGCTTCCGCCAGTCCAGCTGGGTGTAGCGCTGGGTGGTGGAGAGCGAGGCGTGGCCCAGCAGCTCCTGGATCCCGCGCAGGTCGGCGCCGTTCCCCAGCAGATGGGTGGCGAAGCAGTGCCGGAGCACGTGGGGGTGAACGTGCCGGGGCAGGCCCGCCGCGCGCGTCCATCCCTCCACCCGGCGCGCCACCGAGCGGCCGGTGAGCCGCCCGCCGCGGTGGTTCAGGAAGAGCGCCTCGCCGCCCCGGGGCCCCCGGGCCAGCGCCGGCCGGGCCTCCTCCAGGTAGCGCCGCAGGGCCGTGGCTGCGGCCTTGCCGAAGGGGACGACCCGCTCCTTCCCGCCCTTGCCCAGCACGCGCACCAGGCCCTGCGCCAGGTCGAGGTCGCCTCGGTCCAGGCCGGTGAGCTCGGAGACCCGGAGGCCGCTGGCGTAGAGCAGCTCCAGGAAGGCGCGGTCGCGAAGCGCCAGGGGCGTCGGGAGCGCCGGCGCCTCGACCAGCGCCGCGGCCTCGTCCTCGGTCAGCACCTCGGGGAGATTCCGGGGCTGGCGCGGCGAGGCCACCGCCCGGGCCGGGTTGCCCGGGGCGATCGCCTCCCGGACCAGGAAGCGGTAGAGCGAGCGGATGGCGGAGAGCTTTCGGGCCAGGCTGCCGGCCCCGGCGGTTCCGGCGGCGTGCACCAGGAAGGCGCGGACCTGGGCGGGCGAGGAGGGCACGAGCCCCTGGCCGGCCCCGGCCAGGAAGCGGGCGTACTGCTCCAGGTCCTGCCGGTAGGCTCGGCGCGTGTGCGCCGAGGCGCGGCGCTCGGTCTCCAGGTGGGCGAGGAAGAGGTCCAGCTCGGGGAACCGTTCTGGGCGCTCGGGGGCCATCCCGACAGCGGTACCACCGGGGCGGGCCGGGGGGAAGTTCGCGGTCAGCGGGCCGTGCGCGGCGCGGGGACCTCGGCCAGGTAGAGCCCGGGGCGCCTCTCGTCCACCACCAGGTAGGCCAGCCGGCCCGCGCCGGGACCGACGAACCGCGCCGAGCCCGGCAGGACCTGCGTGTCCACCGTGGCCAGCGCCCCCGCCTCCCAGACCCCCACGTCGAGGGCATCGCGGTCGAGGCGCTTCCAGCCGACCAGCAGCCGGCCCGGCTCGCCCGGGCCGAACTCGAAGCTCTTCACCCCCTCGGCGATCCGCTCCGGCCGGGAGCCGGCGGCGCCGGGGTCGATGCGCTCCAGGTCGCAGGCCTCGCCGCTGCGCGTGCAGCGGGTGCGGTAGTAGAGCCAGCGCCCGTCGGGCGAGAAGGCGAAGCCATAGGAGCTCTGGGCCACCCGCCGCGGCTCGGCCCCTGCGGCGTCCAGCGCGGCCAACAGCAGGTCCACCGAGTAGCCGCCACGGGTCGTGTGCTGCAGGAAGGCCACGTACCGACCATCCGGGGAGAGCTCCAGATCGGAGACGTTCTTCCCCAGCGTGCGCGGGGAAAGGTCGAGGCCGCCCACGCCCAGCACGCCGGAGCGAACGCGCGGGTCGTACCCCTCCAGCCAGGCGAGCCGCGGCGCCCGCCCCGCCCAGCGGAACTCGCCCACCCCCTTGCCCAGCAGGAGCTCTCGCCCGCCGCCGCGCAGGTGCAGGTCCCCCTGCTTGCCGGGAGCGGCGTCGGCCAGGTAGGCGATGGCGTCCCCCTCCGGCCCGAAGGCGAAGGCGCGCACCCCGGCCGCCACCGCCTCGGGCCGCGCCGCCGGGCGCGCCGGGGCCAGCTCCAGCCGCGCTCCGTCCCCGGCCAGCCGGGTGTAGGCGAAGATCCGGTCCCGGCCGAAGGCGTAGTCGCCCACCGGCCCCGCCACGGCCATGGCGCCGGGCCCGGCCCCGCCCGCCCCGGGGTGGACCGCCAGGAGCTCGCCGCCGGCGCTGGCTCGGCGCCGGACCAGGGCCAGAAGCTCGCCCCCCGGCGGCGCCATCTCGAAGCTCGCGGCCGCGCTGACCCCGCTCACCGCCCGAGGCTCGCCGCCCGGCGGCGCCAGGTAGAGCTCGCCGGCGGCGATGTAGCCCAGCGATCCGTCGGGGCCGTAGCCGTGGAAGGTCACGCCCGCGGCCAGCTCCTTGGCCCCCTCCCCGGCCCGCCATCGGACCAGCGTCCCGGCGGCGGCGGCGTAGTCGTAGGAGGCCAGCGCCGCCAGCTCCGGACCGGCCGGGCTCACCGCCACCCCGCCCGGAAGCGTCGTCACCGCCCGCCCCACCCGCACCGCCTCGCCGCCGGCGGCGGGCACCACCTCGAGGTCGCAGCTGGCCGTGCCCGCCGGCAGGGACCGCGCCCGCGCCTCGCTGCAGCCGCCCAGGAAGGCCAGCCAGGCCCCGTCGGAGGTGGCGACGAGGCCGCGCAGCGCCCCGGCCTGCCGCCGGACCCCCAGGCCCGCCGGCGGCGTCGCGCTGCAGGCGAGCAGGAAGGCGCCCGCGACAAGGGCGGGCGCGCGGACGCGCTTCAGGGCGAAAGCCATGTCCCCAGCTCCTCTCGCGCACGCTCCGCGTACGCCTCCTTGCGGGCGGCCTTGCCGCGGTGCCGCCCCTCGAGCGGCGGGAACAGCGCGAAGACCACGTTGGTCGGCTGGTGATCGTACCCCGGCGGATGCGCCTCGCCAGTGAGGTGCCGGTGGAGGGCCCCCAGCGCGGTACCTCCGGGCGGGGGGCGGAAGGGGCGGCCATCCAGGCGGTCGATCATCGCCCGGGCCGCGAGGAGCCCGCAGGCCGCCGACTCGACGTAGCCCTCCACGCCGGTGATCTGGCCGGCGAAGAAGAGGTGGGGGCGCAGGCGCGCCGACAGGTCGCGGGAGAGGACCCGCGGCGCGTCGAGGAAGGTGTTCCGGTGGACCTGGCCCAGGCGGAGGAACTCGGCGCCGGCCAGGCCGGGGAGGAAGGTCCGGAAGACGCGGCGTTGCTCGGGCCAGGTGAGCCGCGTCTGGAAGCCGACCAGGTTCCAGGCGCTGCCGGCCACGTCCTCGCGCCGGAGCTGGACCACCGCGTAGGGCCGGCGCCCGGTGCGCGGATCCTCCAGGCCCACCGGCTTCATGGGCCCGTGGGCCAGCACCTCCAGCCCCCGCTCGGCCATCACCTCGATGGGCAGGCAGCCCTCGAAATAGCTCGGCTCCTCGAAGTCGTGCGGGGCCACCTTCTCCGCGCCCAGCAGCGCCTCCACGAAGGCCCGGTACTGCGCCTCGTCGAGGGGGAGGTTCAGGTAGTCGTCGCCTCCGCCTTTGCCGTAGCGCGAGCGCGCGTAGGCCACCGCCCGGTCGATCGAGGCGTCGGCCACGATGGGGGCGATGGCATCGTAGAAGTGGAGCCGGCCGCCGAACAGGCTGCCCAGCTCGGCCGCCAGGGCGTCCCCGGTGAGGGGGCCGGTGGCCACCAGCGCCAGGCCGGGAGGGGCGGGCAGAGCGGTCACCTCCTCCGAGGTGCGCCGGATCTGCGGCTCGGCCTCCACCCGGGCGGTGATGGTCTCGCTGAACCGCTCGCGGTCCACCGCCAGCGCGTCGCCCGCCGGCACCCGCGTCGCGTCGGCCGCGGCCATGACCAGGCTGCCCAGGCGCCGCAGCTCCTCGTGGAGCAGGCCCACCGCGTTGGCGGGGTTGTCCGAGCGCAGCGAGTTGGAGCACACCAGTTCCGCCAGGCCGGGGAGCCGGTGGGCGGGCGAGCGGCGGAGCGGCTTCATCTCCGCCAGCTCCACCGCCACCCCCCGGCGTGCGAGCTGCCAGGCGGCCTCGCAGCCGGCCAGCCCCCCGCCGATCACCCGCGCCCGCCGCTCGATCACTCGCCGCCTCCTCTCCCCCGGGGCGATCGCCGCCCCTTTCGTCGGGCGCCGCTGGCGGCCGGGGCCCGGTGTGCGCATGTTCGTGCTCGACGCGCGCCGGCCCGAGGTCCGAGGACGGGAAGACGGACCCCGGGTCGGGCGCGCTCCACTTATCCCCGCCCGGGAAGGAACGCAACGTGGACCCGCAGAGCCTGGAGTGGATGCGGCGGGACCTGGAGCGACGGCGGAGCGCCATCCAGGAGACGCAGCGGCTGGCGCACGCCGAGCTCGAGGCCCTGCGCGCGGCCGAGCGCGACCCGGAGATGGAGGAGGGCGCGCAGGCGGAGCACGAGCAGTACACCCTGGCGCGCCTCACCGAGGCCCAACGCGGCGCGGTGGAGCAGATCGACGCGGCCCTGGCCCGGATGGCGCGGGGCGAGTTCGGGACCTGCGCCGACTGCGAGCAGGAGATCGACCCGCGCCGCCTGGCCGCCTTGCCCACCACCGTGCTGTGCGGCGAGTGCGCGCGCCGGAGGGAGCAGGACGCGGTGCGCATCGAGCAGGCCCTGTAGAGGGAGGGCCCCTCGGGTCGGGCCGGGGTCCGTAGCCGGTGGCCGGGGAGGTCGGGGGCGCCGGGCGGCGTCGACGGGGTGGCCGGGCCAGCGCGCCCGCGGCTCACTGCGCCTTCAGCACCATGAACTTGTACTCGCCCAGCTCGGCCTGACCCGCGGTGTACAGCACCTCCATGAGCGTCCGGTAGGTGATGTTCTTGTCCGCGACCACGTTGACGCGCCCGGAGAAGGGGGCGGTCTTGTTGAACTGGGCGATGTACTTCTGCTTGTCCACCTCGCGCTTGAGCGCGTCGTAGACCGCCCCGACGTAGAAGGCGTCGCCCTTGCCCCCCTCCTTGGCCCGAGCGGGGATGGTGCCGTGGTCCAGCGCCAGCACCTTGCGCTCGTTCACCGCCAGCTCGTTGAGCGAGACGGTGACGGTGATGTTCTCCTGTGGGTGGAGCTGGGTGGTCGAGACCGGGATGGCCAGGTGCTCGCCCATGTTCACGTTGATGGTGGAGGCCTGGTAGGACTTGAGGAGGAAGACCAGGAGAATGGTCATCATGTCCATCATGGCCACGATGTTCAGCTCGCGGATCTCGCCCGCGGCCTCGCGCGCCTTGCGCCGGGCGCGGCGGAACTCGCGCTTGTGCCGCTCCTCCTCCATGTTGCTGGCCGCGGCGATGGGGATCTCGGTGGTGGGCATCGTGGCTCACCCGATGAGCGACAGGGAGACGTCGAAGAAGAGCGGCTTGCGCTCCATGCCGCCGTCCGACGTCTTCACCACCACGTCGCGGCATGCGTCCATGGTCTGCACCAGCGTGTCGTAGAGCACGTCCGGGTCGGCCGAGAGGATCACCTGGGTCTCGTTGGGATACTGCTCCTTGATCTTGACCAGCTGGTCGGTGAGCGCGGCGTAGTCGTAGCGGCCGCCCTTGAGCGGGACGGTGGGCGGCCGGTTGAGATCGGGGTTGTTGGCGTCCGACCCCAGCACCCCGCCGGCGCCGGCCACGTAGAAGCCCTGCCGGCCGATGGCCACGGTGAGCAGCAGCTTGGGCCCCTCGGCGGCCGCGGCGACCGCCGCCTCGCCGCCGATGCGGGGAGCCGAGACGTTCAGCACCCCTAGGCTGATGAGCCCGGTCATGCTGAGCAGCATGAACATGACCAGGTTCACCACCACGTCGAGGTAGGGAACGATGTTCAGCTCCCCCATGTGCTCTTCGGCATTCACCCGCCGGCGCATCGGAGCCCTCGCACGCTAGCCGGCCGACTCGGCGCTGCCGTCGCCGCGCCGGGTGAGGAGGTTCTCCAGCCGCAGGGCGTTGTACTCGACCTCCTCCACCATGGCCTTGGCCTTGGAGGTGAGCAGGAGGTGGGCCACGATGCAGGTCACGGCGATGGTGAGGCCGAAGGCGGTGTTGTTCATGGCCTCGGCGATGCCCTTGGAGAGCATGAGCTGCTTCATCTCCGGGGAGGCCGCGCCCAGCGAGCGGAAGGTGCCGATGAGGCCGGTGATGGTGCCGATGAGGCCCACCAGGGTGGCCACGTTGGCCAGCGACCAGAGCGCCGAGATGCGCCGCGAGATGGCCGGCGTCACCTCCAGCACCGCCTCCTCCAGCGCCCGCGCCACCTCCTGCTCGGCCTTGCCGGCGCGGGTGAGCCCGGCGCGGACCACGCGGGAGAGGGCGGCGTCCGGGGCGGCGCCGCAGAGCTTCACGGCGCGGTCGACGTTGCCGGACATGACCAGCTTCTGCACCTGCTCCATGAACGGCCCGGCGTTGAGGTTGAGGCGGAAGGCGAGGACGATGATCCGCTCCACGATGATGGCCACCGCCACCACGCTGGTGACGAGGTTGACCGCCATGAAGGGGCCACCCTCCCTGAAGAACTCGGCGAGGCTCTGGATCATCGCTTCCTCGTTGTCTGGGCCGTCAGGTGGTGCTCTGTGTGCGCTTGGGGCGCGAACCGACAGGGAATTTCGATAGCAGCAGGAAATACGAGGTGTCAAGGGAACGGCTCGCGCTCACCCCGGTAGCGGGCGAGAGCGGCGCGCGCACCGGAGGCGATGCTACGCCTTCGCCACCGCCGCGACGCCCCCGGGCGCGGCACCCTCGGAGGAGCCCGCCTCGCGCCGGTAGCCGCACTCCTTGTTCGGGCAGGCGACGAAGGGCCCGGTTCGCTTCGAGTACTTGTCGAGCAGGTAGGGGCTGCCGCACTGTGGGCAGAACTCCCCCCGGGGGCGGTCCCAGGACACGAAGTCGCACTTCGGGTAGGACGAGCACCCGTAGAAGGTCCGGCCCCGGCGCGAGCGCTTCTCGCTGATGTACCCGCCGCAGCCCTTGGGGCAGGAGACGCCGATGGAGAGGGGCTTGGTGCCCTTGCACTCCGGATAGCGGGTGCAGGCCAGGAACTTCCCGAACCGGCCGCGCTTCATCACCATGGCCGCGCCGCACTCCGGGCATTTGTCCTCCACCGGAACGTCCTCCTCCTTCTCCGGGACGATCTTCCCCTCCTCTCGCCGGAAGTTCATGGTGTTGCGGCATTCGGGGTAGCCGGGGCAGGCCAGGAACTCGCCGTTGCGCCCCCACTTGATGACCATGGTCCGGCCGCACTTCTCGCAGAGGATGTCGGTCTCGATGGCCTGCGCCTTGACGTTGCGCATCCCCTCCTCGGCCTTGGCCAGGTCCTCCTTGAACTTCCCGTAGAAGTCGGAGAGGACCGCCTGCCACCCGGCGCTTCCGTCCTCGATCTCGTCGAGCCGCTCCTCCATGCCCGCGGTGAAGGCCACGTCCATCTCGCGCGGGAAGGCTCGCACCAGCTCGTCGGTGACCAGCACGCCCAGGTGGGTGGGCTTGAACTGCCGCTCCAGCTTCTCGACGTAGCCCTTCTCCTGGATGGTGTCGAGGATGGCGGCGTAGGTCGAGGGGCGCCCGATGCCGCGCTCCTCCAGTTCCTTCACCAGCGACGACTCGTTGAAGCGCGGCGGCGGCTGGGTGAAATGCTGCTCGGGCAGCAGCTGCAGCAGGCGCAGCTCCATCCCCGGCTCGAGCGGCGGGAGCGCCCGGTCCTCGGCCTTCTCCGCCCTCCCCTCTCCGTTGCCGTTCTCCGCCCCCTTCTCGTCCTCGGCCCCGGCCTCCTCCTCCGGCGGCTTGGCGCCGTACACGGCCAGGTAGCCGGGGAACTTGAGGATGGAGCCCACGGCCCGGAAGGTGGTGCGGCCGGCGGCCACGTCGGCGACGGTCTGGTCGTACACGGCCGGGACCATCTGGCAGGCCACGAAACGGTTCCAGATGAGCTCGTACAGCCGGTACATGTCCCGCTCGCCCATCTGATCGAAGAAGGGGGCCACCCGCTCCGGGGTCCACTCGAGCGAGGTGGGCCGAACCGCCTCGTGCGCCTCCTGGGCCTGCTTGGACTTGGTCTTGTAGACGTTGGGGTCGGCCGGGAGGTGGTCCCGCCCGAACCGCTCCCCGATGTACGCTCGGGCCGCGTCCACGGCCTCGGTGGAGAGCCGGACCGAGTCGGTCCGCATGTAGGTGATGAGGCCGACCGCCCCCTCCTCGCCCAGCTCCACGCCCTCGTAGAGGCGCTGGGCCAGGGTCATGGTCTTCTTGGGGCTGAAGCCGAGCCGGTTGGCCGCCTCCTGCTGCAGCTTGGCGGTGGTGAAGGGCGGCGGCGGGTTGCGCTTGCGCTCCTTGCGGTCGACCGAGGCGACCAGGTAGCGCGCGCCCTCCAGGTCGGCCAAGAGGGCCTTGGTCTGGGCCTCGTCCTTGAGGTCGGCCTTCTGGCCATCGACCCTGGCCAGCTTGGCCCGGAACTCGGGCGGCATCCTGGCCGCCAGGTCCGCCTCCAGCGACCAGTACTCCACCGGCACGAAGACCTCGATCTCGCGCTCGCGCTCCACCACCAGCCGCACCGCCACCGACTGCACCCGGCCGGCGGAGAGACCGCGGCGGACCTTCTTCCAGAGGATGGGGCTGATCTGGTAGCCGACCAGCCGGTCGAGGATGCGGCGAGCCTGCTGCGAGTCGAACTTGTTGCGGTCCAGGTCGAGCGGGCACTCGATGGCCTTCAGGATGGCGGTCTTGGTGATCTCGTTGAAGAGCACCCGCCGCACCCGCCGGTCGCCGCCCTCCGCCCCCAGCTCCTCGGCGATGTGCCAGGCAATGGCCTCGCCCTCGCGGTCGGGGTCGGTGGCCAGAAAGACGCGCTCGGCGGAGCGGGCCGCGCGCTTGATGTCCGAGAGGACCTTGCTCTTGCCCTTGATGGCCTCGTACTCCGGGAGGAACCCGCGCTCCACGTCCACGCCGATCTTGGACTTGGGCAGGTCCTTCACGTGGCCGACGGAGGCCTTCACGTCGAAGCCGCGCCCCAGGTACTTCTTGATGGTCTTGGCCTTGGCCGGCGACTCGACCACCACCAGGCTGCCGCCCCCGGCGGCCCTGGGGGCGCGCGGCCGGACCGGAGCTGCCTCGGCCGGCCCCCCTGCCGGGTGGGTCGGCGGCTCGGCCTGGGCGACCTTCTTGGCGGCGGGCCCGCGCCGCGCCTTCTTCGGCTCGACCGGCTTCGCCTTGGGCGCGACCGTCACGGTTCTGGCCATCCCTCAGCTCTCCTCGCGGCGCGGGAAGTAATGGCCCGCCCGCTCTTCACCCTGCCCGTCCCGCTCGGGCGCCCGAGCCCTCGCCGGGGCGTTGGCCGCCGCGGCCAGGGCCGCCTGCGTCGCCGGGCGGGCCTCGCTGCCCCGTCGCCGCGCCGGCGCAGGTCCTCCGGGCGGTCCGGGATCCGAGTCGTCAAGCCGGGATATGGTCCGTCGCCTGGCCGGAGCGTGCGCGGCGCGTCCATGGAGGGGGGGCATATACCCGCGGGGTTCCACGCCGTCAAGGCACGGCCTCCCGCGGCATGCATCGGGCGTGCACTCCGCCCGGCCCGGCGCACCGCCTACTTGGCCCCGACCCGCATCTCCACCCGGTCGCCGGCGGCCAGCTCCCTGAGGCTCCGGGTCACGAGCGCCGCGGAGGCGTGCTCCTTCACGTCCACGACGAGGAGCGAGCCCACGTCCTCCTTGGGAAGGCTCTCGTCCCAGGTGGTCCGGTCGATCGGGGCGCCGCGGGGGTCGCCGGCGCGGACCACCACGAACTTGTTGCCCTCCTCGACCCCATCGGCGCGGCCGCGATCGACGAAGACCACCTGCGACTCGGCGAACTGCGTCAGGACCTCGACGGGCGAGGTCACGATGTAGCCGTCGAGCCGCTTGCTGTTGGCCTTGGGCGCGATGGGGCGGTAGGGCTTCTCGGTCCAGGGGCCGAGCAGGTCGCCGCGCTCGATGGGCTCGTAGGAGCTGGTGATGACCAGCTTCACCGATTTCTCGTCGACCGCGACCACCTTGGCCGCGCCCAGGATGGTGGACTGGAAGCCGATGACCTCGCCGGTGACCGGGTGCTTCACCTCGCGCTCGGTGCGGTAGACGGAGTAGGTCTCGCCGGCCTTGACCTGGCCACCCTTGCGGAAGCTGGCGTAGGCGCGGTCGCGGGTGGAGAGCATGCTCTTCTCCTCGAAGGCGGCGCGGATGGTCCCCGATTCCTCCAGCTCGCGCGGCGTGACGAAGGCGTCGCGCCGAGCGTAGGCGCTGCGCGGCGGGACGTAGCCGATCTTGTAGGGTCCGGCCACGGCCACGGCGTCCTTCTCCTCGGCGCTGGCCGCGGTCTTCATGTCGGCGCGGGAGAGGTCCTCGAGCTCCTTGACCGGCTCACCCTCCTCCGGCTCCTCTCCCTCGGCCTCGCCCTGGGCGACCGGCTCCCCGGGGCCCGTCGGCGTCACCTCCACCGGCGCCTCCTCGCCGGACTGGAAGAAGCGGAGCTGGTTGCCCGGGTAGATCCAGTGCGGGTTGGTGATCCCCGGGTTGAAGGACCAGATCTTGGGCCAGTACCAGGGGTTGTTCAGGAACCGGCCGGCCAGGTCCCAGAGCGTGTCGCCGGAGCGGATGGTGTAGGTGTCGGGCGGAGGCACGGTGCCGCGGCCTGCCTCGCCGGCCGTGGCGCCGCTCTCCAGCGGGGCCACCGGGACCTCGTCTTCCCCCTCCGCGGTGGCCTTGGGCGGGGCAGGCTTCTGCGCCGGGGCAGCGCCTTCGTCCAGGGACCGCGGGACGGGCGTCGGGGCCGCCAGCGCCAGCAGGGGGGCGACGGCCAGCACGGCCAGGGAGAGCTTGCGGATCATGGACCGCTCCTTGCCGAGACGTCGGGCGGCGTGCCTCCGCCGCCGCGCCCGGAGTTCTGAGAGAGACGAGACTCCGCGCGCCGCGCGGCAGGGGTGCCGGGGTAGTCGGCCCGCAGGCGGACGAGGAGCCGCTGCGCGGCCTCGGCGTCCCCCCTGCGCTCCTCGCACCCGGCGATCTGCAGGAGGGCGTCGGGGACGGCATCGCCGGCCGGGTACTCGTCGACGACGCGCCGGGACAGGGTGCACCCGGCGTCGTCCCGGCCCACCGCCAGGTAGGCGGCCGCGGCCTCGGAGAGCGCGTTGTCCGCCGAGGGGTGCTGCGGGTAATGGGCGGCGAAGTCCTCGAGCGCGTGGGCCCGCGAGAGCCCGGCCAGGGCCCGCGCCGCGCGGAGCTCCGCCTCCGCCTGCGCGGCCAGCGAGCGCCGCGGTGGGGGGCCGAGCGCCTCGAGGCGGGCCGGGTCGGGATCCTGGATGGGCACGGCCGTGGGAACGGGCGGCGCGGCCCGCGCCTGCGCCGGGTGGCCGGCCCGCTGCACCCCTGCCCTCCCCGATGCTCGCGGCTCCTCCGGCGGCACGACCTTGACCACCGCCAGGTCGGGCACCACCACCGCCTGCCCCGCCGGGCGCCCGCCGGCCGTCGCCTCGGCCTGGGCCACCCGCGCCTCCTCTGCCGGCGGCGCCGTCGGTGCCGGCGGAGGCGCCGCGGCGCTGCTTCCACCAGCGGTGAGAAGATCGACCTTGGCCGAGAGGGCCTCGACCCGGGCGGAGAGCGCCGCGTCCTGGCTCCGGAGGTCGCGGACCTCCGCGCGGAGCGCCTCCATCTCCGACCGTGCCGCCCCCGCGCCGGCGCAGCCGGCGGCGAGGAGCGCCGCACAAGCCTCTGGCGCGAATACTCTCAAGACCTCGGAAATTCTAGGTGACTTGCGCCGCCCGTCAAGGAAGGGGCCTGACGGGCTCGACGGGAGGTGGGGCGATGAAGGCGACCTGCCTACCGGTGCGACCGCGGTCCCGCCTGTGGGAGAAGAACCAGGCCGTGTCGCATGAGGTGCACCGGCCGAGCACCTCCACCCACCGCTCCTCCAGGCCCGCCTCGAGCAGGATGCGCCGGTTCGCCTCCCACAGGTCGATGTGCGGGCCGTCAGCGGCCTCGCGGACCACCGGACCCAGCTCGCCTGCGAACCGGGCGGCGAGATCGGGCGATACCTGGTAGCAGCAGGGCCCGATGGAGGGGCCCACCGCGGCGATCAGCCGTCGGGGCGAGGCGCCGGTCAGCCCGGCGATCGCCTGCACGCCGGCGCGGGCCACGCCGGCCAGCGTCCCGCGCCACCCGGCGTGGATCGCGGCCACGGTCCGGCTGGCGGGGTCTGCCAGGAGGATCGGCACGCAGTCCGCCACGGCCACGCAGGCGGCCAGGCCGGGCGTGGTGGAGAGGACCCCGTCGGCCTCCTCGGCCGGCCCGCCCGGCCCGGTGGCGGCCCGCAGGTGGATCACCCGCGCGCCGTGGACCTGCGCCACGCGGGCGAAGCGCAGGCCCGTCTCGGCCTCGAGGCGGCGCCAGTTCTCGGCCACGCGGGCGGGGTCGTCGCCCACCGAGCGTCCCAGGTTCAGAGACTCCCAGGGCGTCGGGGAGGCCCCTCCTTCACGAGTGGTGAATCCATGGGGAAAGGCCGCCAGGGCCGCCGAACGGAAGAGGCGCATGGACCGGCTTCAGGCCTTCCCCTCGTCGGCCGGCGCCACCCCGCTGCCCGGGGCCCGCGCCCGCGCCAACTCCTGCTGCAGGGCCTTCTCTCGACGGGCCAGGTCGGCGAGCGCCGCCTGCAGCCGCTGCACCTCCTGGGCCTGGAGCGCGTCGCGTCGGGCCAGGTCGTCGCGCAGGCGGTCCTGCGCGTCCTCGGCCGCCCGCACCGCCCGGGTCGCCCGGGCCTCCGCCTCGGCCCGCTCGGCGGCGAGCTGGTCGAGCCGGCGCGCAGCCTCGGCCGCGCGCACCTCGGCGGCGGCGATGCGCGCCGACAGGTCCTGCTCCAGGCGGGAGCGCGACTCGGCGCCGGAGGCGATCAGCGCCTCCAGCTCCCCCACGCGCCGGCCGGCCGCGGCCCACCGGCTGGCCTCGCGCCGGGCCTGCTCCAGCTCCGCCACCAGCTCGCCCTCCCGCCGCGCGCGATCGGCCCGCTCCGCCCGGGCGGCCTCCTCGCCCTCCGCGTGCGCCGCCGCCCGCCGCTGGAGCTCGGCCTCGCGAGCCGCCAGCGCCTCGCGCGCGCCGCCCAGCTCCCGAGCCATCCCCTCGGCCTCGGCCCGAGCCGCGGCCAGCGCCGCCCCGAGCTCGGCCAGCCGCGCCTCCCGCTCCTCCCTGGCCAGCTCCAGCGCCCGGGCGGAGGCCTCGGCCGACTCGGCCAGCCGGGCCTCGGCCGCGCCGCGCGCCTCCTCCAGCGCCGCCGCCTCCGCCCGCACCGCGTCGCGCTCGTTCGCCAGCCCCTCGGCCTGCGCCGTCCGCTCTTCCAGCGCCGTCCGCAGCGCCAGGACCTCGGCCTCCGCCACCTCGGCCCGCCCCCGCTCTCGCCCGGCGTCGACCAGGGCCGCGTCCCGCTCCGCGGTCACGTCCCCGAGCCAAGCCTGGGCCCGTGTCCGCTCCTCCTCGCGCGCCTCGTCGGCAACCTCCTGCGCGGTGGCTGCGGCCCGCTCCACCCGCGAGAGCTCCGCGCGCAGCAGCTCGATCGCCTCCTCGGCGTCCTCCCGGCGGCGCTCGGCCTCGTCGGCGCGGGCCACCGCCGCGGCGATCTCCTCGTCGCGGCGGCGATCGGCCGCGGCCTGCTGGGCCGCCAGCTCCGCGCGCCGGCGCGCCAGCTCCGCCTGCGCCTCCACCTCCGCGTCGGCCAGCTCCCCGGAGAGCTTCTCCACCTCCGCCTCGAGCCCCTCGATCTGCTGCAGGTGGTCCTGCACCTCGCGGGCCAGGTCGTCCTCACGCCCCCGCGCGCCTTCCCGGAAGCGGCGGTGCTCCTCCTCCTGCTGCCGGGCGCGGACCTCGCGTTCCCGGATGGTGGCCTCCCGCTCCTCGATCCGCTGCTGGAAGAGGACCGCGGCCTGGCGCGCGCCCTCTCGAGCCCGCTCGCGCTCCTCCTCCGCCTCGCGCAGCGAGGCCAGCAGCTCCTCTGCGCGGGCCTGGAGCTGGCCCCGGGCCCGCTCCGCCTCGGCCCGCTCCGCCTGCCGCTCGGTGGCCGCCGCCGCGGCCCGCCCGTCGGCCTCGGCCCGGTGCGCCTCCAGGGCCCGCCGCAGCTCCTCTGCCTCGGTCCGCGCCCGGGCGCCCTCCTCCTCCGCGCGCCGGCGCGCCTCCTCCATCGCCGAGAGGTCCACGGCCGCCCGCGAGGCCGCCTCGGCCGCCACCCGGCGCCCCTCGGCCCCGGCGGCCTCGGACGCGGCCAGCTGCTCGGCGCGCCTCCCCAGCTCGGCCGAGAGCTCCTCCTCGCGGGCCGCCGCCGACGTGGTCAGCTGGCGCAGCTGGCGGTCCTGGCGGGCGATCTCCTCCTGCGCCTGGTCGAGGGCGATCTTGCGCTGGGCCAGCTCGTCCTCCCGGCCGCGCAGCGCCCGCTCCAGCTCGTGGATCCGGCGCTCGTTCGCGGCCACCACCTCGATGAGCTCCTTCTCCTGGCTGAACTTCTCCAGCAGCAGGCCGTCCACCGAGGCGCCGTACTCGCGCTCCTTCTCCAGGAAGAGCTCGCGGGCGCCGGCCAGGCGCTGGAGCAGGTCGTCGATCTGGGCCTTGTGGCCGGCCAGCTCCACGTCCTTCTCGTGCATCCGCTCGTCGAAGGCGGAGAGCTCGCGCTCGCGGACCTCCCACACCTCGGCCAGCCGGGCGATCTGCGCCTCGCGCCAGCGCAGGTCCTCGCGGAGACCCTCCGCCCGCCCCTCCGGCGTCTGGTAGCGCTCGCGCCGGGGCGGTGGCCGCCGGCGGTGGGCCTCCTCCGCCAGCGCCTCCCGGTGCTCCGAGATGGACTGGAACACCCGATCGACGAAGAGTCGGTCCTCGTCGGTGAGGGTGGAGCGCTCCGGGCGGCGCGGCATGGGCGGCGGCCCGGAGGCGGTGCCCTCGGCCGGCGGGGGGGCTGCCGCGGCCCCCTCCTCCGTCCCGGCCGTCACCGGGTCGGCGGCGGGGCCGTCCCGGCCGGCGGGGGCCTCCTCCTCGACGACCGCGTCGTCGGCGCTCTCCACCGGCTCGGCCGTGGCCAGGATCCGCTCGGCCAGCTTGCGCAGCGCGCCGGTGTCGAGCGGCATGGCCAGGTAGCCGTTGGCGGCCCAGGGCGTGCGAGCGTGCTCGGCCAGGGAGGCGGGCGGCGTGTCGGAGGAGTAGAGGATGACCGGCAGGCGGGCGGTGGCCGGGTCGTGGCGGAGCTGGGCGCAGAAGGAGAAGCCGGAGAGGTCGGGGAGCTCGGCCCGGACCACGCACAGGCCGGGGCGCCGGCCAGCGATCTCCAGCTCGGCCTCGGCCGCGCTGCCGGCGGTGCGGGTGGCGCAGCCGTCCTCGCGGAAGAGGGCGGCGAGCGTCAGGGCGAACTCCCGGTCCGGCTCGACGATGAGGACGCGCTTGTGGGATTCCATGGGGGCCGCGGGGCCGATCCGCCCGGGGTGACGAGGAGTCTATCCCCGGCGCCCGCGCCGGATCCAGCCGGGCCGAGGCGACCGCGCGCGATGCGGGATCGCCTAGCCCGGCCCGGCCGCCGCCAGAAGCTCCGCGCGCCGCCCGCGCGCCCGCTCCAGGTCGGTCTCGTACTTGAGGACCAGGTTGAGGGTGGCGTCGAGGAGGGCGTCGTCCAGCCGGTCGGCCCCGAGCAGGGCCAGGGCCCGCGCCCAGTCGAGGGTCTCGGAGATCGACGGGGCCTTCTTGAGGTCGAGGGAGCGGAGCTTCTGCACCGCGCCGACCAGGGCCTGCACCAGCGCCTCGGCGGCCTCGGGCACGCGGGCGCGGACGATCGCCAGCTCGCGTTCGCGCGAGGGCAGGTCCAGGTAGAGGTGGAGGCAGCGCCGCTTCAAGGCGTCGGAGAGGTCCCGGGTGGCGTTGGAGGTGAGCACCACTCGCGGGATCTGGCGCGCCCGCACCGTCCCGATCTCGGGGATGGAGACGGCCCAGTCCTGGAGCACCTCCAGGAGGAACGCCTCGAGCTCGGGGTCGGCCTTGTCGATCTCGTCCACCAGGAGGAGCGCCGGCTCCTCGCTG
>DATKMW010000151.1:0-18853 GCA_035541675.1 Anaeromyxobacter sp. | reverse complement strand
ACCAGGGCGTCCTCGTTCCCCAGCCGCATGATCGAGCCCTTGCCGAAGGCCTTCTCGATGGACGAGACGGCCAGCTCGATCGCCTTCTCCTTCTCCGGTCCGACGGGCATCGATCTCTCTCCGTTTCCGCGAGGCCCGCATCGCATAGCAGGCCTCCCTGACAGCGCACGGCCCGACACTGAACAGATGAATACTGAACGCGTGGGCCCACGTCAAGGAAGCGGACGGGGGACGCCCGTCAGGCGCTGGCGCCGCCGCCGCCGACCATGAACCCGGACGGATCGAGCCCCAGCCGGCGGACCGCCGACTCCCACCGCTGCTCCAGCGGCACCTCGAAGACGAGGTCCTCGTGGAGCCGCATCGGCACCCACGCCCCGGCCGCCACCTCGCGCTCCAGCTGCAGCGGCGCCCAGCCGGCGTAGCCGAGCAGGAGGGTGAAGGGCCCAGGGGACTCGGCCCGGACGAGCGCCTCGAGGAGCTCCCGGGAGCCGCCCAGCGCCACCCCGGCCCCGACCGTCACCGCTCCCTCCTCCGGGGCGTGGGGACCGGGACGGAACAGGATCCACAGCCGCTCCGGCTGCACCGGCCCCCCCACCAGGACCGGCGCCCGGCCCCGGCCCCGGGCCTCGGCCAGGGCGCGCAGGCCACCGTCGATCCCCTGCAGGACGTCGGCCACGGTGATGGAGCCCGGCCGGTTCACCACGAAGCCGAGGGCGCCCTCGGGGTGGTGCTCGGCCATGAGCACCAGCGAGCCGGCGAAGTTCGGATCGGCCAGCGCCGGCGCGGCCACCAGGAAGCCGGGGGCCAGCTCCGTGGGCGACGGCGGCGAGATCTCGTCCGAGGCGGCCTTCTCCGGGGGCACGCCAGGAGCTTTGCGCGGGCGGCGACGAAGCGCAAGCCGGACACCGCCGGGGGCCGCCCGCGCCCGCCCGGGCGCGCCGCCGGCGATCAGCCCCGGTCGTCGTCGGCGGGCGGCATCCAGCCCTCGCCGGAGAGGAGCTGGTCCATGGCGGCCCGGACCGCGGCCGCGTCGCAGGGGTCGGCCGCCCGGGACACGCGCTTCACCCAGAGTGTCTGGCCGGTGACGCGGTCGACCACCACCGCGTCGAGCACCATCACGTCGCCGTCGAAGTAGCCCCGCTTGGCCACGGGCAGCGGCGGGGGCGGGCTGAGATACAGCTCGTCGAGCTCGGGCGCGGGAGGCGCCGGGGCGAGCGGCGCCTCCTCCTCCTCGGGAACCGCCTCCACGGGCGGGGCGGGGAGAAGCGGCGGGAGCGACGCGGGCGCGACCTCGTCGTACGGGCCCCAGGGCTCCGGGGCGACCGGGAAGGTCCACCAGTAGCCGACGTCGACGTCGAGCAGGAGGATCGGGCCCGGGTGGTGCTGGTGCCAGGGGTGCCAGGGCTGGCCAACCCAGAAGGGTGCGCCGGGGGCAGGCACGTACGGGAACCCGGTGCCCTTAGCCCCGGCCGGGCGAGGCGCCGGCGCCGCCGGGTATCCGCGGGTGGCCGGGCCCACCGCCCCGGCCAGGGACCCGCTCGACCCGCGGGCCGCACCGCCGGCCGCGGCGGCCACCGAGCCGCCTGCGTGGGCCGGGGCCCGAGCGCCGCCGGGGTGGATGCCGGAGGAGTGGTGCCCTCCGCCGCTTCCGCCGCCGAGGACTGCCACCGCCACCACCGTGGCGGCCACCATGGCCACGGCGCCGATGGCGATGCCGGCGGTGGCGGCCGCCTGGTCGCCGCGCTTTCCGCCGGTGCGGGAGACGCCCTGGGCGCGGACCACCAGGAGCGAGTCACCCTCCGGCTCGGCGCGGCCGGCCAGCGCCTGCTCCAGCGCGGCGCGGGCCGCGGCCCTGGCCCGGTCTGCCTCGACCTTGGAGATGGGCCGGCTGCTCTCGACCCACAGCTCGAGCTGCGGCTCGGCGTGGCCGTCGCGGATCCGAATCGACTCGCCGATGGTGCTCACCGAGGTCCGCACGGTGGCGCAGGCCAGCAGGGCGCTGGAGAGGAGGGCGAGCCGCCGGAGGCCGAGGCTGCGCCGTCGGAGGGTGGGGTGGGCGGCCATGAAACGGCGATCTTGCACGCTGCGCGCCACGTCGACAATCCTGCGCCGTGGGCGGATTGCGGGACGGGCCCGGCCACCCAGCGTGCCGCCTCCGCACAGGCGTCGCGCGCCGGCGTCGCCGCCGGACCACCCCCGGCGTCCGGCTTGCGTTCGAGGTCGTGACGTGGTTCGTACCCTGGGGCGAGGAGGAACGGCATGAGCGCGCCGACCGTGGTCGTGGTGGGCAGCGTCAACATGGACCTGGTGGCCAAGGGGGAGCGGCTGCCGGTGCCGGGGGAGACGGTGGCGGGCGCCTCCTTCACCACCATCCCGGGGGGAAAGGGTGCCAACCAGGCGGTGGCCGCGGCGCGCCTCGGGGCGCGGACGGCCATGATCGCCTGCGTGGGGGACGACGTCTTCGGCGAAAGCCTGACCCGCGTGCTCTTGGCCGACGAGGTGGACTGCCGCGGCGTCCGGGTGGTGCCCGGCTCCTCGGGGGTGGCGCTCATCGTGGTCGACGGGGCGGGGCGGAACGGCATCGTGGTGGTCCCCGGCGCCAACGGCCAGCTCTCGCCCGCCGACGTCGATCGCAACGAGGCGCTCCTCGCCGGAGCGCGGGTGGTGGCCCTCCAGCACGAGGTCCCGTTCGAGACCGTGGAGCACGCGGTGGGGCGGGCGCATGCGCTGGGCAAGCTGGTGATCCTGAATCCGGCCCCGGTGCGCCCCCTCCCGCCCGACCTGGTCCGGCGCATCGACTACCTGGTGGTGAACGAGATCGAGGCCCAGGCCCTCTCCGGCCTGGAGGTCGACTCGGCCGAGGGGGCGGCGGCGGCGGGCCGGCGGCTGCGCGAGGCCGGCGCGGCCAACGTCCTCGTCACGCTGGGCGCCCGCGGGGTGGTGACCGTCGCGGCCGGCGCCGAGCCGCGCCACGACCCCGCGCCGCAGGTGAAGGCGGTCGACACCACCGCCGCCGGTGACACCTTCATCGGCGGGCTGTGCGCCGGGCTGGTGGAGGGCCAGCCGCTCCCCGAGGCGGTCCGCTTCGCCCAGGCGGCCGCGGCCATCAGCGTGACCCGCTTCGGCGCGCAGACCTCGATCCCTCGGCGGGACGAGGTCGTCCTCTGAGGCGCCGGGCCGTCCCGGCGCTCAGCCGCCGCCGAGCGATTCCCGGCGCAGCGCCTCGTACCGCGGCCCGCGCGGCGACAGGTGCGACTCGAAGAGCACGAGATCCGTCACCCGCCAGGCGATCCCCTCCTCCTCGGCGGCGGCGGCGAGCGCGCCGCCCAGGCCCGGCGCGCCCCGGGCCTCGCGGGCGCGGCCCAGGGTGAGGTGAGCCGAGAAGGGCCGGGCCTCGGGCGGGAACCCGAGCGGCGCGAGCCGCCGGCCCAGGTCGGCCGCGAAGGCCGAGAGGGCCGCGACGTCGCCGCCCAGGCCCAGCCAAACCACCCGCGGCCGGCGTGCGTTGGGGAAGCCGCCGGCACCCTTCACCTCCAGCGAGAGGGGCCGGGCCGCGGCCGCCGCCGCCGCGAGCACCGCGACGACCGCTTCGACCCGCTCCTCCGGCACCGCCCCCAGGAACTGCAAGGTGAGGTGCACGTTCTCGTCCGGCACCCAGCGGACCTCGGAGGCGGCCCGCCCGGCGGCGCGCCGCAGGCCGGCGGCCGCGGCCGCGATGCGGCGGCGGACCGGCTCGGCCGGCTCGAGCGCGACGAAGAGGCGGCGGGACGGCACGGGCCTACGTCTACTCCAGGGCCGGGGCGAGCGCGAGGAAGGCGACGCGCAGCGCGGAAGGCCGCCGGGATCCCCGAGAGCCAGGGGTCGTCCTGGAGGAGCCGGTGGCGCGGCGTTCCGGCGAGCCCTCCGCCCCGGTGTGGTTCCCCCCCGGTTGCCCTCGCGCCGGAGCCCGGCGGTGGCGGAGAGGGCCGCGTCGGGGGGTGCCCGGCTCCGAGTTCCAGGCGGGGCATGGGTCGATCAGGGCGGAGCGGGCGGGCGTCCCGTGGCGCTGGCAGCGCCTGCGGGCCAGGGCCAGCAGGGAAGGGTCGAGGTCCGGGCCGACGGCCTGCGTCTCCGGGAGAACGGCGGGCCGGACCACCAGGCGAACCCGCTGCTCGAGCCGCTCGCGGCGGGCCACCGGGGAGCGCCCGTGCGTCCGGTCCCAGCGCGCGACCCACCGGCGGGAGGTCCTGGGCGTGGAGGATTTCCGCGCCGCCACGGGCCGTCCAGCCGAGGAGAGCGCGGGACTACTCGACCGTCACGCTCTTGGCCAGGTTCCTCGGCTGGTCCACGTCCGTCCCCTTGAGATCGGCCACGTGGTAGGCCAGGAACTGGAGCGGGATGATCGACAGGAGCGGCGCGAGCAGCGGGGGGGCGGGCGGGGTGGTGATGGCCACCTCGGCGAGGCTGGCGGCGTGGGTGT
Source organism: Anaeromyxobacter sp. (assembly GCA_035541675.1). Classification (GTDB taxonomy): domain Bacteria; phylum Myxococcota; class Myxococcia; order Myxococcales; family Anaeromyxobacteraceae; genus Anaeromyxobacter. Next base: position 14,394 of record DATKMW010000151.1, on the reverse strand, counting down.
CGCCCTCGGTGACCACGGCGTAGACGTGGCCGCCGCGGGCCCGGACCTCCTCGATGTTGCCCAGCGTCTTCTCGTAGGCGGGCTCGCGGGTGGCCAGCACGATCACCGGCATCTGCTCGTCGATGAGGGCGATGGGTCCGTGCTTCATCTCGCCGGCGGCGTAGCCCTCGGCGTGGATGTAGGAGATCTCCTTGAGCTTGAGCGCGCCCTCCAGGGCCACCGGGAACTGGTTCCCGCGCCCGAGGAAGAGGACGTCTCGGGCGGTCACGCAGCGCTTGGCGATGGGCATGAGGGCCGCCTCCTGGCGGACCATCTGCTCCATCCAGGAGGGCAGGTGGCGCAGCGCCTCGAGCTGCGCGCGCCCCTGGGCGGCGGTCAGGGTTCCGCGCAGCCGGCCCAGTCGCACCGCGAAGAGGAACAGCGCCGCCAGCTGGGTGGTGAAGGCCTTGGTGGAGGCGACGCCGATCTCCGGGCCGGCGCGGGTGAAGAGGGTGCCGCCGTCGCACTCGCGGCTCACCGCCGAGCCGACCACGTTGCAGATGGCGTAGGCGCGGGCACCGCCGGACTTGGCCACCTTGACGGCGGCCAGGGTGTCGGCGGTCTCGCCGGACTGGGTGATGGCCAGGCACAGGGCTCGCTCGTCCACCAGCGGCTCGCGGTTGCGGAACTCGCTTCCCAGCTCGACCTGCACCGGCACCCGGGCCAGGGCCTCGATCATGTGGCGCCCGGCCAGGCCGGCGTGCGAGGAGGTCCCGCAGGCCACGATCACCACCCGCTGGAGGGCGCGGGCGTACTCCTCGGAGAGCTCCATGCCGTCGAGCGTGACGTCGCCCTGCTCCAGCGAGGCGCGCCCGCGCACGGTGTCGGCCACCGCCCGCGGCTGCTCGAAGATCTCCTTGTGCATGAAGTGCTTGTGGCCATCCTTCTCGGCGGCCACCGCGCTCCACTCGATGCGCCGAGGCTTCCTGGAGAGCGGCTCGCCGCCGCGCCCGTAGAGCGCGATGCCGCCGGCGGTCAGCACCGCCAGCTCGCCCTCCTCCAGGTACACCACGTCGCGGGTGTGCTCCAGGATGGCCGGGACGTCGGAGGCGAGGAAGTTCTCCCCCTTGCCGTAGCCCACCACCAGCGGCGAGGCGTTCTTGGCGGCCACGATCTCGTCCGGCCGCCTCTCGGCCACCACCGCGATGGCGTAGGTGCCGTGCACCTTCTCCAGCGCGGCCCGGACCGCCTCGCGCAGGTCGCGGCTCCCGTCCTCCAGCGCGTCGGCGATGAGGTGGGCGAAGATCTCGGTGTCGGTCTCCGACTTGAAGCGGTGGCCGCAGGCGGAGAGGCCGGCCTTGAGATCGAGGTGGTTCTCGATGATGCCGTTGTGCACCACCGCCACCCCGCCGTAGGAGTGCGGGTGGGCGTTCTCGTCGGAGGGGCGCCCGTGGGTCGCCCAGCGGGTGTGCCCGATCCCCGTGCAGCCCTGGAGCGGCGCCTCGGCGAGGAGGGAGACCAGGTTCTGCAGCTTGCCCTTGGCCCGCTTCACGGCCAGGCCGGAGGCGCCCACCACCGCCACCCCGGCCGAGTCGTAGCCCCGGTACTCGAGCTTCCTCAGCCCGTCCACGATGAGCTCGACGCACTGCCTGGGACCGACGTATCCGACGATTCCACACATGGTGAATTCCCCCGCCGAAGGCGCCCGCGCCCGCGGCGCCCGGTTTTAGACTGCCCGCCCCGCCTGCCGCCGCCGCCGCGCCCCGCGGGGGGCGGGTGCCGCGGGGGCAGACGCGGCCCGCTGCTTCCACTGCTGGCGCCGTGCCACCCATCCCTCCTTGTTGACCTGCCGCGCCCGGCCCAGCGCCAGGGCTCCGGCCGGCACCGGCTCCGTGACCACCGACCCGGCCGCGACGTAGGCGCCGTCGCCGACCTCGACCGGGGCCACCAGGATGGAGTCCGAGCCGATGAACACCCCGTCGCCGATGCGGGTGGGGTGCTTCCTCTCCCCGTCGTAGTTGCAGGTGATGGTGCCCGCCCCGACGTTCACCCCCTGCCCGATGTCCGCATCTCCCAGGTAGGTGAGGTGGTTGGCCTTCGAGCCCTTGCCCAGCCGCGCCTTCTTGGTCTCGACGAAGTTGCCCACATGGGCGCCCTCGCCGATCTCCGATCCGGGCCGGATGCGCGCGAACGGCCCGATGATGGCGCCGCCGGCGATGCGCGCATCCTCCACCACCGAGTAGGGCTTCAGCACCACCCCCTCACCGACCACCGCGTCGGTGAGGATGCAGCCGGCGCCGATCAACGTGCCCGCCCCGACACGGGTGCGTCCCCGGAGACGCACCCCCGGCTCGACGGTGACGTCGGTCCCCAGCTCCACCCCCTCGTCGCAGTCGAACCGCGCCGGGTCCTCGATGGTCGCGCCCGCCCGCGCCAGCGCCTCGGCCATGCGCCCGACGAGCACCCGGCCCACCCGCGCCAGCTCCGCGCGGTCATTCACTCCCGCCGCCTCCTCCGCCGGGACCTCCACGGCAGCGACGCCCCCGCCCGCGGCCGCCATGGCCACCAGGTCCGGGAGGTAGAACTCGCCCTGCGCGTTCGCGCTCCCCACCTTCCGCAAGGCGCGCCAGAGGAACTCGGCCTCCACGCAGTAGAGCCCGGTGTTCACCTCGGTGACGGCCCGTTCCTCGGCGGTGGCGTCCTTCTCCTCGACCACCCGCGCCGGCCGGCCGCGTCCGTCGCGCAGCAGCCGCCCGTACCCGCGCGGCTCGGCGAGCGCCATGGTGGCCAGGGCGATCCGGGCGCGGCGCCGGGCCCGGGCCGCGACCACGGCGCGGAGCGCGCCCACGGTGAGCAGGGGCGTGTCCCCGGAGAGGATCAGCACCGGGCCCCTGTGGCCGCGCAGGGCCGGCCGTGCCATCAGGACCGCGTGGGCCGTGCCCAGCTGCTCCTCCTGGAGCACGAAGCGCAGCGGGGCGCCGGGGAGGGCGGCGCCGAGGGCCGCCCGCACGGCCTCGGCCTGGTGGCCGACGACCACCACCACCGGCGCGGCGCCCAGCTCCAGGGCGCGCTTCACCGGGTAGTACCCCAGCGGCCTGCCGGCCACCTCGTGGAGGACCTTGGCGCGGGCCGACTTCATCCGCGTTCCCTTCCCGGCTGCGAGGACGACGGCGGCGAGCGGTGGGCGAGCGCTGGGCATGCCCAAGCAGGCTAGAGTCCGTGGACCCCGGGATCAAGGCCGCGGTCGCGGGGGCCGCCCTTTTGCTCGACCTCCTCGTATAGGCTCCAACCATGTCCCACCTGCTCCTCCTCCTCCTCGGCGCCACCGCCGCCTCTCCCCGGGGCGCCGTGGCCAGCGCCCACCCCCTGGCCAGCGAGGCCGCCGTCCAGGTGCTCCGGGAGGGGGGCAACGCGGTCGATGCGGCGGTGGCAGCGGCCTTCGTCCTGGCGGTGGTCGAGCCGGAATCGTCGGGGCTGGGGGGAGGCGGCTTCGCCCTGGTGTACCGCTCGCGCGAGGGTCGGGCGGTGGCGCTCGACTTCCGCGAGACGGCCCCGGCCGCGGCCCGCCCGGACATGTTCGCCCTGCCACGCCCCGCCGGCGCGCCCAGTCCCTCGCTCGACGGCGGCGCGGCGGTGGCCGTCCCCGGGGCGGTGAAGGGGTACGCCGAGCTGGCGAGCCGCTTCGGGACGCTGCCGCTCGCTCGCCTGGTGGAGCCGGCCGCCCGGATCGCCGAGCGCGGCTTCCCGGTGGGGCTGCACCTCGTCGCCGCCGCCCGGGACCGCCTCGCCTGCCTGGCCGCCCGGCCCGCGGCCGCCCGCGCCTTCCTGGTGGTCGGGCCCGACGGCAAGCCCGCGCCGCCCGCGCCGGGGTACCTCCTCCGCCAGCCGGCGCTGGCGCGGACGCTGCGGATCCTGGGGCGCGACCCGGAGGCCTTCTACCGGGGGCCGCTGGCCAGGGCCATCGCCCGGGCGGCGGGCCGGGACGGCGGTGGGCTCACCGCCGCCGACCTCGGCGCCTACCGCGCCCGCGAGCGGACCCCGGTCGCCGGCAGCTACCGTGGCCGGCGCATCCTCTCCATGCCGCTGCCCTCCTCGGGCGGCGCCATCGTCATCGGGCTCCTCCAGGCGCTGGAGGAGGAGGACCCGCGCGCCGGCGGCTACCGGCCCGAGCGCTTCCTCCACGCCCAGGCGGAGATCGAGAAGCGGCTCTACGCGCGGCGCGGGCTCCTGGGCGACCCGGCCTTCGCCGGCGGCGCCGAGGGCGAGGTGGAGGAGATGATCTCGCCCGCCGCGGCGATTCGCCTCGACGCCGAGGTGGGCCCTCGGGCCGCGGAGGTGGAGGCGCCGCGGCCGCCCCCGGAGACCAGCCAGACCAGCCACCTCTCGGTGATCGACGCCGCCGGTGACGCGGTGGCCCTCACCACCACCGTGAACTACCGCTTCGGCTCCTGCGTGGTGGTGCCGGAGGGCGGATTCGTGCTCAACGACGAGATGGACGACTTCGACTCTGCGCCGGGGGTGGCCAACGCCTTCGGCGCCGTGGGCACCGGCGTCAACTCCCCCGCGCCGGGGAAGATCCCGCTCTCCTCGATGTCGCCCACGCTGGTGCTCGACCCCCAGGGCCGGCTGTGGCTCTCCCTGGGTGCGTCGGGCGGGACGGCCATCCCCACCGCGGTGGCGCAGGTGATCTCCCACCTGGTGGACGACGGTATGTCCCTCTCCCAGGCCGTCTCCACCCCGCGCCTGCACCATCAGTGGCGGCCGGATGCGATCCAGGTGGATCCCGGGGGCCTGGAGGCGGAGACGGCGCGGGCGCTGGTGGCGCGGGGGCACACACTGCTCTACCGCGACCGCCCCCTGGCCAACGTCCAGGCAGTGGAGGTGACGCCGGAGGGCTGGCGGGAGGCGGCCTGCGACGCCTCGGGGCAGGGCGAGCCGCGGGCGCCCTGAGGGCGGCTATCGGCGGGGACGCCGCTCCCGCGGCGCGGGCCGGCCGCTTCGTCCCCGCGGGGAAGCTGGTATCCTGCGGGTGCATGGCAGGCGCCGTGGCGAATCCCCATGAGCCGCGCGACGGCGCGGCCCGCACCGACCTCGTGGCCGAGATCCGCCGCCTGGAGGGCGAGCTCCGCGACGTCCAGCGCCGCCTGCTCGCCGCCGGTGGGCAGGTCATCCCCGGCATCCACCTGGTGATCGAGACCGCCGGCAGGCGGGCGCTCCTCTCCGCCGCCCAGGTGATGGAGGTGGTCCGCATGCTGGCCACCCAGCCGGTGCCCGGCGCCCCGGCGCACGTGCGGGGGACCTTCCTCTGCCGGGGCACGCCGGTGGTGGCGGTGGACCTGGGCAAGCTGCTGGGCGAAACCGCCGAGCCCGGGATCGACGCCCAGATCGTGATCCTGGCCGGCGCGCCGGCGGTGGGGCTGGTGGTGGAGCGGGTGCTGCGGCTGGTGGAGGACCCCCGGCTCTACGAGGGTGCCATCTCCGCCGACGCGCCCACCGGCTTCGGCGATTCCCGCCTGACCGTGGGCCTGTGCCTCGATGGCCAGGAGATCCTGCCGGTCCTCGACGCCTCGCCCATTCAGGCGGAGCTCGCGGGGCGGGCCGCATGAGCGCGCGCACCGCGGTCCAGGCCTCGCTCGCCGAGGTGGAGCGGGTGCTGGAGGAGGCCTGCGGGCTCACGCTCTCGCCGGGGATCCGCAAGACGCTGGGTGACGCCTTCCTGCGGGCAGCGCGCGAGCTGCGGCTCCCGCCCGAGGCCTTCCTGGCCCGGCTCCAGGCCGGCGAGCACCGCGCCGTCACCACCCTGGTCGAGGCGGCGGTGGTGGGGGAAACCTACTTCTTCCGACACCCCGAGCAGCTGGCGGCCGTGCGGCAGCTGAAGCTCGCCGAGGCACCGAGGGGCCGGCCGCTCGCCATCTGGTCCGCCGGCTGCGCCACCGGCGAGGAGCCGTACACCCTGGCCATGGAGCTCTGGGACGCGGGGCGCGCCGGCCTGGGCGACCGCATCCTGGCCACCGACGTCTCCTCTCGCGCCCTGGCGGTGGCCCGCGAGGCCCGCTACGGCGAGTGGTCCCTGCGCCGCATCGACCCGGCGCTGCGCCGGCGCCACTTCGAGGCCCATCCACCTCAGGTGAAAGTGCGACGGGAGATCCGCGAGATGGTCGAGTTCCGGCGCCACAACCTGGTCCGCGAGGTGGCGCCGGGGAACGCCTTCGACCTCATCCTCTGCCGCAACGTGCTCATCTACTTCAACCCGCCCACCGCCGCCCTGGTGGTGGAGAAGCTGGCGGTCTCGCTGGCGCCGGGGGGGATGCTGGTGCTCGGGCCGGTGGAGGCGCCGCTGGCGGCCGGCCGCGACCTGGAGCGGATCGACCAGGAAGGCGCCACCATCTTCCGCGCCCGGGGCGGCCGCTCCCCGCCGGCAAGGGCCGGCGCTCCCCTCCTCCCGCCCGAGCGCGCCCGGCGCGCGGAGGGGGCGAGCGGGCCCTCGGCGGCCGCCGCGCCCAGGGCCAAGGCGCCGCGGCCGGCCCCGCCGCCCCTCGAGGCCGCGCCGCCGCCTCTGGCCCCTGCGCCCCCGGCACCCGGCCCCCTGGAGGCCGCCCGCGCCGCCGCCCGGCGGGGCGATCTCTCCGCCGCCGAGGATCTGGCCCGCGCCGCCGCCCTGCGCGAGCTCTGCCCCGAGGCCTGGCTGCTGGTCTCCATGGCCGCCGACGCGCGCGGCGACCTGGCGGCCGCGGTGGACGCGGTGCGGCGCGCCCTCTACCTCGACCCGGGGCTGGCCCTGGGCCACGCCGCCCTGGTGCCGCTCTACGCCCGCCTCGGCCTGCAGGACGAGGCCGCCCGGGCGAGGCGCAACGCCCTGGAGGCGCTGGCCGGGCTGGACGACGCCGCCCCGCTCCGCGGCGTGGAGACCATCACCGCGGGCGCGCTCCGCAACGCGCTCGAGGCCCCATCCCGCCCCGCCCAGCGGCCGGGTGCACAGACCGGGAGTCAAGGATGAAGGTGCTGCTCGTCGACGACACGCGGACGCTGCTCTCGCTCATCCAGGTCTACCTCATGGGGTGGTCGATCACCTTCCTCGAGGCCAAGGACGGGATCGAGGGGCTGAGGCTGGCCAAGGCCAACAAGCCGGACCTGGTCATCTCCGACGTGCGCATGCCGGGGATGGACGGCTTCGAGCTCACCGCCGCCATCCGCTCCGACCCCACCCTCCACGAGGTCCCGGTCATCCTGCTCACCTCGCTGAACGACGAGGCCAGCCGGCGCAAGGGGAAGCTGGTGGGTGCCAGCACCTTCCTCACCAAGCCGGTCTCGGTCGAGGAGCTGCGGCGGCAGGTGGGCGCGCTCCTCAAGCTGCCGGCCAAGAAGTGACGGGGTGGACGGCGTGAGCGATCGGCGGCCAGGGGGGGCGGATCCCGGAGCGGCTCGGCCGGCTCCGGAGCAGACCTCCCTGGGCGGGCGGACCTCGCCCGAGGCCCGCGCCCGGATCCTGGAGGAGCGCGCCCGGGCCGTGGCCCGGGTGCGCGAGGAGGCGCGCTCCGGCGGCCTGCCGGTGCTGGCCTTCAAGGTGGGCGGGGAGCGCTACGCGGTGGAGGTGCGGTCGGTCTTCCAGGTGGTCGACGCCTCGGGGCTCACGCCCCTGCCGGCCACGCCGGCCTGGGTGCTGGGGGCCATCCTGGCCCGGACCCGGGTGGTCCCGGTCCTGGACATCCGGGCGCTGCTGGGGCTGGAGGGCGGGGGCATGTCCGACCTCTCCAAGGTGCTGGTGCTGGAGGACGGGGAGGACCTGTTCGGCCTGGCGGTGGAGGAGCTGGAGGGGCGCATCGACCTCGACGAGGCGGAGCTGTCCGCGTCGCCCGAAGGGCCCTTCTCCCGCATCGCCCCCGACCGGCTGGCGGTCCTGGACCTTTCGCGCCTGGGCGCGCCCGGGGCGAGGGGCTGACCATGGAAAAGGCGCTCCTCGACCAGATCTGGCCCATCTTCTCGGCCGAGACCCGCGAGCACCTCGAGGCCATCAGCAAGGGCGTGCTGGAGCTGGAGGAGGACCCCACGCGCACCCCGGCGCTGGAGGGGGTCCGGCGCACCGCCCACAGCCTCAAGGGCTCGGCCGGCAGCCTGGGGCTGACCGCGCTGGAGCGCCTGGCCCACGCCATCGAGGGCTCGCTGGCCGGCTTCGACCCGGCCAAGGGGATGGCGCGGGCCACGGTGCTGGCGGCGCTCGACGGCGTGCAGGCCATCGAGGACGCCCTGGCCGCGGGCGACGCGGGCGGCGAGGTCAACGTCCCGCGCCTGCCCGAGCTCCTGGCCGCGCTGGGGGCGGCCCCACCCGAGGAGAGCGCGCTCTCGCTGGTGGAGAGGCTGGAGGAGGCCTGCTCCGACCTGGTCCGGCCGCTGGAGGACGCCGAGCGGCGCGCCCGGGCGGCCTCGGCGGCGGAGGTGGCGCGGAGGCTGGCCAGGGCCGCGTCCGGCTCCCCCCTGCCGGGTCGGCTGGTGGCCGGCCTCGAGGTGGTGGGAAGGGGCGGCCCCGAGGGCGCCCGGGCGGCGGCGGGGATCGCCGGCGACCTGGTGGAGCTGCGCGCCCTGCTGGAGAAGGACCGGCCCGCCCAGGCGCCGGCCCAGGCGGCGGCCCCGCCCGGCGCCGCCGCGGCGCCGTCGGCCCCGGCCGATCGCTCGATCCGGGTCCTGGCGTCGACCATGGACTCGCTCACCCGGCAGATCGAGCTGCTCTCGCTGGGCGAGTCGCGACACCGGCGCCGCGCCGCGCAGGTGCAAGAGGTGGAGCTGGCCCTGCGCGAGGCGGTGCGCGGCCTGGAGCAGGTCGGCCGCGCCCTCCGCGCCGAGCAGGTGGAGCAGGCCCGGCAGGAGCTCGGGCCGGCCACCGAGCGGCTGCGCGCCCTGGCCGTGCGCATGGCGCGCATGGCGCGCGAGGGCGCCCATGAGGCCGACGGGCAGCGCCTCACCGGCGCCCTGCTCCGCGAGGACCTCCGCGCCCTGCGCATGGTGCCGGCCAGCCTGGCCCTGGAGCCCCTGCGCCGGGCGGTCCGCGAGGTCTCCGGCCGCACCGGCAAGGAGGTGGATCTGTCGCTGGCCGGGGCCGAGGTGCGCCTCGACCGGCGGGTGGTGGACGAGCTGCGGGACCCGCTCCTGCACCTGGTGCGCAACGCCGTCGACCACGGCATCGAGCCGCCCGAGGCGCGGCGGCGGGCGGGCAAGCCGGAGCGGGGCCAGGTGCGGGTGCGGGTGGAACTGCGCGGCGCCCGGGTGGGGGTGGTGGTGGAGGATGACGGGGCCGGGCTCGACCCGGCCGCGGTGAAGGCGGCGGCGGTGAAGCAGGGGCTGATCACCGCCGAGGAGGCGGCCAAGCTGGGCGACGCGGACACGGCCCGCCTGGTGTTCCACTCCGGCTTCTCCACCGCCTCCGCGGTCACCGAGATCTCCGGCCGCGGCGTGGGGCTCGACGTGGTGCAGGACACCGCGGCTCGGCTGCAGGGCACGGTGGCCCTCAGCTACGAGACCGGGCGGTGGACCCGCTTCGACCTGGAGGTGCCGGTGAGCCTCTCCGCCTCGGCCGCCCTGCTGGTGCGGGTCGGCCGGGAGGTGGCGGCGCTGCCGGCCGATACCATCGCCCGGGTGCTCCTCCTGCGCGAGGTCGACGTGGGCACGGTGGCGGGCCGGGCCACGGTGAAGGTGGGCGGGGCGCAGCTCCCCTTCGCGTCGCTCCGCGCGCTGCTGGGGCTGGCCGCGCCCGCGGGCCAGGCGGCGAGCCGGCTCCAGCCGGCCCTGCTGCTGGCCGTGGGCGGGCAGCGCGCGGTGGTGGGCGTCGAGGAGCTCCTGGGCCAGCAGGAGCTGGTGGTCTCCCCCCTGGGCGCGCGTCTGGCTCGCGTGCCGCACCTGGCCGGGGCGGCGGTGCTCGACGACGGCCGGGTGGCGGGAGTCCTCTCCGCCGCCGAGCTGCTGCGGCGGGTCCAGCCGACCGCCTCGTCCCGGGCCGCGGGCCCCGAGCGCCCGCGCGTCCTGGTGGCGGACGACTCGCTCACCACCCGCTCGGCCATGAAGGCGCTGCTGGAGATCGCCGGCTACGCGGTGGTGGTGGCGGGCGACGGCGAGGAGGCCCTCCAGCTCCTGGGCACGATGGGCGCCCAGCTGGTGGTGAGCGACGTGCAGATGCCACGCCTCGACGGGCTGGAGCTGTCCCGGCGCATCAAGGCCGATCCGCGGCTCAGGGCCACGCCGGTGGTCCTGGTCACCTCCAAGGACGCTCCCGAGGACCGCGCCGCCGGCCTCGAGGCCGGGGCCGACGGCTACCTGGTCAAGCGCGAGGTGGAGCGCGGGAAGCTCCTCGACCTCGTGCGGCAGCTCCTCCCCTCCCGCGGGGCTCGCTAGACCCCGGCCCGCCATGATCCGCGTCCTGGTCGCCGACGACTCGCGCGCCTTCCGGGCCATCCTCCGGACCATCCTGGCCCGCTCGCCGGAGATCGAGGTGGTGGGCGAGGCCGGCGACGGGCACGAGGCGGTCAGCCAGGTGCTGACGCTCAAGCCCGACGTGGTGACCATGGACGTGCGCATGCCCGGCAAGGACGGGCTGGAGGCCATCGAGGAGATCATGAGCCGCCGGCCCACGCCGGTGGTGGTGGTCTCGGCCGAGGCCGGGCCGGAGCGACAGGAGGTGTCGTTCCGGGCGCTGGAGCTGGGAGCGGTGGAGGTGCTGGCCAAGCCGCGGGCCGACGAGAAGGGGCGCTTCGAGCGGGAGGCCGAGGAGATCCGCATGGCGGTGCGAGCCGTGGCCGGCCTGCGGCTGGTCACGCGCCACCGCCGCGCCGGCCGGGTGGCGGCGCCGGCACCCCCGCCCGCGGCGCTCGCCCCCGGGCACGCCCCCGCCCCCTTCCCGTTCTGGCCCTTGCCCGCGGACGCCCCGCGGGTCCTAGGGGTGGCCGCCTCCACCGGCGGGCCGGCCGCCCTGGCCAAGCTGCTGCGCCAGCTCCCCGCGGGCTACCCCGTGCCCATCCTGGTGGTGCAGCACATCGCCGAGGGCTTCGAGAGAGGGCTGGCCCACTGGCTGGCCGGCGAGTCTCGCCTCGCCGTGAAGGTGGCCGAGGACCGGGAGCCGCTCCGGCCGGGCACCCTCTACCTGGCGCCGAGCGGGAGCCACCTGGGGGCCTCCGGCGGCCAGGTCCAGCTCCTCGGCGGCGATCCGGTGCGGGGCTTCCGGCCCGCCGGCACCGTCCTGTTCCAGGCGCTCGCCCACTCCTACGGGCCGGGCGCGGCCGGCCTGGTGCTGTCGGGCATGGGCGACGACGGGGCGGAGGGTCTCAAGGCGCTCCGCGACCGAGGGGCGTGGACCGCGGCCCAGGGGCCGCAGAGCTCGGTGGTGTACGGCATGCCCCGCGTGGCCCTGGAGCTCGGCGGGGCGGGGGTGGTGCTGGAGCTCGACGAGCTGGCGCCGGCGCTGGTCCGGCTGGCGCAGGGGCGGGGGTGAGGCCGCCGCCCGGTGAAGCACCCCGGGCCGCGCGGAGCGGCTCGCCCCGGGCCCGGGCCCCGCTCGTCCCCGGCCGCCCGTTCCTGCCGCCGCCGGCGGCCGGGGTACGATGGGCGGGTCGCGGAGGCCGCGCTGGACCTCGTCGTCGCCAAGCTCCTGCTCGCGCCGGCCCTGGTGGGCCTGGCCGCGCTGGCGGGGCGCCGCTGGGGCCCGCGGGCGGCCGGCCTCGCCTCGGCGCTTCCCATCGTGGCCGGGCCCATCCTGCTCTTCTACGCGCTGGAGCAGGGTCCGGCCTTCGCCTCCCGCGCCGCCTCGGGCGCGCTGGTGGGGCTCGTCCCGTTGACCGTCTTCTGCCTGGCCCACGCCACCCTGGCGCGGGCGGCGGTCCGGCTCCCCCGGTGCTGGTCGGCTCCCCTCTGCCTGGCCGGGGGATGGGCCGCGTTCCTGGCCGCGGCGGCGGCCCTGCACCCGCTGCCCGTTCCGGCCTGGCTTGCGCCACCGGTCGGGGCCGCGGCCCTGGGGGCCGGGCTGGCGCTGGTCCGCGATCCGCCCGCCGACGGCCGGGCCGCCGCCCGCCACCACCCGGCGCTGGAGGCGGGGCTGCGCATGGCGGCCGCCGCGCTCCTCTTGACCGCGCTCACCGGGCTCGCCGCCCGGCTGGGCCCGGCCTGGAGCGGCCTCCTCACCCCGTTCCCGGTGGCCTCCAGCGTGCTGCTCGCCTTCGGCCACCTGGCCGACGGGCCGGCCTGCCTGGGCGCGGCGGTGCGCGGCTTCCTGCTCGGCCTGTTCGGCTTCGTCGCCTTCCTGGCGGTGCTCTCCTTCACGCTGGTCCCGCTGGGGCTCGGCGCCGCCTTCGCGCTCGGCCTGGGCGCGGGCCTGCCCGTCGCGGCCGTCGTCGCCGCTGCGCCCTGGCCCACCCCGGCAAGGCCCGGCGGAGCGCGCTGACCGATCGAGCCTTGCCGGCAGGGTCCCCGGGCGCTGGCATGGCCCGAGGCGACCCGGTCCCGTGGGCCGGCGGAGCCGGGGAAGGGCGGGAGGCGCGCCGTGAGCCGCCCATCGCCGGAGGTGCCGGCCTCGTCGGCTCGAGCCTGGTCCACAGGGTCCTGGCCGCCCCGGGGGCCCCGCGCCATCGCTTCGTGCGGGGGGACGCGTGCGACGACGCCCGCGGCCCACAGCGCCCCGCGCCCCCCGGGAGCCGGAGCAGCACGGCCACGCCGGTGGCGGACAGCAGGGCGTGGGCCAGTTCTCCGACGCCGGACCCCACCCCCACCCGGAAGGCCGGCGTCCCGCCCCGCCGCGTGGCACGCGGAGGATGGCCACGTCGACGATGCCGAGGTCCAGGCAAAGCGACGGGGAGAGCGGGAAGCCGTCGCGGGAGGCGCCCACCGGGCGAGGCTGGCACGGGCAACGCGCGACCCGTCCGCGGCGAGACCGCGCGGCGGCAGCAGCCGGACCGCCGACCCGAGGGCGGCAAGGTCCAGGCCACCCACCCCCCGGGGCGCAGGACACGCGCGCCGCGGCCGCCACGGCCTCGAGGTCCGGCCCGGGACACGCAAGGGGAGCGGATGCAAGGGGAGAGCGGCGGCGAGCGGAGGAGCTGGGCCACCGGGCAGGGGGACCTCCGTTGGCCAGGCCGGTGGCGCCGCCGCGCCGGTGGCCCTACCATCGGCCCGATGTGGTTCGACCCCCTGCTGCGCACGCGGAGCCTCTCGGCCCGGGACCTCTCCGACCTCCGGTTCTTCGGGGTGACCGGGGCGCTGCTGCCCTCCGACGACTCCGCTGGGCCGGGCGGGGCGGCGGCGGTGCGCCGGGGCTGGGAGGAGACGACGGCGGCGGCGCGCCGGCTCCGCCGGGCCGGGCTGGCCGGCTACGCGGCGCTGGGGATCCACCCGCGCCGCATCCCCGCTCGCGGCCTGGAGGCGCTGCTGGCCGAGCTGCCCGGCGCCCTGGGGCACCCCGAGGTGGCGGCGCTGGGGGCGGTGGGCCTTCGCGAGGGGACGCCGCTCGAGGAGCGCGTGCTCCGGCGGCAGCTGGAGCTGGCGCGCGACCTGCGCCTCCCGGTGCTGCTCGACCTCCCGCCGGGCGACGGCGGGCGGATCGCGCGCCGCACGCTGGAGCTGCTCCGGGACGCCGATCTGGAGCCGGGCCAGGCGCTGATCGCCGGCGCCGACGACCGCACCGTCCGAGCCATTCGCGCCTGCGGCCACCTGGCCGGGCTGTCGCTCTCGGGCGGGGAGGCGCCCGCCCTGGATCGGGCGGTCAAGGTGGTGGCGGCGCTGGGGCCGGAGGGGTTGGTGCTCGGCTCCGACGCCGGGCTCAGCGGCGACGACCTGCTGGCCCTGCCGCGGGCCGCCGACCGGCTGGAGCGGGCCGGGCTGTCGGTGGCCGTGGTGCGGCGGGTGTGCGCCGCGAACGCGATCGCCTTCCTGCGCGCGGACCCGGGAGCGCTCGCGGGCCGCGCAGCCAGTGGCCGCTCCGGCCGCCGCGCTTCTCGATGAGCTCCAGCGCCTCGATGCGCATGCCGCGCTCGTAGCGCTTGAGCATGTCGTAGATGGTGAGGCAAGCGGCGGCGACGGCCGCCAGCGCCTCCATCTCCACGCCGGTCCGGTCCACGGTCCGCACCGTGGCCTGGACGGCGAGGGCCGCCGGCTGGACCTCGACCTCCACCTCCACGCCGGAGAGGGCGATGGGGTGGCAGAGCGGTACCAGGTCGGGCGTGCGCTTGGCCGCCAACACCCCGGCCAGCCCGGCCGCGGCCACCACCGACCAGGCCGCCGCCAGGTAGGTGACGATGGCCAGCAGCGGTGCCCGGACGGCCCAGCGGATCCGGGCCAGCAGCCGGGCGCCCGCGGTGCCGGCGCAGGCGGCGTAGACCAGGAGGGTAAGGGCGATGGTCACGTGTTCTCGCCCTCGGCGGGCGGCTGGGCCTGGTCAAGGGCCTC
>DATKMW010000150.1:0-30944 GCA_035541675.1 Anaeromyxobacter sp. | reverse complement strand
CCTGTTCGTGGCCGCGATGATGACGCTGGTGCTGGGCGACTCCCTGGCCCTCACCTTCATGGGCTGGGAGGGCGTGGGCCTGGCCAGCTACCTGCTCATCGGCTTCTGGTACACCGACCAGCAGAAGGCCTTCTGCGGCCGCAAGGCCTTCGTGGTCAACCGCGTCGGCGACTTCGGCTTCCTCATCGGCTTCTTCGCGGTGCTCTCGCTCTTCGGCACCGCCGACTACGGCCAGCTGGCCGCCATGGCCGCAAGGCTCGACGGGGCCGCGGTCCTGACCACCGGCCCCTTCGCCGGCTGGACGGTCACCGCCGCCCTGACCCTGGCCACCCTGGGCTTCTTCGTGGGCTGCACCGGCAAGAGCGCCCAGCTGCCGCTCTACGTCTGGCTGCCCGACGCCATGGCCGGCCCGACGCCGGTCTCGGCCCTGATCCACGCCGCCACCATGGTGACCGCCGGCATCTACCTGGTGGCCCGGAACTCCTACCTCTACGCGCTGGCGCCGGCGGCGCTAGCGGTGGTCATGACCGTGGGGGCGCTCACCGCCCTCTTCGCCGCCCTGATCGCCTTCGCCCAGACCGACATCAAGAAGGTGCTGGCCTACTCCACCGTCTCCCAGCTCGGCTTCATGTTCATCGGGGTCGGCTCGGGCCTGTTCTGGGCCGGCATCGCCCACCTGGCCACCCACGCCTTCTTCAAGGCCTGCCTGTTCCTGGGCGCCGGCTCGGTGATGCACGGCATGGGCGACGAGACCGACATCCGCAAGATGGGCGGCCTGTGGCGGAGGATGCCGCACACCGCCTGGACCTTCGCCATCGCCACCCTGGCCATCACCGGGGCGGTGCCCCTGGCCGGCTTCTGGTCCAAGGACGCCATCCTGGGCGGCGCGCTGGAGTCGGCCAACGCGGCCTGGCCGGGCGCCGGCCGGGTGGCCTACCTGCTCGGCTCGCTGGCGGCCCTGGGCACGGCCTTCTACATGACCCGCCTGTTCGTGCTCACCTTCCTGGGCAGGCCGCGCACCCCGGCGGCCGAGCACGCGCACGAGTCCTCGCCGGTCATGACCGTGCCCCTGTGGATCCTGGCGGCCGGGTCGGTGCTGGGGGTGCTCCTGGCCTGGCCCTTCGAGTGGCCGTCGGAGCGGCTGGCCGACCGGCTCGACGCCCTGACCGAGCAGGTGTTCGCCCCGGCCTACCGGATGCTGGCCCACCCGGTCTCGCAGGCCACCTGGCCGTACTTCGCGGCCTGGGGCCTGGCGCTCCTCGGCACCGCCCTGGGCTGGCTCCTCTACGCCGGCGCCTGGCGCGAGGTGCCGGGCCGGCTGGCCCGGGCGCTGCCCGGCCTCTACCGCTTCACCGTGGACAAGTTCCGGGTGGACGAGCTCTACGACTTCGTGTTCGTGAAGGGCTTCCGGAACCTCTCCACCGCGCTGTGGCGCTGGTTCGACACGGCGATCATCGACGGCGCGGTGAACGGGGTGGGGCGGCTGGCGGCCGCCCTGGCCGGCGTCCTGCGGGTCTTCCAGAACGGCGACGTGCAGCGCTACGCGGCGGTGATGGCGGTGGCGGCGGCGGTGGTGCTGGGCGTGGCGCTGGGGATGGGAGGGGTCCTCCCGTGAACCTGCTCACCCTGGTGATCTTCCTCCCGCTGCTGGGCGCCGTGGCGCTGGCGCTGCTCCCCCGGGACGAGGTGGGCCAGCACAAGGTGCTGGCCCTGTGCGTCTCGCTGGCCACCTTCGCCGCCTCGCTGGGGCTGTGGGCCGGCTTCCAGAGCACCCCCGGCGCGCCCGAGTTCCAGTTCGTGCACCAGGCGCCCTGGCTCCCCTCGCTGGGCATCGGCTACCACGTCGGGCTCGACGGGGTGGCGCTCCTGCTCCTGCTCCTCACCACCGTCCTCACCCCGGTGGTGATCCTCTCCGCCTGGAACGCGGTCACCGAGCGGGTGAAGGAGTTCCTGCTCTCCATCCTGGTCCTGGAGACGGCGATGATCGGGACCTTCGCCGCCCTGGACCTGGTCCTCTTCTACGTGTTCTGGGAGGCGATGCTGGTGCCGATGTACCTGCTCATCGGCATCTGGGGATCGCAGAACCGGCTCTACGCCACGGTGAAGTTCTTCGTCTACACCTTCGCCGCCAGCGTGCTCATGCTGCTGGCCATCCTCTACCTCTACTTCCACGACGGGAACTCCTTCGACTACATCAAGGCCCGCGAGGCGCTGGACGTGACCCCCGAGGCGGCCCGCTGGCTCTTCCTGGCCTTCGCGGTGGCCTTCGCGGTGAAGGTGCCGATGTTCCCGCTGCACACCTGGCTGCCCGACGCCCACACCGAGGCCCCCACCGCCGGCTCGGTGATCCTGGCCGGCGTGCTCCTCAAGATGGGGACCTTCGGCTTCTTCCGCTACGCGCTGCCGCTCTTCCCCGAGGCGGCCCTCTCCTACCGCTGGGCCATCGCGGTGCTGGCGGTGATCGGCATCCTCTACGGCGCCATGATGTCGTTCGTGCAGACCGACATGAAGCGGCTGGTGGCCTACTCCTCGGTCTCGCACCTGGGCTTCGTGATGCTGGGGCTGGCCGCGCTCTCGGCCGAGGCGCTGACCGGGTCGGTCTACCAGATGCTGAACCACGGCATCTCCACCGGCGCCCTCTTCCTCCTGGTGGGCCTGCTCTACGAGCGACGCCACACCCGGCGCATCGAGGACTACGGCGGGCTGGCCAAGCGGACGCCGCTCATCGCCGCCGTCTTCCTGGTGGTGACGCTCTCCTCCATCGGCCTCCCCGGCACCAACGGCTTCGTGGGCGAGTTCCTGATCCTCTCGGGGACCTGGCTCTCGCGCCTCCACGCCCCGGCCGCCCTGGCGGCGCTGGCGGCGGTGGGGGTGATCCTGGGCGCGGTCTACATGCTGCTCCTGGTGGAGCGGCTCTTCCTCGGCCCCATCCGCCACGAGGAGAACCGGGGCCTCGCCGACCTGAGCGTGCGCGAGGGCTTCGTGCTCGCCCCCATGATCGCCCTCATCCTGGTGATGGGCCTGCTCCCGCAGCCCTTCCTCCGGCCGGTGAAGCCCGCGGTGGACCGCCTGGTCCAGCGCTTCCAGGCGGCGGAGACCAAGCTGGGAGGGGAGAAGCAGGTGGGCACCGTCCCGCCGGCCATCGCCCGCGCAGCCGCCCCGGCCCAGGCCGGCCGGGAAGGGGAATGACATGACGGGCTTCCCGACCGCGAGCTTCGCGGCCCTCCTGCCGGTGGCAGTGCTGACCCTGGGCGCCATCGTGCTCCTCCTCTCCGAGGTGTTCCTGGTCTCGGGCAAGCGGGCCTACCAGTCGGCCCTCACCGTGGCCTTCGCCGCCGCGGCCGCCGCCACGGCCCTGCTCGGCCCCCGGCCCGGGCCGGTCTTCGAGGGGCAGGCGGCGCAGGACGGGTTCGCGGTGTTCGTCACCGTGATCGTCTGCGCGGGCCTGGCCCTCTCGGCGCTGGTGGGCGCGGCCTGGCTCGGGGCCCGCAGCTCCGAGCGCGGCGAGTTCTACGCCCTGGCCACCTTCGCCGCCGCCGGCATGGTGCTCCTCTCCATGGCCACCGACCTGCTGGTGGCCTTCATCTCCATCGAGGTGATGAGCATCTCCACCTACGCCCTGGCCGCCTACCTGCGCCGCGGGCTGCGCCCCTCCGAGGCGGCCTTCAAGTACCTGGTGCTGGGCGCGGTCTCCTCGGCGCTGTTCGTCTACGGCTCGGCGTTCCTCTACGGCGCCTCGGGCTCGACCCTCTTCTCCAAGATCTCCGCCGGGCACGGCTCGCCCCTCTACCTGGTGGGCATGGGGATGGTCCTCTCCGGCGTGGCCTTCAAGGTGGCCGCCGTCCCCTTCCACGCCTGGACGCCCGACGTCTACGAGGGCGCCCCCACGCCGGTGACCGCCTTCATGGCCGCGGGCGTGAAGGCGGCGGCCTTCGCCTTGCTGGTGCGCCTCTTCCTGGCCGCCGAGACCGGGGTCAACGCCCGGGTGGCGGCCTTCGGCGGGCTGGTCTCGGCGCTGGCGGTCCTGACCATGCTGGCCGGGAACCTCCTGGCGTTGCCGCAGCGGAGCGTGAAGCGGATGCTGGCCTACTCCTCCATCGCCCACGCCGGCTACCTGCTCATCGGGGTGGTCTCGGCGGCGGTGGCCGGCGCCCGGGCCGAGTCGGTGGCCAGCCTGCTCTTCTACCTGGCCGTCTACAGCGCCACCGCCATCGGCGCCTTCGCGGTGGTGGGGGTTTTGGAGCGGCGCAGCGACGGCGACAAGGAGGGGGCCCAGGCCTTCGACCTGGCCCGCTTCGCCGGGCTGGCCCGGCGGAGGCCGCTCCTCGCCCTGTCCATGGCCGTGTTCCTGCTCTCCCTGGCCGGCGTGCCGCCCACCGCCGGGTTCTTCGCCAAGCTCTACCTCTTCCGGGCCGCGGTGGGGGCCGGCTTCGAGGTGCTGGCGCTGGTGGGCGTGCTCACCAGCGCGCTGGGCGCCTACTACTACCTGCGGGTGATCCTCTACATGTACATGCGCCCGCCCGAGGTGGAGGGCGAGGTGCTGTCGGCGCCCTCTCTGGGCGTGGCCCTGACCGCGGCGGTGCTGGTGGTCCTGGTGCTGGGCGTGGCCGCGGAGCCGCTGGTGCGGCTGGCGGCGGCGGCCGGGGGGCTGGGGTAGTCGGGGCGGAGGGCTAGGCTCCTGGCCCGTCGAGCTGGCCGGCCAGCTCCCGCAGCTCGTCGGCGTCGAGCAGGTAGCGCTGCCGGCAGAACTCGCAGGTGACGGTGGCCCGTCCCTCGCGGGCCAGGACGTCGGCGATCCCCTCGCGCCCCAGCGCCGACACCGCCAGGCGCGCCCGCTCGGCGCTGCACCCGCACCGGTAGGCGAGCTCCAGGTCGGCCTGGACCTCGAAGCCGGGGCCGGCCACCAGGGCGATGACCTCCTGGGAGGAGCAGCCGGCCGCGAGGGCGCGGGCCAGCGTCCCGTCGGCGGTCCGCTCCCGCGCCGCGCGGACCGCCTCCCCGGCCTCGTCGCCGCCGCCGCCCGTCTCCTGCTGGACCAGGATCCCGCCCACCTGGCCGAGCGGCTCGCCCGGGAGCGGCACCACCGCCACGTCCACCGCGGCGGCCACGAGGAGGCTGGCGGCGAACCAGCTCCGCAGGTCCTCGGGCAGGGAGAGGGCGCGCAGCTCGCGGGTGCTGCGCTCGAAGCGGCCGTCCCCGCGGTCGCGCTGGACCGATAGCATCCCCTTTCCGCCCAGGGCGGCGCGGGCCGCCTCCGCCGGCGGGCCGGCGAAGTGGACCCAGGGGACCTTCACCCAGCCGCGCAGCCCGCCGCCGGGGTCGGCGTCGACGAGGAGGCCGCGCAGCGGCCCGTCGCAGGCGAGCTGGAGGTTCACCCGGCCCCCCTCGTCCTGGGCCGCGCCGAAGAGGGCCGCGGCGGCCAGGGACTCGGCGAGGAGGTGGGCGGTGGTGGGGCTCAGGCCGTGCAGGGCCCGCGCAGTGCGCGAGGTGTCGCTCACGCGCACGAAGACGGCGCGGAGCCCGCGCTCGCGGAGCAGGCCGCGGCAGAGGCGATCGGACACCCGGGGATTGTGGCGCGGCGGCGGGCGGCGCGCCACCTCCAGGGGCCGCCGCGGGGAAGGGGGTCGCGCCAGGGCCCTCCGCGGCCGGGCTCAGCCGCAGATGGTCACCCCGTCCACCACCTTGCAGTTCATGTCCCGGAGCTCCTGCTGGTGCCGGCGCTCGACGGAGGCGGGATCGAGCTGCTGGCCGGTGGCCTGCTCGACCGCGCGGGTGTGCGCGGTCTGCTTCATGGTCCCGGGGATGGGGAGCCCCTGCGCGTCGAGCTTGGGCTGGTCGCCCGGCTCCTCGTCCCCCGCCTCCTCCCGGGCCGGCTCCCTCGCGCCGCCGTCCGCCGCCTGCGCCGCGGGCGCCGGGGCCGGCGCCGGGACGCCGGCGTCGGGCGAGTTGACGAGGAGCGTGCCCTCGACGGGCCTCGCCGAGGCGCGGCGGGACGGGGGGATGTCCTCGGCGACGCTGAAGTGCAGCACGCCCTGGGCGTCCACCCAGCGGTAGATGGTGCGAGCCTCTTCCTCGGCGCGGGCCGCCGGGGCCTTGGCGGGCGGCGCTGCCGGCGGGGCCGCGGACGGGGCCGGCGCCGGCGCCGGGGGCGGCTCCGCGGACGCGGCGGGCGCCTGGGCCGGGGCGGGGGGAGCGGGGGCGGCGGCCGGCTCGGCGGCCGGGGCCTCCGCGACCGGGGCCGGAGCGGGGGTCGGGGCCGGGGCCTCCGTCCGGCGGCAGGCCGCCGGGGAGAGCAGGAGGAGGACGCCCAGTGCCCAGCGCACGGGAAGAAGGTATCACGGGCCGGACCGCCCGGCTCGGCACCCTTTCCTTGCCCACGCCGGCCCGGTAAAAGGTTCCACACCCGAACGTTGAGGAGGACGCCAGTGACGCAGCCCGTGCCCGCCGTCCCGGCCCCGCCGCCGCGCTTCGACGTCCTCGACGACCGCTCGCTGCTCGGCCACCCGCGGGGGCTGGGCCTGCTCTTCATCGTGGAGATGTGGGAGCGCTTCTCCTACTACGGGATGCGGGCCATCCTGGTCCTGTACCTGGTAAACGCGCTGGGCTGGAGCGGCCAGCGCGCGGCCGGGCTGTACGGCACCTACACCAGCCTCGTCTACCTGACCCCGCTCGTGGGCGGCTACCTGGCGGACCGGCTCATCGGCACGCGCCGCTCGATGGTGGCGGGGAGCGTGATCATCGCGCTCGGCCACTTCTGCCTGGCCCTGCCGAGCATGGCGGCGTTCTACCTCGGCCTCGCCTTCATCATCATCGGCACCGGCTTCTTCAAGCCCGCCTCGGCGACCATGGTCGGGCAGATGTACCGGCCCGGCGACTCGCGGCGCGACTCCGGCTTCACCATCTACTACATGGGCGTGAACCTGGGCGCGCTCCTCGGCCCGGTCTTCTGCGGGCCCCTGGCACAGCGGGTGGCCTGGCACGCCGGCTTCGCCCTGGCCGGCGTGGGCATGCTCATCGGGCTCATCGTCTACCTGGTGCTGCGCGAGCGCTACCTGCCCGGCATCGGCCTCATGCCCGACGGGGTGCTGCCGGCCGCCGCCCTGGCCGGGAAGGCGCACACCGACGCGAGGATGCTGGTGCACGGCACCCTGGGCGCGGTGGTGGGGGCGGCGGCGGCCTGGGGCCTGGGCGGGCTGTCCCTCTACCCCATGCTGCTCGGGGCGGCGGTGGGCGCGGCCATCCTCATCACCGTGCTGGGCACGCAGGGGGACGAGCGGAGGCGCGTCTTCGCCCTGTTCCTGGCCGCCTTCTTCGTGATCTTCTTCTGGACCGCCTACGAGCAGGCCGGCAGCTCCATGAACCTCTTCGCCGACCGGCACACCGACATGGGCCGGGTCCCGAGCTCCGTGTTCCAGTCCCTGAACCCGCTCATGATCCTGATCCTGGCGCCGGCCTTCGCCGCCCTGTGGGGCCTGCTGGGGAAGCGCGGCCGGGAGCCGACCACCGCCCTGAAGATGGTCCTGGGGCTGTTCCTGCTCGGGGTGGGGTTCCTGTTCCTGGTGGAGGGCGGGCGGCGCGCCGACGCGGGGGTGCTGGTCTCGCCCTGGTGGCTGACGCTCGCCTACCTCTTCCACACCCTGGGCGAGCTGTGCCTCTCGCCGGTGGGGCTCTCCTACGTGAGCCGGATCGCGCCGGCCCGCTTCGCCTCGCTGCTCATGGGGGCCTGGTACCTGGCCAACACCATCGCCAACAAGCTGGCCGGGGCGCTGGCCGGCCTGACGCCGCTGCCCGGGGAGGCCCCGCCGGCCCTGGAGGGCGGCCTGGTCGGCTACCTGCAGAGGCTCAGCCAGACCAACGGCGGCTTCTTCTCGATCTTCGTGGTGACGAGCTTCGCCGGCGCGGTGCTGATGCTGATCTTCGTCCCGCTCCTCAACCGCCTCACCCGCAGCGTGGACGGGAAGCGGCCGCAGGCCGCCTGACCCTCACCGCAGGTCGAGCGAGGCCCTCACCTTCCGCAGGACGTCGCTGGGCTGGAAGGGCTTCTCCAGCAGGTGGGGCGACCCGCGCAGGGCCGCCAGGTCGCCGAGGAGGTGGTCGGCGTAGCCGGAGGTGTACACCACCGGCAGCGAGCCCTTCTCGGACCGGAGCCGTGCGCCCAGCTCGCGCCCGTTCATCTCCCCGGGCATGACCACGTCGGTGAGGAGGAGGTCGACCCGGTCGCGGTGCATCGCCCATAGCGCCAGGGCCTGCGCGGCCGAGCCCGCGGCCAGCACCCGGTAGCCCTTCTGCTCCAGGATCCGCTGCACCATCTGCTGCAGGGGGGCGTCGTCCTCCACGAGCAGGATGGTCTCCCCGCCGCCGCGCGCCTCCTCGGCCCTGGCCGCCTCCGACGCCGCCCGGGCCGCCCTGCCCAGGTGGGGCAGGTAGACGGCGAAGCGGGAGCCCTCGGCCAGCTGGCTCTGCACCTCGACCCATCCCTCGTGCTGCTCCACGATGCCGAAGACCGCGGCCAGGCCCAGCCCGGTGCCGCGCCCGGCCTCCTTGGTGGTGAAGAACGGCTCGAAGAGGTGGGGGAGATGCTCGGGCGCGATCCCCTCCCCGGTGTCGGCCACGGAGAGCCGCACGAACCGGCCCGGGCGGGCCCCGGGGTAGGCGGCGGCGCGGTCGCCCCCGACCTCCACCACCTCGGTGCGGATGGCGAGGCGGCCGCCCCGGGGCATGGCGTCGCGGGCGTTGAGCGCCAGGTTGAGGAGGACCTGCTCCATCATCCCCTGGTCGGCGTGCACCGGCGCGCCGCCGGCCGCGTAGTCCGCGGTCAGGGCGATGTGCTCCCCGATGAGCCTCTGCAGCATGGCGGCCATGCTCCCCGCCACCTCGTTGAGGTCCAGGTCGGAGAGGCGCGCCGCCTGGCGACGGCTGAAGGCGAGCAGCTGCCGGGTGAGGCGGGCGGCGCGCTCGGCCGCCTCCCCGATCTGACCGAGGAGCTCGTCCCGCTCGGCGCGCGAGAGCCCGCTCTCGCGCAGCCCCGCCGCCCCCCCCTGGATCACCGTGAGCAGGTTGTTGAAGTCGTGGGCCACGCCGCCGGCCAGCCGGCCGATGGCCTCCATCTTCTGCATCTGCCGCAGGTTGTCCTCCAGCCGCCTGCGCTCGGTGATGTCCTCCTTCACCGCCAGGTAGTGGCCGATGGCGCCGGACTCGTCCAGGACCGGGGAGACCAGGGCCAGCTCCCAGAAGAGCTCGCCGTTCTTCTTGCGGTTGTGGAACTCGCCGCGCCAGGGCTTCCCGGCGACCAGGGCCTGCCACATCTGGCGGTAGTGCTCGGGCGGGGACTCGCCCGACTTGAGGATGCGCGGGTTCTGGCCCCTCACCTCCTCGGCCCGGTACCCGGTCACCTCGGTGAACTTCCGGTTCACGTACTCGATCCGGCCGGCCGTGTCGGTGATGACGATCGAGGCCGGGCTCTGCTCGACGGCCAGGGAGAGGAGGCGCAGCGACTCGGCCGCCCGCCGCCGATCGCTGACGTCGCGGGTGACGATGATGATGCTGCGGGGGGCGCCGTTCGCCCCGGGCACCAGCGAGACGTTGACCTCGGCGTCGAAGGTGGTGCCGTCGTCCCGCCGCAGCACGAAGTCCCGGGAGAGCGGCTGGCCGGTGGAGAGGAGGCTGGCCATGCTCTCGGCGGCGCGGGCCCTATCCGAGGGAGACACCCACTCGAAGAGGCTCCTCCCCAGCGCCCCTCCCCCGCCCACCGCGAACATCCGCAGGGCGGCGGCGGAGGCGAGGGTGATGCGGCCCTCGAGGTCCGTCTCGGTGATGGCGTCCGGGGAGGCGGCGACCAGGGTCCGGTACCGATCCTCGCTCTCGCGGAGCGCGTCCTCGGCCTGCTTCCGCGCGGTGAGGTCGCGCCCCACGGCCACGGCGCCCACGATCCGGCCGGCCTCGTCCCGGGCCGCGGCGAAGCGGATGTGGTGCAGTCGGGGCTCGCCGGCCTCGTCGGGGACGAGCCCCTCCATCTGCGCCGCCACGCCGGTGGCCATCACCTGCTCGAGCAGCGCCTGGTACCGGGCCGCCTCGGGGGAGCCGGGGGCGCTCTCCACCGGGGTCCTGCCCACCAGCGGGGCGACCTGCGGATGGATGCCGGTCCGCATGTTCTGGTTGACGTACCGGGCCCGGCACTCCCGGTCGTAGAGGATGATGTTGTCGGGGACGGTCTCGGCCAGGGCCCGGAACTCGCGCTCGCGGGCGGCGGCGGCCGCCTCCTCGGCCCGGCGCGCGGTGACGTCGTGCAGGGTCAGGAGCGCCGCCTCCACCGCGCCGCCCTCGCCCCCAAGCGGCGCCGCGTGCAGCTCCAGCCGCCGGCCGTCGGGCGGCCCGGCCAGCGCCACCTCCAGCGCCGCGGAGCCCCCGGCGAAGACCCGGTCGAGCAGGGCCTGCAGCGCGGCGCGGTGCTCCTCGGCCAGAAGCCGGCCGAGGGCCAGGTCCGCCGGCGCTCCGGGGGCGAGGCCCTCCAGGAGCCGGCGGGCGGCCGGGTTCAGCCGAAGGACCCGGCCGTCGGCTGTGAGGAGGGCTGCGCCGTCCGGGAGGCTCTCGAACACCGCTTCGTGCACAGGCGATCCAGCCTAACCGATCGGCACGCCAGGTCCGAGCCGTCGCTGCCTCCGGGCGCGTCGCCTCGGCGCGGGAGGGTCCGGCGGCACCCGGCCGGGTGGCGCGCCTTCTCGGCCCGGCAGGACCCGGGGTAGGGTGGGCCGGTGCTCCCCGACCCCACGCGGCTGGCGCTGTTCGCGGGGGCCTCCCTGGTCCTCCTGGTGATGCCGGGGCCGGCGGTGCTCTACATCACCGCCCGCAGCATGTCGGAGGGTCTCGAGGCCGGGCTCGTGTCGGTCCTGGCGGTGGAGACGGGGAACGCGCTCCTGGCCCTGGCGGCGGCCCTGGGCCTCGCCGCCCTGCTCTCGTCCTCGGCCCTTGCCTTCTCGGCGGTGAGGCTCCTGGGTGCGGCCTACCTCGTCTTCCTCGGCGTCCGCAAGATCGCCTCCCGCTCGCAGGACGGGCCGGCGGCGAGGTCGGGCCCGGCCCGGACCTCGCTGCAACGCGTCTACCTGCAGGGGGTGGTGGTGGCGGCGCTGAATCCCAAGACCGCCCTCTTCTTCCTGGCCTTCCTGCCGCAGTTCGCCGACCCCGCCCGCGGCCGGGTGACCGCCCAGATGCTCCTGCTGGGAGCCGCCTTCGTGGGCATGGCCCTGGTAAGCGACGGCGCCTACGCGCTGGTGGCGGGCACGGTCGGGCGGTGGCTGTGGCGGCACCCGCGCCTTCTGGGCGGCGAGCGGTACCTGAGCGGCGCGGTGTACGTGGGCCTGGGGGTGTTCGCCGCGCTCTCCGCGGCCGGAGCTCCCCGTCCGACCGCGCCGCCGTCCCCCTGAGCTCGCCGGCGTTGCGCTCGGTGGCCGGGGCGGCGAACATCCGGCCATGAGCGACCCGGCCTTCCTCCGCCGCGACGTGCCCGCCCTGGGCAAGCAGGGGCTCTTCCGCCTCGGCCTCTCCGGCTCCTTCGGCCTGGACGAGGCGGGGGCGGAGGAGGCGCTGGAGCGGGTCCAGTACGTGTTCTGGACGCCGCGCTCGCACCTGCTCCGACCGCTCCGGCGGGCGCTGGCCCGGGACCGGCAGCGCTACGTGGTGGCGTCCGGCCCGGCGCTCGCCTACCTGGCCGGCTCGGTGCGCCGGGCGGCGGAGAAGCGGCTGCGGGCCCTGGGCACCGACTACCTCGACGTGCTGCAGATCTACTGGATGGGCAAGATGTCGGCCTTCACCGGCGCGGTGCAGGAGGAGATGGCGCGGCTCAGGGCCGAGGGCAAGGTGCGGGCTTTGGGGGCCTCGATCCACGACCGACCGCGGGCCGGGCGGCTGGCGGAGGACTCCATCCTGGACCTGCTCATGATCCGCTACAACGCCGCCCACCCCGGCGCGGAGCGGGACATCTTCCCCCACCTCTCCCGGCGTCGGCCGGCGGTGGTGGCCTACACCGCGACCTCCTGGCGCAGGCTGCTCCGGGCGCCGTCGGGCTGGACCGACCGGGCGGCCACCGCCGGCCAGTGCTACCGGTTCTGCCTCACCAGCCCGGCCGTGGACGTGGTGCTCACCGGCCCGCGGACGCGGGAGGAGCTCCGGGAGAACCTGGCCGCGGTGGAGCAGGGGCCGCTCGGACCCGCCGAGCTGGAGTGGATGCGGGCCCTGGGAAGGGCCGTGCACGGCTGAGCCGCCGCCGCTTGTTGCCGCCCGGCCCGTCGGGGTGCAATGATGCCTCCTTCATGAGCAGGTACGCCGGGCGTCTGCGGAGGCGCGCTTGAGCGCCGCCGGCGCCACCTGGCCCGCCCCCAGGACCAACAAGTGGCTGGTGACCGTGTCGGTGACCTTCGGCACGCTCATGGGCACCATCGACGCCTCCATCGTGAACGTGGCCCTGCCGCACATCCGCGGCTCGGTCGGCGCCACCATCGAGGAGATCACCTGGATCACCACCGGGTTCGTGATCGCCACGGTGATCGTCATGCCGCTGACCGGCTTCCTGGGCCGGCTCTTCGGGCAGAAGCGCGTCTACCTGTCGGCCCTGGCGGTGTTCCTGGTCGGCTCGGCGCTGTGCGGGACGGCCCGCTCGCTGGGGGCGCTGGTGGCCTGGCGGGTGCTGCAGGGCCTGGGGGCGGGCGCGCTCCAGCCGACCGAGCAGGCCATCCTGCGCACCACCTTCCCGCCGCAGGAGCAGGGGATGGCCATGGCGGTGTTCGGGATGGCGGTGGTGCTCGGCCCGGCTCTCGGGCCCACCCTGGGCGGCTTCATCACCGACAGCTACTCCTGGCCCTGGATCTTCTACATCAACCTGCCGGTGGGGGTGCTGGGGATGTCCATGGTGGCCTCCTTCGTCCACGAGGACCAGGACGTGGTCCGCAAGAACCACTCCCTGGCGGTGGCCCAGCGGAGGAACGTGGACTGGGCCGGCATCGCCCTGATGGTGGTGGGCCTGGCCACGCTCCAGTACTTCCTGGAGGAGGGCGCACGCTACGACTGGTTCGACGACCGGGCCATCGCCACCTGCTTCTGGGTGGCGCTGGTGGCGCTGGGGGCCTTCGTCTGGCGCGAGCTGACCACGGAGGTGCCGGTCGTCAACCTGCGCCTCTTCCGCGACCGGACCTTCCTCTCCGGCACCCTCATCGGCTCGGTCATGTTCGCCATGCTCATGGCCAGCATGTTCCTCCTGCCCCTGTTCATGCAGGAGCTGCTGGGCTTCACCGCCACCCAGTCGGGCCTGGCGCTCATGCCGCGGGCGCTGGTGACGCTGGTGTGCACTCCCGTCATCGGCCGGATCTACAACGCCGTGTCGCCGCGGGTGGTGGTGGCCTGCGGGATCATCCTGGTCTCGGCGGGCGCCGTCCTGCAGTCGCGGTTCACGCTGGACACCTCGTTCCTGGGGGTGGTGGAGGGCACCGCCGTCCAGGGGGCGGGCTTCGCCTGCCTCTTCGTGCCCCTCACCACCGCGGCCCTCTCCGGCATCCGACGCCACCAGCTCTCCGACGCGGCCGGGCTCAACTCCCTCTTCCGCCAGGTGGGGGGCTCCATCGGCCTGGCGGTGTTCGCCACCGTCCTCACCCGCGGCGCCGCCCCGGCGCGGACGGCCATCGCTGCCCATCTCTCCGAGACCAACCCCATCGCCAGCTGGCGCCTGGCCCAGATCGCCCAGGGGATGGTGTCCCGCGGGTTCCACCCCGCCCAGGCGGCCGCCGCCGCACGCGGCGCGCTGTACGGGCTGCTGGTGCGGCAGTCGACGGTGATCGCCTTCGAGCGGGCCTTCCTGCTGCTGGGGATGATGTTCCTGTCGGTCCTGCCCCTCCTCTACTTCCTCCGCTCGGCCCACCACGGGCACGCGCCCTCACCCATACACCTGGAGTGACATGCTAGGAGACGCTCCATGAGCGACGGCAGCAGCGCGGAACAGGCCCGCCCCCCGACCCCGGCTCCGGTGGCGGCCCCGCCCCCCCGTGGCCGGCGCCGCCGGCCGGTCCTGGTCCTGGGGACCCTGGCCCTCCTGGCGGTGGCGGGGCTGGCCATCCACGCCCTGCTCACCGCTGGCCGGGAGGAGACCGACGACGCCCAGGTGGAGGCCGACGTGGTCCCGGTGGCGCCGCGCGTGCCCGGCCAGGTGCTGGTGGTGAACCTGGTCGAGAACCAGCCGGTCAAGCGCGGCGATCCCGTGCTGCAGCTCGATCCGGCGGACTACGAGGCCCGGCTGGCCCAGGCCGAGGCCGACCTGGCCACGGCCAAGGCCCAGGCGGCGGTCGCCGAGGCGCAGGAGGCGGTGGCCGCTGCCTCGGCCACCGGCGGCCTGGCCACGGCCGAGGCGGCCGTCTCCAGCTCCACCACGGCGGTCTCCAACGCCGAGGCACAGGTGCGGGCGTCGGAGGCGGCGGTGGAGCGCGCCCGGGCCGACGCCCGGAAGGCCGAGCTCGACCTCGCGCGCGCCCGCCGGCTGGGGGCGGAGAGCGCCGTGGCCCAGGAGACGGTGGACCACGCCGAGGTGGCGGCCGAGGCGGCGCGGGCCGCGCTGGCCCAGGCCGAGGCCGGGCTGGCCGGGGCGCAGGACGCGCGCCAGGCGGCGGTGTCGCGGGTGGCCGAGGCGCGCGGGCGGCTCCGGCAGTCGTCGCCGGTGGGCGCCGAGCTGGCCGCGGCCCACGCCGCGGCGGAGCTGGCCCGCGCCCGGGTGAAGGGCGCGGAGGCGTCGCTGCGGCTCTCCGGCCTGCAGCTCTCCTACACCCGCGTGACCGCGCCCGAGGACGGCGTCGTCTCCCGGCTCGGGGTGCACGAGGGGCAGAGCGTCCAGGGCGGGCAGCCGGTGATCGAGCTCGTCCCCTTGCGGACCTACCTGGTGGCGAACTTCAAGGAGACGCAGATCGGCGAGATGCGCCCCGGGCAGCGGGCCGAGATCCGCCTCGACGCCTTCCCCGGCCGGACCTTCCAGGGCACGGTGGAGAGCCGATCGGGCGGGACGGGGGCGCGCTTCGCCCTGGTCCCGCCCGACAACGCCTCGGGCAACTTCGTCAAGGTGGTGCAGCGGGTGCCGGTGCGGATCGCCTGGAATCCGCCACCCGACCTGCCGCTGACCGCTGGCCTGTCGGCGGTGGTGACCGTCTTCGTGCGCTGAGGGGCGCCAGCGCCGCGAGCGCGCCCAGGAGGCTGGGCGGCCCGACCTGGCCGCCGCCGCACCCCGCGTGGGAGGCGCCGTCCGAGGGACGCGCGTAGACCCGCACGTAGTCGACCTGGTAGCGCGCAGGGAAGGGGGTGGTGTCGTCGGGCGGGCCCGGCCAGTTCCCTCCGATGGCCAGGTTCAGGATGACGTACATCGGCACCTGGGGGACGCCCGGGCCGGTGTGGCGCTTGCGCTCGACCCCGTCGATGGTCCAGACCAGCGCGTCCTGGCTCCACTCCAGGCCGAAGACGTGGAAGTCGGCGGAGAAGTCGGGCCCCAGCCAGGAGGTGGCGTCCTGGCGGTGGCCGGTGCCGTAGTCGGTGCCCCAGTGCACCGAGAGGTTGGCCCGGCTCGGCTCGGACCCCAGGATCTCCTGGACGTCGATCTCGCTCACGCCGGGAGAGCCGGTCTTGCCCAGCAGCCAGAAGGCGGGCCACAGGCCCTGGCCTGCCGGGACCTTGAGGCGAGCCTCGAAGTAGCCGTACTTCTGCTCCAGCCGGGAGCAGAGCACGCCGGAGGCGTAGTCGAAGGTCTGCCCCGCGTAGGAGGCGCTGCGCCTCTCCCCGACGATGGAGAGGACCCCGTCCCTCACCTCGAAGGCGTCATCGACGTAGGCCTGCAGCTCGCCGTTGACCGGGGCCTCGCCCCACTTGTAGCGCTTGACCCATTGGGCGGTGTCGACGGTGCTGCCGTCGAACTCGTCGTGGAAGGTGAGCCGCCAGCCGGGCCGGTCCCACTCCGCGGCCGAAGCCGGTCGGGGGGGAGCGAGCAGGCAGGCGAGGCCCAGGGCCAGGAGCGGACGCATCCCGGCACTCTACCCTCGGGGGGCCGGGGGCGATCAACCGGCCGCCCGCAGGACGAGCCTTGCCGGGCCTACCGGCGGGTCGCTCCGCAGCCTCGCCGCCGCAGGGCGGGTCCGAGTGCCAGGAGCCCCAACGCCGCCAGCACGCCCGCGAGGAGGCACGAGGACCACAGCGCCGCCGGGCCGCGGCGGGCCATGAGCGCGGACCCGGCGGCCGGCGAGGCGACCACGCCCAGGCCGATGGCCAGGGTCCAGACGCCCTGGTAGCGGCCCCGCAGCGCCGCGGGCGAGAGCGTGGCCACCGTGGCCGCCGCCGTGGGCATGAACACGATCTCGCCCAGGCTCCACAGGCCGGTGGCGAGCGCGAACGCCGGCGCACCGTGGCAGAAGGCGTAGGCGCCGTAGCCGAGCCCGACCAGGAGCGCCCCGGAGGCCAGGACCCGGGCGGCATCGCGCCCGGCAGCCCAGGCCGCCGTCGACGGCTGCAGGAGCGTGATGAGCACCCCGTTCACGGCGAAGACGCGGCCGAAGGCGGCCGGCCCGTGGCCCTGGGCGGCCATGGCCGCCGGGAGCGACACCTGGAACTGCCAGAGCGGGAGGAGGAACCCGACCTGGAGGGCGATCAGGGCGACGAAGGTGCCATCCCGGAGCGGCGCGGCGCCCGCCGGGCCGGCCGGATCGGCCCGCCCCCCGGGACGCTCCGGGCGCGTCTCGGGGACGCGGGCCGCCACCACCAGCGCGAAGGCGAGGGTGGTGGCGGCGTCGATGAGGAAGAGCTTCCCGAAGCCCCAGGCGGCCAGGGCGCCGCCCAGCAGGGAGCTCACCGCCAGGCCGAGGTTGTTGCCCCAGCGGAGCATCCCGTAGGCGCGGGTGCGGGCGGCGGCAGGCACCACGTCGGCGATGAGGGCCTGGGAGGCGGATCGGTAGGCGGCCGCGCTCGCGCCGACGAGGAGCACCGCGCCCCCGATCGCCGCCGGCGAGGACGCGGAGGCGAGGAGGGCGGTGGCGGCGGCGGTGGCGGAGAGCGCCCCGATCATGGTCGGCCTCCGCCCCAGCCGGTCGGCCAGGCCCCCGGCCAGAGGGCTCGCGGCCAGCATGCCCACACCGTAGAGCGCCCCCACCCGGCCGGCGGCCTCCACCCCGAAGCCGAGCGAGCCCAGGTAGAGGGTGAGGAAGGGCAGGACGAAGGTGGCCAGCGCCGAGACGAAGGATCCGCCCCACAGCCACCAGAAGGTCGCGGGCGGCGCGCCGGTGAGGTGGTCGAGGCGTGTGCGCAGGCTCGGCACCGGGCGAGCCTGCCAGAGGCCCCGGGCCGCGGGAAGCGCCGGCCTCGGCTCCACCGGGGGCCGGCGCTCGTCGGCGGGGTCCGAGGACGCTTCCGCGGGCCGGTCCCGGAGGGCGGAGGACGGAGGGCGCCGGGGAAGGAGGAGGAAGGCGAGGGCACCGCGGCCGAGCCTCGGCCGCTGGCGTCCGGGCCCTCGGCGTCACCGGCTCCCCAGCCGGTCCAGCTCCGGGAACGACCGAGGGGGGAGCACCAGGGCCGGCGGGACCGCCTCGCCCTTCAGCGACCGGGCCACCAGCTCGACGCCGGCTCCGGCGGTGGTGGGCTTCACCACCGTGGCGGCGAGGAGGCCCTCGCGCACGTAGCGCTGGCCGCCGTTGACCAGCCCGTCGCACCCGGTGAGCGAGCCGGTCCACAGGGGCCGGCGGGCGGCCAGGGCGGCCCGGGCGCCCATGGCCATCTCGTCGTTCTGGGCGCCGAGGAGGTCGAAGGCCACCTCCGGCCCCTCCTCCAGGGCCAGGAAGGAGGAGACGGCCCACTCCGCCCCGCCGGCGGTCCAGTCGGCGGAGACGGTGCGGACGATGGAGACCGGCGTGCCCCTGAGCTCCTCCTCGGCCATGCGCCGGCGGAGGATGGTGGCCGAGGACATGCCGGGACCCTCCACGTAGAGCACCCGTCCGCCCCGGGGAAGCAGGGCCAGGAAGTGGCGGGCCTGGATGCGGCCGATCTCCCGGTCGTCGCTGGTGGCGGAGCAGACGAGCGCCGTGGGGAAGTCGCGCCGGAGGGCCTCCAGGTAGGGGGCACGCGAGGAGACCACCACCCAGCCGATCCCGGCCTCCAGGGCGCTGCGGGCGGTCCGCTCGAAGCCCACCGCCGCCACCGACTCCACCACGAAGGCGGCCGGGCGGTCGGCCGCGGCGACCGCGGTGTAGGGCTCGAGCTGCCGGATCTGGACGCCGGGGTCGTTCTCCGCGAACAGCACCTCCAGCTCCAGGCCGGCCCGCGCCGCCGCGGCGCGCGCGTCCTCCTCCTGCTGGCGCTGGAAGTCCTGCCGGGCAGTGAGCAGCGAGACCACCACCAGCTTGCGGCCGGCCATGCTCGCCTCCGGTCGGAAGAATGACACGGTCGCGGGCGCCGCGGGTCGACCGGACGGGGGGCGTGCCTCGCGCCGCCGCGTGCGCACGGCGGCGCGAGGCACGGTCCGACCGACCCCACCCTCCGGGTGACGGGGATGGGGCCTTCTCCCTCAGACGACGCAGTCCACCTCCACCACCGCCCCGGGCCGGGCCCAGGGGACCACCTCGCCCTCCAGCGCCCGGCCGTCGACGGTGAGCCGGGCCCGCCCCCCCCCTCCGGAGTTCCTGACGTGCACCAGGTAGGTGGCGCCGCGGCACCGCCGCGTCACCGTGAACTCCGGGATCTCGGCGGGGAGGCAGGGGCTCACCCGGAGCCCCTCGTGCTCGGGGCGGATCCCCAGCAGGTACTGGGAGACGGCCACGAAGCTCCAGGCGGCCGTGCCGGTCAGCCAGGCGTTCTTGGCCTCGCCGTGCCGCACCGCGTCCCGCCCGGCGATCATCTGCGCGTGGACGTAGGGCTCGGTGCGGTGGATCTCGGAGATGTCCTCCAGGTAGGCCGGCGCCAGCTTGCGGTAGTAGGCGAAGGCGCGGTCGGGCCGGCCGACCAGGGTCTCGGCGATCATGATCCAGGGGTTGCTGTGGCAGAAGATGCCGGCGTTCTCCTTGTAGCCGGGCGGATAGGAGGAGATCTCGCCCAGCTCCCGGTGGTAGGAGCGGTAGGCCGGCTGCTGCAGCAGGATGCCGTAGGGGGTGTCGAGGCGGGCCGCGACCGAGTCCAGGGCCTGCCGCGCCTGGCCGGTGCGCAGGCCCACGCCGCCCATGACGCACCAGCCCTGGCTCTCCACGAAGATCTGCCCCTCGGCGCACTGGCGGGAGCCCACCTTGCGGCCGTGGAAGTCGTAGGCGCGCAGGAACCACTCGCCGTCCCAGCCGTGCTCCAGGATGGCCCGCTCCATGCGCCGCACCGCCTCCAGGGCCTCGGCGGCCTCGGCCGGCCGGCCCTGGTGGGAGAGCAGCCGGGCCCACTCCGGGCCGATGGCGGCGAACATGCCGGCGATCATGACCGACTCGGCGGTGCGGCCGTCGCGGGTGCCGGTGGTCTGGTAGGGCTCGTCGGGGGTCTCGGAGAAGCAGTTCAGGTTGAGGCAGTCGTTCCAGTCGGCCCGGCCGATGAGCGGCAGGCCGTGGGGACCGAGGTTGGCCAGGACGTGCTCGAAGGAGCGCCGCAGGTGGTCGAGCAGCGGCGCCCGGGTCCGCTCGTCATTGTCGAAGGGGACCTGCTCGTCGAGGATGGCGTAGTCGCCGGTCTCCTTGGTGTAGGCGGCCACCGCCAGGATGAGCCAGAGCGGGTCGTCGTTGAAGCCGCTGCCCACGTCGTGGTTCCCGCGCCGGGTGAGGGGCTGGTACTGGTGGTAGGCGCTGCCGTCGGGGAACTGGGTGGCGGCCAGGTCGAGGATGCGCTGGCGGGCGCGGGTGGGGACCTGGTGGACGAAGCCGAGCAGGTCCTGGTTGGAGTCGCGGAACCCCATGCCCCGCCCGATGCCGCTCTCGAAGTACGAGGCGCTGCGCGAGACGTTGAAGGTGACCATGCACTGGTAGGGGTTCCAGACGTTCACCATCCGGTCGAGCCTCTCGTCGGGCGACCGCACCGTGAAGGCGGAGAGCAGGGCGTCCCAGTGGGCGCGGAGCGCGGCCATGGCCGCGTCCACCTGGGCGGCGGTGGAGAAGCGGGCGATCACCTCCCGGGCCGGCGCCTTGTTCACCTGGCCGGGCCGCTCCCACTTCCGGTCGCGGGGGTTCTCGGCGTAGCCCAGCACGAAGACCAGGGACCGCTCCTCGCCCGGCTCCAGCTCCACGTCGACGGCGTGCGAGCCGATGGGCTGCCAGCCGCTGGCCACCGAGTTGCGCGGCTCGCCCTCCACCACCACCTGTGGCTCGTGGAGCCCGTTGTAGAGCCCCAGGAAGCTCTCCCGGTCGGTGTCGAAGCCGGCCAGGGGAGCGTTCACGTGGTAGTACGCGTAGTGATTGCGCCGCTCCCGGTACTCGGTGACGTGGTAGAGGGTCGACCCCTCCACCTCGACCTCGCCGGTGGACCAGTTGCGCTGGAAGTTGGTCTGGTCGTCCAGGGCGTTCCAGAGGCAGAACTCCACCAGCGAGAAGAGCCGAAGCCGCTTGCGGGCCTTCCCCTCGTTGCGGAGGGTGATCCGGTGGAGCTCGGCGCTGGCCCCCAGGGGCACCAGGAAGAGGAGCTCGGCCCGGACCCCGCCGCGCGCGCCGGTGATGCGGGTGTAGCCCAGCCCGTGCCGGCACTGGTAGTGCTCCAGCTCCCGCTTCACCGGGGCCCAGGCCGGGGTCCAGTAGTCGTCACCGTCCTTCAGGTAGTAGGTGCGCCCCCCGGCGTCGGTGGGGACGCCGTTGTAGCGGTACCGGGTCAGGCGCCGGAGCCTGGCGTCGCGGTGGAAGCAGTACCCGCCGGCCAGGTGGGAGATGATCCCGTAGAACTCCTCGCAGCCGAGGTAGTTGATCCAAGGGTACGGGGTCCGGGGAGTGGTGATGACGTACTCCCGGGCGGCGTCGTCGAAGTGACCGAAGCGCATGGCCCGTGCAGTTATCCGGACTTTCCAGGGCCCTGCAACGCCTCCGTGGAGGAACAAACGCGGTGCCGGCGAACAAAGTGAGGGCGTGCGGCGGGCCCGCCTGCGCTGGTCGAGAGGCGATCGGCGGGGCCGGGGCGCCGGGCCCGCGGCCGGCGAACAAAGGGGCCCGGCCGCGGACAAACGGCGCCGGGTCCGCCGGCCGGAACCGGCCGCGCGGGAGGGTCCGGGAGCTCGAGCCCAGCTGCGCCTCGAGGAGGGCGGAGGGCGCGCCGGCCTCGGATCGGAGCTGGCAGGCGGCTTCGAGGCCAGGGGCGAGAAGCTGAGGCGCCCGTCGGCGAGGGCTTCCAGTGGGTGGCGCGGACCGGCGGCTGTGCCCGGGCCGCGCGCGCCTTCCCCTGCCCCATCACCGCCCCAGCGCCGGCAGCGCGAGCTGCAGCTCCGGGCCCTGGCCTTGCAAGGAGTGGAGCCGTCGCGGCTCGTGGGGCGGGCTCGGCCGACACCATCCTCTCGCTGGTCGCGGCCGGGCTGGGGTTCTCGCTGGTGCCGGCGCTGCCCGGCGGCCCCCGCCACCCCGGCGTGGCCGCCTGGCCCTTCCGCGAGCCGGCGACCGAGTTCCCGGTCCTGGCCATGTGGCGCGAGACCGCCTCCGACCATCCCCTGGTGGCGGCCTTCCTGGTGGCAGCGCCGCGGGAGCGGCGCTGAGCCTGGTCACAGCACGCTGCGGATGGTCTCGCGGAGCGTGTAGCGGGGCGACCAGCCCGCCTCGCGGGCGAAGCGGGAGCCGTCCACCACGCACAGGTACTGGATGTGGTCGACCTCCTCCGGCGGGAAGCTGGTGAGCCGGGCCTGGAAGGCGCGGCGCACCAGCGCCCGGAGGAGAGGCTGGGGCACGGGCAGCGGCCGCCGCCCCAGCTCGCGCAGCACCACCGAGAGCGGCACCTCGCCCGGACCGGTGACGTTGAACACGCCCCGCAGGCCGGGGCGGAGCGCCAGGACGAGCGCGCGGCAGGCGTCCTCCTCGTGGATCAGCTGGAGCATGGGGTCGAAGCCCATCACGGTGATGGGCACCTCCAGCCGCAGGTAGTTGGAGGGAGCGTTGCGCACCGTCGGACCGACGATGTTCACCGGCCGCACGACCACCGTCTCGACCTCCGGGTGCTTCCACATGAACGACTGCGCGTACATGTCCAGCTCGATGAGGTCGCGCACGTCGCTGAAGCGGTCCGCCGCCATGAGCGGCGTCTCCTCCTCGAGGAAGTTGGAGTTGTCCGGCCGCGGGCCGTAGACGCTGGCCGAGGAGAGCACCACCACCTTCTTCACCCCGTGGCGCACGCACAGCTCCAGGATCCGCTGCGTGCCCACCAGGTTGAAGCTGTGGGCCTCGCTGAAGGGCATGTGGGGGTCATGCATGATGCCCATGTGGATGACGGCCTCCACCGGCCGGTGCCGGAAGGCCTCCTCCACCCGCGCCTTGCGCAGGTCGATCTGGTGGTGCTCGATGTCCTTGGGCTTGCCAGCGAAGGGGCGGCGATCCACCCCCACCACCCGCGTCTCGGCGTGGAGCTGCTTGGCCAGCGCCCGCCCCAGGTTGCCGGAGACGCCGGTGACCAGCACCGAGCCGGGGATGACGGGAGAGCCCGGCGCGTCGCCGGGCGGGGAGGGGAGGGGCGCGCTCACCAGAAGACGTGCCTCCGCTCCCGGAGCCCCCGGTCGAGCAGGGCGCGCACCGCCGCCTCGACCTCGGCCACCTTGCGCTCGAGCTGCTCGTCGTCCTCGTCGGGCGAGCCGTGGAAGGTGAGGGGCTCGCCGAAGTGGAGGTGGTAGCGGGCGGGGAGCGGCAGCGGCAGCAGGGTGGGGGTGACCGGCCAGGCCGGGAAGGAGAGCAGCCTGGCCAGGGGCTTCAGGTCGAGGAGGGCCGGGGCCTGCTCCTCGGCCCCCACCACCGCCACCGGAATGACCGGCGCCCCGCTTTCCAGGGCCAGCCGCATGAAGCCCAGGCCGAAGCGCTGCAGCTTGTAGCGCTCGCGGAAGGGCTTGTTGAGCCCGCGGGTGCCCTCGGGGAACACGAGGAGCGCCTCGTCGGCGGCCAGGAGCCGGCGGCAGTTCTCGGGGGTCCCGACCACCTGGCCGCAGCGGGCCATGAAGGTGGAGACGAACGGCAAGGTGGGGACCCAGGTGTCCATGAGGGCGCGGATGGCCCGCGGCGGATCGCGGTCCAGGAGGAAGGCCACGTCGATCATGGCGCCGTCGAAGGGCAGCTGGCCCGAGTGGTTCGCGACCAGGAGCGCGCGCCCCTCCGACGGCACGTGCTCGATCCCGTGCACCTGCACGCGGAAGTACTTCCGGTAGAGCCAGAAGAGCGGCGCCACCGCCGCCACCATGTACTCGGTGTCGAAGCCGTAGGGGTCGACGCCGTACTCGTTGCGGGGCGGGGTGAGCTTGTCGAGGCGCTCCCGCGTGCCCGGTCCGCCCAGGGAGTAGGTCCATTCCCGCAAGCGGCCCTTCACGGCCTCGGAGAGGTCGAGCGCCATGACCGGGACCTGTAGCACGGCCCGCCGGGTGGCGCGGGTGCGGTCCTTACTTTGTCCGTGGGCCGGATCCCCGATCGGCCCGGGCCTCCCCCCTCGGCGGGATACGCGGCTTGTCCCCTCGCGAAGCGGGATGGTATCGTGCCGCAAGACTTGCTGTTTTCCGGAGCGGGGGTTCTCGGCCCAGCCCATGCCACAGGAC
The DNA here is from genome assembly GCA_035541675.1 of Anaeromyxobacter sp. Taxonomy (GTDB): domain Bacteria; phylum Myxococcota; class Myxococcia; order Myxococcales; family Anaeromyxobacteraceae; genus Anaeromyxobacter. The sequence goes on along the minus strand of DATKMW010000150.1, from coordinate 7,225 downwards.
CTTTCCGCCGCCGCCATCTACGGACGGGACTTCCCGGCCGGGGCCGTCGTCTTCGAGGAAGGCGACCCCGGCAGCCGGATGTACGTCATCCTCTCGGGGTCGGTCCGCATCCAGAAGCGGGTGGGCCCGCGGGCTTTGACCCTGGCGCTGCTCGGGCCGGGCGAGGCCTTCGGGGAGATGGCGCTGCTCGAGGACGCGCCCCGGTCGGCGGCGGCAGTGGTGGAGCAGGCGGCGCGCATCCTGGAGATCGACGAGGCGGCCTTCGAGGACCTGGTGCGGAACAACGGCGAGGTGGCGCTCCGCCTCCTGCGCCGGCTCTCGGCGCGGCTTCGCGAGTCGAACCGCCAGATCCAGAACTTCCTCTCCGCCGACGCCATGAGCCGGGCGGTCGAGGTCCTCAGGGCCCTTTCCGGGCCGCCGGGCGAGGACGGCTTCCGCGCGGTGCCGCCCGAGGTGGGGCCGGCGCGGATCGAGGAGCGCATCACCCCGCTGCGCGACGGCCCGGCGCTGTGGGAGCGGCTGCGCCGGGCGCGCCTGGTGCGCGAGGTGGGCGAGCGCGCCGAGCTGGCGCCGGCGGAGGTGGTGGACACCTACCTGCGCTACGTGGAGCTGCGGGCACGCTTCCAGGCGCTGGCGGCCCGCGAGGCCGCCGAGGCGGGGGGGACGGCCGGCCCCGGCCCGGATGCGACCGCGGATCTGCTGCGGGCCCGGCTGCGCCCGCAGGGCGGCAACCACGAGGCGGCCGAGCTGCGCGACCTGGCTGACTACCTGGATCTCGCGCGCCGGTTCGATCCGGAGGAAGGGGCAAGGAGCCCGCCATGAGGGTCGTGTGCCCGCATTGCAACGCCGCCTACCAGCTCAACGACGCGCGCGTGCCCGAGCGAGGCGCCAACGTCCGGTGCACGAAGTGCCGCCAGACCTTCCCGGTGAGGAAGGCTCCAGCAGGTGGCGAGCCCGCGGCGGTGCCGCTGCCCGCCGCGGCCCCGGCCGCCGGGGCCGGCATCCCGCTCCCGCCCCCGCTCCCGCCCAACCCCTTCCAGGCCACCCCGCCCGCCCCGGCGGCCGCGGGCGGCATCCCGCTCCCGCCGCCGCCGGTGGCCTCGCCCTTCGACGCCGCGCCCGTGGCCTCGCCCTTCGCCGCCGTCCCCGGGGCCGCCGCGCCCCCGTCCTCGCCCTTCGACGCCGCGCCCTTGGCCCCGCCCCTCGCCGCCGCCCCCGCCGCGCCCGTGGCCTCGCCCTTCGAGATGGCCCCGCCCGCCGGGCCGGCCTCGCCCTTCGGCGGCGGTCCGTTCGCGGTCACCGAGTCCCCCTTCGCCGCCGAGGGCGGCGCTGCGGCCGTGCCCGAACTGCCGCCCTTCGGCGCGCCCTCGGTGGCGGCCGCGGCCCCGGTCCCGCCGCCGCCGCTCACCTTCGGGGAGGTGGACCTGGGCAGCGACCTGCCCGATCACCCCCTGCCCACGCCCGGCGAGGCTCCGGCCCCGCCCGCCGAGGCCGATCCGTTCGCGGTGGCCGCCCGGGCTGCGCCGCCTGCCCCGCCCCCCCCGGCCGCGGCGCCCTCGCCCGCCTCGGCCTCCGACGCCGCCGAGCTGGAGATGCTGTTCGGCGACGCACCCCGGCCGGCGGCGCCCGCCCCGGCCGCCTCCGAGGCCGGCGGCTACCGGGTCCGGCGGCGCTCGGGGAAGGTCTTCGGCCCCTTCGACGAGGGGCAGATCGTGGAGATGCTGTCGAAGGGCGAGCTGCTCGGCAACGAGGACGTGTCCGCCGACGGCTCGAACTACTCGCCCATCGGCGCGGTGCCCGCCTTCGGGGCCGCGCTCCGCAAGGCCGCGGCCGCCGAGCCCGCCCCGACCAAGCCGGCGGTGCCGGCCACGTTCGGCGACCGGATGGCCGGCATCAAGGTGGCGGAGGGATCGGCGCGCCTGCCCCTTCCTCCCTGGGTGAAGCTGGCGGCTCCGGCCGCGGTCCTGCTCCTCCTGATCCTGGCCGGCGTGGGCGCGGGGTTCACCCGCTACGGCTTGTTCTTCACCCGCGCGCTCCGCCGCGGCAACCCGGCGGCGCTGGTCGGGCTCCTCGGCCAGGCGCGCACGGCGTTGGCCAGGGGCGACTTCGCCTCGGAGCGCGCGGGCCTGGAGCAGGCGGCCCGGGCGGTGGCGCTCGACGCCGGGTCCGGCGAGGCGGCCATGGTCCACGCCGCGGCGGTGGCGGCCCTGGGGCTCGAGCACGGAGCGCCGCCCGAGGCGCTGGCCCAGGCGCGGAAGGCCGCGGACCTCCTGGAGCGCGAGGAGAAGGGGGAGGTCTCGGCGCTCGCCACCCGGCTGGCGGTGGGGCTGGCCACCTCGCCCATCTCCGCCACCCCGGCGCAGGAGGCGGCGCTGGAGGCGGCCAGCGCGCGGAAGAAGCCGGACCCGGAGGTGGTGGCGCTCCTGGCCCGCTCGGCGCTGGCCCGCGGCGACGCGGCGCGCGCCCAGGCCGGTTTCGCCAAGCTGGAGGGGCTGGAGCCGGGACCCCGCGGGCCGCTGGGCCAGGGCAGGGCAGCGCTGCTCCGCCAGGCGCCCGCCGAGGCGCGGGCCGCCCTGGAGAAGGCGCTGGCCCGGGCCCCGGATCTGCCCGCGGCGCAGATCGAGCTGGCCTCGCTCGACCAGCAGGCGGGCGCGCTCGCCCAGGCCGAGGCACGCCTGCGGCCGCTGGTGGCCGAGGCGGCCCGTCCCAGGCTCTCGCCCATGGAGCTGGCCCGGGCCCTGGGCATCCTGGGCGCGGTGGCCGGGCACGATCCCGCCCGCGCCGCGGAGGCCGATCAGCTCCTCGACCAGGCGGTGGCGGCCGATCCCCAGCTCACCGCGGTGCGGGTGCAGCTGGTGCTGCACCGGATCCACCGGGGCGACCCGGTCGCGGCGGTGGCGGCCACCGATCCGGTGGCCAAGGAGGCGGCGGAGCATCCCGACCTGGCCGCCGCCCGCATCCGCGCGCTGGCGCTGGCGGGGCGGGCGCTCGACGCCGCCCAGCTCGCCGACCAGGCGCTGGCCCGGTCTCCGGGCCGGATCGAGCTCCTCACCGGCAAGGCCTTCGCCCTGGCCGCCGCCGGGAAGCCCGACGACGCCAAGGCCATCTACGCCGAGGTGATCTCGCGCGACCCCGGCGCCGTCGAGGCGCGGGTGGCCCTGGCGCGCTTCGCGCTCGCCTCGGGCGAGCTGGACAAGGCCAAGGAGCTCCTGGCCGCGGCCGCCGAGAAGGGACCGCGCGACCCGACGGCCCAGGCGGCCACCGGCGACCTCCTGCTGGCGAGGGGAGACGCGGCCGGGGCCGAGGCCGCCTACCGCAGGGCGCTGGAGATCGACCCGGCCCACGCGCCCGCGGAGATGGGGCTTGCCAGGGTGGCGCTCTCGCGGGGCGACGCGGTCGCCGCCCGGAAGGCGCTCACCAGCGCGCTCTCGCACGAGCCGCACAACCCGGACATCCTGGTCGAGCACGGAACGCTCCTGTGGCGAGGCGGTGAGCTGGGGCCGGCCGAGGCGGACTTCTCGGCGGCGCTCGACGCCGCGCCGCGCCACCCGCTGGCGCTGACCCGGCTGGGCGCGGTGCTGCTCCAAAAGGGCGACGCCGACGGGGCGGTGCGGCGGCTCACCGCCGCCTCCAACGAGGCGCCGTCCCTGGTCGAGGCCCGGCTCTGGCTGGGGCGGGCGCTCCTGGCCCGCTCGGAGGCGCCCGGAGCCATCACCCAGCTCCGCCGGGCGGTGGAGCTGTCGCCGGCGGAGGAGAACTGGCTGGCCCTGGGCAGCGCCTACGAGAAGGCGAACTCGCTCCCCGAGGCCCTGGACGCCTACCGCTCGGCGGCCGCCGCGGCGCCGCAGAGCGCCGAGCCCCAGGAGCGGATCGGCCTGCTCATGGCGCAGAACGGCCGCTGCGACGAGGCCCTCCCCGCCTTCCAGAAGGCCATCGCCCTGGCCCCCCGGCTCTCCCGCCTGCGCATCGCCCAGGCCGACTGCACCGCCCGCCTGGGGAAGCACGAGGAGGCGGTGAAGCTCTACGAGGCCCTCCTCAAGGCCGACCCCAGGGCCGTGCCGGCCTACTACCTCCTGGCCCGGTCGCTGCACGAGTCGAAGGGGCTGGCCGCCGCGCTCCCCTGGTACGAGCGGGCAGCCCGGGAGGAGCCGGCCAACGCCATGCCGCACTACTACCTCGGCTACGCCTACAAGGAGCGGGGCCAGAAGGCCAAGGCGGTGCAGGAGTTCAAGAAGTTCCTGGAGACCCGTCCCGACGCCCCGGAGAGGAAGGACATCGAGGCGGAGATCGAGGACCTGGGCGGGAAGTGAGCGCCGCGCCTGCGCTCGCCCGTCCCCGCCGAGGCCGAAGGGCCCGCTCCGCATGGGCCTGCGCCGCAGGAGCGCGTTGACAGGCGAGACACTCCATCATAGTGGATAGTCCGTGTTACGGACTATATCCCGCCCCGCCCGGTCCCGGCCCTCGACGGGTCCCCAGGTGCGCAGGCTGCGGGAGCTCCTGACGCAGCTCTCCCGCCGCCGGCCCCTGCGCGATCCGGTGGCCGCGGCCTGCGAGGACCTGGACGTGACCCCGGCCCAGCTCCACCTGGTGCTGTGGCTGGGCCGCGACGGTCCGCTGACCATGGGCGAGCTGGCCCGGCGGGTGGCGGTCACCGAGAAGACCATCACCGGGGTGGTGGACCGCCTGGAGCGCGACCGGCTGGTGCAGCGCGAGCGCGACCCCTCGGATCGGCGGGTGATCCGGGTGCGGCTGGCGGCGGAGGGGAGCCGGCTCTACCGGCGCATCGACCTGGACATCGACGAGAAGCTGGCCGGCTTCCTGGCCCTGCTGGCGCCGCCCGACCGGCGGCACCTCGTCCGGATGCTGGAGGACCTCGCAGCGAGGCTCGAGGCGGAGGAGACATGAACGCGAAGACGGCGGCGCTGGCGGTGGCCCTGGCCCTGGGGGCCGGGCGGGCCCAGGCCCAGGCGGACACGAACGCGGCGGCGCCGGCGGGGGACCAGCTGACGGTCCTTCCCGCCGACGCCACCGGGCCGGTGATCACCCTCGACCAGGCGCTGGAGGCGGCCGAGCAGCGGAACCTCGACCTGCGCGCCCTGGCGGCGCAGCTCGACGAGGCGGGCGAGATCTCCTGGAAGGCGCTCTCCTACTACCTGCCGCAGGTGACGGTGGGGGCCACCTACACCCGGCAGGACGAGGTGCACCTGCCGCTGGCGGCTCCGGTGCCCGGCCAGCCGGGTCCGGTGTACAACGCCTTCGTCGCCGTCGACGTCGAGTTCCAGCGACGCGACCTCGTCGGCCTCCAGGCCAACGCCACCCAGACCCTGGTCTCGCCCCGGCTCTACTACGCCATCCGCGGCGCCAAGGAGAGCCAGCGGGCGACGACCCTCAACCTGGAGAACGGCCGGCGCCAGGTGATCTTCGGCGTGGCCCGTGCCTACTACGCCACCGCCGCCCTCAATGAGGCGGTGGGGGTGAGCGGGCGGCTGCTGGAGATCGCCCAGCGCCAGGAGAAGGACTCCAACGTGCGCTACCAGGCCGGGGCCATCGCCAAGGTCGGCCTCATCCGTGCCCAGATCGACCGGGCACAGGCCGAGGAGGACCTGAGGCGGGCCCGCGCCGCCTTCCTCTCGGCCAAGGTGGCCCTGGCCGCGCTGCTCGACCGAGACACCGCCTTCGAGGTCACCGCGCCGCCGGAGCTGGCGCCGGCCTCGACCGATCTCGAGGAGCTGGTGAGGCAGGCGGACCGGTCGCGTCCCGACGTGGAGGCGTTCCGGGTGCAGGAGCGGGTCGAGGAGGCGAACAAGCAGTCGGCCCTGAGCCGCTACCTGCCCGACGTCCAGCTCTTCGGCAAGTACCAGTGGGCCAACCAGCTCGGGCTCAACGACAAGCACGACGCCTGGTCGGGCGGCTTGCAGCTCCAGTGGACCATCCTCGACGGCTTCCTGCGGGAGTCGGACATCCGCACGGCGGACGCCAAGATCGCCGAGGCCCGCGCCCGGGCCGAGGGGGCGACGGTGCAGGTCCGGCAGGAGGTGAGCCAGGCGCTCCTCGACCTGGAGTCGGCGCGGGCCAACGCCCAGAAGTCCAAGGAGCAGCGCGACCTGGCGGCCGAGAACCTGCGGCTGGTCGACGTCGCCTACCGGGCCGGCACGGCCACCGCGGTGGAGCTGGCCGACGCCACCGCCCAGCTCCGCAACGCCGAGAACGGGGTCACCAGAGACACCCTGAACGCCCAGCTGGCCGCGCTGCAGGTCCTGAACGCCGCCGGCTCGTTCAATCCGAGGAAGCCGTAGGCATCCCGGCCGCGGCGTAGAGCGTCACCACCGTGTTCCGGCCGGCCTGCTTGGCCAGGTAGAGGGCCCGATCGGCCCAGGCCACCAGGGCGCGGTCGCTCTCTCCGGCGGCGAAGGGGGCGAGGCGGGTGGAGACGGCCACCCCCACCGACACGGTGATGCGCAGCTCGGTGCCCTTCCACAGGCAGGCGGACCGCTCCACCGCCCGGCGGAGCCGCTCGCCCAGCGCCCGCCCGCCGGAGAGGGCGGTCTCGCGGGCCAGCACCACGAACTCCTCCCCGCCGTAGCGGGCCAGCACGTCCTCCTTGCGGACCGCGTCCCGGAGCACCAGGGCCGAGAGGCGCAACACCTCGTCCCCGGCCAGGTGGCCGTGGACGTCGTTCACCGCCTTGAAGTGGTCGAGGTCGGCGAGCAGGAGCGAGAGGGGCCGGCCGTGGCGGAGCGAGGCGGAGAGCTCCTCCTCCAGCCGCTCGTCGAAGTGGCGCCGGTTGTAGAGGCCGGTGAGCGGATCGAGCTGCGCCCCCTCGGCCAGCCGCACCTGCCAGCGGGCCTCGATCTCGTCGGTCCAGAGGAACTTCATGACCGTGGCGCCGCCCATGGCGATGCGGGCGCCGTCGCCCAGCCGCGCCTCGGCGACCCGCACGCCGTCGACGAAGGTCCCGTTGGCGCTCCCCAGGTCGAGGAGCCGGGCGCCCAGCTCGTCCACCTGGATGGAGGCGTGCCGGCGCGAGACGCCGTCGTCGCGCAGGGGGATGTCGGCGTCTTCGCGGCGGCCGAGCTCCACCCGCTGCCCCGGCTCGAGCCGGTGGACGTCGCCGATGTGCGGTCCGGCCAGCATCACCAGGAAGGCGTGTCGCGCGTCGGTGCTGCCGATCCGCGGCATCGCCACGGAGGTGCGCTCGCGATCGCCCTCGCCGTTGGCCATGGCC
>DATKMW010000149.1:0-38212 GCA_035541675.1 Anaeromyxobacter sp. | reverse complement strand
CGCGGGATCTGGCGCGCCCGCACCGTCCCGATCTCGGGGATGGAGACGGCCCAGTCCTGGAGCACCTCCAGGAGGAACGCCTCGAGCTCGGGGTCGGCCTTGTCGATCTCGTCCACCAGGAGGAGCGCCGGCTCCTCGCTGAGGATGGCGCGCAGGATGGGGCGGGGGACCAGGAAGCGCTCGCTGAAGAAGACGTTGCCCTCGGCCGCGATCCGGTCGGCCGCCTCCGCCAGCGTCGCCGCCTGGGCCACCGCCTGGCCCAGCCGATCGCGCAGCAGCTGCGTGTAGAGGAGCTGCTTGGCGTACTCCCACTCGTAGAGGGCCCGCGACTCGTCGAGCCCCTCGTAGCACTGCAGGCGCACCAGGGTCCGGCCGGTGGCGGCGGCACAGGCCCGGGCCAGCTCGGTCTTGCCCGAGCCGGCCGGCCCCTCCACCAGCACCGGCTTCTCCAGCCGATCCGCCAGGAACACCGCGGTGGCGATCTCGCGAGAGGGCAGGTAGCCGGCCGAGGTGAGCCGGTCCGCCACCTCGTCGATCGACGCAAACGTGGGTGTGAGCATCGGCCGCCCCTCGCCGTCCCGGGCGGCGCAGGCCCGGGCTCGCGGCACACCGTGCTGCCAAAGGCGCCGGCCCGCAAGCTGGCGGCTCGCGGAGGCTGGATCACCTGCCGCTACCCGGTGGGGTCCTGGGTCCGAGACACGGGGTCCGGGCGCACCCAAGCGTCAGGAAACACCTGCGAGGCAGGTTCCCTCCGATCCTGGCAGTGGGGCCAAGCGGCTGAAATGACTACGCCAGGACGATTTCGGCCGGCGGCATGCGGATTGAATTGGACACCGGTCGAGTCCCGCCGGAGGCCGGCCGAGGACCTTGCCATGATGAAGTCCCACTCTCGAAGCTCGGCGCGCAAGGCCCACCTCCCGCTTCACGTCCAAGTCGACGCCAGACCGGAAGCTCGACTCCTCCCACCGCCGAACGCTCCCCACGGGGGGCACGGCGGAGTGTCGATGCCGTAGAGGCGCCCTGCGCGCCCCCAAGCCGAGAGGCCGCGGGAACGCGGCCTTTCGCTTTTCTTGCCCGGCGACCTGGCCTGCCCGGCGGGGCGAGGGGACCCGGGCCGACGGCGGGGACCGATCGGGCAGCGCCCGGGGGCGGAGGGCAGCGCGCCCTCCCTGCGGCGGCCGGCCCCGAGGGAAGTCGGGTAGGCACATGGACCGTACGTGAATCGAGGGACGGGGACACGTAGGCCCGATCCGTTCAGTCGACCACCCGGGGTGGCGCCGATGTCCACTTTCGGCTCCGCCGCTGTAAACTCCGCACCATGGAAGGCCACGGTCCGCTCAGCGAGGAGATGTTCCACTCGTTCCTGCAGCTCGCGGTGAAGCGCCAGGCGAGCGACGTCCACTTCGAGGTGGGCTACCCGCCCACGTACCGGGTGTTCGGCGAGCTGCTGGCGGCGAAGTACCAGCCGCTCACCCACGCCGACACCGAGGCCATCGCCAACTTCGTCCTGCAGGCGCCCGGCTCCGGCTTCACGCCGCTCGACTTCCGCGAGGTGGACCGCAGCTACTCGCTGCCCGGGGTCTCGCGGTTCCGCGCCTCCATCTTCAAGCAGCGCGGGAGCTGGGGAGCGGTGATGCGGACCATCCCCTTCCAGATCCCGGAGTTCGAGCCGCTCAACCTGCCCCCGGTGATCCAGACCATCGCCGAGGCCCGCCGCGGCCTGGTGATCGTCACCGGCGCCACCGGCAACGGGAAGTCCACCACCATCGCCAGCATCATCAACCACGTCATCCAGCAGGAGCGGCTCCACGTGGTCACGGTGGAGGACCCCATCGAGTTCATCTTCGCCGGCGGGAAGGGGCTGGTCATCCAACGCGAGGTCGGCTCCGACACCGCCAGCTACACCGACGCCCTCCGGGCGGCGCTCCGCCAGGACCCGGACATCATCATGGTCGGCGAGCTGCGCGACCGCGAGGCCGCCGACATCTGCCTCAAGGCCGCGGAGACCGGCCACCTGGTCATCACCTCGCTCCACACGCCCGACGTCCCCCGCGCCATCGGCCGGATCGTCGGGCTCTTCCCGGCCGACGAGCAGGAGGGGGTGCGCGCGCGGCTGGCCGACAACCTCCAGGCGGTCATCGCCCTGCGGCTGCTGATGCGCGCCGACGCCACCGGCCTCATCCCCGCGGTGGAGGCGCTGCTGGCCACCACCACCGTGCGGGAGATGATCCGCGAGTCCAAGGTCAACGAGCTGCGCAACTACATGGACCAGGCCGGCGCCGACCTGGGCATGCACAGCTTCGACCAGTACCTCTACCGGCTCCACGAGATGAAGAAGATCGGCCTCGACACCGCGCTGGCCAACGCCACCAACCGGGCCGACCTGGAGCGCCGCATCCTCATCGAGACGGGAGGCCGTCCGACGTGACCCTGGCCGGGCCCGCCACGGCGTCCCGCATCCTCCTCGTCGGCTCGGATGCGGACGTCTCGATCGCGCTTCACCTGCACCTCGACCGTGCGGGCTACGCGGTCTACTGCCTGCCCGGCCCCGCCGACCTCGATGCCTTCGTCCGGGTGGCCGCGCCCCACGTGGTGGTGCTCCTCCTGCCGGCGGCGCCCGACGGGACCTGGGGCGCCGCCCTGACCACCGCCGCCAACGCGGCCCGGGTGGGGGTGCGGGTGGTCATGGTGGCGCCGTCGCGCGAGGTCGTCGAGCCCTTGGCGGCCGTCGCCGGCGCCGAGCGCGCCCTGGCGCGGAGCGAGGTGCTTTCCAGGCCGCTGGTGGTGGTGGAGCGGCACGTGGGCTCGGGGCTGGTCGGCGGTGGCGTGACCCCGGCCATGCCCGCCGCGGCCGCCCCTCCCCCGGCCGCATCGTCCCTGCCGCCTCCCTTCCCGCCCGGGTTGATCGAGGCCCCCAGCGCCCCGCCGCCGCGGCCGCGCGGCCCGGCGGTGGACCTCATGGCCCTCATCGACGAGGAGCTGGTGGACGAGCCGCGGCAGCGGCCCGTCCTCACCCGCGTCGAGGTGAACGTCAGCCTGGTCTCCGAGCACAACTTCTACGTCGGCCCCACCCGCCGGGTGGACTCGGGGGGCGTGTTCATCGCCACCGCCATGCCCCCCCCGGTGGGCACCCGGCTCCAGGTCCGCCTGGGGCTGGCCGACGGCCGCAAGCTGGACCTCGAGGGCGAGGTGTCGTTCGTGCGCGAGAAGAGCGCCACCACCGGCCGCCAGCCCTCCGGCTGCGGCGTGAAGCTGTTCGGCCTGCCGGGGTGGGCCATCGACTCCATCGACCGGTTCATCCTGGCGCGGCAGCCCTTGGCGTTCACGCCATAGAGGGGTGGGCGCCGCCGGGCCTACTCGTCCACCACCCGGTCCGTGCGCCGCACCCCCAGGAGATACGGCTGGATGAAGCCGTCGAGGTCCCCGTCGAGGACCTCGCCCACCTTTCCGGTCTCCACCCCGGTCCGCAGGTCCTTCACCATCTGGTAGGGCTGGAGCACGTAGCTGCGGATCTGCGAGCCGAAGTCGATGTCCTTCTTCTGCGCCTCGACGGCGTCCCGAAGGGCGGCGCGCTTCTTCTCCTCCAGCTCGTAGAGCTTGGCCCGGAGGATCTTCCAGGCCACCGAGCGGTTCTTCATCTGGCTCCGCTCGTTCTGCACCGCCACCACGATCCCGGTGGGCAGGTGGGTGAGCCGGACGGCGGAGTCGGTCTTGTTCACCTTCTGGCCGCCCGCTCCAGAGGAGCGGTAGGTGTCGATCCGGACGTCCGCCTCCTTGATGTCGATGACGATGTCGTCGTCGATCTCCGGGGTCACGTCCACGGCGGCGAAGCTGGTCTGGCGGCGGGCGTTCTGGTCGAAGGGGCTGATGCGCACCAGGCGGTGCACCCCCCGCTCCGCCTTGAGGAAGCCGTAGGCGTGGTCGCCCCGCACGATGAAGGACGCCTGCGAGATGCCCGCCTCCTCGCCCGCCACCAGGTCGGCGGGCTCCACCGCCCAGCCCTTCCGCTCGCAGTACCGGGAGTACATCCGGTAGAGCATGGCAGCCCAGTCCATGGCCTCCACCCCGCCGGCGCCGCTCTTCACCTCGACGATGGCCCCGGCCGCGTCGTGCGGGCCGGACAGCATCCGCTGGAACTCCAGGGCCGCCACCTCGCGCTCGGCGCCGTCGGTCGCCTGGGCGGCCTCGGCGCGGGCCCCGTCGTCCTGCGCCTCCTCGGCCAGCTCGTGGAGCGCCTGGGCGTCCTCCAGCGACCGCCGCACGCGGTCGTACTGCCCGACCAGCGCCTCGAGCTGGGACTTCTCCTTCAGGACCGCCTGGGCGCGGGCGTTGTCGGCCCAGAAGCCGGGGTCCGCGCCCATTCGGGCGATCTCCTCCGCCCGGTCGCGCTTGTGGTCGACGTCAAAGCGACCCCCGCAGCGAGTCGAGGCGCTGGGCCAGGTCGGCGAGGCGGTCGGCGGTGGGTGCGGCCATCTTCACGGTCTCCCTTGGACTCGCGGCCTCTCCGCCCGCGACCCCTTCCGCACCCAGGCGGCCAGGAGCGCCCCGGCCGCGGCGAGCGCGCAGCCGTAGGCGAAGAGGTCGCCGATGGTAGTGTAGAGGGTTCGTCCCCGCAACAGCGGCGCCCGCGCCAGCAGCAGCCGGGCCGGCTCGTCGCGGTCGGGTGCCAGGTCCGGATCGACCGGTCCCACGTCGATGGCGCCGGGCGCCAGCTCGCCGGTGGGGAGGACCACCGCGGAGACCCCGGCGTAGGCGGGGCGGACCACGGTCCGCGCCGCCTCGATGGCCCGCAGCTGGACGATGGCCAGGAACTGGTAGGGGCCCGAGGAGTAGCCGTACCAGGCGTCGTTGGTGCCGTTCACCAGGATGTCCGGCGGCGGCGCCTCGCGGGCGAAGGCGCGGACGATCTCCGGGAAGATGGCGTCGTAGCAGATGAGCGGCGCGGCGCGCACGGTGGCCGGGCGCTCCGCCGCCGCCGGCCCCGCGGGGGCCGGCGCCAGCCGGAACTGCAGCACCGAGTAGTCCTTCCCCGGGGACACGGCCGCCATGGTGGGCACGAGCTGCTTCACGAAGGGCAGCAGGATCCGCACCGCCTCGGGCACGTACTCGCCGAAGGGGACGAGGTGGAGCTTCTGGTAGGAGCCCAGCACCTGCAGGTCCGGGTCGAGGAGGAAGAGCATGTTCCCCACCCGCGGGACCCGGCGCGCGCCCGGGGTGGGCCCGGGCAGCCACTCCACGGTGGGCGCGCCGACGAGGAGGTGCGCGTGCCCGAGGCGCGGGATGCCGGCACCCGGCACGTCGAAGGAGCGAACGCCGGGAGGGACGTCGAACGGGTAGGAGGCCTCCGGCCAGGCCACCAGGTCGGCGCCGGCCCGGTCGGCCTCCACCGTGGGGCCGACCAGGCGCTCCAGGATGTACTCCTCGTGCTGGCGCCGGCCGTTGCGGACCGACTGGTCGACGTTGGGCTGCACAACCCCCACCTCGATGGTCGGCGCGGCCAGGACCTGCGCCCGGACCGACGCGAGGTGAAGCTCCCCGTAGCCGACGGCGAGGGCCAGCACGGCGGCGGCGACCGCCAGCGGGCGGATCGGCGGCGCCCTGCGCCCGGCGACGGCCGCCGCCAGCTCGGCCAGCGCCGCGTTCACCAGCACCACCAGGGCGGCGATGCCGTAGACGCCCACCAGGGAGGCGAGCTGGGCGACCGGCAGGGTCCGCACCTGGGTGTAGCCCAGGTCGGCCCATGGGAATCCGGAGAAGAGGTAGTTCCGGAGCAGCTCCGCCCCCGTCCAGGCGGGCGGCAGGATGGCCCAGAGCGGCCAGCCCAGCCGCGCCCGCACCCGGGCGCTCACGCCGAAGGCCAGGGCCCAGTGGGCGGCCATGTAGAGGACCAGGAGGGTGAGGGCCAGGAGGGACATCGGGAGGGAAAGGCCGCCGAAGGCGGTCATGGCGTGCGACACCCAGTAGATGGCGCAGAAGAAGTAGGCCAGGCCGGCCAGCAGCCCGAGGAGCGCCGCCCGCCAGGTGCCGCGGCAGCCACGGAGGGCGAGGAAGGCCGGCACCAGCGAGACCCAGGCCACCACCTCCAGCCGTCCGCCCGGGTCGACCGGCCTTATGGAGAGGAACGGCACCACCAGCGGCAGCGCCAGGGCGGTGGCGGCGCCCGAGGCGAGGGCGGCGGCCAGGGGCAGGAGTCGTCGCATCGAGGGCGGGGATTCTAGCCGGGACGGCCGGCGCGAGCAGGTCCAGCCGGCGCCTGGCTCACCGCGCCTTCCGGGGTGGCGGCGCCTCGTCGCGGAGGTCCACCTCGATGGCGGCCGGCGGGGGCGTCCCGACCTCGCCCTGGCTGGCGCCGTAGGCCTCCGCCGCTGCCAGGTAGTAGGCCACCGCCTCGCGGAGCAGGTGGCCCATGGGCCGCCCCAGCCTGGTGGCGGTGGCATTCACGGTGGCGAACAGATCGCCGGGCAGGCGGACCGACACCATCTGGGCGCTGCCCAGCGCCGCCTCCAGCCGCTCCAGCGCCTGGCTGGGCCGGGAGACGCGAAAGTCCCCGGACTCGATCATCTCCTTGATGCGGCGGGCGAGCTCCTCGCGCGTGTACCACGCGCCGTCGAGCCAGACCGACTCGGAGTCGAGGTCGATGTCGGCGAAGGGGTCCATGGCCTGTCGTCTCGCCGGTCAGCGCGCCGGCGCTTCCTCTCCATCGCCGCCCCCACCAGCCCCGGGGCTTGGGCGAGGGCCGCCTCCTTGCCCGCCATCTCCCGCGCGTCCCGGGCCCGCTCGTGGTCGTAGCCGAGCAGGTGCAGGAGACCGTGGGCGAGGTACCTGTCCAGCTCCTCGCGGAGCGGGCGGCCCTCCGCACGGGCGCGTCGCGCGGCCGTGTCCACTGAGATTACCACGTCGCCCAGGAGGGTCCCAGCACCGGGCGGATTCGATATCGGGAAGGAGAGGACATCGGTGGCCCGGTCCAGGTGTCGCCAGGTGCGGTTGAGGCGGCGGATGCGGGCGTCGGTGGTGAGCACCACGGAGAGCTCGGCGTCGCGCCTGCCCATGGCCGCCAGGAACTCCGCGGCGCGGCGGCGCAGCCGCTGCCCTGCCCTGGCGAAGGCGCGGTGCGAGCTGGAGAGCCGGACGATCACGGCCGCGCCAGGAGCTGCACGCTGGGCTGGCCGGGCTTCTGCGCCGAACGCGGATAGCCGGGGCGCGTGTGGTAGATGGCCTCCAAGGCGCGCACCATGGCGCCGGCCACCGCGTTGAGGTCGCGGAGCGTCAGCTCGCAGTCGTCGAGCTGAGCCTCGGAGAAGACCTCGTTGATCCGCTCGTTGACCAGCGTGCGGAGCGCCTCGGTGCTCGGGCTCTCCAGGGCCCGGGCCGACGCCTCGCAGGCGTCGGCGATCATCACCAGCGCGGCCTCGCGCGTCTGCGGCCGCGGCCCGGGATAGAGGAAGAGCGACTCGTCCAGGACCTGCCCCCGGGCGCCGGCCTCCTCGGCCGCGCGCCGCGCCCGGGCCCAGAAGTAGCCCACGTGGCGCGTGCCGTGGTGCTGGGCGATGGCGTCGCTCACCACCCGCGGCAGCCGCCAGCGCCGGGCCAGCTCCAGCCCGTCGGTCACGTGGCGCTTCACGATCAGCGCGCTCATCGACGGGGCCAGGCCGTCGTGGCGGTTCTCGCCCCTCTGGTTCTCGGCGAAGTGGAGCGGGTTCCGGGTCTTACCCAGGTCGTGGTAGTAGGCGCAGACGCGAGCCAGGAGCGGGTTGGCGCCGATGGCCTCGGCACCGGCCTCCACCATCGATCCCATGAGGATGGAGTGATGGTAGGTCCCCGGGGCCTGGAGGATGAGCTCCTTGAGGGCGGGGTGGTTGAGGTTGGCCAGCTCCAGGAGCTTCACGTCGGTGACGTAGCCGAAGACCCCCTCCACCACCGGCAGGAACCCCACCACCACCACCGGCAGCGCCAGGCCGCCCCCCACCAGGGCCGCCAGCGAGGAGCCGCCCAGCTCCAGCCAGGGCCTGCCGGCGAAGAGGCCCAGGGCGAACACCGCCGCGCCGCCGGCCAGCCCCACCAGCAGGCCGGTGCGGAAGAGCCGGGCCCGGTCGCAGCTCCCCGGCGAGAAGCCGGCCGCGGCCATGGAGGTGAGCGTGGCGAAGATGGCGTAGCCGATCGACTGGCCGGCCAGGAGCCCGCCGGCCAGGCCCGAGGCCAGGCCGAAGAGCAGTGCCGCCTCGGCGGAGAGGACCTGCCGGACGATCATGGCCCCGGCCGCCACCGGGATGAGGAAGCGCAGCGAGGCCGCCGGCAGCCCGGCCGGCAGCCGGTCGTGGAGCGCGTCGGCCACGGTGAAGCCGGCCGAGGCCAGGCCCAGCGTGCCCACCAGGAGCGCGGTGAGGAGCAGCGCGTCGCGCCGGGCCGGCCGGAAGCGCGGCACGTTCCGGCGGGCGAACACCCACAGCACCGAGACCAGCAGCGCCACCAGCGCCCCGCCGCCGAACCGGACGTGGGCCGGGTCGCGCCCGTGCTGCTGGGCCCGCATCCCATCGAAGACCAGGAGGTGGCGAGCCTCGATGGGCTCGCCCTCCTCGATGATCCGCTCTCCCCGCTTCACCGCCACCACCACCGGCTTCACCCGGGAGGCGGCCTCCTCGCGCCGGCGGCCGGTCTCGGCCAGGTCCGGGGCCAGGGTGGGATGGACCATGGCGCTGGCCAGCCGGGTGAGCGCCGCGGAGAGCCCGGGCCGCTCCTTGTCCAGCCGCGCCGCCCCGGTGCGGGCCACCTCGTCCCGGGCGGTAGGCACGTCGCGGATCAGGGCGTCGCGGGTCATGACCCGCTCGCCCTGGATCTCGCCGGAGAGGATGCTGCGCATCACGAAGCCCTGCTCCAGGTCGTCGGAGAGCAGGCGCTGGTCCCCGATCACCTCGCCGGAGAGGCCGCGCAGCGCCAGCGAGGAGAGCTCCCGCTCGGCGTCCTCGGAGAAGTGCGCCTCGCACAGCGCGGCGAAGTCGTCGTCCCGCACCAGGACCTGGAGCCTGGAGGTGAAGGCGGTGCGCTGCGCGCCGAAGCGGCGGACCAGCTCGGCCGGCCGGATTGCCTCCGCCCAGGCGGTGCGGGCCAGCGCCTGCTCCTCGTCGCGCATGAGCTGGAAGGCGGCGTGGATGCGGGCCGTGGCCTCGCTGGGCGCGCCCTCGTCGAGGTCGTAGACCGGGCGGACGCTGGCCGCAGCCTCCGCCCGCCGCCGGGCGGTGGCCTCGGGGTCCTCGATGTCGTAGTCCTGGTTGGCGCGGATGGAGCGGGGCGCGGGCTGTCCCAGCGCCTCCGGGCCGGGCAGTCGAGCGCCGTCGGCGGGGGCGAGCAGCCAGCCCGAGGCGGCCGACACCAGGGCCACCAGGGCGACACCCAGGGCCCGCCCGAACACGTCCCGGCGGACGGGCTGCACCACCTCCGAGGTGGCGGTGGGCTCGGGTTCCTCGGCCACGGGCCGGGAGGTTCTCACCACGGTGGCAGGAAGGCAACGGGTTCCGGAGCGCTACCGCGGGTCGCGTCGCTCGTCGGGGGAGGCCTCGCGGGCCCGCCGCTCTGCCTCGTAGACGTCGTAGGCCCGGACCACCTCCTGGACCAGGGGGTGCCGCACCACGTCCACCTCGCTGAAGCCGCAGAAGGACACCCCCTCCACCCCGCGGAGCACCCGCTGCACCTCGATGAGCCCCGAGCCGCGCCCGGTGGGCAGGTCCACCTGGGTCACGTCCCCGGTGACCACCGCCTTGGAGCCGTACCCGAGCCGGGTGAGGAACATCTTCATCTGCTCGGCGGTGGTGTTCTGGGCCTCGTCGAGGATGATGAAGGAGTCGTTCAGGGTGCGGCCCCGCATGAAGGCCAGCGGCGCCACCTCCACCGTGCCGCGCTCGATGAGCGCCGACGCCTTCTCGTAGTCGACCATGTCGAAGAGCGCGTCGTGGAGCGGCCGCAGGTAGGGGTTCACCTTCTCGGCGATGTCGCCGGGGAGGAAGCCCAGCCGCTCGCCGGCCTCCACCGCCGGACGGGTGAGCACGATCCGCTTCACCTTCCGTTCCACGAGGTAGGCGACCGCCATGGCCATGGCCAAGTAGGTCTTGCCGGTGCCGGCCGGGCCGATCCCGAAGACGATGTCGTCGTCGCGGATGGCCTGGATGTAGCGCTTCTGGGCCAGCCCCTTGGGCGTAATGATGCGGTGGCGGGAGGAGACGAAGACGGTGTCGCCGAAGATCTCCTTGAGGGGCACCCCCTGCCCCACCAGCTTGGTCGCCTGGTCCACGTCCTCCAGGTAGAGCGGGTAGCCGGCCTCGACCAGGTCGTAGAGCTCGCGCACCAACGACTCGGCCAGCCGGAGCTGGGCCTCCTCCGCCGCGCAGACCACGATCTGGCCGCCCCGCAGCCCCAGCTGCACCCCCAGCCGCTTCTCCATCAGCTTCAGGTGCTCGTTGTGCGCGCCGCAGAGGGCGCGGACGCGGTCGTTGTCGGGGAACTCGAGCCGCGAGGTCTTGAGGGGTTCCGCTGCGCCCTGGGCCAATTCGGTTCCTTTCTGGGAAGGGCGTCCCCTCCTGTCGGCGGAGAGCCCACCTACCCTTAACGCCTCCGCGGCGCGGGGTCACGGGCTTCACTCCATCGGCGGCAAGAGCACGTAGGCGCCCTCGGGGCGCCGCCTGTAGAAGAACTCCTCGCGCCAGGGGGAGGAGAGCTCGCGCCGCGAGATGAGCCCCACCTCCACCAACTCGGCCAGGCGCTCGGGATACTCGCCGCGCTCGGCCCGATAGGTCTCGAGGGCCCCCTCGAGCCGGGCCAGCGCGTACCGGGACTCGAACCGGCGCGGCGCCCCGTCCTCGACCGGCACGCCGCCCGGCCCGGCCGCCGCCAGGGCGCTCCGGTCGACCCAGGTGGCCAGTCCGCCCAGCGCCGCCGCGATGGCCAGCGTGGAGACGGCGCGGACCGCGCCGGCCCGCGCCCGCGCCCTCCAGCCCAGGGCGTAGGCGCCGGCCTTCCGCGCCCGGCCGGTGGGCGCGAGCTGGGCCAGGTAGCCGTGGTTCACCAGGTTCGCCAGCGCCTTGCAGGTCTCGAACTCGCCCATGCGGGAGAGGTCGACGATCTTCTCCACGGTCCGGCCCGGCGTGGCCAGCAGGTAGGCCCGCCGCTCGTTCAGGCCGATCGACGCCAGCTCGGCCTCCTCGCCCGGGCCACCCGGGCCCTCCATCGGCAGCGCCCGCTTCCGCTCGAAGGTGGCCTGCAGCGAGGGGATTCGCTTCCTGACGATGGGCCACTCGTCCACCCGCCGGAAGCCCTCCATCAGCACCGACTCGGCGCGGAGCGGCGAGGCCGTCTCCCGGTCCCACTCCACCCCTCCGGCCTCGAACTCGTAGGTACCGCTCTTCCAGTGAAAGAGCCGGTAGATGGTCTCGGTGGTCTGGAGGTGAGTGATCTCGCGCAGATCCTGGTGGGAGACGGACCCCAGGTCCACGAGGATGTCCCCCAGGCGCCGCAGGGTACGGCGCTGCAGGTCCAGGGCTTGATCCAGGTCGGGCTGGGAGATGATCTCGGCCCGCACCAGCATGGCCCCCAGCCGCTCGTTGGCCTTGCGCCCGACCTGCTCGGCGCGGACCACGCTCCCCTCGGAGATGGCGATGTGGATCTCCTCGTCGCGCGACTCGAGGTGGAGGACCCCGCTCTTCATCTGCTGCCCGATGAGCTGGAGGATCTCCGCGATGCCGAAGTCCTTGAGCGTGCCCTTGAGCGCCATGGCCGCTAGCCCCCGGTCCGGCGGAAGAGGTCGCGCACCGCCAGCGCCCAGATGACCAGCCCCAGCGGCGCCGCCACCAGGATCTTGGCGGCCAGCGCCAGCGAGGACGGGTTCGGCGGGGGTGCCACACCGGGCCAGAACCACACCAGGAAGGCGCAGAAGGCCAGGGCGCCGACGATGAGGGCCCCGCGCAGCGGGGCGTCTGCCAACAGGTGGCCGCCGCCGCCGAGGAGCAGGGCCAGGGCGCGGGCGATGCGCCGGGCCCAGAAGGCGTGGCGCCGCACCTGCCGCTCCTTGCGAAGCTGGTCGCGGACCTCGACCACCCCCCTGCGCTCGAAGACGTTGACGCATTGTCCACAGGAGCGGCCGGTGGCGGCGTCGCAGCGCCGGCAGACCGGGCGCCCGCAGCGGAAGCAGGAGTGGCTGGGGTCGAGGCCGGGCCCGACCAGCGAGAGCAGCCACAGGGCGGCCAGGACCCCCGTCGCCGCCCAGGGCCAGACGGCGCCGGCGGCGGACCGGAGCAAGAGGCCCTCGAGCCAGGCCCGCAGCGCCGCGGGCGCCGGGTCGCCGGCCGCCAGCGCCGCCACCTTGGCGGCCGGGACCGGGACGTCGACCAGGTACCGGTTGGCGGAGAAGTCCTCGTCCGAGCCGCGGCCGGCCAGGAAGGCGCCGGCCATCTGCTCGGCGTTGGCGCGCGCGGCGGAGCTCTTCTCCATCTCGGCGGTGCGCACGAACAGCTTGGACAGGTCGTAGGCGGCGGTGCCGCGGACCACCAGGTCGCCCTCGGCGCGGTCCTGGGCGGCGAGGTAGGCGGCGCGGGCGCCGTCCAGGTCGTCCTTGAGGAAGAGCACGTTGCCGACGTTGACCAGGACCTCCGCGGCGTGAGGGTCGGCCGTCTCGGCGGCGCGATAGAGGCGGAGCGCGCCGTCGAGGTCCCCGCGGCGCTTGAGGTGGCACCCCAGGGCGGCCAGGAGCGGCTCGGACGGGGACTCGCCCAGCCCCTTCAGGTAGGCCGCGGCCTCCTCGTCGGAGAGCGCGCCGTGCTCGATGCGGTACACCCGCTCGGCGGGCGTGCCGGTCCAGATCACCAGGCGGACCGCTCGCTCGGCCGCCCAGGGGAGCAGGAAGAGCACGGCCAGCGCCGCGCTCGCCATCAGCCGCTCGCGCAGGGACAGGTACAGCCAGGTGCACAGCGAGAGGGCCGCGATCACCGCCAGCGGCCCGAGCCCCAGGGCGGCGGGCGCGGCCAGGAGGGCGAGGGCCACCAGGGCCGCCTGGGCTCGCGGGGCGCCACGGACCAGCGGCAGGTGGTGGAAGTCGTGCAAGAACAGGCGCAGCCGCGCCAGCGCCGGGAGGAGCAGCGTCAGGAGGCTGGCGGCGGCCAGGGCGGCGCCCAGCGCCGCCAAGAGGTCGCCCTGGAGGGCGCGGACCGACTGCGGGTCCCGCCAGGCGGCGGCCGCCGCGTCGGCCACCGCGCCCAGCGCCGCGCCCGCCCCGCCGGTGGACAGGAGCGCCCGCGCCCGCACCAGGTGGGCCTCCGGCCAGTCCGGCGCCAGGCTCACCGCCACCTCGGCGCGGCTCAGCGCCTCGGCGGGCAGGTTGGAGGCCAGGGCCCGGGCCACGGCCCGGACCTCGGCGGCCGCGAAGGGGACCAGGTTCTCGATGCCCAGCTCGCGCTGCGCCGAGAGCAACGTCTTCTGGGCGGCGTCGGCGCCGGCGGGATCCCCCTCGTGCAGGGCTCGGCGCCGGGTGTCCCAGGCCTGCACGAGCTTCGCCCAGCTGGTCTGGACCAGCACCACCTTGCGCGCCGGCTCCGGGGAGCGGCTGGCCGGCGGGCCGATGGGCGCGCCGGCGGGCGGGGCCGGCGCCTGCACGGCCGGGGCCGGCTCGTGGACCGAAGGGGGGACGGCGACCGCCTCGTGCGCCGGCGGCGGCGTGGCCGGTGCCGGCGGAGGAGCCGGCTCCTCCTGATCGTCGTCCTCGATCAGGCGGGGCGGTGCGACCTGGGGTCGGGCCAGCCCCGGCAGCGCCAGGCCAAGGAGCGCCACCAGCGCGGTGGCGGCAGTGGTTCCGCTGGGCATCACGCGAGAACGGGATGCTAGCACGCCCCGTCGCGCGCTAAGAAGACGTGTCGCCGCGGCGGCGCGCGGGGCCGACTCCGACCCACCGACGACCACCCGGCAGCACGGTGCCATCGAATGAGCCGAGCCGCGGAAGCCATCGACAAGCTCCTCGCCCTCATGGAACGCCTGCGCGGCCCGAGCGGCTGCCCCTGGGACCGGGAGCAGACCCTCTCCTCGCTCCGTCCCTACGTGCTGGAGGAGACCTACGAGGTGCTCGAGGCGATCGACGCGGGCGACGTGTCCGAGCACCGCGAGGAGCTGGGCGACCTGCTCCTGCAGATTGTCTTCCAGGCCCAGCTCCGCCGGGAGGAGGGCGCCTTCGACTTCGCCGATGTGGCCGACGCCATCTCCGGGAAGCTGGTATCGCGCCACCCCCACGTCTTCGGCGACGCCGAGGTGAAGGACGCGGAGGGCGTGCTGCGCCAGTGGGCGGCCCTGAAGCGCGAGGAGAAGAAGCGCAAGGGGGCCGGGCACAGCGTCCTGGAGGGGGTGCCCCGCGAGATGCCTGCCCTGGCCCGGGCCGATCGGCTCACGGAGAAGGCCAGCCGCATCGGCTTCGACTGGCCGGACGCCGGCGGCGCTCGGGCCAAGGTGGACGAGGAGCTCGGGGAGCTCGATGACGCCGTGAAGGAGGGCGACCGGGCCGCCATCGAGCACGAGCTCGGCGACGTCCTGTTCGCCCTCGCCAACCTGGGCCGCAAGCTCTCCATCCCGCCCGAGGAGGCGCTGCGCGGCGCCATCGGCCGCTTCCTGTCGCGCTTCGGCCACCTCGAGCGCCAGCTGGCCTCGCGCGGCGTGCCGCACGGCGGCGCCACGCTGGCGGAGATGGACGCGCTCTGGGAAGAGGCGAAATCGCTCGAAGGTCAAGGGAAAACGGACCCCTCCTCGAGCGTGCCCGGCCCTCCACAGGGTTTGGGGAAAGTCGGTGGATAAGTTGGTCGAGTGCCCCGAACGACACACGGAAGACACCACGTGGGCGCTCGTCTACATTGTCCACATGCCCGGATTACCATCGGAGTTTCGGGATCTTGTGCCTTCGAAACCCCAGGTTCCCCGGCACCCGGTGTCGCTTGACGGCAAAGGGTGCCGCACTCTCGCCACGGGGTGGATAACTCCTTGTCCCGACCGGCTTTCCCAACCGCGTGGGACGCGGCCGCTTCGCGCACATTGCCCGCTCACCCTTGAATCGCAAAGGCGCGGCGAGGGAACGCTTCGGAAGCCTGCGCGGCCCAAGGGCGAGCCATGCATTCGCTCGCCGCGGCCGCATGGCAGAAGGCCCTGCACGGCACCCGGCGCTGCCGCGCTGTGGCACGCGGCTCGCTAGGCGGAGAGCGACTGCCACGTTCCGGTGGACCCCGCGGGGATTCCACCGCGGGTCGCTCCCCGTTCCGCCCGGCCGCGCCGACGCAGGCCAACCCCTTGACGTGGCTCGCGATGGGAGGTAGATAGCCCGCCCTCGACCGACCGGGAGACCCACTTGGCGAACACAGCCTCAGCGGAGAAGCGGAAGCGCCAGGCCTTGAAGCGCCGGGCCCGCAACGTGCAGGTCCGCACCAGCGTGAAGAACGCGGTGAAGAAGGTCCGCGAGGCCCTCGCCCGGGGCGACGCCGGCGCCGCCAAGGCCGCGTTCCCCGCCGCCGAGAAGGCCTTGTCCGTCGCCGGCTCGAAGGGGGCGCTGCACCACAACGCCGTCTCCCGGCGGATCTCGCGCCTGGCGAAGGCTATGGCTCACCCCGCCGCGCCGGTCACGCCGAAGAGCTAGGAACGCGCTCTAGCCCTTCGCCGCGCCGGGCTGCCTGTCGTCCTCCTCGAGCTCGCGAAGCAGCTCGCGGGCGGCGTCGCGCGCCAGCTTGTGCAGCGCCGTGGCGCGGCGACCCTCCACCTCCAGGGGATCGGCCCCGCCCAGGTGATTGTCTCCCCTCTGCAGGACCAGCTCGCGCACCAGCTTCCCCTCCTTGGTGAGGCGGGCGCGGATCTCGACCGCCACCCGGGAGCTGGTGGCCGAGAAGCTCGAGGGGACCCCGGACACGACCCGTACCGTCCCCTGCAGCTGGCCCGGCGCCTCCGGGCCCGCCGCCGCCCCCCGCCGCGCCAGCTCGTCCCGCAAGGCGCCGGTGACCACCCCCCCGAGCTCCGGGTCGGCGGAGTCGTTCTCGAAGGCGCGCACGTAGATCCGCTCGACCCCGCCCCGCGCCCGGTAGGGCGTGACCACCCGGTAGCCGCAAGCGGCCGCCAGGACGAGGACGAAGGGGAGGGCAGCGGATCGCGCCCCGCGCATCTTTACCCCACGACGAAGTTGATGAGCCTCTTGGGCACGTAGACCACCTTCCGCACCGCCTTGCCGGCGAGGTGCGCCCTCACCTTCCCGTCGGCCTCCGCCAGCGCGCGGACCTCGGCCTCGCCGGCCGAGACCGCCGCCTGCACCTCGCCGCGGAGCTTCCCGTTCACCTGGACGGCGATCTTGACGGTGTCGGCAGCCACCAGCGCCGGGTCGAAGGCCGGCCAGGGCTCGTCGCCCAGGAGGCGGTCCCGGGCCGGCGCGCCCAGCACCTCGTGCCAGAGCTCCTCGGCCACGTGGGGGGCGAAGGGCGAGAGCAGCGCGGCCACCGCCACCAGGGCCTCGCGGACCGCGGACCGGTCGGCCTCGGCGCCGGGCTCGGCGGCGTAGAGCGCGTTGACGAGCTCCATCAGCGCTGCGATCCCGGTGTTGAACTTGAGGTCGGTGTCGAAGGCCTCGGTGACCTTCTGGATGGTACGGTGGGTGCGGCGGCGGAGCTCGAGGAACTCGCCGGCGGCGCCGGCCAGGGCCGCCTCCGGCGCGGCGAAGCAGTCCTGGCGGGCGTGGAAGATCCGCCAGACCCGGCCCAGGAAGCGGAACAGCCCCTCCACCTGCTCGTCGGACCAGTCGATGTCCTTCTCCGGCGGCGCCGCGAAGAGGATGAAGAGGCGCAGGGTGTCGGCACTGAAGCGATCCACCATGGGGCCCGGCGCCACCGAGTTTCCCCAGCGCTTGGACATCTTGCGGCCGTCGGCCCCGTTCACGATCCCCTGGGTGACCAGTCGCTCCACCGGCTCGTCCTCGTGCACCAGGCCGAGCTCGCGCATGACCCGGTGCCAGAACCGGAAGTAGAGCAGGTGCATGACCGCGTGCTCGGGGCCGCCCACGTACACGTCCACCGGCAGCCAGCGCTTGGCCGCCTCCGGGTCGAACGGGCGGGCTCCGTCCTGCGGGGACAGGTATCGGGCGTAGTACCAGGACGAGTCCACGAAGGTGTCCATGGTCTCCACCTCGCGCCGGGCCGGCTTCCCGCACCTGGGGCAGGTGGTCTTCACGAACTCCGGGACCTTGGCAAGGGGCGGCTCGCCGGTGCCGGTGATGATCGCCTGGGGAGGCAGGACCACCGGCAGGTCCGCATCCGGGACCGGCACCGCGCCGTGGTCATCGCAGTAGACGATGGGGATGGGAGTGCCCCAGTAGCGCTGGCGGGAGAAGCCCCAGTCGCGCAGGTGCCACCGCTCGGTGGCGCGGCCGAAGCCGCTCGCCTGGGCGTGGTCGGACATGACCCGCCGCGCCTTCTCCGAGCCGAGGCCGGTGAACGGGCCGGAGGCCTCCAGGACCCCGTCCTCGGTGGTCGCCGCCTGGAGCCGATCGCCGGGCGGGGTCCGCTCGCCCTTCTCCGGCTGGATCACCGTGCGGACGGGCAGTCCGTACTTCCGGGCGAACTCGAAGTCGCGCTGGTCGTGGGCCGGCACGCTCATCACCGCGCCGGTGCCGTACTCGGCCAGCACGAAGTTGGCGATCCAGACCGGGACCTCCTCGCCGGTGAACGGGTTCACCGCTCGTGCCCCGGTGAAGACACCCTCCTTGGGCGCGCTCTCGCCGGTGCGCTCGGCCGCGTCGGTCCGCCTCATGCGGGCGGCGAAGGCCTCGACCTCGGCCCGCCGCTCCGGGGCGGTGAGGCTGGCCACCAGGGGGTGCTCGGGCGCCAGCACCACGTAGGTGCAGCCGTAGATGGTGTCCACCCGGGTGGTGAAGACCGGGATGGTCTCGGCCGACCCGGCCACCGCGAAGCGGACCTCGGCCCCCTGGCTCAGGCCGATCCAGTTGCGCTGCATGGTGGTGATCCGCTCCGGCCAGGCGCCGAGGCGGTCCAGGCCGTCGAGCAGGGAGCGGGCGTACCGGGTGATGCGGAAGGCCCATTCCGGGATGACCTTCTCCAGGACCGGTGAGCTGCACCGCTCACAGACCCGGACGGCGTCCTTCTCCAGCACCTGCTCGTTGGCGATGACGGTGTTGCAGCCGGTGCACCAGTTGGCCTTCCCCTGCCGGCGGTAGACGATGTCCCGCTCCAGCATCCTCAGGAAGAACCACTGGTTCCAGCGGTAGTACTCGGGGTCAGCGGTGACGATCTCCCGGTCCCAGTCGAAGGCGTAGCCGAGCTTCTTCATCTCGGCGCGGAAGGAGACGATGTTCTCGCGGGTCCGCTCGCCCGGGTGGCGGCCGTCCTTGATGGCCGCGTTCTCGGCGGGCAGGCCCAGGGCGTCGAAGCCGATGGGGTGAAGGACATCGAACCCGCGCATGCGCAGGTGGCGCGCCAGGGCGTCACCGATGGTGTATACGCGGGCGTGCCCCATGTGCATGGCGCCCGAGGGATAGGGGAACATCTCCAGCACGTAGCGGGGTTCGGCGCCCGGGCGGCGGCCGGCGCGGAAGGCGCCCGCCTCCTCCCAGCGGCGCTGCCAGCGGGGCTCGAGGGATCGGGGTTCGTAGCGTTCGTTCATCGCCATGGAGGTGGCGATATTAGCGGACGCTCCTTGGTTCGTCTGCTCCGGAGAGAGGTATATTGTCGCCCCTCCCTGCCGCCCGGAGCCCCCATGTTCCCGCCCGTCTACGTCGCCGACATCGCCCAGCACGAGGGCAAGGAGGTCACCCTCCACGGCTGGCTGCACAACCGCCGCTCCTCGGGCAAGCTCCACTTCCTC
Organism: Anaeromyxobacter sp.; assembly: GCA_035541675.1. Classification (GTDB taxonomy): domain Bacteria; phylum Myxococcota; class Myxococcia; order Myxococcales; family Anaeromyxobacteraceae; genus Anaeromyxobacter. The sequence continues at coordinate 19,348 of DATKMW010000149.1, read as the reverse complement.
CAGGTCCGCGACGGCACCGGGGTCATCCAGGGCGTGGTGTTCAAGGGGAACGTGGCCCCGGAGGTCTTCCAGGCGGCCGACCACCTCCCGCAGGAGACGAGCCTGGTCGTCACCGGCATCGTGAAGAAGGACGCCCGCGCGCCGATCGGGTACGAGCTGGACGTGCGGGGCCTGGAGGTGGTGTCCCGCCCCTCGGCCGAGTTCCCCATCGGCCACAAGGAGCACGGGGTCGCCTTCCTCATGGAGCAGCGTCACCTCTGGCTCCGCTCCCAGCGGCAGCAGGTGATCCTGCGGGTTCGCCACAGCGTCGAGCGGGCCATCCGCGACTTCCTCGACGGGCGCGGCTTCACGCTGGTCGACGCCCCCATCTTCACCCCCGCCGCCTGCGAGGGCACCTCCACGCTCTTCGAGGTGCCCTACTTCGACCTGGGCAAGGCCTACCTCACCCAGTCCGGCCAGCTCTACATGGAGGCGGCCGCCATGGCGCTCGGCAAGGTGTACTGCTTCGGGCCCACCTTCCGGGCCGAGAAGTCCAAGACCCGCCGCCACCTCACCGAGTTCTGGATGGTCGAGCCTGAGGTGGCCTTCATGGACCTGGCCGGCGACATGGAGCTCATGGAGCAGATGGTCTCGCAGGTGGTGCAGGCGGTCCTGGCCCGGCACGAGCAAGAGCTCCGGACGGTGCTGGAGCGCGACCTGGCCCCGCTGCAGAGGGTAACGCCGCCCTTCCCGCGCATCACCTACTCGGAAGCGGTGGCGGTGCTGCAGAAGGCCGGCCACCCCATGAAGTGGGGCGACGACATCGGTGGGGACGAGGAGACGGTGATCGCCCAGCAGTTCGACCGCCCGGTGATGGTCCACCGCTACCCTGCCGAGATGAAGGCGTTCTACTTCAAGCACGACCCCCAGGACCCTCGCCTGGCCCTGGGCTGCGACGTGCTGGCGCCGGAGGGCTACGGCGAGATCATCGGCGGCGGAGAGCGCGAGAGCGACCTGGCCACCCTCGAGGCCGCGCTGGCGCACCACCAGCTTCCGCCGGAGGCCTTCGCCTGGTACCTCGACCTGCGCCGCTACGGCACGGTCCCGCACGCGGGGTTCGGGATGGGGGTGGAGCGCCTGGTAGCCTGGATCTGCGGGCTGCACCACGTGCGCGAGACCATCCCCTTCGCCCGGATGATGGAGCGCATCACCCCGTGATTTCCGGGGCGGGCCCGGCCCTCCCCTGCCCGCTCGCCAGTTCGCCTGCCCTGGGTCCTCGCCGACCCGGGGGACGGCGCCAGGTCGCCGTGAGTCCGGGCGCCCGTCCGGACGCGGCGGGGGGCGGCGGCTGCGCTCCAGGTGCGGCAGGGGGGCCCGACGCCCGGGCCAGGACGCCGGCACGCGCGTCGTCGACCTGCCGCCGCAGGGCGGCGCCGGGAGATCCTGCGCTCCCGGCGCCTACAAGGAGAGGAAGCCGCGGGAGGGCGAGGAGGAGAAGAAGGAGAAGGGCGCGGGATAGGCCTGGACCCGACGGTCGGACCCGCGCTCGCGCGAGCGCGGGCGGCGCCGCTGCGCGGCGCGGGGCCACGGCGAGAGGCCTTGTCCGCGCACCCCGCGGCAGCCGGCCCGGTCCCTGGTCCAGCCGCACCCGTTCCTGCCAGCTAGTCCAGGCGCAGCAGGGTCCGCACCGACTCCACCACCTGCTGCGCCTGGACCGGCTTCACCAGGTAGGCGCTGGCCCCGAGGGCCATGGCCCGCCGCCGGTCGGCCTCGGCTGCCTCGGTGGTGATGACCACGATGGGGATGCGCTGGTGCGGGCCGCCCGAGCGCACCAGCGACACGAGCTTCAGCCCGTCCATGAGCGGCATGTTGATGTCGGTGATGAGGATGTCGAAGGTCCCGTTGCCCAGCTTCCGCCAGGCGTCGGCGCCGTCCTCGGCCTCGATGGCGTCGAGCCCCATGACCCGCTGCAGCGCGTAGCTGAGCTGCTTGCGCATGGCCGGGCTGTCGTCGACGATCAGGGCGCGAAGCTGCGCCATGGGCTCCTCACCCCTCCCGCGCGAAGCGGACCAGGCGGCCGGCGATGGCATCCAGGGCCAGCACCTCGTCCACCGCTCCGCTCTCAGCAGCTGCCAGCGGCATCCCGTATACCACGGCGGTGTCGGCCGATTCTGCGAGGGTGAGCCCGCCCCGGCGCCGGATGGCCTGGACCCCGGCCCGGCCGTCGTCGCCCATCCCGGTGAGCACCACCCCGCAGGCCAGGGGTCCGACCGCGGCCGCCACCGAGGCAAAGAGGCGGTCGACGGAGGGGGTGCAGCGGGCACCGGGGGCCTCCGCCCGCAGGACCCGGACCCGGGGCCTCCCCGCCGCGTCCCGGGCGACCTCCATGTCCTGTCCCCCCGGCGCCACCAGGATCCGGCCGGGAAGGACCGGGGCCCCGTCGACGGCCTCCTGGGCATCCAGGGCGGTGGTCCGCCGGAGCCGCTCGGCGAAGGGGGCGGTGAACCTCCCCGGCATGTGCTGCGCCACCAGGATGCCCAGGGGCACCTCGCCGGGCAGCGCCGCCAAGAGCCGCTGCAGCGCCCTTGGGCCGCCGGTGGAGGCTCCCAGCGCGACCACGCGTCCCCCCGCGGTCGTGGCCCGGGCGGCGAGCCGGCGGCGGGCCCGGGTGGCCGCCGGCCCCGGGCGAAGCGGGGGGCCGCGGGAGCCCGCCCGTGCGGCGCAGGCGCCGGCGCACCGCTCCGAGAGATCCTCGCGGAAGGCCTGCGGTGAGCCGGGCGCTTCCGGCCGCTCCACGAAGTCGAGCGCTCCCAGCTCCAGGGCCCGGAAGACGTCGCCGCGCCGGGCCGCCGGGGCCACCACCACCACCGGCGTCGAGCGCCGCCGCCCGATCAGCCGGAGGAAGGTGAAGCCCTCCATCCGCTGCGCCTGGAGATCGAGGAGCACCACGTCCGGCTCGGACCGCGCCGCCTCGCGCAGGCCCTCCTCGCCGTGTCGGGTGCGGCCGGCCAGCTCCAGGCCGGGCGCGCCGACCACCAGCTCTGCCAGGTGCGCGCCGGGCGCGCCCCCGCCGTCCACCAGAAGCACGCGGGTGGGGCGCGACGAGGGAATCACCCCGGCTCCTCGGCGCCCGACCCCACGGGCTTGCGGTAGACGAGGTCGGAGGTGAGGTGGACGAGGTCGAAGTCGGCGGTGACGTTGAGAAGAGACTCGGCGTGGCCGAGCATGAGCCAGGCGCCGGAGCGCATCTTCTGGTACAGGCGGCGCAGCAGGGCCCGGCGGGAGGCCTGGTCGAAGTAGATCATCATGTTCCGGCAGAACACCGCGTCGAGGCGGTTCACGGTGGCCAGGGCGCGCGGCGACAGCAGGTTCTCGCGCTGGAACCGGACCAGCGCGCGGAGCGCATCGTCGACCACCCACTTGCCGCCGCGCAGGTGGAACCAGCGGCGCAGCGGCACCGCATCCCGGGTGCGGAAGGCGTGCTCTCCGTAGGCGCCGGCGCGCGCCTGGGCCACGCAGCGGCGGGCGATGTCCGAGCCCACCAGCTCCACCTCCCACCCCTCGAACAGCCCCGACTCCTTGACCAGGGCGGCCAAGGTGTAGACCTCCTCGCCCGTGCTGCAACCGGCCGAGAGGATGCGCAGGCGCCGGGTGCCGGCGTTGGCCTCGGCCAGCGCCGGCAGGATCTCCCGCGAGAAGGCCTGGAGCTGGTACGGCTCCCGGAAGAAGTAGGTCTCGTTGGTGGTGAGGATCTCCGACGCCTCCTCCAGCTCCGCCTCGCGCCCCGGGTCGAAGCGCAGGTAGCGGTGGTAGGAAGAGAAGTCGGGCAGGTCCAGGGCCTGCAGCCGCGGCTGGAGCCGCTTCTCCAGCAGGTAGCGGGTCTCGTCGCGGTACCACAGGCCGCTGTGCTCGCGGATCTCCTCCCGCAGGAGGCGAAACTCCTCCTCGGTCATGGGGGCCGTGGTGGGATCCGGGAGCCGCACGCGCGTCACCGCTCCGAAAGTGCCTGTGCGGCCTGGGCGAAGGCCCGCGCCACCAACGGGTCGACCTCGCTGGCCGCCAGCTGCGCGGCCGTCTCCCGGAGCGACCGGTCGCCTCGCTCGAGCATGGCCCGCGCCGCCGCCTGCCGCACGTCCCAGCGTCCGCTCTCCGCGGCCTGGCGCAGCAGGCGCTCCCCCTCCGGCCCAGGCAGGTGGGCCGCCACCGCCACCGCCTCCTTGACCACCTCCGGATCCGGGTGCGCCGCGGCCCGGGAGATCACGTCGACCGGCGACTGATGGAGCGCCGCCAGGGCGCGGAGCGCGGCCAGGATCACCACCGGCGGAACGTCGGGGGCGCGGGCGATGGCCGAGATGGCCGGGGCGTGCTCCGGCTGCCCGGTCGCGCCCAGCGCCTCCACGGCCGCAGCCCGCACCGAGGGCTCGGCGTCCTCCAGACAGCGGTGTAGCGCCGCCACCGCCCCGGCGGAGAGCGGGGAGCCGGCGCTGGCCGGCTCGCGGGCGGCGCGGGCCGCGCCGGCCCTCGCCACCTCGATGTAGGCCCGGGCCGCGCCGGCCCGCACCGACCAGGTCGCATCGCGGAGGGCCTCCTCCAGCTCGGGGATCTCCGCGCCGGAGACGCCGGTCCGCTGCACCAGGGAGGAGATGGCACCGGCCGCGGCCACCCGCTGCACCTCCGACGGGCGGCGCAGCCCCTCGCGGAGCCGCGCCAGGTCCTCGGCCGACCCCAGCGCCCCCAGCACCCGGAAGAGCGACGCCGAGGGGCTGGATCTGCACCGGTCGCGCAGCGCCGCCAGCGTGGCCGCCGAGGCCTCGGGGGAGCCCTGGCCGGTGCGGGCCAGCGCCGCGGCGGCGATGCCCGACACCGCCGGCGCGTCGTCGCCGAGGAGCCCCACCAGCGGCCCGACCGCGCGGGAGTCGCCCAGCTGGCCCAGCGCCGAGATGGCCTCCGCCTGCAGGTACCCGTTGGGATCGCTGGCTTCGCGAACCAGCGACTCCAGGGCCGCCGGGCTGCCCAGCCGCGAGAGCAGGGCCAGCGCCGCGATCCGCCCGAAGGGGCCCTGCACCTCCAGGGCCTTGGCCACCGCCTCGCGCAGGGCGCCGTCCCGGGGGAGGCAATCCACCGCCTCCTCCACCATGGGGCGCAGGCGGTCGTCCTCGGCCAGCCGGAGCATGGCGCCGACCGCTCCCACCGCCCCCACCCATCCCAGGACCGCCAGCGCCCCCACCGCCACCGTTCCGTCCTCGGCCGAGAGCGACTCCACGCAGGCATCGAGGTTCAGGTCCCCAGCGGCCGCGCCGCGCAGGGCCTCCACCAGGTACGCGAGCTCGCCGGACGGGCGGCGGCTGCGGAGCAGCCCGATCCCCGCCAGCGCCGCCTCGCGAGCGCTGCGAGAGGGCTCGGTGAGTCCCCGCACCAGCAGCCGCGCCACCTCCGGCTCGTCGCTGTACCCCAGGATGCGGTAGCCGGGGCGGCGCAGGGACCGGTCACCATGGAGCAGGGGCTCGATCCGCGCGGCCGGGGGGCACACCCGCATGGCCAGCAGCGCCTCCAGCGCCGAGAGCCGCATGGTCTGGTCGTCGGAGTCGAGCGCCGCCAGCAGCGCGGCCCCGGCCTCCTCGCCGCCGATCTTCCCCAGGGCCTCGGCCGCACCCGCGCGCACGTTGGGGTCGGGATCGGCCAGCCGCGCCGCCAGGGGGGCGACGCCGCGGCGGTCGCCGATGGACCCCAGGACGGCCACCGCCGCCTGCCTGAGGTCGGAGTCGGGCCCGTCCAGGCGCCGGAGCAGGGGGAGCACCGCCGGCGCGCCGATGCGGATCAGGGCCGCGGCCGCGGCCTCCCGCGCGCCCACGCTGGCCCCCCCGGCCAGCGCCGCCAGGAGCGGGGCCAGCACCACGTCGGCCGCGCCGGTGGAGGCGATCCGCTCCACGGCGGCGCTGCGCACCCGCCAGCTCGGATCCCCCAGCAGCGTCAGGAGCAGGTCGCGCTCCTCGGTGGCGCCGGCGTCGAGCTCACCGGCCGCCCGGTAGCGGACCTCCTCCTCGGGGGCGCGGGCGCGCATGCGCACGGTGGCCGGGTCGCGGGCGGCGGTCATGTTCTCCTCGTGGCCTCTGCCTCCGATCGCAGCTCCTCGGCCTCGCCAGGGGCGATCGGATCGAGCAGCGCCTTCACGTTCAGCAAGAGCCGCAGCCGGCCGGCGCCGCCGTGACCCCGCCGGCCGCCGGGCGCCGTCCCGCTCTCGCCCCCGCAGACCCCGACGAAGAAGCGCCGCCCGCCGCCGCCCACCAGGGCCGGCGCGGGACGGATGGCGGTGCGCGGCAGGCGCAGCACCTCGGCGACCTCGTCGACCACCAGCCCCAGGCGGCGGCCGGCCACGCTGACGATGAGCACCCGGGTCTTGCGGGTGGCGGGCGCGGCCGGGAGCCCCAGCCTCCGGCGCACGTCGAGGATGGGGATGACGTCGCCCCGCAGCCGGACCACACCCTCCACGAAGGACGGCGCCCGGGGCACGGGGGTGACGGGCAGGGGGGTGATGATCTCCCGCACCCGCATGATGTCCAGGGCGTAGTCCTCTCCGCCGACGCGAAAGGTGCAGAGCTGGACCAGGCCCTCGTCCCCGAGGGCGTGCCGCGCGGCCGTGCTGCCCTCACGCCCCGGCATGCTCCCGCCTCCCGCCGCGTTCCGGCGCCGGACCGCGCCGGAGGAGCGCCGGCAGGTCGAGCACCGTGAAGAGACGGCTCCGCTCCCTGCCGATGCCCGCCAGGCACTCGGCGCTGGCGCCGCCGATACCCTGCGGACAGGGCTCGACGCTGCCCCGGGGCAGCCGCACCACGCTGGCCACCGCGTCGACGAGCAGGCCGCAGGCCCCCTCCCCGTCGTCGACGATGACGATCCGGCCGGTCCCCTCGGCCGCCTCGGCCACCGGCAGGCCCAGGCGGTGGCGCGGGTCGAACACCCCCACCACCTCGCCACGGACGTTGACCACCCCGAGGATGCCGGCGGGCGCCCGCGGCACCTCGGTGATGGGCGGGGCCTTGAGCACCTCGCGGACGTACTCGATGGCCACGGCGTACTCCTCCGCGCCCAGCCGGAAGGTGAGGTACTCCTCCACCGCCGCGTCCTCGGTGCCGGCCGCCGCCGGCGCGGCCGGCTCCGCCGGCAGCCCGGCCAGGACGGCCACCTCCTCGTCGACCCGATAGAAGAAGTCGTCGAGGAGATCGGCGACCGCCGGGGGCGACGGCGCCGGGACGGCGACGCCGCCGGGTGGCAGCGCGGCCGCCGGCAGGGGGACGGACGCCGGTGGAGGGGCCCGGGTGGGCCCGAGGTCCTGGGCCGCGAGCGATCGGGTGGGGTCGTAGACGGCGAAGGCGGCGGGATCGGGCCGGGGCAGGGCCGGCGGCCCGGGCGGCTCGACCGAGGGGCGCACCCCGCTGCCGGGCTTCCAGGTGGTGAAGCGCGGGTCGTCGGTCCGGACGGGGTCCTCCGCTCCGGCCGGGCCCGGCGCCGGCGGCGGCTCGGGGGCGGCCTGCCGCTCGGTGGGGGGCGGGAGCGGACCGGCGGGATCCGTTGCGGGCGGGCCGGAACTGGGCACGCGCGGCGCCGCTCGCTCCTTGGCCTTGCTGCGGATCTTCAGGAAGTCCATCCCGGCCGAGTCTACCCTGCCGGGAGGGCGCTTCCCAGATGAGCGCCCAGGTCTTGGCCCACAGCCTCGACCACCTCGGCCGACAGCGTACCCGCCTCCCGGACGAACCCCTCGAGGAGGGCTCCGGCGGCGAGCTGGTTGAGCTTGCGAGGGACACCGCCGGAGAGACGATGGAGGGCCTCGACCGCGGCCGGCTCGAAGAGCATCTCGCTGCGCCCAGCCACGGCCAGGCGGTGGGCGAGGTATCGGGCGGTCTCGCTCATGTCCAGGGGGCCGAGGTGGCAGGCCACGCCGACGCGCTGGGCGAAGGCCTCGCCGCCCCGCCGGGCCAGCCGGTCCCTCAGCTCCGGCTGACCGATGAGGACCAGCCCCAGGAGCGGGCGGTCGTCGGCGGCCAGGTTGGTGAGCAGGCGTAGCTCGTCGTAGGCGCTCCGTCCGGGGAGGAGCTGCGCCTCGTCGACCACCACCACCCCGAACTTGCCCTCTCCGTCGAGGCGGGCCACGTGCTCGGCCACCGCCCCGAAGGTCTGGACCTTGCGGCGGCCGGGGGAGAGCCCGAAACCCTCGGCCACCGCGGTGAGGAGCTGGGCCGCCGGCAGGGCCGAGTTCACCAGGAAGCTGAAGCGGCACTGCTCGGCGAAGCCGTCGACCAGGGCGCGGGCCAGCGTGGTCTTGCCGGTGCCCACCTCCCCGGTGAGCACGGCGATCTCCCGCTCCTCCATGGCGTGGGAGAGGCGGGCCAGCGCCTCGGCGTGCTGGCGCGACCGGTAGAGGAACTCCGGGTCGGGGGTCTTGGAGAAGGGCTTGCGCGCGAGGCCGTAGAAGTCGAGGTACATCCCCGCTCACCCTTCCCGGGCCACGCCCTCACCGATGCGCTCGGGGGTGATCACCTCCTCGATGATCGCCCCCACGTCCAGGACCAGCACCGTGCGCCGGCCCCCCAGGTCGGTGGCCCCGGCGATGCCGCGCACCCCGGCCAGCGGCCGGCCCAGGGGCTTGACCACGATGTCCTGCTGCCCGAGCAGCTCCTCGACGGCGATCCCCAGCCGCTCCTGCGCCAGGCCCACCACCACCACGAAGAAGCGGGACGGCTGGGCCGCGGCGGAGAGCCGCAGGAAGGCGCTCAGCCGGAGCAACGGCAGGGTTGCGCCGCGCAGGGAGATGACCTCGCGGGTGGAGAGGGTGCGCACCTCGTCGGCCCGCACCTCCAGGATCTCCAGCACGCTGTTGAGGGGGATGGCGTAGGCCCTCCGGGCCACCGAGACCACCAGCGCCCGCAGGATGGCCAGGGTCACCGGCAGGGTGATCTCGAAGCGAGTGCCCAGGCCGCGGGTGGTGGCCAGGTCGATGATGCCCGACAGCTCGGCGATGTTGGTCTTGACCACGTCCAGTCCCACCCCGCGACCGGACAGCGCCGTCACCTGCCGGGCGGTGGAGAAGCCGGGGGTGAACACCAGGTTGAGCACCTCGCGGCGGGAGAGGCTGGACAGGGCCTCGCCGGTCGCCAGCCCGCGCTCCACCGCCACCTGCCGGATCCGCTCCTCGTCCAGGCCAGCCCCGTCGTCCTCCACCACGATCCGCACGTGGTTGCCGCGCTGGGCCGCCTCCAGCCGTACCCGGCCGACCTCCGGCTTCCCCACCCGGCTCCGCACCTCGGGGGGCTCGATGCCGTGGTCGATGGAGTTGCGGATGAGGTGCATGAGCGGGTCGGAGAGCTCCTCGACGATCAGCTTGTCCAGCTCCACGTCGCCGCCCGCCACCACGAAGTCGATCTCCTTGCCCACCTCGCGGGCCAGCTTGCGCACCATGCGGGCCAGCTTGTCGAAGACCTGCTCCAGGGGAACCATCCGTACCTCGAGGATCCCGGCCTGCAGCTCGGCCAGCTTCCGCTCCAGGGCGCGGCTGAGGAGCTGCAGCTCGCCCCCCAGCGCCGCGTCGGCCCGCTCGGCCTTGGCGCGGTCGGCCTGGGCGGCCAGCGAGGAGCGGATCAGCACCAGCTCGCCGACCACGTTCATGAGCCGGTCGAGCTTGTGGATGTCGACCCGCACCGACTGGGAGGCGGAGCGCAGCGAGGGGGGCTCGCCCGGGCCGGCCTCCGGCGTCGGGGAGAGCGCGACCGAGACCGGCCCAGGCGCGGGCGGCGCCGGGGCCGCCTGCCGGGGGCCGCCGGGCGGCTCGGCCGACCTGCGGGGCGCGGGCAGAAAGCCCCCGAGCTGGACCGGCACCGGCTCCACCGCCGCCCCCGCGCCGGCCTCGCGCAGGATGGTGGCGACGGGCTCCCGCGAGGCGAAGAGCAGCTCGAAGGCGATCGCCTGGCGGTCGGTGGCGTCGCTGGAGGGGAGCGTGGAGACGACCTCGCCCAGCTTCTTCAGGCGGCCGTTGAGCTCGGCCAGCTCGCGGTCGAAGGCCTCCAGGGAGAAGGAGACCTTCACCCGCACCAAGGCCACGCCCTTCTGCACGTTGGCCCGCAGCCGGTGCTCCTCGTACTCGGTCAGGACGCCGCGCACGCCGGGCGGGAGCTGCAGGGCCTCCAGCGGGTCACCGCTGGGCACCGCGGCCGCGGCCGGGGAGCGTGCCCGAAGCCGCTCTGCCAGGAGCGTGGCCGCCTCGGCGGTCTCGGGCAGCCGCCCCTCGGACTCCTCGGCGATGATCCTCGCGAAGATCTCCGGCGCCTCGAGCAGGAGGTCGAGCACCCCCGTGTCGAGCTCCCGGCGCCCCATCCGCACCTCGTCGAGCAGGTCCTCGAGGGCGTGGGCCAGGCGGGCCATGCGCTCCACCCCGAACATCGAGGAGAGGCCCTTGAGCGTGTGCGCCGCCCGGAAGACGGCGTTGAGCAGGTCGGGGCTCTGCTCCTGCCCTCCCCGGTCGAGCCGGAGGAGATCCCGGCCCAAGGCGTCGATGTTCTCCTGGGCCTCGGAGACGAACTCGCTGACGGCCTTCTGGGATCGCTCGGACATGCGCGGGCGTCGAGCCCGCGTCAGCGTATCACGGCGCCCAGGTGCGGCAAGGCGCGGCCCCGCGACGGCATCTCCACCCGCGCCGGCGGCACCACCACCTCCACGTCCGCGCCCCGCTCGGCGCGCGCCGCGGAGAGCTCCCGCTGCAAGGTCCGGAGCTCGCCCAGGATCACCTGGCGCGACACCGGGCGCACCAGGGCGGCCTCGAGCCAGAGCCGGGCCGCCAGGGCCAGCTCGCCCTCGAAGGGCGGGAGGCAGGTGGCGAACTCTTCGCTGCCGGCCCGGGCCATGGCCTCGCAGGCCCCCCGGGCGGCGCGGAGGAAGCCCTCGGCGGAGAGGGGGGCGTCGGGCACGCCGAAGCAGAAGATCCGGCCGGCGCGGAGCCGGCCGCCGGAGGGGAGGAGCAGGGCCTCGTCGGCTCCCCCGCGGAAGAAGCCGCTGCGGATGGAACGGGAGATGGCCCCGCACATGCGCCAGTCGGCGTATCCCGCGAAGCCCTGCAGGGGACGCTCCGGGCCCACGAAGACCGCCAGCGCGTCCACCTCCAGGGCGTCGATCGCCGAGAGCCCCAGCTCCGCCACCTCGATCTTCAGCACGTTCGCCCCTTCCACGCCCCGTGAAGACCCCGTACCGCGCCCGGGACCGCGGTCCGTCACCCGCTCCTTCGCTCCGGCGGCAACCCGGCCGCCACCTTGTCCAGGACGCCGTTCACGAAGGCCCCGGAGCTCTCCGAGCCGAACTTCTTGCCCAGCTCGATCGCCTCGTTGATGACCACCTTCACCGGCACGTCGGTCCGGATGAGCTCGTAGACCGCCAGCCGCAGCACGTTGCGGTCGACGCGGGCCATCCGGTCGAGCCGCCAGTTGCTGGAGGCCGCCTCGATGGTCTCGTCCACCCCGCGCCGGTGCTCGGCGACGCCGCGCACCAGGGACTCGGCCAGCTCGCGCACCTCCCGCTCGACCGGCTCGAAGCTCCGCCAGAACGCCGCCAGGGCCTCGTCGATGCCCTCCGCGGCCACGTCGATCTGGTAGAGCGCCTGGAGCGCACGTTCGCGGGCTCGAGTGCGCCGGGCGGTCAAGGTCACTCCGTTCGCTGGGCGAGGAGGCGCCCCGCCTCGCGCAGCACGTTGGCCTGCTCGATGGCGGCCACCGCGGCCTCCGCACCCTTGTTGCCGGCCTTCACCCCGGCCCGCTCCAGCGCCTGCTCCAGCGTGTCGCAGGTGAGGATCCCCATGCTCACCGCGCAGGGGGCCTGGAGGGACACCTGGGCGACACCCTTGGTGGCCTCGGCCGCGATGTAATCGAAGTGGGGCGTGCCGCCGCGGATGACCGCGCCCAGGGCCACCACCAGATCGTAGCGCCCGCTGCCGGCGACCCGGGCCAGGAGGGCCGGGAGCTCGAAGGTCCCCGGGCAGCGGAAGACGGAGAGATCCCCGTCCTTGACCCCGTGGCGGCGGAGCGCGTCCAGCGCCCCCGCCTCCAGCTGGCCGGTGATGAGCGAGTTGAACCGCGACACCACCAGCGCGGCCTTGAGGCCGGTGGCGACCAGCGTGCCCTCGTACAGGTTCATCGTCCCTCCCTTCCCTTCCTCGGCGCCCGCCGCGCCGCGCGGCCGCGCGGCGGCGCGGGCGCCAGCGTGAGCAGGTGACCCATCCGATCCCGCTTGGTGGCCAGGTAGGCCCGGTTGCGGCGGGTGGGCGGGGTCTCGATGGGCACCCGCTCCACCACCGTCAGGCCGTAGCCCTCCAGCCCCACGATCTTCTTGGGGTTGTTGGTGAGCAGCCGCATGCGGCGCACGCCCAGGTCGCGCAGGATCTGGGCCCCGATCCCGTAGTCGCGCAGGTCGGGCTTGAAGCCCAGCTGCACGTTGGCCTCCAGCGTGTCGTAGCCCTGGTCCTGGAGGTTGTAGGCCTTGAGCTTGTTGACCAGCCCGATGCCCCGCCCCTCCTGATCCAGGTAGAGGAGCACGCCCTTGCCCGCTCGCTCGATCTGGCGCAGGGCGGCTTGGAGCTGAGGACCGCAATCGCAGCGCTCGCTGCCGAACACGTCGCCGGTCAGGCACTTCGAGTGGACCCGGACCAGCACCGGCTCGCTCTCGCGCCAGCGCCCCTTGACCAGCGCCACGTGCTGGTGGGCATCGATTTCGTTCTCGTAGGCCACGGCCCGGAAGGCGCCGTGGGCGGTGGGCAGCGGCGCCTCGGCCCCCCGGCGCACCAACTTGTCCTTGAGCATCCGGTAGGCGATGAGGTCGGCCACCGAGGTGATGCACAGCCCGTGGGCGGCGGCCAGCTTCTCCAGCTCGGGGAGACGGGCCATGGTCCCGTCGTCGTTCATGACCTCGCAGATCACGCCCGCCGGCCTCAGCCCGGCCAGCCGGGCCAGGTCCACCGATCCCTCGGTCTGGCCGGCCCGCACCAGCACCCCGCCCCGGCGAGCCCGCAGGGGGAAGACGTGGCCGGGGCGGGCCAGGTCCTCGGGCCGCGCGCCCTCCCGCACCGCGGTGAGAATGGTGTGGGCCCGATCCCGGGCGCTGATGCCGGTGGTGACGCCCTCGCGCGCCTCGATGGAGACGGTGAAGGCGGTGCCGAAGCCGGAGGTGTTGGCGGCCTCGTCCACCATGAGCGGGAGCCGGAGCGCCCGCACCTTCTCCTCGGTGAGCGCCAGGCAGATCAGCCCCCGGCCATGGGTGGCCATGAAGCTGATGGCCGCGGGCGTCACCTTCTCCGCCGCCAGGCACAGGTCTCCCTCGTTCTCCCGACCCTCGTCGTCGGTGAGGATGACCATCTTGCCGGCCCGCACGGCGGCCAGCGCTCGCTCCACCCGCTCGATGGCCGGCTGCATCGGGCGCCCCTTCACGGTCCGACCTCCCCGCCGTAGCCCCAGGCGGTGAGCTTCGCCCCCCCCAGGCCGGCCGGGGCCGCGCCCAGGGCCAGGAGCCGGGCCACGTGGCGCGCCACCACGTCGGCCTCGAGGTTGACCCGGGTGCCCGGGGCGGCCTCGCCCAGGGTGGTGCGGGTCAGCGTGTCGGGGATGAGCGCCACCTCGAACCGGTCCCGGGCGGCGGCGGCCACGGTCAGGGAGACGCCGTCCACGGCGATGGAGCCCTTCTCCGCCACCAGCGGCGCGAGCTCGGCGGTGAGCCCGATGGCGAGGCGGGCCCCCTGCCCCTCCGCGACCCGCGAGAGCACCTCGCCTACCGCGTCCACGTGCCCCAGCACCAGGTGGCCGCCCAGCCGGTCCGCCGGCCGAAGGGCCCGCTCCAGGTTGACCCGGGTCCCGGGGCGCCACGCGCCGAGCGTGGTGCGGGACAGGGTCTCCGGGACCACCTCGAACGAGACGAGCCCCGGGCCCCGCTCCACCACCGACAGGCACGCCCCCGAGCAGGCGACGCTCTCGCCCAGGGCCAGGTCGTCCACGGCCACGCGCGACGGGCGCAGGGTGAGCCGGGCCCCGCCCTGCCGCGGCGCGACCTGCACCACCACGCCGACGTCGAGGACGAGTCCCGTGAACATGGTGCGCGAATCCTAGCCCTGGTGCCGGGTTTTCGCCAACCGCGCGCGCCCGCGCCGCGGCACGCGCCCCCGCACCAGGATGTCCTCGCCGAGCCGCTCCACGCGCACGTCGTCGAGGCGGAGCGCGCCGGCCATCCGCGCCGGGCCCGGGCCGGCGAGCAGCGGCACGCCGTCCCCCCCCAGGAGCTTGGGCGCCACCACGATGGCCACCTCGTCCGCCAGCCCTGCGGCCAGGAACCGCGCGTGCACCGCCGCGCCGCCCTCGACGAGCAGGTGCGCAACCCCCCGGTCGGCGAGCTTCCGGAGCAGGTCCCGGAGGTCGACGCCGCCCGGCCCCGGGCGGCAGCGGACCAGCTCCACGCCCGGGCCCAGCCGCCGGCTCCGGCCGGAGGCGTGCGCCAGGAGCGTGAGTGCTCCGGAGCGCTGGGTGAAGAGCCTCAGCCGGGAGGGGAGCCTCAGCCCGGTGTCGAGCACCACCCGGAGCGGATCCCGGCCGCGCCGGCCGGGCAGCCGGGTGGTGAGCAAAGGGTCGTCGGCCCGGGCGGTGCCCGCGCCCACCAGCACCGCGTCCACGCGGTCGCGCAGCCGGCGTGCCCAGGCGCGGGCCGCCTCGCCGCTCACCCAGCGTGCGTCTCCGCCGCGGGTGGCGATCCTGCCGTCGAGGGTGACCGCGGCCTTGAGGGTCACGTGGGGGCGCCCGCGGGTGATGAAGGTGAACCAGGGGGCGTTGAGCCGGTTGCACTCCTCGGCCAGGACCCCCTCCTCCACCGGCACCCCCCGGCGCCGGAGGCGCGCCACGCCCCGCCCGTTCACCAGGGGGTTGGGGTCCCGGGAGCCGACCCACACCCGACGGATGCCGGCCTCGAGGATGGCCGCCGAGCAAGGCGGGGTCCGGCCGAAGTGGTCGCAGGGCTCGAGCGTGGTGTAGAGCTCGGCGCCCCTGGCCCGCGCGCCGGCCTGGCGCAGGGCCACCACCTCGGCGTGCGGTCCGCCGGCGCGGGCGTGGTAGCCACGCCCCACGATCCGGCCGCGCCGCACCACCACCGCGCCCACCGCCGGGTTGGGGCTGGTCCGGCCCAGGCCCCGCCCGGCCTGGGCCAGGGCCAGGCGCATGTAGCGCTCCGCCCGCTCCCGCGCGACGCTCATCCTCGGGGCTCCCCGCCCCCGCCGACGCTGTTCTTCTTGGCCAGCCCCTCCAGCTCGGCCATGAACTCGCCCACGTCGCGGAAGGCCCGGTAGACCGAGGCGAAGCGCACGTAGGCCACCTCGTCCAGGGCGCGAAGGCGGCGCATCACCGCCTCGCCGATGACCGGGGTGGGGATCTCCCGCTCGCCCAGGTCCGACAGCTCGCGCTCCACCGAGGCTACCAGGGCCTCGATCTGCTCGCCCGAGACCGGCCGCTTCTGGCAGGCGGTGGCCACCCCTTCCACGATCTTGTGGCGGTCGAAGGCCTCGCGCCGGCCGTCCTTCTTCACCACCTGGGGCAGGACCTCCTCTATCCGCTCGTAGGTGGTGAAGCGGCCCTTGCAGGAGAGGCACTCGCGGCGACGGCGCGTGACCAGGCCCTCCTGCGCCTCGCGCGAGTCGACCACCCGGTCCTCGAGGTGTCCGCAATGGGGGCAGCGCATGGGGGCTCTAGTCGCCCGCGGGATCCTCTGGCCGGAAGGCGGGCGCGGGACTCACTGTCGGTCAGGGTAGAGCGGGAAGTGCGCGCACAGGTCCCGCACCTCGTCTCGGACCCGCGCCGCCAAAGGCTCGTCGTCGGGGGCGTCCAGGACCCGCCCGATGAGGTGGGCGATCATGGTCATCTCCCGGGCGCCCATCCCCCGGCTGGTCATGGCGGGGGTGCCCACCCGGATGCCCGAGGTGACGGTGGGCTTCTCCGGGTCCCAGGGAATCATGTTCTTGTTCACGGTGATGCCGGCCTTGCCCAGGGCTTCCTCGGCCACCTTGCCGGTGAGACGCTTGGGGCGCAGGTCCACCAGCATGAGGTGGTTGTCGGTGCCGCCCGAGACCAGGCGGAGCCCGGCCACCCGCAGCCCCTCGGCCAGCACCTGGGCGTTCTCCACGATCCGGCGCTGGTAGTCCTTGAACTCCGGCCGCAGCGCCTCCCCCAGCGCCACCGCCTTTCCGGCGATGACGTGCTCCAGGGGGCCGCCCTGAATGCCCGGGAAGATCTGCGAGTTGAGCGCCTTGGCGTGCGCCTCTCGGCAGAGGATGAGCCCTCCGCGCGGGCCCCGCAGCGTCTTGTGGGTGGTGGTGGTGACGATCTCGGCGTAGGGGACGGGCGAGGGGTGGAGCCCTGCCGCCACCAGGCCGGCGATGTGGGCCATGTCCACCACCATCGCCGCACCCACCTCCCGGGCGATGGCCGCGAAGCGATCGAAGGGGAGCACCCGGGGATAGGCGCTGGCGCCCACCACCAGCAGGCGCGGCCTGTGCTCCCGGGCCAGGCGGGCGACCTCGTCGAGGTCCACCGTCTCGTCAGACTGCCGCAGCCCGTAGGGGACGATCTGGAAGAGCTTGCCGGAGAAGTTGGCCTTGGCGCCGTGGGTGAGGTGCCCCCCGAAGTTGAGGCTCATGGCCAGCAGGGTGTCGCCGGGCTGGGCGAGCGCGAAGTAGGCCGCCATGTTGGCCTGCGAGCCGGAGTGCGGCTGGACGTTGGCGTGCTCTGCCCCGAAGAGCTCCCGGGCCCGGTCGATGGCCAGCTGCTCCACCTGGTCGACCACCTCGCAGCCGCCGTAGTAGCGCTTCCCGGGATAGCCCTCGGCGTATTTGTTGGTGAGGGTCGAGCCCACCGCCTCGAGGACCGCCGCGGACACGAAGTTCTCGCTGGCGATGAGCTCGAGCCCGTTGGCCTGCCGCCGCGTCTCCTCGCGCAGGAGCCGCGCCACCTGGGGGTCGGACTCTTCCAGGGCGGATCGGTTCGTCATGGGGTCTCCTTCGGGCGGCGGCCCGCGCGCCCGTTCCGGCGGCGAGCCGTGGACCGCGAGGTCATACCGCGGCGGCGGTGGGTCGGCAACGAGCCCTTCAGCGGTCCAGGGCGTTGATCATCTGCACCCGCACGGCGTGGCGCCCTCCCTCAAACGCCGTGGAGAGGAAGGCCCGCACGATCCCCTCGCACAGGCCGGGGCCGATGACCCGCTCGCCCAGGCACAGGACGTTGGCGTCGTTGTGGGCTCGGGCCATGCGCGCCTCGAACTCGGTGCTGCACACCGCCGCCCGGATGCCCCGGACCTTGTTGGCGGACATGGACATGCCGATGCCGGTGCCACACACCAGGATGCCGAACCGCCCTCGGCCCGCGGCCACCGCCTCGGCCACCAGCCGAGCCTGCTCGGGGTAGTCGGCCCGCTCCCCCGGCCCGGGCCCCGTCTCCTCCACCTCGAAGCCCGCCGCGGCAGCCACCCGCACCACCTCGCCGCGCAGTGTGATGCCGGCGTGATCCGAACCGGCGATGATGCGATCGGCCACCTTGCCTCCCGGGTACGACCCTAGATGCGCTTGAAGACCAGCACCGCGTTGGTGCCGCCGAAGCCGAAGGAGTTGCTCATGGCAGCGTCGACCCGCACCTCGCGGGCCTGGTTGGGGATGACGTCGAGCGGGCACTGCGGGTCCTGCTCGTCGACGTTGACGGTCGGGTGCAGGACTCCCCGCGCCAGCGAGAGGACGGTGACCACCGCCTCGGCCCCGCCCGCGCCTCCCAGCAGGTGGCCGATCATCGACTTGGTGGAGGAGATTCTCAGGCCCTTCCTGGCGTGCTCGCCGAAGACTTGCAGGATGGCCTGGCATTCGGCCACGTCGCCGGCCGGGGTGGAGGTGCCGTGAGCGTTGATGTACCCGACGGCCTCGGGCGGGAGGCCCGCGTCGGCCAGCGCCATCCGCATGGCCCGCTGCCCGCCCTCGCCCTCGGGCGCCGGCGAGGTGACGTGGTAGGCGTCGCTGGTGGCCCCGTAGCCGGCCAGCTCGGCGTAGATGCGGGCGCCTCGGCGGCGAGCGTGCTCGTACTCCTCCAGCACCACGATTCCCGCCCCCTCGCCGGCCACGAAGCCGTCACGCCCCTTGTCGAACGGGCGGCTGGCCTTCTCCGGAGCGTCGTTCCGCTCCGACAGCGCCCGGGCGGCGCAGAAGCCGCCCAGCCCCAGCGGCGTGATGGTGGCCTCGGTGCCGCCGGCCATCATCACGTCGACGGTCCCCCGCTCGATGTAGATCATGGCCTCGCCGATGGAGTGGTTGCCGGTGGCGCAGGCCGAGACCGGCGAGAAGCTCGGCCCCTTCATGCCGTAGCGCATGGTCAGCTGGCCGGGGGCCAGGTTCACGATCAAGCTGGGCACGAAGAACGGGCTGATCTTGCGGACGCCGCGGGCCATGTAGGTGGCGTGGGTCTCCTCGATGGTGGCAAGGCCGCCCAGCCCCGACCCGACGATGGCGCCCATCCGCTCCGGGTCCTCCTTGCCCACGTCCAGGCCGGAGTCCTTCCAGGCCATCTCCCCCGCGGCCACGGCGAAGTGGATGAAGCGGTCGTTCCGCCGGGCCTCCTTCTTCTCCATGTACTTCTCGGGGTCGAAGCCCTTCACCTCGCCGGCGATGCGGGTGGGGAAGGTCGAGGCGTCGAAGAGGGTGACCGGCCCGATGCCGCTCCGGCCGGCCACCAGAGCGCTCCAAGACTCCTCCACCCCGATGCCCACGGGAGTGACCAGCCCCAGCCCGGTGACCACCACGCGACGCCTGCTCATCACCGCTCACCTCCTTCCCGAGACCACACTCGCGCAAGGCGAAACATCCGGACGCCGCAACCACCGCGGCCCATCCGCACAGGATCCACGCCCGAGCCCGCGAGCCGCGAGGCGGACCCTGCCCGGTTCGTCCGCGGGCTCGGGGTGCACCCCGAGACGCCGCCCTACTTCTTGTGCGTGGTGATGTAGTTCACCGCGTCCTGGACGGTCTTGATGTTCTCCGCCTCCTCGTCCGGGATCTCGACCTCGAACTCCTCCTCCATGGCCATGACGAGCTCGACGATGTCGAGCGAATCGGCCCCCAGGTCCTCGATGAAGCTCGAGGTGGGCTTGATCTCCTCCTCGCCCACACCCAGCTGGTCCGCGATGATGTTCTTGACCTTCTGCTCGATGGTTGCCGACATGATTCCTCCTCCGTTCTGGATTGGCCGCAGGGGGCTGCGGCTACATGTACATCCCCCCGTTGACCCGCAGGACCTCGCCGGTCACGTACGACGCTTGCTCGCTCGCCAGGAAGGCCACC
>DATKMW010000148.1:0-10222 GCA_035541675.1 Anaeromyxobacter sp. | reverse complement strand
AGCTGCCGCGGGTCGACGTCGCCCGGCGCACCGGTCATGAGGTCGGTGCCCTTCTGCGTCTTGGGCCAGGCCACCACGTCGCGCAGCGACTCGGCGCCGGTGAGCAGCATCACCAGGCGGTCCATGCCCAGGGCGATCCCGCCGTGGGGCGGAGCCCCCATCTTCAGCGCGTCGAGCAGGAACCCGAACTTGGCCCGCGCCTCCTGGTCGGAGATGCCCATGGCCTTGAAGACCCGCGCCTGCACCGCCGGGTCGTGGAGCCGGATGGAGCCACCACCGATCTCGAAGCCGTTCAGCACCAGGTCGTAGCGGTAGCAGTTCACCTTGCCCGGGTCGGTCTCCAGGTGCTGGAGGTCCTCGTCGTGAGGCCGGGTGAAGGCGTGATGCGCCGCCGCCCAGGTCCGGGACTCCTCGTCGTACTCGAAGAGCGGCGGGTCGATCACCCAGAGGAAGCGCCACTGCCCGCCCGACCCGTAGTCCGGGATGAGCTTCATCTTCTTGGCCAGGTACACGCGGAGGTTGGCCATCACCGTGTGGACCAGCGACTCCTTGCCGAACTGGAAGAGGAGCAGGTCGCCCGGCTGCGCCGCCGCGGCTGCGTTCACCGCCTGGCGCAGCTCCGGGGTGATGGTCTTGGCGAAGGGCGACTGGGTCCATTCCCCGCCCTCGCCCACCTTCGCCCGCGCCAGCCCTTTGGCGCCCATGCCCCGCACGTACTCCTCGAGCTTGTCGACCTCGGTACGGGAGAGGCCGGCGCTGGCCGAGACCCGCATGGCCTTGACGATGCCGCCCGCCTTCACCGCCTCGTCGAGCAGGGGCACGCCGCCGCCGCCCTGGGAACGCACCAGGTCGGTGAGCACCACGTGCGGCATCTCGAAGCGCAGGTCGGGCTTGTCGTTGCCGTACCGGGCCATCGACTCGGCGAAGGGCATGCGCAGGAAGGGGCGCTCCAGCTCCACGCCCAGCACCTCCTTCCACAGCCGCACCACCAGCCCCTCGATCACCTCGAAGATGTCCCCCTGCTCCACGAAGGACATCTCCACGTCGATCTGGGTGAACTCCGGCTGCCGGTCGAGCCGCAGGTCCTCGTCGCGGAAGCAGCGAACGATCTGGAAGTACCGGTCGAAGCCGGCCATCATGTACAGCTGCTTGAAGAGCTGCGGGCTCTCGGCCAGGGCGTAGAACTTGCCCGGGTTGAGGCGCGAGGGGACCAGGAAGTTCCGGGCCCCGCCGGGCGTGTACTTCACCATGAAGGGCGTTTCCAGCTCCAGGAACCGGCTCTCGGTGAAGTAGTTGCGGGTGAGGTGGTTCACCCGCGCCCGGGTCATGAGGGTCCTCTGCAGCGGGGCGCGCCGCAGGTCGAGGTAGCGGAACTGCAGCCGCTTCTCCTCGCTGGTTTCGATCTTGTCCTCGATGGGGAAGGGCGTGGGCTCGCTGCGGTTGAACACCGCCAGCTCGGTGGCGTGGATCTCGATCTCGCCGGTGCGCAGCTTGGGGTTGGCGTTCTGGCCGCGGGATACCACCTTGCCGCGGATCCCCACGCAGAACTCGAGCCGGAGCTGGCCGGCCAGCTCATGCACCTCGGGCCGCACGTCCTCCTCGAACACCACCTGGGTCACGCCCTCGCGATCGCGGAGGTCGATGAAGACGGCCCCGCCGTGGTCGCGGCGATTGTTGACCCAGCCGAAGAGGACCACCTCCTTGCCGATGTCGGCCTGGTTGAGCTCACCACAGGAATGGGTCCGCTTCAGCTCGGTGATGAAACGCGCCACGTCCCTCATCCTCCTGCCAGGGGGGACAGCAGCTAACACCGCGGAACCTGGAGCGTCAAGGAGCGAGCCGGCGCGGGAGGCGAGCTCAGGGAGGCCCGCTCCCGGCGGGGCGGAGGTCCCTGAGCTTGAGCTGCAGCCGCCGCGTCCCGTCCCACTCGTCGAAGCCCAGGGAGAAGGCCGCGTCCACCGGCCCCTCGGCGCACAGCCCGGCCCGCTCGCCCATGTGGAAGCCGATGGCGTCCAGGCCGCGGGGGCCCAGCGCCAGCTTGAGGTGCGCCCCGGCCGATCCCACCGTGCGCCCGCGGGCGGCCGCGCCCCGCAGGGCGAAGACGGGCTCGGGGTGGCCGGAGCCGAACGGCGCCAGCTTCTCCAGATCGGTCGCGGCGCCGTCCGTCAGGTCGCGGTCCTCCACCCAGGCGTCGATCCGGCACCGCGGCGCCAGCTCCTCCTCGGAGAGCCCGGCCGCCGCGCAGGCCTCGAACGCCGCCCGGAACGCCTCCAGCTGCCCCCGCTCCACCGTGACCCCGGCGGCGTGGCGGTGCCCGCCGAAGCGGGCCAGGTGAGCGCTGCAGGCGGCCAGCGCCTCGTAGAGGTGGAACGCCTCGATGGAGCGGCCGCTTCCCTTGCCCGCGCCGTCCTGAAGCGCCACCAGCACCACCGGACGGTGGAACCGCTCCACCAGCCGCGAGGCCACGATCCCCACCACCCCCGGGTGCCAGCCGTCGCGCGCCAGCACCAGGCCTCGCGCCCCCTCCGCCACCCGCGCCGACGCCTCCGCCAGCGCCTCCTCCAGGATCCGCCGCTCGATCTCCTGGCGAGCCTGGTTCTCCCGGTCGAGCTCCTCGGCCAGCGCCGCCGCCTCGCCCGCCTCCTCGGAGAGCAGGAGGCGCACGCCGCGGCCGGCGTCGTCGAGCCGCCCGGCCGCGTTGATGCGCGGAGCCAGGCGGAAGCCGACCTGGCCGGCGGTGACCGGGGCTCCCTCGGCGATCCCCGCCACCCGCTTCAGCGCCCGGACCCCCGGGCGCCGGCTCCGGGCGAGCTCCACCAGCCCGGCGCGCACCAGGGTGCGGTTCGCGCCCACCAGCGGCACCACGTCGGCAACGGTGCCCAGCGCCACCAGGTCGAGGGCGGCCTTGAGGTTGGGCTCCGGTCGCGCCGCGCCGAAGCGCCCCCCCTGGCGCAGCCGCCGGCGCAGCGCCATCACCAGGGCGAAGGCCACCCCCACCGCTGCCAGGTCCTTGGTCGGGTAGCCGCAGCCGGGCCGGTGGGGATTCAGGATGGCCGCCGCCGCCGGCAGCTCCACCGGCGCGGTGTGGTGGTCCACCACCACCGCGTCCACCCCCAGGGCGGCCGCGGCCCGGATCTCCTCGATGCTGGTGATGCCGCAGTCGAGGGTGACGAGGAGCTTCACCCCCCGGCCGGCGAGCCGCGCCACCGCCTCGCCGTTCAGGCCGTATCCCTCCACCAGCCGGTGGGGCACGTAGGTGACGACGTCGGCACCCGAAGCGCGGAGGAAGCCAGAGAGGAGCGCGGTGGAGGTGACCCCGTCCACGTCGTAGTCGCCGTAGCAGGCGATGCGCTCGCCCCCCTCCACGGCAAGCGCGATCCGGGCCACCGCCCGGTCCATGTCCCTCATGGAGAAGGGGTCGGGGAGATCGGAGAGCGGCGCCTCCAGGAACCGCGCCGCCGCCGCCGGCTCGCCGTGCCCCCGCACCGCCAGCACCCGCGCCGCCAGCGGGTGCAGCCCCAGCGCCCGGACCAGCTCCGCGGCCTGCGCCTCGGTCGCGGGAGAGCGCGGCGCCGCCTCGACCCACCGCTTCCCGCTCGCGCCGGCCACGGGGCGGTCGGTAGCACGGGGGACTGACAGGGGCCAAGGGGGCGACCCACCGCCGCCCCGCGTCAGGCGCGGGCTCCGTCCGGCGACCCCTCGCCGGCCGGCAGAACCGCCTGCCCGTCCGCCGTGTCGGCCACGCCCTTGGGCACGAGCCAGAGGATGGGCAGGATGAGCGCGTAGACAGCGGTGGTGGCGACCACGCACCAGGTGAAGCCGTGGGCCGGGCTGGAGTTGTAGATCGCCGAGCCGAGGAGGTCGCCGCCGCGCATGGCCAGCACCATGCCCGCGTCGACCAGCATCATCAGGGTGCCCTGCAGGCCCGGCGGGCAGGAGCGCATGGCCAGGTCGTAGTAGGCCGCGGTGGCGACCCCTCCCAGCAGCCCGATGGGCGCGGCCAGCACCACCGCCAGCGTGCCGGAGTGGATGAAGGCCAGGGGGATCATCTGCGGGATGGCCACGAGGGTCCCCCACCACAGGAGCTTGTCCAGGGACACGTGCTTGCACATCCAGCCGTAGAGCAGGAAGGTCGGCACGAACGCGGCCACGAAGACGCCGTTGTAGTAGGAGTACACCGCCTCCGAGGCGTGGAGGTGGTCGGCCAGGTAGAACTGCAGGGCGGTGTTCGACCCGGGCGCGAAGCTCCAGAGAAGGTTGACGAGGACGGCGGGGTAGATGGCCCGGTGGCGGAGCAGGCGCCGCACGCTCTCCCTGAGGCTGGTGGTGGCCTGGGCCTTCGGCTCCTGATAGGCCCGGCCGAAGACGGCCGCCGGCTTCCACAGACCCTGCGCCGCGACCAGCAGGCAGGCCACCGCCACCAGCCCGAAGGCCACCCGCGGCGAGAAGTGATCGGAGACGTAGCCGGAGGCGAAGGCCCCGGCCATCACCGGGATGGAGCTGACCACGTTCCACACCACGCTCAGCCGCCCGGACATGAGCTGCTCCTGTCCGATCAGCGCCATGAGCCCCTGGTAGGCGGCCATGGCGAACCGCGAGGCCACCATGGCGAGGAGCATCCCGACGAGCAGCGCCGCGTAGGAGGTCCGCGCCAGGGCCATCCAGAGGAAGACGGCGGCGGTCAGCGGCGCGAAGATGAGGAAGAACCCGCGATCGCGCAGGCCCAGAGGGTTCCAGCGATCCCGGACCATGCCGAAGAGGAAGGCCAGGTAGACCGGGACGGCGGTGAGCACCCGGAAGATCGAGACCTGGGTGGCGCTGGCGTGGAGCTGGTCCTTGAGCAGGTACGAGGTCTGGATGTCGACCAGGTACCCGGTCGGCGAGGCCAGGTAGACGAAGAGCGTGAGCCAGCCGAAGTAGGCCAGGGTCCTGCCGGCGCGGGAGGTGGGAGGGCTCTCGGTGGACATGAGGGGACGGCCGCGAGGCCTTCGGTTCGGGGGATGCGCCGGCGGCACGTTCATGGTCGCCGGGAGCGGGCCGGCGCGCAAGCGGCGCCGGCCTTGGAATCCATCGATTCCGTCCCGGGGAGCGATCCTCGGCGCCGACCCCGAGCGGATCCGGGCGGCCCGCGGGCCGTCGGGCCTCCCGTCCTCGACCGGCCCGCCGGCCACCGCCGCGCTCGTCCGCAAGGAGGGAACACCGGACCTCCCCGGGGCCCGACGGTGCGCCTCCCAGCCACGGCCCTGGGGAGCTTCCGTTCGGCCACCTCTCGCCCGAGCCATCGGAGGCCACCTCGGCCCGGCGGGACCCTGGGGCGCCATTGCCGCCGGCCCACCCCGCTGCCGACGTCCGCGCCCAGCATCCAGCCGGAGGGGCAGGACGCCCTCGACGGCCCCGCCCGCGCCTCGGCCGCGGGGAAACACCGAGGCGCCGGTGACCCGCAGGTGACCCGGGGCCCGGGGACCGACCCCGTCGACGAGGAACGCGGCGAGGTGGCCTCCGACCCGCAGGTCGCCGAGGGCGCAGTGGCCGTGCTCCTGCCGGGCGTTGGCGTTCACCCGGTGCGGCCCGAGGTCGGTGTCGAGCACCTGGAAGGCGGGGCGGAGCCGAGATGGGCGCAAGGGCCGGGCTGGCCGGGCCCAGGTCCTCGGAGACGGGCACGCAGACGTTCCTGCTTGCGCTCCCGGCAGATGGGCGGCGCGGGGATCGTGGCCCGGATCGGGACCCGGGAGCTGCAGGAGTCCGCCACCTGCCCGGCGCCGCCCGCCGGGCCCGGCTCCTTTGTCCCGCCACCGGTGGCGCGGGAGGCCCCACCGGAGGCTGTCCTGCCCGCCCCGGCCGTGGCAGCATCCGGCAGGCTCGGTTCCTCGGAGGTGTGGACAGGTGCGCGTGGACGGGAAGCTCCGCGAGGACATCACCGCGGCCGTGAGGCAGATCGAGGCCGGCTCGGCCGCCCAGGTCGTGGTGACGGTGGTGCCTCGGTCGGCCGCCCACTGGGACGTCGCCCTGGCGGTGGCCCTGGGGGCGGTGGCCCTGGTGCAGGCGGCCGCGGCCGCCTGGTTCGACGCCACCAGCGCGTCGCAGGTGGCGCTCGACTCGCTCCTGCTCGCGCTGCTGGCGGTCGGCGCCGTCCGCGGCCTCCACCCCCTCCTTCGCGTCCTCCTCCCGGCCCCGGTGGCGGCGCGGCGGGTCGAGCACGGCGCCGAGAGCGCCTTTTGCCGCCAGGGGATCTTCCGCACCCGCCGACGCACCGGCGTCTTGGTGTACCTCTCGCTGCTGGAGCGGCGCGCGGTGATCCTGCCCGACGACGGGGTGGCCCATGCTTTGCCCCCCGAGGCGCTGGCGACGCTGCGCGCCCAGGCCGAGTCGCTCTTCCGTGCGACCGACCCGCGCCGCGCGCTCCTCGACCTCCTCGAGCTTCTCCGCCGGGCCTGCGCCCGCCACCTCCCCCGCCAGGCCGACGACGTGAACGAGCTCCCCGACGCCCCGGTGACGTCTTGAGCCCAAGCGCCTCCCCTCCCCACCGCCTCTCCCCCCGGGCCGCCCGCCTCCGCCGGCTGGCGCCTCGCCTCGCGGTCGCCGCCGCCCTCCTCCTCGCCGCTGGCGCTGCCCTGGCCCGGGCCGGCGGCGGGCACAGCTACTCCGGGGGCTCCAGCCACGGCCACTCCGGAGGCTCGTCGCACGGCGGCGGGAGCGGCGGCAACGACGGCGGCCTGTTCCTGCTCCTCTTCGAGCTCCTCTTCCGCTACCCGCAGGTGGGCGTCCCGCTGCTCATCGTGGTGGCGGTGGTCTACTTCGCCGCGCACCGCCGCTCGCGCCCCGGCGGGCACTTCTCCACCGGCGTCGCCGACGCGCTGGGCAGGTCGGCCTCGGAGCACGCCGCCGGGCGCGCCGGCATGGGGAGCTACCAGATCGAGGCGCTGCGCCGGGACGACCCCGACTTCTCCGAGCCGCTCTTCCTGGACTTCGCCGCGGCGCTCATCGCCCGCGGCGTGGCCGCGGTGGGGACGCCGCGGCTGGCCGACCTGGAGCGCTACCTGGCCGGCCCGCGCGCCCTGGCGGCCTTCGGCGCGGGCGGCTGGCAGAACGTGGTGGTGGGCGACGTCCGGCTTCACACCATCGAGGTCGGGCCCGAGGGATCGCGGCTGACGGTGGAGGGGGCGCTGGGCGCCACCGGCCCCGCCGGCGGCCGCTGGTGGCGGGCCGCCTTCCCCTTCGTGCGCCGGCCGGGGGTGCGATCCAAGGGGCCGGGCGAGATCACCCGGCTCGCCTGCCCGGCCTGCGGGGCCGGGGCGGAGCGGAAGGAGGACGGCTCCTGCCAGTACTGCGGGCAGCGGCCCGCGCCAGGAGAGGCGGCCTGGGCGCTTTCCACCGTGGAGCTCCTGGAGGAGGAGGCGCGACCCCCGGTGGCGCTCGGCGGCTACGCCGAGGAGCGCGGCAACGACCTCCCCACGGTGCGGTCCCCCACCCTGCAGGCCGACCTGGCCGCCATCCGCCAGCAGCTCCCGGACCTCGAGTGGAGCGTGGTCGCCGGCCGGTTCGGCCAGGTGTTCGCCGAGCTGCAGCGGGCCTGGAGCGAGCGGGACCTGGCCGCCATCCGGCCGCTCACCACCGACGCGGTGTTCGCCACCTGGCGCTTCTGGATCGAGGCCTACCGCGCCGCCGGCTTGCGCAACCGGCTGGATCGGGTGCAGGTGGCGCGGATCGAGCCGGCCCGGGCCACGCTCGACCGCTACTACGCGGCGGTCACCGTCCGCATCTTCGCCTCGGCGATCGACCAGACGGTCGACGACGGCGGCCGGGTGGTGGACGGGCGGGCGGAGCCGCGAGCCTTCACCGAGTACTGGACCTTCGTCCGGACCGTCTCGGCGGCGCACCCGGAGGGTGCCACCTGTCCGGGGTGCGGCGCCAGCCTGCCCGCGGGACAGTCGGGGCAGTGCCCCTACTGCGGCTCGCTGGTGGGCGCCCCGGCGTTCGACTGGATCCTGTCGCGCATCGACCAGGACGAGGACTACACCGGAGCCTGACCCAAAGGAGCGACCATGAGCATCTTCGACGGCGGGGTGAAGCGGCAGCTCAGGTCGGTCATCGAGTGGAAGGACCCGGCCCCGGACCTCCTCATCTGGCGATGGGACGGGAGCGGGGACGAGCTCAAGAATGCCTCCAAGCTCCTGGTCAACCCCGGCCAGGCGGCCATCTTCGTCTACGAGGGCAAGGTGCAGGCGGTGCAGAGGGAGCCCGGGCTCACCGAGCTGGCCACCGCCAACATCCCCTTCTGGACCACGCTCACCAAGGTCCTCCAGGCCTTCGAGTCCGAGCACAAGGCCAACGTCTACTTCGCGCGCACCACCGAGTTCCTGGACCAGAAGTGGGGCACCAAGGGGCCCATCAAGTACGACGATCCCAAGTACAAGTTCCCGGTGGGCCTGCGCGCCTTCGGCAACTTCGCCTTCCGGCTGGCGCAGCCGGAGCGCTTCTTCGCCGGGGTGGCCAGCGTGCGCAGCGCCTTCGGACTCGACGAGGCGCGCACCGCCTTGGTCGACCGGATGCTGACGCCGCTCACCGGCCTGCTGGCCGAGTCGGGCTTCAGCTACGCGCAGATCGACCGGAACCGGGTCGAGCTCTCGGAGAAGCTCAAGGCCGGGCTGGCCGAGGTCCTGTCCGCGCTGGGCTTCGAGCTCACCGACTTCCGCATCGAGAACACAGACTTCGACGACGAGACCCGGGCCCGCATCGGCAAGATCGCCGACAAGGTGGCCGAGGCCCAGGCCATCAACGCCATGTCCGACGTGCAGGGGGGCGCCCTGCGCAACTACGCGGCAGTGGAGCAGCTCGGCGCCCTGCGCGAGGCGGCCCGGAACGAGGGCGGGGTGGCGGGACTGGGCGTGGGCGTGGGGGCGGGGCTGGGCCTGGGCCAGGCCATGGCCAGCGCCCTGGGCGGCGCGTCCGCGGCGCCCGCGGCCGCGCCCGCCGCGGCCCCCGGGACCGTCCCCTGCCACGCCTGCCAGAAGCCCATCGCCGCCGGCTCCCGGTTCTGCCCGGAGTGCGGGGCGCCGCAGGCGCTGGCTTGCCCGGGCTGCAAGAAGGAGCTGCCGCCCGGGACCAGGTTCTGCCCCGACTGCGGCACCAAGGTGGGCTAGGTCGTTCCCCGCAGGCCTCTGACGGGGCCAGGGCCCCGCCGATGATGCGCCGTCGCCCCCGGCGTCTATGTACCCGGAGGCGCCATGACCACCGCCGCGCAGTCGCCCCCCGCCACCAGGAGTTGCTCGGCCACGCCTACCGCCCACCCGCGTCCGCCCTGCGGGAGCAGCCAGGGGGCGGCCAGGGCCGTCCCGGCCACCTTCCCGGCCGGCGGGCCTGACCTCGGCGGGCGCCGCCGGGCCGGCCCCTCGATGGAGCCCAGGGCGGCGAGGACCCGGGACCAGGTTCCCCCTTCGTGAAAGAGAGGCCGGCGTGCCCACCCCCGACCAGCCGAGGATCGCCGCCAAGATCGTCCCCCACCTCTGGTTCGCCGACCGGGCCGAGGAGGCGGCCCGGTTCTACGTCTCGCTCTTCCCCGGCTCCCGCCTGGGCGCCGTCACCAGGCTCCCGGCCGACTCGCCCAGCGGCCCGGCCGGCTCGGTGAAGGTGGTGGAGTTCACCCTTTCCGGCCAGCCGTTCCTGGCCCTCGAGGCCGGCCCGCTCGACCCCTTCAACCACGCCATCTCCTTCCTGGTGAACTGCGAGGACCAGGCCGAGGTCGACCGGCTGTGGGAGGCTCTCCTGGCCGGCGGGACGGCCGAGCAGTGCGGCTGGCTCAAGGACCGCTACGGCGTCTCCTGGCAGATCGTCCCCACCGCCCTGGGCGAGCTCATGAAGGACCCCGACCGTGGCCGGGCCGCGCGCGTGGCCAAGGCCATGCTGGGCATGGGGAAGCTCGACGTCGCCGCCTTGCGGCGGGCCGCGGGAGGCTGAGGCAGCAGGGTCGCAGAGGCGCGGCTACTTCGCCGCCCGCTTGGGCGGTTCGCGCTTCTGATCCCGGGGCGGCTCGGTGCTCTTCGGAGGCGCGGGCGGCTGGGCGGCGACCGTGGCCTTCTTCCGCGCGGCCCGCTCCTCCAGCCAGATGGTCATCGGGGCGGCGATGAACCAGGTGGAGTAGGTGCCGGAGATGATGCCGATGAGCATGGCGAAGGCGAAGTCGAAGATGGTGCCGACGCCGAGGATGAGCAGGCCCACCAGCGAG
>DATKMW010000147.1:0-16590 GCA_035541675.1 Anaeromyxobacter sp. | reverse complement strand
CGACCTCCTGCGGGTGGTGGTGCAGAAGGTCTTCGCCGACGGCAAGCTCCTCCGCTACGGGGACGTGCTGGCCGCCGAGTATGCCGGCGCCGCCACCGGGACCAAGCGCCTGTTCCGCTACACCGACCCCGACGGCCAGACCAGCTACTTCGACGAGTCCGGGCAGAGCGCGCGCCGCGGCTTCCTCAAGTCCCCGCTCAAGCTGGCGCGCATCACCTCCGGCTACGGCAACCGCGTCCACCCGCTGCTGGGCTACGAGAAGGCCCACCAGGGCGTGGACTATGGCGCACCCGAGGGGACGCCGGTCTGGGCGGTGGGCGACGGGGTGGTGGAGCAGTCGGGCTGGAACGGCGGCTGCGGCAAGTCGGTGACCCTCCGCCACAGGAACGGCCTGGAGACCCTCTACTGCCACCTCTCGGCGGTGGCGGTCTCCGCCGGCAAGCCGGTGGCCCAGAAGCAGGTCATCGGCTACGTGGGCTCGACCGGCCTGGCCACCGGGCCACACCTGCACTACGCGGTGCGCAAGGCGGGCAGCTTCGTGAACCCGCTCAAGCTGCAGATCCCGCGCGACGCCCCGGTGCCCGACCGCTACCTCCAGGCCTACCAGCAGGCCATCGCCCCGCTGCGCGACCGGCTGGAGGGCAAGCCGGTGGCGGTGAACTGACCGCGGGCGCGCCGCGGCTCAGGCCGTCCCCGGGAGCGGGCCGCGCCCGGCCGCCTCGCTCCCCAGCTGCAGCCGCACCAGGTCGTCGACGCTGGCCTCCTCGCGCCGCAGGCTGGCCACCACCGCGCCGCGCGCCATGACCACGAACCGATCGGCCACCGCATGGACGTCGTGCAGGTTGTGGGTCACGAACAGGCAGGCGATCCCCTCCTGCCTGAGCCGCCGGATGAAGCGGAGCACGGTCTGCACGCCGGTCACGGCCAGCGCGGTGGTGGGCTCGTCGAGGATGACCAGCGACGCCTGGTAGTGCATGGCCCGGGCGATGGCCACGCCCTGCATCTCTCCGCCCGAGCAGAAGCGGGCCTCCTGGTGGACCGAGGGGATGTGCAGCCGCAGGTCCCGCAGCAGCGCCTGGGCATCCCGCGCCATCCGCCGCCGGTCCAGCACCCGGAAGAGCCCGATCCCCCGCGTCGGCTCGCGGCCCAGGAAGACGTTTCGGGCCACGTCCAGGGTGCCCACCACCGCCCGGTCCTGGTGCACGGTCTCGATGCCCAGCGCCTGGGCCTCGCGCACCGAGCGGAGCGCCACCTCCCGCCCGTTCCAGAGGACCTGCCCGCCGTCCCGGCGGACCACCCCGGAGACGACCTTGATGAGCGTCGACTTTCCCGCGCCGTTGTCGCCGATGAGGCCCAACACCTCGCCGCGGGCGACCTGCAGGGTCACGCCCCGCAGGGCGTGGACCTCGCCGTACCACTTCTCGATGCCGCGCAGGGAGAGCAGCGGCGGCGGCCGCCCCGGATCCGGAGCGCTCACACGGCCGCCCCCGACGTGCCCGGGTGGGCCGCCAGGATCCGGTCCCGCAGCTCCAGCCGGTACTTGTTGACGAGGATGGCCGCCAGGAGGATGAGCCCGTTCAGGAACCCCCGCACCGCCGGCTGGATGAGGGTCATGGCCGTCCCGGTGTCGATGACCCCCAGCAAGAGCACGCCTCCCAGGGCGCCGGCCATCGAGCCCTCGCCGCCCTTCAGGCTGACCCCGCCGATGATCGCTCCTGCGAAGGCCAAGAAGATGTCGTCGCCGCCGGCGATGGTGCTGGGGATCGAGGCCAGGTAGCCGATGAAGAGCAGGCCCGAAAGGCCCGAGAGCGCGCCGGCGATGGTGAACACCCAGAAGTTCATCCAGGGGAGGTTGATGCCCAGCATCTGGGCCGCCTGGGGGTTGCCGCCCATGGCCTTTACCCAGCCGCCGAAGCGGGTCCGGGTCAGGACGAAGCCCAGCAGCGCGCAGACCGCCAGCATCACCGCGATGGCCACGAAGACGCCCAGGATCCGCCCGCCGCCCAGGAAGGTGAGCGCCGGGGAGACTCTGGAGATGGCCCCGCGGTTGATGCAGAAGGTCAGCCAGTCGTACATGAGGAAGGTGGAGAGCGTGGCCAGGAAGGGGTTGATCCCCAGCCAGCCGATCAGCGTCCCGTTGACCGAGCCCAGCATCGCCCCCACCACCACGATGAGGACGATGCCGGTCCACCCGGGCATGCCCGGGATCCACTGGATGGTGAGCGCCCCCACCAGCATGGAGGACAGGCCGGCGACGTGGGCGATGGAGAGGTCCATGCTCCCGCTGATCAGGACCAGCGATTCGGCGAAGACCAGCAGCCCGATGGCCGAGGCCACGTAGAGGATGAAGTGGACGTTCTGCAGGGTGAAGAAGTGGGGAAGCGCGATCGAGAACGCCAGGAACACGGCGACCAGGATGGCCCAGATCAGGTTCTCGACCACCAGCAGCTGGGCCCTCTCCACGATGGTGCGCGCGCCGTCCATGCCACCCTCGGCGGAGCACCCCGCCGGCGGAGCGCCCGGAGGGCGCTCCGCCGAGGGGTCTCCGACCCCTCTCAGGCCGGCGGGAGCTTGACGTTGGCCCAGAGGTAGGGCGCGCCGGCGTTGGCCTTGGTCACCAGGACCGCCCCGGTCTGGAACCAGAGGTGGCCGTACTCGCGGGTGATCTTGGCGGGCGCCCAGGCGGAGCCGTCCGCCCAGGGATACACGCCGGCGTGCTTCACCTGGGTGTCGAGGTGGAGTGCCGAGGCATCGATGGTCTGGCCCTCCCTCGGCAGCGCCGCCTCGCCCTCCCGCAGGTACGCGGTCAGGTAGTGGGCGGCGATGGCGGTGTAGTAGGCGGGTGGCTGGTCGAGGGCCATGCGGATGTCACCGGAGCGGATGAGGGGGAGGACCCCCGGGGTGGCGTCGATGGTGATGGTGTAGACCTTGGAGGGGTCGATGTTCAGGTCGCGCATCGCCCCCACCGCCCCGACGGCCATGGGGCCGTTGGCGGAGTAGCAGGCGTCGATGTGCGGGTTGGCGCGCAGCACCTCGAGCGCCGCCGTCTTGCCGGGCGCCTCCTGGAAGTCGCCGACCGCCTCGATGACCTTCACCTGCGGGTAGTTGTCGATGACGTCGTGGAAGCCCTTGCTGCGCTGGATCGAGGACGCGCCGCCGGGCGGGCCCTGCATCTCCAGCACGGTCCCCTGCACCTGGCCGTGGAACTTGGTCCGGAGGTAGTCCACCAGGTGCTCGGCCAGCTCCTGGCCCGCCCGCTCGCCGGAGAAGCCGACGTACATCTTCACCCCGGGCGAGTCGATGTCGGCGTCGGCGGTGAAGACGGGGATATGGGCGCCGGTGGCGAAGGAGACGATCGGCTTGGCGGCCTCGGCGTCCTGGGCCGAGACCACCAGCCCCTGGACGCCGGAGTTGATCATCTGGCGGCACTGGGTGATCTGCCGGGCCGGGTCGCCGCCGGCCTCCTCGGCCTGGAACCTGTCGTGGTGGTCCTTGGCGTACCACTCGAAGCTGTCCTGGAAGTACCCCTCCCAGGCGTTGGTCACCGTCTTGGTGTCGAGGCCGATGAAGAAGGGGGCGGCGCGCTCCGCGCCGCGAGCGATGGGCGCCGAGGCGGCCAGCAGGGCCGCCGCGGCCAGGAGAAGGGCTTTGCGCATGTGACCTCCGCGGGGAACGGCGGAGGACCCGCCGGTTCCCGGAACGGGTCCGTCGGCGCGCGAGCGCGCGCCCGGACACCACCGGAAACATAGGCAGCGCGCGCGGGAGCGGCGGCCCCCCGGTTGGCCCGGCCCAGGGACCGATCAGCGCCGCCGACGGCGCGCGCGCTCCGCACCCAGCCGCTTCCCCCTCCACTCCTTGCCGTCCAGCGCGGCCAAAAGCCCCTCCAGCGCCTCTGGCCTCACCGAGAGGAAGGAGTGCCCGCGGCGCAGCTCCACGCCCAGGAGCTCTGCCCCCGGGGCCAGGGAGGCGACCGCCTCCCGCACCTGCGCCTCGTCGGCCCCGTCCTGCTCGCCCAGCGAGAGGAACACGCGCGCGCGACCCGCCCGGCCCTCGCCGGCCTCGGGCGGCGCCTCGGCGATGGCGGCGACCTCGACGGCCGCCTGGCCTCCCGGCGGAACTGCCGGCGACCCCTCGCCCCGCCCCACCTCGCGAGCGCCCTCCCGGCCGTGCTCGCGGCGGCGCCCGCGTCGCTCGCCGCGCCCTTCCCCGCCCCACTCCTCCCGCTCGCGCGGCGGCCGGTGGTCGAGGTGCTCGCGCCGCTCGTGCTCGGTCCGCTTGTGCTCCGCCTTCTCCCGGTCCTGGGCACGCTCCATGCGATGGTGGGTGAAGAAGAACTTGAGCGCGAATGCGGTCAGGTAGTCGCCCTCGGAGCGGGTCTTCAGCTCCTGGGCCAGCGGGATGAAGGCCTCGAAGATCGAGCTGCTCATCGCCTCCTTGAGCTCGACCACGTGGCGATCGGTCCAGATGCGCCGGGCCTCCTCGGGCGTGGGGAGCCGCTTCTCCTCGAAGGCGATCTGGTACTTCTTCTGGAGCACGCTCAGGGTGTGGATGTCGCCCCCCGAGACGATGGAGAGGCTGGTGCCCTTCTTGCCGATGCGGCCGGTGCGACCGACCCGGTGGAGGAAGACGGCCGGGTCCTCGGGCAGCGAGTAGTTGATGACGTGGCTGAGGTCGGAGATGTCGATGCCCCGCGCGGCGATGTCGGTGGCCACCATGAAGCGCACCTCGCCGCGCTTCACCTTGGCCATGACCCGCTCGCGCTCCTTCTGCGGCAGCTCGCCGTTGAGGAGCTCGGAGTCATAGCCGTTGCGGTTGAGGACCGCGGCCACCAGGGTGGTGTCGTTGCGGGTGTTGCAGAAGACGATGGCCGTCTCCGGCTCCTCCATCTCGATCATGTAGAGGAGGTTGCGCGGCTTGGGGTAGGCGTCGACAGCCGGGTACATCACGTTGTGGATGTTCTCGACCTTGTACTCGTCGCCGGAGAGCATGATGGCCTCCGGCTCGGTCAGGTACTCGCGGATGATCTGCTCGATGTCCGCCGGCACGGTGGCCGAGAAGAGCAGCTGCTGGCAGTCGTCGGGGAGGTGGTCGAGGATGCGGGTCACCTCCTCGAAGAACCCCATGTTGAGCATCTCGTCGGCCTCGTCCAGGCAGCAGGCCATGACCTCGTCGAGCCTAAGCGACTTGCGGCGGATGTGGTCGTAGATGCGGCCCGGGGTGCCCACCACGATCTCGGCGCCGGCCTTGAGCTTGTCGAGCTGCTCGCCCATCGAGGCACCGCCGTACACCGTCACCACCGAGAGGTCGCGGTGCTTGGCCAGGGAGGAGATCTCCTCCGCCACCTGGATGGCCAGCTCGCGGGTGGGGCACATGACCAGGGCCGAGGGCCGGCGCCGCCCGTCCGGGATGCGCTCCAGGATGGGCATGCCGAAGGCGGCGGTCTTGCCGGTCCCGGTCTTGGACCGGACGATGACGTCCTTCCCGTCCCGCACCGGCCGGTAGGTGGCGACCTGCACCGGCGTGGGTCTCACGTACCCGCGCTCGGCGACCGCCCGCCGGATGGGCTCCGAGAGGCCGAGGTCGTCGAAGGAGGTTTCTGCGATGTAGTCCGAGGGCACCGCCGTGGGCGCCTCGCCCGAGACGTTCTCCATGCGTTCTCCTGGCCCGCCGGCCGTGCCGGCCGGGCCGTGAAGCGGCGCATGGCGACTCTCGCAACGAAGCCGCGTCGGACCCGACCCTCCCTGCCTCGGTTCGGGCCCCGCGCCGCTCCGCGAAAACCGCCATGCGCCGGCGTGCCGCACGCGCCTTGCGCGCGGCGGGCAACACCTATATCAAGGGATGCGGCGTGCCCGCCACTCTCCTGCTCGGTTGGGCCGTCCCCGGGCCATGCCGGAAGAGATCCGCAATCCTGAGAAGAGAGGGCGGACCCGCCCGGCGCTGCCGGCGCGTGGGGCCGGCAAGGAGGCCGGCGGCGGCGGGCTGGTCCGCTACGACCCCCTCCGCGCCTACATGGCCGAGGTCCAGCGGCACCCGGTGCTGTCGCGCGAGGAGGAGCACGAGCTGGCCGTCCGCCTGCGCGAGACCGGCGACGTGCAGGCCGCCTACAAGCTGGTCGCTTCCAATCTGCGACTGGTGGTGAAGATCGCCCACGAGTACCGCCGCACCGCCTTCCAGCTCCTCGACCTCGTGCAGGAGGGGAACCTGGGGCTGCTCCAGGCGGTCAAGAAGTACGACCCGTGGAAGGGTGTGAAGCTGTCCTCCTACGCCGCCTGGTGGATCCGCGCCTACATCATCCGCTTCGTCATGGAGAACTGGCGGATGGTGAAGCTGGGGACCACCCAGGCCCAGCGCAAGCTCTTCTTCAACCTGTCCAAGGAGCGCGAGAAGCTCCTGGCCCGGGGCATCGAGCCCACCCCGCGCCTGCTGGCCAAGAACCTCCAGGTGGAGGAGTCCGACGTGGAGGAGATGACGGCCCGCATGGCCGCCGACGACCTCTCGCTCGACGCCCCCACCAGCCACGACGGCGAGGACTCCCGCCAGAGCCGCCTCGACCGCATCGCCGACGACGGCGGTGGGGCCGACCAGGCCATCGGCGACGAGCAGCTCCGGCGGCTGTTCCGGAGCAAGCTGGAATCCTTCGCCGCCGCCCTGACCGACGAGAAGGAGCGCTACATCTTCGAGCACCGGCTGCTGCCCCCGGAGGGCGAGACGCCGCTCACCCTCCAGGAGATCGGCGACCGGTTCCAGCTCACCCGCGAGCGTGCCCGGCAGATCGAGGCCAAGCTCACCGCCCGCCTGCGGGAGCACATCAAGGCCGAGATCCCCGACTTCGAGCTGCTCGGTCCGCCAAGCTAGCCCGCCTCACTCCCGCGGCAGCCTCGGCGGCTCCAGGTTGCGCCCCCGCTCGCGCCCGCCGCCCAGCTGATAGGCGGCCCCGGCGATCCCGGTCACCACCGCGAAGCAGAGGACCGCCACCGGGCTCCCGGCGAGCTCCGCGGCGGGGGGCCGAGCGCCGGCCAGCGCCAGGAGGCCCAGGCCCAGGGCCACCCCACCGGCCAGGCAGGCGAGGACCGCGGCCGCGCTCCGCGCGCCCATGAGGAGGATGGCCGCGCCCACCGCGGCCCCGATGGCACCGCCGACCGCCGGTCTCCCCGCCACCGGCGCGTGGATCCCCAGGTGCGCGCCCACCAGCGCGCCCAGGAGTGCCGGGAAGAGCGGGGGCGCCAGCGCCGAGGCGACGCCGGCCAGGACGGCCCCGAGCCAGGCCCAGCCCGCGGGCGGCAGCCAGGCCGAGAGCCACGGCCCGGCGGCGATGGCCGCCAGCGCTCCCGCCCCCGCGCCGCCCAGGAAGGCCACCGAGCGCCGCAGCCGGTCCGCGGCGACCAGGGCCACCGCGCCCCCCGCCACCGCCACGATCCCCGCCACCGGTCCCGCGGCGCGCACCCAGGCCGCGATCCGGGCCAGACCGGCCAGCGCCGCCGCGACCTGTCCGCGGACTCCCGTCGCGTCGAGCGAGGCCCAGGTCACCGCGCCCCCCCCAAGAGGACCCAGCCGGACACGGCCAGCGCGATCGCCACCCCCACCAGCCCCGCCAGGAGCGCTCCGGGCTCGGGCGCCAGCGCCGCCAGGGTCGCCCGCGCCCGCTCCTTCCTCTGCGGGGGCGCGTCCGGGTCGGAGAGCACGGCGGTCGCCTCGCGGCGGGCGGAGGCGTGTGCGCCCGACGCCAGGAGCTCCGCCAGCCGCTCCGGACGGGCGCCCGCCCTCTCCTTCCGGGACATGGCCGGGCACTCTAGCACGCCCGCCCCGCGGCCATCGGACTGAACCACCGGGGCGCACACGTGGTTTCGCGCTCGCGATCGGTCGCTTACACTGTTGAGACCCGATGCCACCGCCCGCCGGAGCAGCCACCCGTCGCGCCTTCCTCCGCGGGGTCCTCGCGGCCGCCGCAGCTGCCGCTCTGCCCCGCCGGGGCAGGGCCCTGCCGGCCGCATCGACGCTGGAGATCGGCCACGTGCAGCACGGTGGCGACTGGAACCCACGCCCGACCGCGCTGAGGCGCCTCTCCTGGGAGCTGGGGCGACGGACCTCGATCGAGCCGGCCGCCGCGGCGGTGCCGGTGCGGCTGGGCCAGCCGGGGCTCCACCGCTACCCCATGCTCTACCTGGCCGGCGCCGGCCCCCTGCCGCCGTTCTCCGAGGCCGAGCGCGCCGCCCTGCGCCGCTTCCTCCAGTATGGCGGCTTTCTCCTGGTCGACGCGGCCGACGGCTCCGACGGCACCGGGTTCGACGCCGGCGTGCGCCGCGAGCTGGGGCAGGTGCTCCCCGCCGCACCGCTCGCTCCCGTCCCCCGCGAGCACGTGCTCTACAAGAGCTTCTACCTCCTCGACCGCCAAGGGGGAAGACTCCTGGTGAAGCCCTGGCTGGAGGCCCAGACCCTCGACGGCCGGGCGGCGGTGCTCTACTCGCAGAACGACCTGGGCGGCGCATGGGCGCGCAGCGAGCTGGGCGAGTGGGAGTACCCCTGTACCCCCGGCGGCGAGGCCCAGCGCGAGACGGCCTTCCGGGTGGGCGTGAACGTGGCCATGTACGCCCTGTGCACCGACTACAAGGACGACGCGGTCCATCTCCCCTTCATCATGAGGAGGCGGACGTGACGATCCCGGCATGACCCCCGAGTCCGCCTACTACGACGCCTGGCGGCTCACCGCCCTGACGCCCCTCCCGCGGTGGGCGCTGGCCCTGCTGGCGCTGGCGGCGCTGGCAGCGGTGCTCCTGGCCTGGCGCGGCCTGCGCGCCGAGCCGCGGCCCGGGCGGCGCGCCGCGCTCCTTGCCCTCCGGACGGGAACGGCCATCCTGGCAGTCCTCCTCCTGGTCGAGCCGGCGCTGGAGCTGCTCCGCACCGCGCGTGTCCGCAACCGCTTCGCCGTGTTGATCGACACCTCCCGCTCCATGCGCTTCCCGGTGGAGGCAGGCGGCTCGACCCGCGAGGCCGCGGCCGCCTCGCTCCTGGCCGACCACCGGCGCGAGCTCTCGGCGCTGGCCGACCGGGTGGACGTGGAGCTGTACGGGTTCGCGGGCGACGTGGCCCCCATCTCGCCGGAGGCGGCCGAGCACGGCCTCCCTGCCACCGGTGGCAAGACCGACGTGCTCGGCGCCCTGGAGGCCCTGGCTGCCGGGGCGGGCGGCGCCGCCGGGTCGGGGCGACGGCTGGCCGGGGCGCTGGTGCTGTCCGACGGCGCCGACAACGCCGCGCTGGCCCAGGGGGTCTCCCCCGCCGCGCAGGCCCGGCTGCGGGCCCTGGGGTTCCCGGTGAACGCCGTGGCCATCGGCCGCGACGCGCCGCGCGACCTGGCCGTCGAGCGGGTGGCGGCCGACGACTTCGCCTTCGTGCGCAACAAGGTCACGGTGGAGGCCACCCTCCGGGCGCGGGGCTTCGAGGGGCAGGAGGTGCAGGTGGTGCTGCGCCGGGAGGGGAGCGTGGTCGCCTCCACCTCGCTGAAGCTGGAGCGGGGTCGCGATACCTACCTCGTCCCCCTCACCTTCTCGCCCGACGAGACCGGCACCTTCGTCTTCACCGTCTCCACGCCGGTCCTGCCCGGCGAGGCCTTCGCCGAGAACAACTCCCGCTCCTTCGTGCTGCGGGTGATCCGCGACCGGGTGCGGGTTCTGCTGGTGGCCGGCCGGCCCAGCTGGGACGTGCGCTTCCTGCGCGGCCTCCTCAAGCAGGACCCCAACGTCGACCTGGTGAGCTTCTTCATCCTCCGCACCAACGGCGACAACCCCGGCCCGCAAGACCAGCTTTCTCTCATCCCCTTCCCGGTGGCGGAGATCTTCGGCGAGCAGCTCCACACCTTCGACGCCGTCTTCTTCGTGAACTTCGCCTACGGCCCCTACCGCGGCCTGGAGATCGACCGGTTCCTCCCCAACATCCGCGACTACGTGCGCAGCGGCGGGGCCCTGGCCATGGTGGGCGGCGAGCAGAGCTTCGGCGACGGCGGCTACGGCGACACGCCACTGGCCGAGGTGCTCCCCGTGCAGGCGGTGGACGGCCAGCCCGAGGCGGAGGTGGAGTCCCGGGCCCGGCTCACGACCGAGGGGCGGCAGAACCCCATCACCGCCCTCCGGCCCGGCGAGGGGGCGAGCGACGCGCTCTGGGCCGCGCTGCCGCCGGTGACCGCGGTGAACCTCACCCGGCCGCTGGGCCCGGGTCAGGGCGCGTCGGTGCTGCTCGAGGCGCCGGCGGTCCAGGCCGAGGGGCGGCCCGCGCCGCTGGTGGCCATCCGCCAGGTGGCCCAGGGCCGGACCCTGGCGGTGACCACCGACGCCTCCTGGCGCTGGGGCTTCCTGGCCGCCGAGTCCGGTGAGGGCGACCGCGCCTATGCCCGCTTCTGGAACTCCGCCCTGCGGTGGCTGGTGAAGGACCCGGCCCTGGCCCCGCTGCAGGTCGAGCCCGATTCACCCACCGTCGAGCCAGGAGTGGCGGTCGGCCTCACCGTCACCGCCCACGGCCCCGACTTCGGGCCGGCCACGGGGCGCAAGGTCCAGGCCGAACTCGTGGCCGAGGACGGCCGGAGCGTGGCCCACGGCGAGGCGGTGGTCGGCCAGGACGGCACCGCCCGCCTCGAGCTCACCCCTCCCGGCCCCGGCGCCTACAAGGTCGTGTCCCGGGCCGAGGGCGCGGCCGACGAGGCCACCGCGGCGGTCGCCGTCCGAGGATCTGGCCCCGAGGACGCCGACGCCGCCCCCCGGCCGGCGCTCCTGCGCGCCGTGGCCGAGGCGACGGGCGGCGCCTTCGCGGCCATCCCCGGCGGCGGCATGCCGCGCCTGACCGTGAATGATCCCGAGGTGGTGGAGGTGGGACGGCGCCGCGCCGTACCGATCTGGGATCGGTGGTGGACCCTGGCCGGCCTGGCCTGCCTCTTGGCCGCCGAATGGGTCCTCCGCCGGCGCTGGGGCTACTGGTGACGGGAGGCGTTGCGATGCAGATCGCGAAGGGGAGCGTGGTGGAGCTGGAGTACTCGCTGCACCTGGGCGACGGCGAGGAGGTCGATCGCTCCCCGGACGGGGTCCCCCTCGCCTACCTGCACGGCGAGGGGGAGCTCGTGCCCGGGCTGGAGAGCGCCCTGGAGGGTCTCTCCGTCGGCGATCGGAAGCAGGTGGTGGTGCCCCCGGAACAGGGCTACGGACCGCGCGACACGCGGGGCGTCCAGCGCGTGCCCCGCGAGGCCTTTCCGGCGGACTTCCAGCCCCGGGCGGGCATGGAGGTCTCGGCCGAGGGCCCCGACGGCGACGAGGTGACGTTCTTCGTCCAGGGTGTGGAGCCGGACGCCATCACCATCGATCTGAACCACCCCTTGGCCGGCCGTACCCTGCACTTCGACGTCACCGTCCGCGGCGTCCGCGCCGCCACGGCCGAGGAGCTCGAGCACGGCCACGCCCACGGATCGCACGACCATGACCATGGTCACGGGCACGGCGAGGGCGTGCGCTAGAAGGTGCTCGTCAGGGCGTGGGTGTGACCGCGTAGGTCCAGCGGGTGACGTCGCTCGTCAGCTCGAACCGCTCGTGGGCCCGGGCGCCCGCCCGACGGACCTCCACCTCGTGCCAGCCCTCCCACAGCTCGATCTTCTGATCGCCGTCCCCGACGTGCCGGCCGTCCACCCATACCTCGGTGTCAGCCGGCGCCGCGACCTCGAGCGTGCCGCGCACCAGCTGGAAGCGCACTGGGGTGGCGGCAGCGCGGACCGACACCTTGCGGCGCACGTCCACGCCGTTGGCGCGGTCCCGCAGGCGCACCTCGTGCTCCCCGGCGGCCACCTCCACCAGCAACGGGCTTCGCCCAGCCGGCTTCCCGTCCACCAGCACCTCGGCGGGAGGCACGGACGTGATGGAGAGTGACGGAGGCGCCGGCCTTCGGGCCGGAGGCTCCGGCTTCGAGGCCGGGGCCGCTGGCGCGGGCCCCGTTTCGGCCGCCGATGCCGGTGCGGGCGGCGGCGCAGGAGCCGCCGCCGAGACCGCTCCCGCCTTTGGCGCCGCGGCGGACCCGGTCGCCGGCGCCGCCGGGGCCAGGGCCGGCGCCGGTCCCGCGCCCGAGACCCGTACCCGCGACAGACCGTAACCGATGCAGAAGCCGACCACGGCCAGGACCGCCAGGGTCAGCGCCCTCCCCCAGGAGAGCCGCGCCGCGATCGGTGGCGGCGCCGGGAAGGTGATGGCGGCGTCCGGCGGCGGGCTCCTCTCCTCGCCGCCGCCGGGCGCGAGAAGCTCGGCCGACACCTCGGGCACCGCCTCGTGCTCTGGGGGGGGCGCCCGGGGCGGTACGGTCGAGGGCGTCGCCACCGGCGCTGCCGCCGGCGGGGGCGGGGGAGCGGAGGCAGCAGCCGGGGGCTGGACGGCCGCGGCCTCCGGCGGAGGGAGCGGTGGGGGCGCAGCGGCCTCGGCGTAGACGGCGACGGCCTCCACCGCCGCCGGCGGGTAGGCCTGCGTCACCGCCTCGGCGAAGGCCTGCGCCGAGGGGAACGGCCCGCCGGGCGCCGCCCCCAGGGCCCGATCCACCACCGCAGCCAAAGCCACCGACACCCCCGGCGCCGACAGCGGCCGCGCCGGGCTCTCGGCGGGCTCGCCGGTGATCGCCTCGTGGAGCACGGCCGCGAGGGCTCGGACATCCTCGGCAACCGACCGGCCGCCGCCTGCACCGATCCCGGTGACGAGCGACGAGCCGTCCTCCGCCACCAGGACCCGGTCGGCCGCGACCGCGCCGTGGGCCAGCGGCTGGCCGTCGCCGGGGTCGATCGCGTGCAGGGCGCCCAGGCCGGCGGCCACGTCGAAGATCACTCGAACTGCCAGCTCCACCGGCAGCCGCCCGGATGCATCGAGGAGCGCGCGCAGCGTGGTCCCCGCGCGGTACGGCTCGACCAGGGCCACCTGGTCGTCCACCGTCTCCAGGCCGAGCAGCGGCACGGCGTTGGGGTGGTGCAGCCGGGCCCCCGCCTCGGCGTCGCGAGACAGCCCGGCCAGGCGAACCGGGTCCTCCACCAGCGCCGCGGGCGGGAAGGAGAGGACCACCGGCCCGGCGGCGCCGGCGCGCCGGTCGAGCGCCAGCATCCGCCGCCACCCACCCTGCGGCGGCAGCGGTGCGACCAGGTGGTAGCGCTCCGGCTGGGGCGAGCCGGCCATGCGGGCATTGTACACGGGCGGCGGTGGTGGCTGGCCGTGGGCTTCGTCCCCCCCCTCGACTACCATGCCCCCGTGCCTACCTACCGGGCGGTGGTGACCGACCTCGACAACACGCTGTATCCCTGGGTGGACTACATCGTCCCCAGCCTCGAGGCGATGGTCTCCTCGCTGGTGGAGACGACCCGGCGCCCGCGGATCGACATCGTCCAGTCTCTCAAGGCGGTGTACACCCTGCGCGAGTCGAACGAGTACCCCTTCGCCATCCAGGAGTCCTCGCTCTTCCACCCCTACCGCGCCGACTTCGACTCCTTCGACGCCCTGGTGGTCCGCCCCGCGCAGCGCGCTTTCGCCGAGGCACGGCGCCGCTACCTGCACCCCTACCCCGGCGTCCGCGAGGCTCTGGCCGAGATCCGCCGCCGCGGCCTGACCGTGGTGGCGCTCACCGACGCCCCGCGGAACGCGGTGGAGAACCGGGTGCGTCTCCTGGAGCTCGACGGCCTGCTCGACGCGCTCTACGCCCTCCGCGGCTTCTCCCTGCCGGCCAACGTGAACCCCGAGATCCGCCGCCGCGACGAGGCCGGCCACTACCGGCTCAAGTCCACCCGGGTGGTGGAGCTGCCGCGCCGGGCCGAGAAGCCCAGCCCGCTGGGCCTGCGCCGCATCCTGCTCGACCTGGGCCTTTCTGCCGGCGAGGTGCTCTACGTCGGCGACAACGTGAAGAAGGACATGGCGCTGGCTCGGGCGGTGGGGGTGACCGGGGTCTGGGCCGAGTACGGCACCTACGTGTCCACCGAGTACCGAGAGCGGCTGTCGGTCATCTCCGCCAAGCAGGTGAACCGGCGCCACGTCGCCGACGAGGCCCAGGGGCGCTGGCCGCTGGCCCTCTCCAGCTTCTCCCAGGTGCTGGAGCTGATCGCGGAGCGTGCCCCCCCCGCCCACCCGCCGCGGGTGGCGCGCGGGCGGGCGCGGCGGTAGAGAAGGCCCATGCGCTTCCGCCACCACGTCTTCGTCTGCGAGAACGAGCGCGACCCTGCCGACCCGCGCGGCTGCTGCGCGGCCCGCGGTGGCGAGGCGGTCCGCGAGGCGCTCAAGGCCGAGCTGGCCCGCCGCGGGCTGAAGGGCGTCGTCCGAGCCAACGGCGCCGGCTGCCTCGACGCCTGCGCGCACGGCCCCACGATGGTGGTGTACCCGGAGGGCGTATGGTACGGCCGGGTGCGGCCCGAGGACGTGCCGGAGATCGTGGAGCGCCATCTCCTGGACGGCGAGCCGGTGGAGCGGCTCCGCCTGCGCGCGGTGGAGGACGGCCTCGCGGGATCCGGCCGGGTGCCGGGCAAGTGACGGCCGTCAGGGCAAGGCTGCAGCCACGTCCTCGAAGAACCTCCGCTCGCCCTCGGCCAGCGCCCGCGCCTGCGCCACCACCCCGAGCGGGATCGCCGGAGACGCCTGGTCGGAGAGATGCCTCAGCTCATGGGCGAGCCGGGCCCAGGCCGTCGCCAGCCCCTCCATCCGCTCCGCCAGCCGCAGCCGCGTGAGCTGCGGCGCCGCCCCCTCGGCCTCGCGCAGGAAACGCCCGTAGAGCCTGCGGAACAGGCCGCCTCCGGTGCCACGCACCTCGATCACCTGGTAGGCGTAGCGGAGGCAGCGGGACAGGTCCTTGGCGCTCTCGGCCTCATCCGGCCAGCGCGGCAGGTCCGCCGCGAACCGGTCCAGCGCCCCGAGCCCTGCCTGGCCGCCGGCGTCGACGAGCATCTCCCGGGCCTGGCGGCGGAGCGCCTCCTCGATCGCATCGGCGAGCGGCCGCGGCACCGGCGGAGCGTCCACCTCCAACCAGGGCCGTCCCTCGGCGGCGAAGGGCGGAGCCAGGGTCGCCCGCGCCTCGTCCAGCGCGGCCAGGTCCACCTCCTCGAGGCCGGGGCGGTCGGTGTCGGCCAGGAAGGCCACCCCTCTCGCCTCGTCCAAGCCGGCCAGGACCACCCGGTGGCCGCCGAAGGGGGTGCGCGCCCGCCAGTATGGCAGGCGCGAGAGCTCGGTGGAGAGGAT
The DNA here is from genome assembly GCA_035541675.1 of Anaeromyxobacter sp. Taxonomy (GTDB): domain Bacteria; phylum Myxococcota; class Myxococcia; order Myxococcales; family Anaeromyxobacteraceae; genus Anaeromyxobacter. The sequence continues at coordinate 1,375 of DATKMW010000147.1, read as the reverse complement.
GGGGGCGAGGCCGCGCTGGAGGGCTTGCCGCACCCCGGCGAGCGCCCCGGCTGCGTCGGCGGCGGTTCGCTCCACGGCCGGGGCGCCCAGCGCCGCACAGGCGTTCCGCTCCAGCCCCGGCCCGCGCCCCTGGAATAGGTGACTGGGCGTGAAGGTAGGCACCACCAGGTACCAGAACCCGAGACCCGCTCCCAGCCCGAAGGCCATGGGCTCGGAGAGATCCAGGCCCCGCGCGCGCAGCGCGTCGCACAGCGCGGTCGAGCCGCAGTGCACGCCGGGGCGGTGCTGGAAGCCGGGCAGGATCACCCGCTGGAGTATAGGGAAGGCGGAGTGTAGAGTCGCGGCGATGGCACGCGCCGACCTCGACCCCGCCACCGCCTCCCGGGCGCTCGGGGTGCTGGACGAGCTGGTCGCCTACCAGAAACGCAAGGTCCTCGAGCTCGCCCAGCGCATCCACCCGGGCCTCACCGAGGAGGACGTCCGCAACATCCACGACTACCCGGACGTCTACGCCGACCCCATCTTCCAGTACGAGGACGGTCAGCTCGCCGGACTGATCGCCGCGCAGATCGCCCTCAAGGCGCGCCTGCTGGGCGGGACGCTGGCGGGTGGTCCGCCACCCGTGTCTACCCCTTGACGCAACCCGGCCGCTTCTCTATCTTGCCGACCCTGCTGCCATTCCCCAGTAGCTCAGTTGGCAGAGCAGGTGACTGTTAATCACCGGGTCGCTAGTTCGAGTCTAGCCTGGGGAGCTGATTGAAAACACGGGGGATTCTGGCGAACCCGGAATCCCCCGTTTTCTTTCTTGATCGGATGAATTACGACGTCGTTACGCTGAAAAGGGGCGTGACGATGGCCCAGAGAACCGATCCGCAGCCCTCATCCGTGCCGGCCATTCGGAGCGCGTGGGGCCCGCGTTGGGACCACGGGCGCGTCCACTACGACGACCACGGCCAGCCGACCTTCTTCATCGAGGCGAGGCGCGCGGGGCACTACTACCTGCGCAAGACCGACGTCCACACGGAGCAAGAGGCGCTCGCCGAGTTCGCGCTGTTCGAGACTAACCCCTCCGCGTACCTGCCACGCGGCGTGCGCCAGGCCAAAGCCGCGGCGCCCGGGGAAGCCGGCCCTCCCCCTCTCCTACTCGACAAGAAGCTCGCCACCGAGTTCATCGACTACTCGCGTGAGGTGCTGAAGCTCGCTCCGGACTGGATCCGGAAGAAAAGCGCCTATCTCGCGTGGTGGACTGACATGCTGTGGGGAGTCGATCTCCGCCGCATCTCGCTCCGGCTCGTACTGTCGAAGGTCCCGAAGGGCGAGCGCACTACGGCGCGGGCGCACAAGATCGCCGTGCTTCGCTCCCTCGGCGAGTACC
>DATKMW010000146.1:0-11508 GCA_035541675.1 Anaeromyxobacter sp. | reverse complement strand
CCGGCGATGTCTGCACCGGCGGGGTCTGCGCCGGGGTCGACCACTGCGTCGGCGTCGTCTGTGCGGCGCAGGACCAGTGCCACGTGGCCGGCACCTGCATCGACCACGCCACCGGGGCCTGCTCCAACCCGGCCAAGGCCGACGGGACCACCTGCGACGACGGGAACCCCAACACCACCGGCGACGTCTGCACCGGCGGGGTCTGCGCCGGGGTCGACCACTGCGTCGGCGTCGTCTGTGCGGCGCAGGACCAGTGCCACGTGGCCGGCACCTGTATCGACCACGCCACCGGGGCCTGCTCCAACCCCGCCCAGCAGGACGGCACGGCCTGCAGCGGCCCCAACCTGTGCACGGCCTACGCCTGCGCGACCGGTGCCTGCGTCGGGACCCCGGTGGGCGCCGGCGCCCTCTGCGGCAGCGGCCTGGCCTGCGACAACGCCGGTGTCTGCCACGGGCCGCCCAACGTCGTGTCCGTCACCCCGGCCGACGGCGGCTCGGCGCTCGCCGACACCACCGTGGTCGTCACCTTCGACCAGCCGATGGATGCGACGACGCTCACCCTGCAGCAGGGCGTGGGAGCCTGCACCGGCGCCATCCAGGTCTCGCTGGACAACTTCAGCACCTGCATGGGCTTCAACGCCGCCACCCCGGCCATGAGCAGCGGCGGGACGGTCGCCACGATCACCCCCGCGCCCGGGCTGCTCATCAACCGCACCTACTCCGTCCGGGTGACCACCGCGGCCACTGGGATCAACCAGCTGGCCATGGTCGCGGCCTACAGCCAGACGTCGGGCTTCGTCACCAGCAGCCCGATCGTCGGGGACGGGCAGGCCTGGAACGAGGCCGGGCTCCCCTACGAGGTGAACGCCTGCTCCACGGCTGCTCCCGCCAGCATCTCCGCCACCGCCGGGACGACGACGACCATCGACGGTGCGGTCTGGCAGCCCGGCTTCCTCGAGGCCGACTACCAGGGGCTGACCGCGCAGGTGGGCTTCGGTCCCATGACCGTGAACCCCGAGTACCAGACCGGCTGGACCTGGGTCGACGCTCCCTACCTGGCATCGTCCGCGATCGGCGGCGGGACCGACCTCCAGGCCACCTACGAGGGCACCATCACCCTGCCGGCGGCGGGCACCTACTGGTACGCGTTCCGGATCAGCCTCGACGGGAAGACCTGGACGTATTGCGACAGCACCCGGGATGACGGGGGATCGGGCGCGCTGTCGGGGCTCACGTTCGACTTCGAGGACCTGAGCCAGATGACCAGCACGCCCTAGGCGACCGCGAGAGGCGCACCGGGGCCCGGCGGCTGCCGCCGGGTCCCGGCTAGATGCCCACTTCCACCAGCGTGGGCTCGAGCAGGCGGACGACATCGGCGGGCGCGAGGCCGACCAGGAAGCCTCGCGACCCGCCGTTCAGGTAGATCTGGGGCAGCTCCGCGATGGATCGCTCCATGTAGACGGGCATGGCCCGCCGAGTGCCGAAGGGGCTGGTGCCGCCCACCTGGTAGCCGGAGTGGCGGCTGGCCACCTCGGGCCGGCAGGCCTCGACCGACTTCACCCCCAGGAGGCGCGCCAACGCCTTCGCCGACACCTCCCGGTCGCCGTGCATGAGCACGAGCAGCGGCGCTCCCTCCTCGTCCTGCATGACCAGGGTCTTCACCACCGCGTGCTCGTCCACGCCCAGCTCGCGGGCCGAGACGCGCGTGCCGCCGCGGTCCTCGTAGCGGTAGAGGTGCTCGGTGTAGTGCACCCCCCGCTCGCGCAGGAGCCGGGTGGCCGCGGTCGAGGGCGCCCTGCTCACGGGGAGGGACAATAGCCGCGCGGCCTTTCCGGGTGAACCTCCTCCTCCGGGACCTTCGGCCCAAAGGGGATGGCCGACCGGCCCCGGTTCCGGGCCACACTCTCCCTGCCCGGGAGGCCGCATGGACCAGCCGCGCAGCCATCTCCTCGCCTTTTTGGCCCGGCTCGTGCTCTCGGCAGCCGTCCTCTGGCTGTCGGTGGCTTGGGTCTCGCCCGACAACCCCCGCAACACCTTCGGCCGGGCGGTGCTGGTCTCGCTGCTGCTCTCCCTCGCCTACTACCTCACCCTGGCCCGGTTCCTCTGGTACCTGGTGGTGCCGTGGCTCCTCTACCTCCTCGTCTGGCTGGGCGTGATCATGGCCAGCTACGGGCTGGGCTTCCTCCGCTCGTTGTTGCTGGCGCTGGCCCTGGCCTTCCTCTCCTGGCTGGCCACGTGGATCCTGGGGATCGCGCCGCTGCGGGGGTGAGGAAGGCGAAGCGGACCAGATCCTGGAGGCGCCCGAGCCTGCACGCCTGGAGGGTGGGAAGGTGGCAGGCCACCTCGAGGAGGTGGGTCTTTGCCTGGCCGTTCTCGCCCGCGAGGGCCGCGGCCCGCGGTGAGGCGGGAGCGAGACCGCGACCAGGTTCCGGAAATCGTTGCTCAGGGCCCGGGCGGGTTCCACCAGGCCTTGCCCTTGCCGCGCATGGCCAGGGCGGCGCGCTCGCGGGTGTGCCGGAGCTCCTCCGCGGTCATGGGGCGGAAGGCGCTGGCCGCGGCCAGGGCTGCGTCCTGCTCGTTCTCGAACGACATTCCCAGGAGCGCCACGTCGGGGTCGCAGGTGAGCGTGTAGCGGACGCACTCCTCGACCTCGAGGTGCCGCAGCGCCGCGCCGCCGGCCGGTGCGGACGCCGCGTCCCCCCCCGAGGACAGCTTGCCCCGCGGCCGCGCCGTGAGCGGCCGCCCGTAGCCTTCGGTGTCTCCCAGGAGCTGCCCCGCGCCGAAGGTCTTGAAGCAGATGGTGCCCACCCCCAGCGCCCGCGCCCGCGGCAGGATCTCGTCGAGGTAGCGCGGGTGGCAGAATGGCCCGACGGCGAAGAGGAGAACGTCGCACAGCCCGCTCTCGAGCGCCGCGGCCAGCACGTCGGGGTGGTGGCTGGAGAGGCCGCGGAAGCGCGCCCGCCCTCGGGCGATCTCCTCGCCCAGCTCGGCCAGGCCGCCGCCGGGGGCGGCCAGGCGCCCGAAGGCGGCCAGGTCGGGGACGGCGTGGAAGGCGAGCAGGTCGACAGCGGGAAGGTCCAGCCGCTCCAGGCTGCCCGCGACCTGCGGGGCCACCGGCCGGTCCAGGTGGTCGACCTTGTCGACCACGAACACCCCCTGGCGTCGACCCCGGAGCGCCTCGCCGACGATCTCCTCCGAGTAACCGTCCTCGTAGCTCGGGGCGGTATCGACGAGGTTGATCCCCGCGTCGAGCGCGCGCCGCAGCAGGGCCACGCAGCGATCCCGGGGCACGCTCCGGTCGGCCAAGTCGCCGGCGCCGACGCGGGTGACGGGGAACCCGGTGCGGCCCAGCGGGCGGCGCGGGGCGAAGCGGGGCAGGGGGGCGGGCGTCGGGCTCATGGCGCCCGAGTGTAGGCGAGACCGGCGCCGGGAGCACGGGCTCGCGCTGGCACGCCGCCCGCTTGACCCCCTGCGTCCAGCGTGCGATCCCGGACCGGGATGCGCACCGAGAACCTGGCGGTGATGCTCACCGACATGAAGGGCTTCACCGCCGCGACCAGCCGGCAGTCGCGGGCGGAGAACGCCCGCATGCTCGCCTTGCAGGACGCGCTCCTCCTCCCGGTGGTGCGCGCCTTCGGCGGCGGTCGGGTGAAGACCATCGGCGAGGCCTACCTGGTCCTGTTCGGCTCGCCCACGGCCGCGCTCCTCTGCGCCATGGCGCTCCAGGATCGGCTCTGGGACTACAACCGGCGCGCGGCCGAGTCGCGGCGCATCGAGGTGCGGGTGGTGGTGTCCCTGGGAGAGGTCCGCCTGGTGGGCCGGCCCCAGCACCCCAGCGACGTGTACGGCGAGGCGGTGAACCTGGCCGCCCGGGTGGAGGCGGAGGCGGAGGCGGGGGAGATCTGGTTCACCGAGGCGGTCCGGCTGGTGGCCGACCCCGGCGAGATCCCCGTCGAGGAGGTGGGGCTCCGCACGCTCAAGGGCTTCGTCGAGCCCTTGCGACTGTTCCGGGTGGGCCGGGCCGGGAGCGGCCTGGACGAGCCTCCCTACGGCGGCCACGCCCTGGCCCGGATCAGCGGGCTGAGGCCGCCGGAGCCGGCGCGCCTGGAGCGGACTGTGCGGCGGAGCGAGTGGCTCATCTGGCGGGCGCTGGCCGGGGCGAGGGACAGCGCCGCCGCGTGGCTCCTGGCGGTCGCCCTCGTGGTGCTGCTGGCGGGCGGGGCCGCCGGCGCCTGGGTCTACTGGAACGGGCGGCCCCAGCGGCTCATCGCCGAGGGGCGCTTCGCCGAGGCTCTCGCCGCCATCGAGGCGCGGGCGGCCCGGCAGGGCGAGGAGGCGCCCTCGGTGCTCTTCCTCCGGGGGCGGCTCGAGGAGGCCCGCGCCGAGTCCGAGACCGGCGGGCGGCTGGAGGTGGCCTACGCGCTCTGGGCGCGGGCCCTGGCCCGCGGGAGCGCCGAGGCCGCGGCGTCGCTCGAGGCCGAGGTGCGCTCGCCCGCCTGCCACCGCCGGCTCCTGGTGGCGCGGGCGCTGGCCGACTCCGGGGCCGAGCAGGCGCGGCCCCTGCTGGAGCTGCTGGCCCGCGCCGAGCCGCCCACCGGGCTGCTGGGCTTCCTGCCCGAGGCCGAGCCATGCGGCGCGGGCGACGTGGCGCGCGAGGGGCTGGAGGGGCTCCACCCCAGCCACCGGAGGTGAGCGGCCGGCGGGCGGCCCGCGCCGGGTCAAGCCCGGCGCGAGGGGCGGCGCAGGGCCAGGGCCAGGGTCGGGGCAGGCAGGGCGGTGACGCGGCGGAGCCGCTCCAGCCCGGACAGCGCCTGGTCGAGCTGGCGCGGGCGCGCCCGACCCGGGCGCAGGGTGCGGTGGGCGCGGTAGAGGGCGGCGTGCAGCCCCCCGGCCGCCCGCTCCAGGAGGCCCAGGGCGAGGAGGGCCGCGCCGGTGAGGACCACCCGCCCGGCGGCGGCCAGGCGCCCCTCGGTCTCGCCCGCCACCTGGATGGAGGTGAGGGCGGTGGCCAGCGCCGGCAGGGCGCGGCGCCAGGCCCGCAGCCGCCTGCCCCTGCCGATGCTGCCCGCCTCCCGGGCCGGCGCGCGGACCAGGCGGTAGACCGGGACCGGCTCGGAGAGACCCGCCAGGGAGCGCGCGCCCAGCTCCTCGATCTGTGCCTCGCTGCGGCTCATGGTGAGGTAGACGCCGCGGGTGAGCCGGACCTCGCCGACGGGGGCGCCCTCGGCCAGCGCCCGGGCCGTGGCCAGCGGGGCTCCGCTGGCGCCCCGGCGGGCCAGGTGGACCTCACCCTGGTGGACCCCGACCTGCAGCTCGAGCCGCTCCACCTCCGCGGCCGGCGCCCGGACACCGGCGCAGGCTTCCTGGAGGGCGGCGGCGCAGTGCACCGCGTCGGTCGGGGACCGGAAGGCGAAGAGCGAGCCTCCCTCCAGCGCGCCGAGGCGGTGGCCGGCAAAGGCCCGCACCACGGGGAGGACCAGCGCGTCGTGCGCGCAGAGGTGTCGGGCGCGGAACTCTCCCGAGGTAGCCGGGGCCCAGGAGTCCCAGCGAGCGATCTGCACCCGCACCAGGGTGAGGTTCACCACGTCGGGCATGGTCGCGGCGGGGATGCCGAGGAGGCTGGCGCGCGCCGCGGCCAGCGGCGGGGGCGGCGCCAGACGGGTTGCGCTCGGGGAGGACCGCACCGCCCGGACCGGGAACTCGGCGCCCTCCAGGATCAGCAGGAGCTCTCGCGCCGAGCCCGGCCGCCTCTCGCGGTCCTTCTCGGTGGCCCGGGCCACCATCTCCAGGAGCCGCGGGTAGGCGGCCAGCTCCGGCACCAGCGTGGAGGGGCTGGGGACGGCGCGATAGGCGTGGGCGGCGAGGAGCGCCCGGACGTCGTGGGTGTCGAAGGGATGCCGGCCAGTGAGCAGGACGAAGGCCAGGATGCCCACGCTGTAGAGGTCGGCCCGCTGGTCCACCTCGCCACCCACCGCCTGCTCCGGGGCCAGGTACTCGGGGGTGCCCACCACCAGGCCGGCCTGCGTCTGGGCGGTGCCGGAGGCGGCGCCGGTCCACTTGGCGATCCCGAAGTCGAGCAGCCGCAGGCGCTCGCCCGAGCCGCTGCCGTCGACCCACAGGTTCTCGGGCTTCAGGTCCCGGTGGACGATGCCGGCGGCGTGGGCGGCCGAGAGCCCGGCCAACAGCTGCCGGAGCAGGCGGACCACGCGCTCGGGGGCCAGGTGCCCCTCGCGGGCCAGGATGGCCCGCACCGGCTCTCCCTCGAGCAGTTCCATCACCAGGAAGAGGCGGCCGTCCGGGTCCTCGCCGAAGTCGAGCGTCTCCACCACGTGCGGTGAGCGCAGCCGGACCGCCACCCGGGCCTCGCGCCGGAACCGCTCTCGCTCGCCCGGGCTCTTGCAGTGCTCGGGGTGGAGCACCTTCACCGCCACCGCCCGCCCGATGGCCTCGTGCTCGGCGCGGTAGACCGAGCCCATGCCGCCCGTGCCCAGGAGCGCGATGATCCGGTACCGGCCGTCGAGCAGCGCACCGGGAGGGAGCGTGCCGTCGTGGACCTCGGTCGGGGGCGGGCCGCTCGCGTCCAGCGCGGTCGCTCCCATCCTGGCGGTTCCCTTCCCCATCCCGTATGGAGCTTACGCCCTCCGGGCGGGCCCGAGAACGGAGGGCACCTGGTGCGAGCGACGGCTACAATGTCGCCCCATGGAACAGCGCGCGCTGGGCAGGCAGGGTCTGAAGGTCGCGGCCGTGGGGCTGGGCTGCATGGGCATGAGCGAGTTCTACGGGGCGGCCGACGAGGCGGAATCGGTCGCCACCATCCGCCGGGCCGTGGAGCTCGGCGCCACCTTCCTCGACACCGCCGACATGTACGGACCGTTCAAGAACGAGGAGCTGGTGGGCCGGGCGCTGCGCGGGCTTCGCGACCGAGTGGTGCTGGCCACCAAGTTCGGGAACGAGCGCGCGCCGGACGGCACGCGGGTGGGGATCAACGGGCGGCCGGAGTACGTCCGCAAGGCCTGCGACGCCTCGCTCCGCCGGCTGGGCGTGGACCGCATCGACCTCTACTATCAGCACCGGGTGGACGCCACCGTGCCCATCGAGGAGACGGTGGGCGCCATGGCCGAGCTGGTCCAGGCCGGAAAGGTGCGCTGGCTGGGAATGTCCGAGGCCGCGCCGGCGACCATCCGGCGCGCGCACAAGGTGCACCCCATCTCGGCCCTGCAGACCGAGTACTCGCTGTGGAGCCGGGACCCCGAGGACGAGATCCTCCCCACCCTCCGCGAGCTGGGCATCGGCTTCGTGCCCTACAGCCCGCTGGGGCGCGGCTTCCTCACCGGACGCTTCCGCATGCCGTCCGACCTGCCCGAGGGCGACTTCCGGCGCGGCTCGCCGCGGTTCCAGGGCGAGAACTTCCAGAGGAACCTGGCCCTGGTCGACCGGGTCCAAGCCATGGCGCGGGAGAAGGGGATCCTGCCCTCCCAGCTGGCGCTGGCCTGGGTACTGGCGCAGGGGAAGGACATCGCTCCCATCCCCGGCACCACCACCCGCAAGCACCTCGAGGAGAACGTCGCCGCCGCGGCCGTGGTCCTCGGCAAGGAGGATCTGGCCCGGATCGACGAGGTGGCGCCCAGGGGAGCGTTCGCCGGCGACCGCTACCCACCGCAGGGGATGGCGACGGTGAATCGCTAGCCGGCGCGCCGGCACCGGGACGCCCCGCCCTGCGGCCATCCCCGGGAACGGCCGCGGAGCCGCGGGGTGGTCACGGCCCGAGGGGGGCCGGGCGGGGCCGGTGCACTCCTGCGAGGTCCGAAAACCGCCAGCCCCTGTCCGATCGAGGCGCTATCCGTCCCCGCATGCTGCTCGACGAGAACCGCTGCTGGGAGGCGATGGCCTCCAGGGACCGGCGCTTCGAGGGGCGGTTCGTGGCTGCGGTCCTGTCCACGGGGGTCTACTGCCGGCCCGGCTGCCCGGCGCGCCTGCCGCGCAGGGCCAACGTCCGCTTCTTCCCCCACGCCGCCGCGGCGCAGGCGGCCGGCTTCCGGGCCTGCCTGCGCTGCCGTCCCGAGGTCGCCCCCGGCCAGCCGGCCTCGGCAGGCACCTCGGCCACCGTGGCCCGGGCCCTCCGGCTCATCGGCGCGGGCGCGCTGGACGGCGCCTCGCTGTCGGCGCTGTCCGCCCGGCTGGGCGTCGGCAGCCGCCACCTGACCCGCCTGTTCCAGGTGCACCTGGGGGTCGCTCCCGGGGCCGTGGCCCGCGCGCGCCGCGTCCATTTCGCCCGCCGGCTCCTCGACGACACCGACCTCGGCATGGCCGAGGTGGCGTTCGCGGCAGGCTTCGGATCCATCCGTCGCTTCAACGAGGCCGTGCGCACCGCCTTCGGCCAGCCTCCCGGCGCGCTCCGGATCCGCCGGCGCGGGGAGCCGGGGGCGGGGCTGCGGGTGAGCCTCCCCTACCGTCCGCCGCTCGACTGGCAGGCCCTCCTGGGCTTCCTGCGGGCCCGGGCGGTGCCCGGGGTGGAGCGCGTCGAGGACGACCGCTACCTGCGGACGGTGGCCACGCCCGAGGGGCCGGCGGTGCTCGAGGTGCGGACCGCCGAGGGGGCGGCGCTGTGCGCCCGGCTCGACCCTCCGCGGCCGTCGGCGCTGCTCGAGGTCGCCACCCGGGTCCGGCGGGTCTTCGACCTGGACGCCGACCCCGAGGCCGTGGCCAGGGTGCTGCGGCGCGACCCTTTGCTCGGCCCGGCCATCCGCGCCCGCCCCGGCCTGCGCGTGCCGGGGGCCTGGGAGCCGTTCGAGGGGCTGGTCCGGGCGGTGGTCGGTCAGCAGGTCTCGGTCGCCGCCGCCGCCCGGCTGGCCGGCAGGCTGGTCGCCTTGCTCGGGGCGAGGCTGGATCCCCCGGCCGGCGAGGGGCTCACCTACCTCTTCCCTGGCCCGGCCGCGTTGGCCGCGGCCGACCCCGCCGCGCTCCCGCTCCCGGAGGCGCGGGCGCGGGCGCTCACCGGGCTGGCCGCTCGCGTGGCCTGCGGCGATCTCGCCCTGGCCGTCGGCGCGAGCCTCGAGGCCACCCTGGATGCCCTGGGCGGCCTTCCCGGCGTCGGCCCCTGGACCGCCCAGGTCGTGGCCATGCGCGCGCTGGGCGAGCCCGACGCCTTCCCCGCCGGGGACCTGTGCCTGCGCCGCGCCCTGGGGACCCCGGGCGCGCCCGCCGGCGAGGGGGAGGTCCTGGCCCGCGGCGAGGCGTGGAGGCCCTGGCGCGCCTACGCCGCGCAGCACCTCTGGGCCCTGGACGCGGCGGCGCAGGCCCCGGGGGCCGGGAAGGTCGCGTCCGGAAGCGGCCAGCGCGCCGCGCCGCCGGCGCCTAGCCTCTCGCCATGAGAGAACCCCAGGAGCTCCGCTTCACCGTCGACACCCCCCTCGGTCCCCTGGCGCTGGTGATGAGGGGCGGGAAGGTGAGCCGGGCCGCCTTCCGGCGCGGCCCGGACGCGCCGCCGCCCGCCGACCCCGCGGCCCGCGCCCTGGCGGCACGGGTCCGCGCCTACTTCGAGGGCGAGGCGGGGGCACTCGACGGCCTGTCCGTGGATGGCGGCGGGACGCCCTTCCAGCGCGCGGTCTGGCGGGAGCTGCGCCGGATCCCCCCGGGGAAGGTGCGGAGCTACGGCGAGCTGGCCCGGGCGCTGGGCCGGCCCGGGGCGGCGCGGGCGGTGGGCGGGGCCTGCGCCCGCAACCCGGTGGCGCTCCTCGTCCCCTGCCACCGGGCGGTGGGGACCGGGGGCGCGCTCACCGGCTACGCCTTCGGCGTCGGGCGCAAGCGCTGGCTCCTCGACCACGAGGCGCGCGGGCGGGGTAGGATCGCCGGCGCATGCTCCGCATCAGCTGGCCCCTCGCCTTCCTCATCGCCGCGGTGATCGCCGTCGTCGCCCGCCGGCCCCGGCTGCTCGAGCCGGTGCTGGTGGTGTTCCTGGTCTGGTACGTGTGGCAGAGGCTCCGGCGGAGCCGATAGGGACCGGCAGGCGATCGGACCGCCCTAGAACCGGTACGAGACTCCCGCCAGGAGGTAGTGCATGAGCAACAGGTCCCGGAATCGGGCGGCGTCGATGCCGCCCTCCAAGAGGCGGTAGCCGGCGCGGAAGGTCAGCTCGCCGCTCTGGAACTCCAGCGCCAGCGAGACGTCCTCGGATCGGCGGCCGGCCGCGGCGCCGGCATCGCCGTCGAGCGCCAGCCCGAAGTCTCCGGCGAAGCGCCAGGCCAGCCGCGCCGAGGCGATGGGGAGGAGGCCGAGGTCGCGCGCGACGGCGGTCTGGCCGGGCTGGGACAGGCGCAGCTCGGCGTCGCGGAGAAGCGCGCCGGCGCCCAGGGCCAGGGTCAGCGAGGGGCGCTCCACCACCGCATAGCGATAGGCGAGCCGGTAGGTGTCGAGCCGGTAGCGGTAGGACGCGCCGCCGTCGGCCGTGAATGGGACGCCGCGGAACTGCAGCGCCGCCCCCGAGGCGCCGTCGCCGTCGAGCCGGAGGGGCGCGAAGGAGATCAGGAACGTGTGCCGGTCAAGCTCGGCGCCGCCCGCGATGCGGACGAAGGGGGTGGCGGCGGCCTGGAAGTCGCCGCCGCCGGCCAGCGAGAAGGCGGTGCCCTGGTCCGGCGCCCGCACGTCGTGGCGTCCGGTCCACACGGCGCCGGTCTCGAGGTCGACGAAGGGGGAGAGGCCGGGACCGTCGGCGCGCGCCGGCCCGGCGATGGCGGCGAGAGCGAGGCCGAGGGCGGCGGCGGGGCGGAGGAAATGTGTGGGCACGCGGACGGCTCCAACCCGACTTTGCCCCGCGCCGGCCCGGCCGGCGAGGGGAAAATGGACCGGGCCTGCTGTGCCCGTGCACCATCGCCGCGCCCCGCCTTGGGCTCACCACGAGTCGACCGCGCGATGCGCGAAGGAGGGTGCCATGCCGTTCCTCTCCTCGGTGAACCCCACCACCGGCGAGGTGTTCGCCCAGACCGAGGCGCACCCGGAGGCCGAGGTGGAGCGCCGCCTGGCCCGGGCCGCGGAGGTGCTCGAGGCGGGCAAGGAGCGCGTCGGTCGCCTCATGACCCAGGAGATGGGGAAGACCCTGTCCTCGGCCATCGCCGAGGCCGAGAAGAGCGCCCGGGGCTGCCGCTACCACGCCGAGAACGCCGAGCGGTTCCTGGCCGACGAGCCGGTGGAGGCCGGCGCGGCCCTCTCCTACCGGCGCTACCTGCCGCTCGGGCCGGTGCTGGCGGTGATGCCCTGGAACTTCCCCTTCTGGCAGGTGTTCCGCTTCGCCGCGCCGGCGGTGATGGCCGGGAACGTGGCCCTCCTCCAGCACGCCTCCAGCGTCCCCCTGTGCGCCCAGGCGATCGAGGAGGTCTTGCGGATGGCCGGTTTTCCCGACGGCGTCTTCCAGGCGCTGCTGGTGGGGGCCGACCGGGTGGGGCGACTCGTCGACGACCCGCGGGTGGCGGCGGTGACCCTGACCGGCAGCGAGGGGGCAGGGCGGGAGGTGGC